>CALOBG010000069.1:0-15753 GCA_942490995.1 uncultured Gammaproteobacteria bacterium
GCATTGCTTCCTTCCGTCGTCGCCGATGGCCAAGGCACAGAATCCCCAGTTGACCCAGGTGACGATGCGGGCGTCACTCTTGTTGCACCTGCGAAGAGCCGCTTGCTCGGCGGCACAACGACTACCGTAGTTGTAGGCGTAGCCGTAGGCCTGCGTCGAAGGCGAGTAGGCGATTGCAGCATAGCTGTCATCGTCGATGTAGATCTTGGCGGCTCGGGCGAGGGAAGCTGCACCAAGTGAGGCGACGGCGAATACGAGCAACGCGGCAGCGATTCGATGGCTTCTCATGGGGTGGCTCCTTGTGTGGACGGCGGTGCAACCACGGGATGCATCGGCTCTGCCTCGTGGTCTACCTGATAAATCAAGAAGCGAGCCTGTACACCGCCATAGAGTTTTTCATGGGCACCGAACCGTGACTGGCTCTGGATGAGATTCCACAGACGTCTGTGGATTTCGAGAAATGACGCAGTTTCGCCTATGAGGAGTGGCGTCAACGGACACAGCATGCGATGACGGGCGGGACGCGGTGATCTTGCACGAGCGTACAGGCTGGCTGGCAACGCACGCAAAACCGGTTCCCACCCCATTCTGCGGCGGCCTATCCTCTGGTCGGTCTCGTCGTGTGCCAGATTCCTTGATCATTTCATCGTACGCGCGGGTAGTGCTCTCGCATCGCCGGCACCCACAGCGATGGAACGAACCCCGAAAAGAGTTGCATAGCCTCCTGCCATGCCTGAGCGTGCCACTCTCATGGAGTTGATCTCCACCGCCCATCACATCGTTCTTTTCGTCGTCGGTCACGCCGTAGCACCAGTCGTGGTTCGTGTTCCCTCCGAAGAAGCGGTTCAACGTGCAGGCCCAATCCGTGAGCGTGACCGGCCCGCCCGAGCGCGCCGACGTGAGGCAGGCCGATGGCGTGGCCCACCTCGTGGGCGTAGGTCAGCTCGTTGCGTACCATCGACATCTGACTGGCCTCTTCAGGGTTGATGATGTCGCGGTGGTTGTACAGCCCGAGCGGAATGAAGTCTCGGTCGGATCGAGGCGGACAACCTTGATTGTCGTGTGTGCCGCAGACGGCGACGAAACGAGCTCGATCTTGAAGCGGCACTTGATATTAGGCCTGTAGGTGACGCTCCTATCCATGAAGTCGTATTTCTCGGCCTGGGTAGACGATTGATTTGGTGCCGGAGCCTTCAGACAAAGATGGTCGCTCCAGAATGCCTCCGCCTTCTGCTTAAATTGCTGAGGCCAAGTGTCCCAGAGTTTGCCCCACCTGACTATGTTTCGGCGGACGCCGTCAGCGTCGGTGAAGGTTCCTGAGATGCCGGCCGGCTCGATCTTCTCCAGGAACAGACGCAGAACGAGCGTCAATTCGGCGTTGTTGTACCGATCACACGGGTTTCGGTCGAGTTCGGCCTCCCAGTACCACGAGGTTCGTCGTTCGACGGGAATCATGTCGCTGGTCTCCGCTGAGAGTGAGTAGAGAAGCGTAAAGCAGGCGACGATGTTACATCGTGCATTCTCGCAGCTTGTGCAGGAATTCACTCAGGCACATGGGTTGCTCCTCGGACTTGTTGCGGTTGAGGAGTGCAGGCAGGCTGCGCTGGAACTACGCTGCCAGCCGGTGCCTGCGTTCATCAGAGCACGCCCGCCGTGGCGGCGCAATATCAGCTAGATTGATGGCCAAGGCCCCGAAACCAGCGATCCCATTAAGGTCTGCTAATGTCGCAGAGACGCCAGATCAGCCGCGACCAGCGAAAGTGGCTCGGCGAGCAGCTTGAGCTGTGGCGTGAAGAGGGCCTGGCGGATGACGACCTATCGAGCAAGATCCTCGACCTGTACGAGACCGAAGAGCACGTCGCCGATCGCAAGGGCCCTGGTTCCTGCTCGCACTCGTCTCGATTGCCCTGTTCCTGATGGGACTGTCGGCGATCCTGCTGGCTACGTACTACTGGAACGATCTACCCGATCTTTTCAGAACGGCACTCGTTCTCGCAGCAGTTGCAGCCGCGAACGCTGCAGGGTTCTACCTTCGGTACGGCCGCAAGGCGAGCCGCCTCAGTGAGGCAGCATTCTTTGTGGGCTGCCTCTTCTACGGGGGCGGCATCTTTCTCATCGGCGAGACATTTCGGCTCTCTGCCCACTATCCCGATGCCCTGGTGGTGGGCCTTGGGCGTGCTGCCCCTGGCATCTTTGCTGGACTCCCTCGCCCTGCATCTGCTTCTCATTGCTGTCGCCAGCACGTGGGCGGGACTCGAAGTGCTGGGCTACCCGTTCTACGGTGCCCCGTTCTTCTGGTGGCGGTGGCAGTGGCTGCCCAATGCCGCCTATTGGGTTTTGCCAGTCGTGGCGGCCGGGTTTCTCTGGAGCTACCGCCGCCGTACACCATGGGGCATCCTGTTCTACGCGCCACTGTTGGCATGGTGGATCATCCTGCAACCGATCGCCTGGCACTGGGAAGAGAGCACGATCCACTTCATTGCGGCAGCGGGGGTGTTGCTCGTTATGATCGCCGAGTCCATCCGCTCGGCAGTCGGCTCGCCATTCCCTACCGGTTCTGGGGCACGCTGTTGTTCGGCGGCACGACGGCCGTGCTCAGCTTCCACGAGATCTGCGAGGGGATCATGGAGTACGCGGATCAAGTCGAGGGCTTCGTGGTTGCACTGGTGATCGCGCTGGCAGCCAGCTTCTCGATTCCCCTGTACCAGGGCCTGAGGTATCGCTTCGCCGCTCTGGGCCGGCCTGACCTGCTGGTTGCCCGCGAAGTCATGAGCAGGCAGTGGTTGCCGCTCGCGTGGATGCTTGGCATCGGATTCATCGCGTGTCTAAACATTCCGTTTGTCGCCGCTGCGTCCGATCGAACGGAGACGATTGCCTGGGTGCCCGCGGTGCTTGCCAACGGGGCGATGATCCTGTTCGCCTTCTGGCTGATTCACGTTGGTCTGCGGGAGGAGAGGCTGCCGTTTGCGGCGGGTGTCGTTTACTTCCTGATGTGGACTGTTTGCCGATACTTCGAGTGGTTTGACGTCGCCGGCGGGATACTCGGGCGGAGTACCGCGACCTACCCCTGGGTGGTCTACGTCTATTCCGGGATCATGAACCTGTTCGTGCCCTCGGCCGGATCGAAGTGGATGATCGAAGCGCCGTTTCTGATCCCGGCCGGCGAGCAGCTCGATGTCTCCGTCGTCACCGTGCTGCTCGCCTATGCCTACGGCGATTCAACGACCAATCTGATCCAGCCGTTCTTCGCCATTCCGATCCTCGCCGTCACGCGCCTGCGCTTTGGCGATTTTGTCGGTTACACGTTCCTCGTCGCGGTGGTGTGTTTCCTGGTATGCAGCGCGGCGATGTTCATGATCCCGGCCCAGTGGTAGTTACATAGGACCTGATTCAGGCTTGTGGTGCCGGCCGCCGCGGTGGCTGGCGTCAAATTTTTCACGCTGTTCCGGAGTCAGCAACTTGCGCACCTGGTGATGGTGGCGGGCCCGTTCAACCATCATATCGGTGATCGCGGCGCTCTGTTCGGCGGCAAGCGCGCGCGCGGCGCCCTCGTCAAACGTGTCCGCCGCGACCAGCGCCTGCATCTTTTTGCGCACCGCCATCCTCGCCTCGCGCCGTGAATCCTTGCTCGCGCGGTGGGCGGCGTGCAACGCCTTTATCTGCTCGCGTTGCGTGTCGTTGAGATCCAGCTCATCGGCCATGCGCTGCATATGCGCCTTGCCGTCACCATGCTTGCCGCGCTCGTGACCTCCGGCCACGGCGGGCAACGCAAACATGGCGGTGGTTACGATAAGAGTTACCAGACCCAGATTCTTGTACGTACTCATTTTGCTTCTCCAGTCATTTTTCAAAGTAGCGAAGTCACTGTGACGCCGCTCATGGCAGCCGATCATGAGCGCACATTGCGTAGTGATTATGAAGCCTGGCGAACCGTATGGCCGACAAAGTGGAGACAATGTGCAGGTCCTCGGCAGATTATGGATTTAGCTTGATCTGCATGACGTGCATGTCCCAGGATTGCGCTATCTTATTCATACCGGAGACGCGCGCAATGCGCATCCGCCTGTTCCACAAATTGTTCTGCGTCATGGTCATCACTAGCCTGGCGAGCATCGCGCTGTTCGGTGTGACCAGCCATTGGTACCTGCACCGAAACTTTACCCGCTTCATCGATGAACAACGCGTACAGCATTTGCGCAGTCTCGCCGAACAACTCAGCGAACACTACGAAGAACACGGCGACTGGGATCTGTTCCGTGGTCAGCGCCGTGCCTTGCGCCAGTTCGTGGCGCGTTCGGATCCCGACTTCATTGTCAGTGGCCGGCGGCCACCCCGCCACCGGCGACAAGGTTTCACACTCTACGATGCTGAGCAGCAGCCGGTCACCGGCAGCGCCCCGTTCACACAAACCGCGCACGCGCTGCCGATCACGAACCGCGGGCGGACCGTCGGCTGGGTCGGGCTGCCGCCGTTCGCGCGCAGGCCAACGCCACCGGAGGCGCGCTTCGCCAGAAATCAACTCCAGGTATTGTCGATCGGAGCCGCGGTCGCCTGCCTGCTGTCGGTATTGGTTGCCTACTACACGGCGCGGCGCCTGGCTGCGCCGATTGCCGCGATCGGCGACGGCGCGCGCGCGCTGGCCGGAGGACAGTTCGAATTGCGGTTACCGCCCATGGGCAGCGATGAAATCGGGCAGCTGGCCGACGACTTCAACGTTCTGGCGCGCTCCCTTGAGAGCCACGAATCAACCCGGCGGCGCTGGTTCGCTGACGTATCGCACGAACTGCGCACGCCGCTGGCGGTCATGCGCGCCGAAATCGAAGCCGTGCATGACGGCATCCGCGGCAACGACGCCAGGTTGCTCGGCTCCCTGGACCAGGAAACCCGGCGCCTGCAGCAGCTCATCGACGACCTCTATCATCTCGCGCGGGCCGACATCGGCGCGCTCGAATACGAGTTCCTGCCGTGCGCGCCGGCCGCTGTCGCGCGCGCAACCGTGCAGCGCTTCAGCCACCGCTTCGCTGAAGCCGGTCTCAAGTGCGAAAGTGATCTCGACGATAGCGTAAATATCCTCGCCGACGCGCAGCGCCTGTCGCAGTTGCTGGATAACCTGCTGGAGAACTGCTGCCGCTACGTGGCATCACCGGGAACGGTACGCATCGTCGTCCGCAGCATCGAACGCGTTGCCGAACTGCGCGTGGAAGACAGCGGACCGGGGGTGGCGGACGAGCAGTTCGCGGATCTGTTCGAACCACTGACCCGTGGCGAACAATCGCGCCATCGTGACCACGGCGGTTCCGGCCTCGGGCTTGCGATCTGCAAACGCATCGCCGAGGCCCATGGGGGCGACATCGAAGCCGAGCGAACCGCGCTCGGCGGCTTGGCCGTGATCGTGCGTGTCCCGCTCGCAGGCAAGGCATGAGCGCGCACATCCTGATCGCCGAAGACGAGGTCAAGCTGGCCGAGCTGCTGCGAGACTACATCACGGCCGCCGGCATGCAGGCGAGTGTGGTCAGCGATGGCGCGGCGGTGGTGGCTACGGTAGTCGAACAGCATCCCGATTTGATCCTGCTCGACATCATGCTGCCACACGTCGATGGTCTGGCTATCTGTCGCGAACTGCGCGCCAGTAGCGATATACCGATCATCATGCTGACCGCGCGCAGCGAAGAAATTGATCGATTGCTCGGCCTCGAGCTAGGCGCGGATGATTACATCAGCAAACCGTTCAGCCCACGCGAGGTCGTGGCGCGGGTGAAAGCCGTGCTGCGACGTGCACGCTCGGCGCCGGTCACCGACGCGAGCCGCCCGGTCATCGAAATTGACGACGCGCGCATGCGGGTCACGGTCGCCGGGCAGCGCTGCGATCTGACCCCGGTCGAATTCAAACTCGTGCAGGCGCTGGCCCGTCACCCGGGCCGCGTTTATCGCCGCGATGAGCTGCTGGACCTGATTTATGACGATTTTCGCGAGGTATCCGATCGCACGGTCGACAGCCACGTCAAGAACCTGCGGCGTAAACTCGCCGATATTGAACCGGAACGCCCGCTGATCCACTCCGTCTACGGGATTGGCTACAAATTCGAGCTCGAATAAATCGCCTAAGCCTTCACATCGACGCGCCAAATCACGACAATACCGCCTCACGAAGGCCGGAACCCCAGCATGCTCATCGTTATTTCGCCCGCAAAAACACTCGACTACGAAACCCCGGTCCGCACGCGCAAACATACCCAACCCGAATTTGTTGACCAGACCGAAACCCTGGTCAGGACGATGCGCAAAAAAAAGCCCGCGCAGCTCGCCAGTCTCATGCATATCAGCCCGGCACTGGCCGAGCTCAACCACGCGCGCTTTCAGGATTTTGCCCTGGACAACAAAACCGGCGCCACGCGTCAGGCGGTGCACGCGTTCATGGGCGACGTCTATACCGGCCTCGACGCCCGTTCGCTGAAAGCGCGCGACATCGATTACGCCCAGCGCCACCTGCGCATCCTGTCCGGACTGTACGGGCTGCTGCGGCCGCTCGATCTCATGCAGGCCCACCGGCTGGAAATGGGTACCGCGCTGAAAACCCCGCGCGGCGGCGATCTGTACCGTTACTGGGGTGAACTGCCGACCCGCGCTTTGAACGAACAGGCGCGCGCCCTGGGCACGGAATACCTGGTCAATCTCGCTTCCAACGAATATTTTCGTGCCGTCGATCGTCGTCTGCTGGAAGCAACCGTGATCACACCGGTGTTCAAAGAGCGCAAGGGCGATACTTATAAGGTCCTGAGTTTTTTTGCCAAGAAAGCGCGCGGTCAGATGGCCCGGTATATGATCCAGCACCGCGTGCGCAAACCCCGTCAACTGCTCGATTTCGACCTCGACGGTTATGCCTATAACCCCGCGCTATCGAGTGAACGAGAATACGTGTTTACCCGCGATCGCGCATAATGCTCGCCGCACGGCACACCGCAACACGCTCGCGTCCTGTGTTCACACCCTGCCCCGTATTGGAGTTCCGCCTATGTTTCGCACCGCCCTGATTGCCTTCGTCTGCGTGAGCGCCAGTTTCAGCGCGTTCGCTGCACCGCCGACCCGAGTGATCCTGGAAACCAGTCACGGCGCGATCACCGTCGAGCTCGATGCCGAGCGCGCCCCGCTGTCGGCGGCCAACTTCCTGCGCTATGTGCGCTCGGGGTTTTACGACGGCACGATTTTTCACCGCGTGATCCCGGATTTCATGATCCAGGGTGGCGGCTTCAGTGCCGACATGTCGCGCCAGGAAACCCGCGAACCGATCGCCAACGAGGCCGATAACGGGCTGACCAATCTGCGCGGCACGCTGGCCATGGCCCGCACCCAGGACCCGCACAGCGCCGGCGCGCAGTTTTTTATCAATCTGAAGGACAACGACTTCCTCAACCACAGCGGCAAAACCATGCGCGGCTGGGGCTACGCGGTTTTTGGTCGCGTCGTCGACGGCATGCAGGTGGTCGACGCCATCGCCGCGACTCCGACCGGCACAGTGCAGTACATGCCCGACGTGCCGCTCGAACCGGTGGTGATCCTGAGCGCAAGCGAAAAGCCCGCCACCACGCCTTGAGCCGCAGCCATGCCCTACTTCATTCGAACCACCGACAAAGCGGACAGCGCGGCGCTGCGCGCGGCGACGCGCGCCGCCCATCTCGAGTACCTGACACCCTTTCTGCCGCGCATCCTGGCCGGCGGCGGATTTCTCGACGATGACGGCAGCCTTGGCGGCGGCGGGATGATCCTGTTCGACACCGAGCTGCGCAGCGAGGCCGAGGCGCTGGCGGCGCACGATCCGTACCAGCTTGCCGGGGTGTTTGAGCGCGTCGAGATCGTGCGTTGGCGCAAGGTCATTTTCGACGGCGAGCTGCTGAGCTGAACATCCGCTGTATTCGAGTACGCGGACGCCGCACGCGATGTCCCTGCTGACCCTGCACAACGTCAATCTCGAGTTCGGCGAACAGGTTATTTTCCGCAACGCCGAATTTGTCCTCGAGGCCGGCGAGCGGGTGTGTCTGATCGGTCGCAACGGCGCCGGTAAATCAACCCTGCTGCGCCTGATCAGCGGCGCCATGGCGCCGGACAGTGGCGAGGTTCGCCGGCGCGCGGACGTCCACATCGCCCAGCTCGAGCAGACCCTGCCGACCGACCTCGAGATCAGCGTCAGCGACTATGTCGCCGCCGGGCTCGCCACCCACCAGGCCCTGATCGATCGCTACCACGAAGTGGCCGCCGGCGAACACGACGCCAGTACGCTGCGCGACATGGAAAACCTGCAGCGGCGGATCGAAATTCACGGCGGCTGGGACATCGCGACCCAGGTCGCGACCGTGACCACCACCCTCGAGCTGCCGACCGAACGGCGTCTCGGTGAACTTTCCGGCGGCTGGCAGCGGCGCGTCGCCCTGGCCCGCGCGCTGGTCAGCAAACCCGATATCCTGCTCCTCGACGAACCCACCAACCATCTCGATCTCGACGCCATCGAGTGGCTCGAGAACCGCGTTCGTTCGTTTCCCGGCAGTGTCCTGTTCATCACCCACGACCGCGCTTTCCTGCAGGCCCTGGCCACCCGCATCGTCGACATCGACCGCGGCCAGCTGAAAAGCTGGCCGGGCAACTATCAGCGCTACCTGAAGCTCAAAGATCAGACGCTGGAGGATGAAAGCAGGCACAACGCGCTGTTCGACAAGAAGCTGGCCGAAGAGGAACGCTGGATCCGCCAGGGCATCAAGGCGCGGCGGACCCGCAATGAAGGCCGCGTGCGCGCGCTCGAGCAGTTACGCGAAACCTATCGCCAGCGCATCAAGCCGGAGGGTAAAGCGCGCATTGTCGTGCAGGACGGCGAACAGTCGAGTCGCCGCGTGATCCAGGCGCGCAACCTGAGTTACGCCTACGGCGCCACACCGGTGATCAAGAACCTGTCGTTGAAAATCATGCGTGGCGATCGCATCGGCCTGATCGGCAATAACGGCGTCGGCAAAAGTACCCTGCTGCGCCTGCTGCTCGGCGACCTCGAACCGCAGACCGGCACCCTGAAGCGCGGTGAGAATCTCAATCTTGGTTATTTCGACCAGATGCGCCGCGACCTTGATCCCAGGCGTACGGTGGCCGATATCGTCGGCGACGGTCGCGATTTTGTCACCATCAACGGCCAGGACCGGCACGTGGTCGGGTACCTGCGCGGCTTTCTGTTTTCCGCCAAGCGCGCCATGACCCCGGTTGGCTTCCTCTCCGGCGGTGAGTGCAATCGCGTGATTCTGGCGCGGCTGTTTACCCGCCCGACGAACCTGCTGGTGCTCGACGAACCGACCAACGACCTCGATGTCGAGACCCTGGAAGTACTCGAAGCGCAGCTCGCCGAATACCAGGGCACGCTGATTGTCGTCAGCCACGATCGAACCTTCCTCGATAACGTGGTTACGAGCACGGTGGTGTTTGAACGCGACGGCGAAGTACGCAGCTATCCCGGTGGATTCTCCGACTGGTTGCGCCATGGCCGCACGCTGGCGGCCAGCGACGTGCCGCTCGACACCCGTGCTGGCGCCCGGGCACCGACCACACCGGCAAGCTCTCCGCCAGGCACCGCACCGGCCGCGCCGCGAACCGCAACGAAACTCAGCTACAAGCTGCGCTATGAGCTCGACAAACTACCGGCTCAAATCGAGCAGCTCGAAGCGCGCATCAAGGCGCTGGAAAACGAAATCGCCAGCAACGGCTTTTACGAACGCGACTACGCGCAGGTACAGCCGGTACTGGAAAACCTCGAACGTGAACGCGCCGCGCTCGACCAGGCCATGACGCGCTGGGACGAACTCGAGTCTCAGGCCGGGGGCTGAATAAGGGTGCCTCGTGGTGCGGCTGGCAGGCGCCAGTGGCGTGCGGGTCGCGCGTCACTAGCGCCTTCCTGTCGCGCTCAGGTCCCCAGTCGTCGCAACGATGCCGTGGTCAGGAACTCGTCGTAAACCTCGACGCCGCGGTGGACCCACCAATCCCAGCCACCGGATATCGACTTGACCTGCTTGAGTCGCGACATGTGATCGCTCTGCACATCGTGCGCATGGACGTGGGTCCACGACCAGTAGGGATACTGGCCGTCCATGACCTGCTTGCCCTTGTTGTCGTAGATTGAATAGGCGCCGTCGAACGATTTGAACATTTCGCCCTTGCGATCGTAGGTGACCATCGCCACCGGCAGGCCGGTGCGGGCGTCGAACCACACGCGTTTCTTGCTGATCGGGGCACGCGCGTAACCGGTCGGCTCGGCCTCGCAGATGATGACTTCCGGGATCAGTTCGACCTTGGTATCCCAGAACGTGTCACCGAGCGGCCCGCCATGGGTTTTGCCTTCCCAGTTTTCGTCGTCCGAATCCCAGTTCTCGGTCAGGCCGGCGATGAACGGACCGCGGCCGATGACCTTGAAATTGCCCCAGGTCAGATACGGATCGCCGGCCGCCCACGTATCGGAAAAATACAGATGCGAACCCGGCAGCAGCGGTTCGAAACGCTGGCTGGTGGGGAAGTTTCTGACCCGCTTGAACTGCGGCAGGTAGCCGAGCAGATCGGGAAATTTGCGCTGATCATAGGGCCAGATATTCAGGAACGAAGAACCTTTGTAGTCCTGCGGCACGGTGAAAAACACCGACTGATAACGCAGCTTGTCCTCGTGTCCGGGCCAGTACGGCATCGGATCGACCGAGACCCGCCCGACCGGGGCAAACTCGCACCAGGCCAGCTCGTACTTGTAGCCGATCTTGCCGTCCTTACTTTGTTCATAAGTTTTGACCGGGTAGAACGACACGTCGTGGCGACCCCAGGTCAGGGTAATGGCGGCGAACAGTTCCATGGCGTCGGTGGCTTCCGGAAACGGGTTGCCGCCCACCCACGGCTGGTCGCCGTTGACGACCACGTTGCCGTCGGCGTCGAAGCTCGCCATGCCCTTGTGGCGCAGCGTCGCCTCGATGTATTCCATCGGGCTCAGCTGGGTGATATCGGTGGTCGCCTTGACCAGCTCGAGCTTGCGGCCCTGCTGTTTGATCTGGTTGAAACGTACCGGGTCGAGCAGGTCCTGGACCAGGTCGACGTTGTCGGCATCGATAAAATCGCCGGGTTTCAACGCGCCCCTGGTGTACTGCTCGATGGACAGCAGTTCCTCGGGATAGGAGGCGCTGAAGTCGCCGTTCTGGGCCAGGGTCGTCCACACCGGCGCCAGCACGCCGGCGCCGAACATGCCGGCCGCGGTCTGCTTCATGAAATGGCGACGGCTGTAATCGCGATGGTATTTTTTGATCCGAAACATCAGCTTTTCCTCTTCGCAGAAACGGGCACGCGCACCTGCTCAGACACACAGGGACGCGAATAATTCATCGATGCGCGCACTGTCCAGCCCGCGGCCGATAAAAACCAGCCTGGCGCTGGTATCTGCATCGGGCCAATCGTCGAGCCACAACACAGGGTAAAACTTGTTTTGCACGGCGTGCAGGACGGTACTTCCCGCCCTTTTCATTGAAACCGGCCAGACCCTTGATACGCAGGATGTGTTCCTTCATCTCGTTGACCACGCGGTTCAGGAACACGCTGGTGCCGGCCAGGCTGAGCGGCCCGGGGTGGCGGATCACGTGCGCGTTGTATTCGGCACCGTGGTCGTGGCCGGGGTGGTGCGCGTCGCCAGGCCCGGCCGCCAGCCAGCCGGCGACATCGGCGCGTGGCGCATCGGGTTGAAACAGCCCACGCCCCAGTAATAACGAGGGTTCGAGATGACCGTGCTCGGCGCGGTAGCGCTCGGCGCCGCCGTTGAGACCGTCGAGCACTCGGTCGAGCGCTGCCAGGGATGCCGGCGTCGCGCAGTCGGTTTTGGTGGTCACCAGGATATCGGCCAGCGCAACCTGGTTGCGTGCGGTCTCGTGCTCGGCCAGGGTGGCGATCCCATGCAGGCCGTCGACCGTGCACACCACCGCATCGAGCGCGTAAACCTTCATCAGCGGTGGATTCGCCATCAGGGTATGGATCATGGGGATCGGATCGGCGATGCCGGTCGTTTCCACGATGATGCGGTTAAAACGTGGCACCTCATCGAGGCAGCGTTTGCGATACAGCTCACGCAGGGTCATGACGAGGTCGCCGCGGATCGTGCAGCACAGGCAACCGTCACGCAGCTCAATGATGTTCTCGGCCAGGTCGGCGACCATCAGGTGGTCGATGCTGATTTCGCCGAACTCATTGACGATCAGGGCGGTGTCGGCGAATCCGGGCCGCTCGAGCAGCTGCGCGAGCAGGGTGGTTTTTCCGCTGCCGAGAAAGCCGGTCAGGAGCGTGACGGGGATGTGCGGCAACTCAGTCTAATGAGCGGCGGCCAGCTCAACCCTCAACCGCGGCACTGGCTGCTGGGCAGCGCGCCGCAGCAGAAACCGATTCGTACTCGGCCTGGATAGTCGACGGCATATGCTCCTTGCTGCGCACGATCTCGTCGAGCAGCGGGCAGGCGTCCTCGGGTCTGGTCGAGGTGCCGCGGATGCGCACTCGGCTGAGCATGCCTTCCCACCAGATGCTCATCGTCGGCACGGCCTTGTCGGTAATGACGCTCCAGGCGCGATCGGCCTCGAACGGCAGCGCGTTCGCTTCCGCGCCCTTGGCCAGCAACTTCCACGCATCGCCGGAACTGGGATGCGCCTTGCTGAATGCGCGGGCCTCTTCATAGGCGGTTTCCGCCTCGCCCTCGGTCAGCAGATCTTCGATGATCAGGGCACGGAAACGGCGATCCATCGCGGGCTGATTTTTTGCCGCGGGGTGGACGATACGGGCAAGTTTTATGCGCTCGGCCAGGTCTTTACGCTCGGCGATGAATGGATACAGAAATTCCATCTGCCAGCTCGGAATATCTTTCGCGGCCAGCACTGCGATGTAGTCGGCGACCTTGCCGCTGTTGCCCATGCGGTCGTAAAGCTGCAAACGCGACCAGATCAGTGCACGGCGTATGTCGAGGTTGCTGTTTTCTTTTTTCTCGATGAAATCGATCGATTTCAACACGTCCTCGGGCTGCGGGTCGACCAGCGCGCGCATCTGCAGGAGGATGGCAAAATTGAACGGATCCGCTTTGTCGGCTTTGGGCAGGTTCTGAAACGCACGTATGCCCTGCCTCGCCAGCCCGCCGGCCAGCTCGGTTTTGCCGCGCGCGATCTTGACGCTGAAATCGCGGGCGATGATCTGGTACGCCGTGCGCTCGACGTCGCCCTTGAGCCGCGACGAAGATTGAATTTCGTTCAAGGATTTAAGCGCCGAACTGGCGTTGCTGGCGGTCTGCGCGATCATCAACCGCGCCGCATCGGCGTCGCGATCCTTGGGCGATTTGCGCACGAAGCGCTCGGCCGCCTGACGCAGCGAAGCACGGTTCGCATTTGAACCGCCGGCCTGTTCGCGCGCGGCATACACCGCGTACAACAATTTTGTCACCGCCTGGTCCAGCTCCGGCACGAGGTCCTTCTGGCGCGTCATCTTTTCCAGGATGTCGACCGCCGGCTGATAGATTTCCGCTTTGTAAGCGGACAGCGCCCAGTGGTACTGGTAGTTGCTCAAGTCCAGGTCTCGGGGCGGCACCACGTTTCTGAAAAACGACTGATACTTCTGCATCGCACCGTAATAATGTTCGTACTGAAGGGCGAATTCGCCGCCGGCCAGATCGGTATACGCACCCACATCGACGCCGGACAGCTCCTGCGCGTAGACCATCATATCGCTGAGCAGGGTCTGATCCATGCGTCCGGAATCGATGATTGCCTTGAGCCGCTCGGCCGCTTCCAGCGGCCGCCCGCCGGTCTTGCGGCTGTCCTGCAACAGTGCAAACGCTTCGGCGCGCAGGATCCTGGCTTCGGTATCGTCAACCGCGCGCCCGCGGCGATTGACGTTAACTTTGCCGCTTTTTGCTTCGAGCAAGCGCAGTTCCATCTGCACGGCCTCACGGATCGGCGATTCCGGCTCGGACGCCAGCGCCGTTTCCAGGTTGGCAAAAATCTTGGTCGCCCGCGCTATGTTGCCGCTTTCTTTTTCGACGTAACCCAGGCCCAGCCAGCCGCCGTAGACCAGGCCGGGACGAAACAGCTGCATGGATGCGGAACGGAAACCTTTCTGCGCCGGCAACAGGGCCTGGGTCTTGAGGCCTTCGTCGCTGATACGCCTGGCCAGCTCGAGGTCGATCCACGCGCGCCAGTAGGGAAACGCGGCGAGGGCGAAGCTCATGTCGTCCCACACCTGGGAGCGATACAGCCGCTCCAGTTCGGCCTCGTTGTCGTTGGTCTCGGCCTCGATCGAGGCGAGGCGTTTTTCGGTCACTGATGCCATCTGGTCAAGCAGGCCGCGCAGGGTTTCAAGATCGGCCCCACTGACCTTGCTCTGGCGTACTTCGTCGATCACCGGACCGATCGTATTGGCCAGATCAAAAACCTGTTTGGCGCTGGGATTGGCGGACAGCCGGGACAGGAAACCGCGCGCTTTTTCGATCGCCTCGCTGCCGGTATCGGCCGCCGCTGCAGGGGCCAGCAGCAATAAGGCCAGCAGCCACAGCGCGCGCGGAACGGTAAGTTTCATCACCGGGTTGGCGCCGCGCGCGGCCATCACAACACGTCCAGCAAGGCCTGCATCTCATTGGCAAACTGGTCGCCCATGATCAGCTTGATCAGGCGCTTGGTCAGTTTCAATTCGCCATCGAGCGTCGCGGTATCGCCCTGCCCGGCTTCGCCGATGACAAGGAAAGCGTGCATCGGCGCGCTGCGGTACATGGCGCGGCTGACTTTGCGCCCGATCTTGGCCTCGAGCAGGTGCGGATTGGCCTGGTCGCTGACGTCGAGCGTGGAGACCGTACCGCCGGAGCGGCGGAACTGCTCGACCAGGCGCACGACGCGGCCAAGCTGATCGTCCTTAACCGGCGCATCGCCGATCAGAATGATCAGTTTGCGCGCGCCCAGTCGCCAGCCGGATTCTTCGATCGACACCCGCAGACCGGCATCGATAGCCTCAAACCAGTCACCGCCGCCCTTGGCTTCGAGCTGCCCCAGAAAGCGATAGAGCTTGGCGGTGCTGTAAGTCAGCGGCTGCAGACGGGTGGTAAATTCCGGATCATCGCGATCGCGGTAAGCAACGAAACCAAAGCGCGCGATCGGCACCAGCGAGCGCACGATTTGCGAGATATCGGTGATGCGGTCTTTTACCTCATCGATCACCCAGCCCATCGATCCGGTTGCGTCGATGGCAAAAACGACGTCGAGGCCGGACGCGCGCAGACCTGCCACGTAGGCGGCGAAGCGCGCCGTGCCGTCGCCCAGGCCGTTGCCAATACCGGTCTTGAAGCCGCCAATGCCGCTACCCTCGCTGAGCGGCACCGCGGCCAGCCCGCTGGGCACCTCGATGCCGGAAAAGCCCCCCGACTGCGCCTTCAGGGCCAGGGTCACGTTCGGCGGCGGCGGCGCGACGGCCTTGGGTGCGATCAGGATATCCGGCGGTTCGAGCTCCAGCTCTTCCTCGAATTCGAGCTGTTCTTCCGGCGGCTCGGGTTTTTCCAGGATCGGCTCGGGCGGCTTGTCGATCACGATCTGGACCGCCTCCTCGACCGGCGCTACCACGTCCAGCGGCTCAATTTCCTGACCCACACGCCAGGAGACAACGGCGTGGATAACAGTCGAGAAAACCAGCAGGCTCAGCCACACCATCATCCTGCGCGAGGAATACAGCATCTCAGCCCGCTTCGAC
>CALOBG010000070.1:0-149889 GCA_942490995.1 uncultured Gammaproteobacteria bacterium
AGAACTAACCTATGAAGAGTCGGTTGAACTGTTGGACGGGTTGATGCGCAGACCCCTGCTCCAGGCTCGTGCTGAGCCTCTCGATGGCGCTGTTCGGTGCAAGCCCGGCCAGCGCCGCCGGACTGGATATCGGCGATCTCGCACCGCCGTTCGAACTGCAGGGCTCGGACGGCAAGGTCCACCGCCTGGCGGACTACCGCGTGCCAGGCGGTGGTCGTCGCGTGGTATCCGAAAGCCTTCACCGGTGGCTGAACGGCGGAGTGCAAGTCGCTCCGTGAGAGCGGTCCTATTCTCAAGAAATTTGATGTCGCTTATTTCATGGCCAGCACGGACGATGCGGCAACCAGCAAAAAATTTGCCCGCGCGAACGATGCGGATTTCCCGATCCTGTCCGATCCCGAGGCGAGCGCGGCACGTGCCTATGGCGTGTTGACCGATGCCGGCTATGCCGCACGCTGGACGTTCTATATCGATCGCGACGGCAAAATCGCCCATATCGACAAGCAGGTCCGCGCGCTCAGCGCCGGCCAGGACATCGCCACGCGGCTCGCGGCGCTGGGCGTAAAACATGAGGACCAGGCGGAGTATAACCAACGATGAGCGATCATTACGCCGACGCCGGCTACGGCGGCAAACACATCGGTTTCGGTAACCGGGCAGCCGTGCTGGTGGTCGATTTCCAACTCGGCTTCACCTCGCCCGAGTATCCTGCCGGTCGCAGTCCACATATCCATGCCGCCGTTGAACGCACCGCGGAATTGCTCGACCACGCGCGCAGCAAAGGCGTCCCGGTGGCAGCCTGCAACGTGGCCTGGAACAGCGCCGCCGACATGGGTTACTGGAAAGTTTCGTCACTCTACGACGGCAGTTTTTTCCGCGGCCACCCCTCGCTGGCGCTGGACCCGCGCATCCATGTGCCCGGCTATGATCTGAGCTTCACCAAGGCGGCGCCTTCAATCTTTTTCCAGACCCCGCTGATGCTGTTCCTGACCCGCCAGCAGATCGACACCGTGATCGTGACCGGCTGCACCACCAGCGGCTGCGTGCGTGCATCGATCAACGATGGTTTTTCCCATGGCTTCCGCGTCATCGTTCCCGAACAATGTTGCGGCGACCAGGACGTCCAACCTCACCGCGACAACCTGCGCGACGTCGGTCGCCGTTACGCCGATGTCATGGACACCGACGACGTCATCGCCTGGCTGGACGCGCTCGGCAGCGACGGCGCGGCGCCGGCCTTGTCCGCCGTCGGCGGCTGAACCACCTGCCCCGGCAGCGATGCCCGCGGAACGCCGCGCTGCTCCTCCACCCAGGAACCCCAACCCAACGTGCCGACCGCCACAATCAATAACCACCGTATGTATTACGAAGTCCACGGGCAGGGCGAGCCGGTGGTGTGCGCCGGCGGATGGGGTACCTTCTGTCACGGCGGCACGGTCAATCTCGCGCGCGGACTGACCGACCGTTACCAAGTATTAATCGTCGATTACCGTGGTATCGGCGAATCCGAAGACGACCTCTCGATCGCACCCAGCATCGCGCTGCACGCGGCGGATATCATCGCCCTGCTCGACCATCTCGGTTGGCGCGAAGTGCGTTTCATCGGTCTGGTCGGCATGGGCGCGTGTATCGCCCAGGAAGTCGCCCTCGCGCGTCCGGATCTGGTCCGCTGCATGGTCAATATGGGCTGCTGGATCAAGATGGATCCGCTGCTCGAAGACCAGTTACGGATGTTCGTGACGGTGCATCGCGAAGCGGGTTTTCTCGAATTCCAGCGCCTGGTGGTGATGCTGTCGTTTCTGCCCGAGTACTACAACGACAATGCGCACAAACTGCTCGGCCCGGACGGCCCGTGGAAAGAGCTGAACGGCAGGGTCACTACCCACGCACGCCTGGTCGAAGCCTGTATTGGACACGATACCTCGACGCGCCTCGGCGGGATCACGGCGCCGGCCCTGATCGTGCATGCCGGTCAGGACCTTGTCACCGGGCCGCGCACCACCATGCCATTACAAGCCGGTCTGCCCAATGCTACCGGCGTGATGCTGGAAGACGTCGCGCACGTCGTCGCCGGCAAGGCGCAGAAAATCCGTTTCGGCGAGATCCTGTTCGATTTCCTGGCCGCGCACTGAAGCCAGCCCCGGCCCCGTTCGAACCCATACCAAGGAGCCCACCGCCATGAATCCACTGCCGCAGGACGTTACCCTGGTTAAAAACGCGATCCACAATCCCGCCGACGCCCGCCACTTCATGCGTATCACCACCGCCGAGCAGCTCGTGACGGTGCGCTGTGGCGGCCTCGAAATCGCCCGCAGCACGGCGGCGCTGAAGGTCAAGGAAGTCGGCTACGACATTTACGACGCGGTATTTTATTTCCCGCGCGTCGATGTCGAGATGTCGAGGCTGGAGAAAACGCCCCGTACGACGCACTGCCCGCTCAAGGGTGATACCGAGTATTTCGATTTGCTCGATACCCAGGGTCGGGTCGAAAGCATCGCCTGGTCGTACCACCGCACCATCGACGTCGCCGCGGCGCTGAAGGACTACATCAGCTTCGATACACGCCTGGTCGAAATCGTCACGCACCGCGCGGGCTGAACCGGGACGACCGCCACGACGGATACTCACCGCACCAGGTGATGCTCGTCGAGCAGGGTTGCGTCGCTGATCTGCGCCTGGCGCAGACGACGGCTGATGTGGGTGAAACGCAGCAGCAGGAATACCCCCGCGGTGCACAGCGCCGTGGTCAGCCCGATCCAGATCCCGAACGCGCCGTAGTCGAACGTGATGCCGAGCACGCAGGCAAGCGTGAAGCCGATCCCCCAGTAGTTGAGCGCATTGATCAGCAACGGTACGCGGGTGTCTTTCAGGCCGCGTAACGCAAACGCCGCGGCAACCTGGAAACCGTCGCCGAGCTGCAGCACCGCGGCAATGCGAAACAGCTGCCGCGCCAGCTCGGCGATAGCCGGATCACGGGTATAAGCATGGGTCACGAAATCCGCGAACAGCCATGTGGTGGTCGCCGAAACGGCGGCCACGGCGGTGCACAGCGCGATACCGGTATAACCGATGCGCGCCGCGCCGTCGGCGTCCAGGCGACCTACCGCATGACCGACACAGACCGTCAGCGCCATCGCGAGGCCGAGCGGCACCATGAACACGAGACCACAATAGTTGAGCACGATCTGGTGCGCGGCCACCGCCGTCGTGCCGAGGGCCGCCATCATCAATGCGACGGTGGTAAACAGGCCCGACTGCAGGAACAACGACAAACCGATGGGCAGTCCTAGCACCACCAGCCGCGTCAGCGCCTTGCGGTTGGGGCGTTCGAGTGCGCGCCACAGATCGAAGCCGCGATAGTTCGCCGAGCGCGTGGTATACAGCGCAAGCATCGCGAACATGATCCAGAAACTGATCGCATTGCCGAGCCCGCAACCGACCGCCCCTAATGGTTCGGCGCCGAATCGCCCGAACATGAAGGTAAAGTTAAGGCCGATATTGATTGGCAGCGCAATCCCCATCACCACCATGATCGGCACCGTGCGACCGACCCCTTCGCTCATCTGCTTGAGCGCGTGATAGCCAAAGGCCGGGATCACACCCCAACTCAGCGCGTCGAGGTAACCCTGCGCCTGGGCGCTGACAATCGCATCGATACCCATCATCAGCAGCAACGGCTCTACCGCGCGCATTGCGGCGATGACCACCGCGCTGACCAGCGCCGCGAGCCAGAAACCCTGCCGCGTGTCGTACCCGATTGCGCGCAGACGTCCGGCGCCGAAATGCTGCGCTACCGTCGGACCCAGGGCCATCACGGTGCCCAGGCCAAGGAGGAATACCGCGATCCAGACCCCTGAACCGATCGCCACCGCGGCCAGCGTGGTGGCGCCCAGCGTCGACGCCATCAGGGTATCGGCAACGTTGACACCAATGCTCGAGACGTTGTTGATGATCAGCGGCAGGCCGAGCCGCGCGATGGTGGCGAGATCCGACCACAGCCTGCGTGGCGCGCTCATCTGCATGTGATGCGCAGCGACGCGCAAGGCGCGACATCGCGCGCACTGGCGAACGACGACACGCGGTCAGGCCGCGCGTTCGATAGTCGGCACCGCCGCGAGCAGGGCGCGCGTATAGTCGTGCTGGGGATGGTGCAGGACCTGGTCGACCTCACCGTATTCGACGATACGGCCCTGGTACATGACCGCGACCCGGTGAGCGAGGTAAGCAACGACGCCGATATTGTGGGTCACGAACAGGTAGGTCAGTCCGAGGCGCTCCTGCAGATCGCGCAGCAGTTCCAGGATCTGCGCCTGCACCGATACGTCGAGCGCGCTGGTTGGTTCATCACAGACGATCAGCTGCGGATCCACCGCCAGCGCACGGGCGATACAGATACGCTGGCGCTGACCGCCGGAAAACTCGTGCGGATAGCGCAGCACATGCTCGGCTTCGAGTCCGACCTGTTCCATCAGTTCAGCTACCCGGCGCTCGCGCTCGGCGCGCGAGGCGCCGATATTTTGCGCGATCATCCCTTCGGTAATGATGTCGCGCACGGTCATGCGCGGATTCATCGACGAATACGGATCCTGAAATACGATCTGCAGATCCGAGCGGTAGCCGCGCAAAGTTGCGGCGGAGACGCCGGCCAGATCCGTGTCCCGGAACCGCACCTCGCCGCCAGCAAGCGGGGTCAGGCGCAGAATGCCTTTGCCCATGGTGGTCTTGCCCGAACCCGACTCACCGACCACCGCCAGGGTGCGCCCGCTCTCAACCTCGAGATTGATGCCGTCAACGGCTTTGACATGGCCGACGGTGCGTCTGAAAACGCCGCGCTTGATCGGGAACCAGACCTTCAGATCACTCACCGAGAGGATCGTTTCGCCACCGCCCGGCTGCGGTGCGTGGCCCTCGCGGATGCGCTTTTCCCAACTCGGCAGTGCGTCGAACAGTTGTTTCGAATAGGCGTGCTGCGGATTGCCGTAGAACGCATCGCGGCTGCCCTGCTCGACCACCATGCCGTGCTTCATGACCACCACGCGATCGGCAACCTGGTGCGCGACGGCGAGGTCATGGGTGATGAACAGGATACCCATATCGCGTTCGCGCTGGATCGACTTGATCAGATCCAGGACCTGCGCCTGGATGGTGACGTCCAGCGCCGTGGTCGGCTCATCGGCGATCAGAACCTTGGGGTCGCCGGACAGCGCCATGGCGATCATGACGCGTTGTTTCATACCGCCGGAAAACTGGTGCGGGTATTCGTGCATACGCCGCCCGGCATCGTCGATACCGACCGCGTCGAGCAGCTTCGCCACCTCATCGAGCTGCGCCGCCCCGCGCAGCCCCTTGTGCCGGGCCAGGGATTCGCCGATCTGCGCGGCGATGGTCATGACCGGGTTGAGCGACGACTGTGGTTCCTGAAAAATCATGCCGATGGCGGCGCCGCGGATATCGCGCATGCGCTGCTCGGGAAGCAGAAAGAGGTTTTCGCCGGCCAGTTTGACGGCGCCGCGTTCGATGCGCGCCGCGGTCGGCAGCAGCCGCGCGATAGCCAGCGCGCTGAGCGACTTGCCGCTGCCCGATTCGCCGACCAGAACCACGGTTTCCCCGGCCTCCAGATTGAAGCTGACGCCATCGACGGCGCGCACCAGCGCGTCGCCACGCCCGAAGTGTATGGCCAGGTCCTCGACCGCTATCAATGATTCAGACATAGTTGTGGTGCCTGCCGTTCAGCCGAGCTGCTGCCATCCGGACGCCGGGCTGAAGCGTTCGCCGTGGCGCGATTCGAGCTGTTTGAGTCGAGTAATGATTTCTTCGACGCCGCGGTCGCGCGCGTAGTGGATAGGTCCGCCGCGAAACGGCGCGAAACCGGTTCCGAACACCATGCCAACGTCGATCAGATCGGCATCCGCGACGATCCCTTCACTGAGGCAGCTCACCGCTTCGTTGAGCATGCGCAGGATCATCCGGTCGCGGATGTCGGTAGCCGGCATCGGTTGACCGTCGGCTTTGCGTTTGACCGCCTTGCCCTTGGTATAGTCGTAGAAACCGCTGCCGGTCTTGCGTCCGAGGTGTTTGCCGCCGACCTTGCGCCGCAGGATTGCCGGCACCTCGCCGCCAAATGCGCTGGCCAGGATCTCACCGACATGCAGGCAGATATCGAGACCGACGGTATCGGCCAGCGCCAGCGGCCCCATCGGCATGCCGAAGTTTGTCGCAACCGTATCGATAGTCTCAGCGGCAACGCCTTCTTCGAGCATCACCATCGCTTCCTGCAGATAGGGTGACAGGACCCGGTTGATCAGGAACCCGGGCGCGCTCAGGGCCGGCAGCGGCAGGCGATCGATGGCGGTGGTAAACGCCGCCGCGGCCGCGGCCACTGTCGCGTCGGTGTCCGCGGCGGCAATAACCTCGACCAGCTGCATCTGGGCCACGGGATTGAAGAAATGGATCCCGACCAGGCGCTGCGGTGCGGACAGTGCCGTGGCGATGTCGGCAAGCTGGATACTCGAGGTGTTCGTTGCCAGCAGCGCGTCGGCGCGGGCTTCGCGTTCGATGTCGGTGAACAGCGCGCGCTTGGCCTCGACGTCCTCGACGATCGCCTCGATAACAACATCGGCGCGAGCCAGACCGTCGCCGGCAAAGTCGGCAACCAGGCGGTCACTGGCGGCGAGGCGCTCGTAGGGATCGCGCACCCGGCGCGCGAACAGTTTCGCCGCCCGCTGCATGGCCGGCGCCAGGTATTTCGGCGCGCGGTCCTGCAGCGTGACGTGCATGCCGCGTAGCGCGCACCAGGCAGCAATATCCCCGCCCATGGTGCCGGCGCCGATGACGTGCACGCGACGCGGCGCTTCGGCCGCCGCGGCGCCGTAACTTTTCAGGCGCTCCTGTAATTTGAACAGTCGCACCAGGTTCTGGCTCGAAGGCGTGACCAGCAGGCGCGCAATGGAACGTGCTTCGGCGCGGTACATCGCCGCGCGATCGCCGCCGTGTTCGCGCCACAGTTCGAGCAGCGCGTAAGGCGCCGGGTAATGCTGTTCCGGGGCGCGTTTCGCCACCACTCGACGCGTTACCAGCGCCACCAGCGGCCGGGCCAGGAAGTTCGAGGCGGCGCGCAGGTGCCAGGCCGGACGGCGGCGCGGCTGGCTGGTGGTCGCGAAGTGGCGCGCGGCGGCGTCGAGATGTCGGGTCGGCACCGCGCGGTCGACGAGGCCGAGGCGCCTGGCCTGCCGCGCGCTCACCGCGCGTCCCGTCAGCATCAGGTCGAGCGCCGCTACCGCGCCGCAATCGCGCACCGAACGTACCGTACCGCCAAAGCCCGGATGGATACCGAGCAGGATCTCGGGAAACCCCAGGCGCGTCGCGGATTCATCGGCGGCAACGATATGCCGGCAGGCCAGGGCCAGTTCCAAACCGCCGCCGAGGCAGAAGCCATGAACCCGCGCAACGGTCGGGAAAGCGAGTTTTTCAAGGCGTTCGAACAGGCGATGGACCTCGTCGATGCGCGTCGCGGTTTCGTCGGGCTCGGTCATCTGATCGAACTCGCGAATATCGGCACCGGCGGCAAAGCCGTTGTCTTTCAGCGAATGGAGCACCAGGCCGCGCGGCCGCTCGGCGATGACGATATCCAGCGCGCTGGCGAATTCGCGCAGGACTTCGCCGGACAAGGTGTTGGTGCCGGCCTCGGCGCAATCCAGTCCCAGCCACAGCACGTGCTGTCCGTCGCGCTCGAGTACCCAGTTGCGGTGGCCTTCCAGCGGCACCGCGGTCATCGCCCGTGAGCTGTCAGTCATACACGTTCGAGCAGCATGGCACCGCCCTGCCCGCCTCCGATACAGATAGCCGCGACACCGCGTCGCGCGTCGCGTTGTTGCAGGACCTTCAACAGATGCAGCACGATACGTGCACCGCTGCTGCCAACCGGGTGGCCGAGGGCAACGGCGCCGCCGTCAACATTCAGGCATTGCTCGTCGATGGCGCCCATCGCGGAGCGCAGGCCGAGTTCATTGCGGCAGTACTCGGGATCGTTGAACGCCGCCAGGCAGGCCAGCACCTGGCCGGCGAAGGCCTCGTTGATTTCCCAATAGTCGACCTTGGCCAGCGAGACGCGGCGCCGTTTGAGCAACGGGGTCGCGGCGTGGACCGGGCCGAAACCCATCTGGCGCGGATCGAGGCCGGCCCACTCGCTGTCGACCAGCTTGCCGAGCACCGGCAGGTTGTGGTTTTTGACCGCTGCTTCACTGGCCAGGATCACCCATGCCGCGCCGTCGGTGATCTGCGAGCTGTTGCCGGGGGTGACATTGCCGAACTCGCGGTCGAAGAACGGCTTCAGTCGCGCCAGGCGCTGCACGCTCGAATCGAGCCGCACGCCGTCGTCGTGGTCATAAACCTGCCCGGCGTCATCGAGCAGTGGCACGATCTCGTCCAGACGTCCCTCGGCCTGCGCCGCCGCCAGGCGCTGGTGCGAACGCACCGCGTAGGCGTCCATCGCTTCGCGATCGATGTTGTAACGCCGGCTGATGATCTCCGCCGTCTGGCCCATCGACAGACCGACGACCGGATCGGTGAGGCCGAGCAGTAGCGCGATGACCGGCTTGAAATGCGCCGGCCTGAGCGCGGCCAGGGCGCGCGCCCGCGCGGTGAGGCTGCGCGCGGCAGCCCATTCGCCGAGCCAGCGCGTCATTTCCGCGCCGAGCAGCACCGGCGCGTGGCTCATCGCCTCGCTGCCACCAGCCAGCACCAGGTCTGCGCGACCACTGGTGATGGAGCGCGCCGCGCTGTCGATCGCCTGCATCCCGGTCGCACAGTTGCGCTGCACCGTCCACGCCGGAACCCGGTCGCCGCAACCCAGCCGTAAAGCAACGACGCGGCCGATGTTGGCCTCCTGCGGGCCCGGCATGATGCAGCCGAGGATCACTTCATCGAGTTGCGCCGGTTCGAACGGCTGGCGGGCAAGCAAGGCCCGCCCGGCGTGCACGGCGAGGTCCGAGGGTCGAAACGGGCCCGGTCCGGTACGCGCTTTCAGAAACGGCGTCCGCGCACCATCGACGACGTACACCGTCCGCGGCGCCGTGCGTGTGGTGGTCCTCGAACTTGAGCGTGTTGCCATGGGCAAATCTCCGAAGGTCACTACCGACGCTAACCAGCCGCGCGCAGGCGCGGATCAAAAGCGTCACGTACCGCGTCGGCAAAAACATTGGCCGCCAATACCAGCGCAAACATGAACACGAACGCGGCCAGCAGCGACCACCATACCACCGGCTCTCGCGCCAGTTCCAACCGCGCGCTGTTGATCATATTGCCCCACGATTCCATGCTCGGATCGACGCCGATGTCGATATAGGTCAGGGCCGCTTCGGCAAGCACCAGGCCACTGAAATCGAGCACGATGGAGATCATGACCATATGCATGATGTTCGGCACGATGTGGCGGGCGATGACCACCCAATGCGGTACCCCGAAGGCACGCGCGGCAACGATGAAATCCGCCTCGCGCAGCTTCAGCGCTTCGCCGCGCAGGTAGCGGCACAAACCGGTCCAGGTAGTCACCCCCAGGATCATGCACAACGCCAGCAGGCGCAGGTCAGCGCGCGCAGCGAGACTGGTGTACTCGACGCGTGCGCTGCCATGTACACTTCGAGCATCAGCGCCGCGGCAGCGATCAGCAGGACGCCGGGTATCGACGACAAGGTGGTGTAGAGGTACTGGATGACGTCGTCGACCCAGCCGCGAAAATATCCCGCGGCTATGCCCAGAACGATAGCGAATGGCAGCATGACCAGTGTCGTCAGGGTCCCGATCAGCAGCCCCGTACGTACACTCTTGAGCGCCTGGTAAAGCACGTCATTGCCGACTTTGTCGGTGCCGAGGATGTGATAGTAAGGCCCGAGTGCGGCGCCAAAACCGATCACGACCGCGATCCCGAGTGCGCTGAGCCCGATTGCCCGCCACGGCAACTCACTCCTTCCACGCAGGATTTCGCTACAGCAGACCAACCACCCGCGGCCACCACGACGCGCACCGAACGCGATCACCAGGGTGGCGATAATCGCCCAACAGGCGCCGCCCGCGGCTATCCCCGCTGCGCCGCGACGCAGCACGTCGGCAGCCAGTTGCGCGGCTGGATCGGCCAGGTGCGCACCACCATACTCGAGGCGCGGGTAGTCGCGCCGTGTACCGCCGTCCGGCATTTCGATGGTTTCCTTGGCGTAGGCATACGCCGCAAAGGGCGCCGAATAAGTTTTCTCGACGTTCAGCTTGAGTGGTTCAACGATGACATCAAGCAGGCTCGAAACCTCCGAACTGTAGGTTTCGCTGCCGTCCGGACCGCTGTCGATGCGGGCATGAAAATGACACGAATCCAGCACCGCAACGAATACGAACGCCAGCATAACCACCGCCGCGGCCATGCCCAGCGGCTGCCGGGCAACCTGTCGCCACGGTGCGCTCAGGTGTTCGTGTTTCGATGCGTATACGACATAGCCGATGGCGATGATCAGCAGCAGGCCGAATAACACGTCGGTTTTCAGGACTACGATTTCCATGCTTCAGTTCAGGCGCACGCGCGGATCGACCAGCGTGTAGGAAATATCGGTCAGGATCAGACCGACGATGTACAGCACCGAGCCGAGGAACACCATCGCGCGCACAATGGCGAAGTCCTGTGCCTGGATCGCTTCGATGGTATAGCTGCCGAGACCGGGGATGCCAAAAAACGCTTCGGTGATCAGGCTGCCCAGAAACAGCGACGGCAGCACCACCACCACCCCGGTCAGGATCGGGATGAGCGCGTTGCGCAGGACGTGGCCATACAGTACGGCTCTCTCCGACAGGCCCTTGGCCCGCGCCGTGCGTACATAGTCGCGGTTGATCTCCTCGAGAAAGATGGTGCGGTACCAGCGCGTGCCGTGGCCAAGACCGCCGATAACGCCAATGACCACCGGCAGGATGATGAACTTGACCGCGGTGACGCCGCCCTCGAACCCCGAGATCGGCACCAGGCGTAACAGTTTCCCGATCAGGAACTGGCCACCGATGATGTAGAACATGCCGGAAATGGACATCATCGCAACGCAGATCACGACCGCCCAGGTATCGATGTAGGTGCCGCGAAAAAACGCCACCATCAGGGCCAGTGAGATGGTCAGCAGCAAGCCGACGATGAAGACCGGCAAAGTAATCGCCAGGCTCGGCCACATGCGTTGTGAAATGTCGTAGCCAATATCACGGCCGGTGTCGGACTGCCCGAAATGGAAAAGAAACAACTTGACCGTATTGCGATAGAAGATGGTATCGGTGAGACGCTCGCCACCAGGCGCACCTGCGTTCCACAGCAAGGGCTTGTCATAACCGCGTTCGGCTTTCCATTGCTCGATCGAAGCTTCGCTGACGTGCTTGTTGCCAAGGTGCAGGCGGGCCATATCCTCCGGTGAATTGACCACAAAAAACAGCACGAAGGTAATGACGTTGACCCCCAGCAGGATCGGGATCGCATAGGCGAGACGGCGGATAATGTAGGCGATCATCGCGCTGCCGCCCGCTGGCGCGCGGCATAGGTTCGCCACGCCGGGATCGCACTCAGGATCAACACCAGCGCCACCACCACCAGCGGCCACAGCACGGGTCGATTCCAGGCGTCACGGCGCTCTGCGCGCAGCTCGGCGTCCAGGGTTTTGTACTTCAGCGTATTGCGCGCCATCAGGTTCGGCTTGGCGTTGCCGTACCAGCTATGGAACAGCGTGTAGGCGGTCGGGTGATAACCCCACACCCACGGCGCGTCGCGGCGCAGAATCTCGACCATTTCGTCGATCAGGCGCTGGCGCTCGGCACCGTCCGCCATCGCACGCATCTTGACGAAACGCTTATCGAATTCCTCGTTGCGGTAGTTGACCGCGTTCTCGCCCTTGGAAACCACTTTGGCGTTCGGACCGTAAAGCAGAAACAGGAAATTCTCCGGATCGGGGTAATCCGCGTTCCAGCCCCATCCAAAAATCTGTGCCGTGCCCTTGCGTACTTTCTCCTGAAAACGGTTGTAATCAGTCGCGCGTATGACCAGCTGGATGCCGAGTTTCTGGAACTGCTTGCGGTACCAGTTGAGGATCGCCTTGCTGCCGGGTCCGGACGACACGGTTTCGAAATACAGGGTCAGCGGTTTACCGGTGCCGGCGTCGCGGCCCTCCGGATAACCGGCCTGGTTCAATAGCTCGCGCGCGTGGGCGATGGATTTGCGCTGCGGGCGACCATTACCCCATTCGTAAACGTAGGGGTTGATGCCGGCCGCGCCAGGGACATTGCCGAATATCCCCGGCGGGATCGGCCCCTGCGCGGGGACGCCGCGACCGTTTGCGAAGATCGAAATCAGCTCCTCGTAGTCGATCGCGATCGAGATCGCACGGCGTAAAAGGCGCGCCCGCTCGCTGTCACCACCAACCACCGCGTCGGTCATATTGAATCCCACGTAGGATGTCGACGTGGTCACCGCGGTCACCAGTTCGATGTCTTTCTCGCGCATCGATGCCGTAAGCTGTGCTTCGCCGCCGGTGCCGAACTGGATGGCCTGGTCGAAACTGTCGGACAGAATGCTGGAAGCGTCGTAATAGCCCTGCAGGAATTTTGTCCAGCCCGGGATCGCCTCTTTCTCGAGACTGTAATACGCCGCGTCCACGAACGGCATGGTCTGCCCGGCGCGCTCCAGCAGTCCGTTGGCCGCATCCTCGGGCTCGCCTTCGGTCGGGTAGCGCTCGCCGCGGTAGTTCGGGTTACGCTCCAGCACCATGCGCCGGTTGGGGTTGTTTTCGGTCAGCATATAGGGCCCGGTTCCGAGTGGATACCAGTCCATCGAGATGTTGCGCTCGTCCATGCCCGCCTGGCTGTAAAACGCATCGGCCTCCCACGGCACCGGTGCAAAAAACGGCATCGCCAGCCAGTAGCGGAACTGCGGGTACTTCTGATTGATACGGATCTCAAAGGTGTAGCGGTCGATCACCCGCGCGCCGGGAAAATCGTAATCCCGCAGATCGATGAAACCCTGGTTGTCGCCCTGCTCGTCACGCAAACGTTCGCCAAGTTCGGCAAGGCCGACGATGTACTTGCCCATCAGACCGGCGATCGGGGAATGCAGTCGCGGCCGCACCAGGCGTTTGATCTGGTACACGTAATCGTCGGCCACCAGTTCGCGGGTGCCACTGTGTTCGAAATCGGCGAGTGTCGCCTTGCCGGTAAGGTCGCCCTCATCGAGATCGTGATAGCGATAAGCGTCCTCTGCGTCCCGGGCCAGCGCCGGATGCGGCTGATAGCGGATGCCGGGCTGGATCTCGATACGATAGACGGCCTCGGCTACCTGTTCGCGCGGCGCGTCTTCGTCGAGGACCTGGCCCGCGGCATCGTAGTAAAGCGGCTCCGGCAGTGACGCGGCGGTCAGCGGTACCAGCTGGTAGGGCCGTTTCAGAAAATGGTACTGCACCACCGGTTCGTAGATCTGGGCGGTGAACTGCGCCTCGCTCTCGGAATACGACGACGCCGGGTCGAGGTGCTTGGGCCGCTCCGAAAACGAATCGTAGTAGATCGCGCGCTCGCGATCGGCGCCGGGGTAAGGGCTGTTCCAGGGCACCTCGGTGCACGCTGCGAGCAGCAGCGCGGCGAGCACGCTGAGATGTCGCGCGAGAAACACTGGAGGCAAAAACTGCAAGGTGACGTTGCTGCCGGGGAGACGAGACAGGATTATAAACTCACGCCGGACGCTGTACACTCTCGAGCGCGGGAGCAATTCGGCGATCCCGACTACAGGTACTGACACATGGGGATACTGGACGGTAAGCGGGCGCTGATTTTCGGTGTCGCGAGCAACAAATCCATCGCCTGGGGCATTGCCAAGGCGATGCAACGGGAAGGCGCGGCGCTGGCACTGACTTATCAGAACGAACGTCTGCAGTCACGGGTCGAAGACTTCGCCGCCGAACTGGGCTCCGAAATCACTGTGCAGTGCGATGTAGGCAGCGATGCCGAGATCCAGGCCGCATTCGAACATCTCGACGACTACTGGGATCATTTCGATATCCTGGTGCATTCGCTCGCTTTCGCCCCGCGTGAAGAGTTACAGGGCAACTACATGGACAGCGTCACCCGCGACGGCTTCCGTCTCGCGCATGAGATCAGTTCCTACAGCTTCGCTGCGCTGGGCAATGCCGCGCGACCATTCATGCAGGGCCGTCAGGGCGCGATGCTCACCCTCAGCTACCTCGGCGCGGTACGTACCATGCCGAGTTATAACGTCATGGGTCTGGCCAAGGCCAGCCTCGAGGCGAACGTGCGATACATGGCCGAGAATCTCGGTCCGGAGTCAATTCGGGTCAACGCAGTCTCGGTAAGCCCGATCCGCACGCTGGCCGCCTCGGGGGTCAAGGATCTGCGCAAGTTCCTCGGCTATGTGGAAAAAACCGCACCGCTACGGCGCAATGTCACTATCGAGGAAGTCGGTAATGTCGCCGCGTTCCTGTGCTCGGACCTCGCCTCCGCGGTGACCGGTGAAATCACCTATGTCGACTGCGGTTTCAATATCATGGGCATGGCCGACGTCTGAGCGTCGCCTGCCACGGCGCGCGGATTACAGGTTCTCGTTGTAGATATTGACGTCGCTGGCGCCGCGCAGGGCGAGCAGAAACTCACGCCACACGGTTTCAGCGCGTGCCTCGATCAGTTCCTGCTTGACCTGGCCGACGGTGGTTCGGCTGAGCTCCGCGCCAGCCGGTGTCGCGACGTTTGCGACCTCGACAACGGCGTGGTCGGACAGCCCGATCGGCACGGTGTCGTAGCTCGGACCGTTGGTATCTGCCTCGATACGAAATGCTGCGCGCAGGACTGCACGGTTGACATCGTTTGACTCGCGGGTCGCGCCCGCCGCGCGCTCCCAGCCGAATCCGCCTTGCTCGACAACATCCTTGACGCTTTCGCCACTACGCAGGCGCTCGACCATTTCGAGTGCGGCGGCCGCGGTGAGCGCGCGCAGTTTTTCCGTGCGCAGCGCCTGCTCGACCTCGTTGTGTACTTCCGTCAGCAGTGGGATCCGGCTCGGCTCATGCTCGCTGACCCGGATCGCGATAACGCGCCCGTCCGCGAGTTCGACCGGCTCGGCGTTGAGGCGTTCCAGCAGCACCTCGGTTTCAAAGGCCGCGCTCGCCAGTTTGTCGGAATATTCAGCCGCTATCTCGCTCGCGGACATCGCCTCGGTGTGCTTGATCTCCAGACCGAGGGCGTCGGCCGCGACTTCGAGGCTGTCGGGATGTTCGTAAACCAGGTTGGAGAACTGATCGGCCTGTTCGAAAAATAATTTCTGTGCCTCAGCCTGACGATACGCACTCTCAACCTCGCCGCGAACTTCCTCGAACGGTTTCAGGCCGCCAGGTTTGATCGCCTTCAGTTTGATGATGTGAAAACCGAACTGGGTGCGGACCGGTTCACTGATTTGGCCGACATCCAGTGCGAAGGCGGCGTCCTCGAATTCCTTGACCATGGCGTCGCGCGGGAAGAAACCGGTCTCTCCACCCTCCGATCTCGAACCGACGTCATCCGAAAGCTCCTTGGCGAGTTCTTCGAACGGCTCGCCGTCCTTGGCCCGCGACAGCGCCACTGCGATCTTCGCCAGGGCACTGGCTTCTTCTTCGAGTCCGGCCGAACGCGGCAGCTGTACAAGGATATGATTCGCGTTACGTTCTTCGGCTACCGTAAACGCCGGCTTGTTGGCTTCGTAATAACCACGCAGCGCCGCATCACTGACTTCCACTTCATCCTGCAATGCCGCCACGGAGATCTCGAGGTAATCGAGCTTGACGCGCTCGGCGACCCGGTACGATTCGCGATTCTTGTCGTAATAAGCCTGGATATCGGCATCGCTCAGGGTCACGCTGTCGGCGTATTCGCTGGCCGGAATAATCGCGTAACCGATGTCGCGCTTCTGTTTACGCAGGCTTTCGATGTATTGCGCCTCGGCATCGGTAACAAACTCCGACGCGGCGACGCCGGCGCGCAACTGGGCGCGCGCCATATCACTGCGCAGTTTCTGTTCGAAACCAGCCTGGCTGAGTCCAAGTAGCGGCACACGTTGTTCATAGAGCTGGCGCGAAAAGCCATTCTCGTCCTGAAACGATGGGATCTGCTGCAACTGGCTGGCAACCTGCGCATCGCTGACGCGGATGCGGGCGTCGTCGATAACCTGGTCGATAATTCGTTCGTCGACCAACTCGTCGAGCGCTCGACGACGGACTTCGGCGCTGTCCCAGGCGCTGGCATCGAAAGAATCACCGAGCACGGATTGGGCCTGACGGCGAAACCGCTGCAGACTGTCCTGAAACTCGCTGAGCAGGATCTCCTCGCCCGCCGCTTCGGCGACGACAACCTGCGAACCGCCGTCGATATAACTCTGGATACCCCACAATGCGAAGGTCAGCGAAATGAGGAACACGATGACGCCAACGATCAGTCCCTGGGATCGATCACGAATGGTCTGAAGCATGGGATTGCGTCTCTAGCTGAATGACGCCGCGCAGCCGTGCGCGGCGTTTAGGTGTGCGGCGAACGCGTCGTGCGCGGCCGCCGGATCTGGTCCGCTAAGGAGCAGCGAAAAAGTCTCGGCTGCGCGCTTAGTCGGCACGGTGCGTTGACAAATAATGGCGGAGTGGACGGGACTCGAACCCGCGACCCCCGGCGTGACAGGCCGGTATTCTAACCAACTGAACTACCACTCCGGTGGCGATTTATCGCTGGTGGGTGCTGAGGGGATCGAACCCCCGACCTTCGCCTTGTAAGGGCGACGCTCTCCCAGCTGAGCTAAGCACCCGTGCGTGTCTGGGAGGCGCGCTAGTTTACGGCATCCTTGAGGGCTTTGCCAGGTTTGAAAGCCGGGACTTTCGAGGCTTTGATTTGGATTGTTTCGCCGGTCTGCGGGTTGCGTCCACTGCGTGCCGCGCGACTGCGTACGACGAACGTACCGAAGCCAACCAGGGTCACCTGTTCGTCTTTTTTCAGGGCCGCAGTAATGTTATCGATGCATGCATCGACCGCGCGGGTTGCCGATGATTTTGAAATGTCGGCGGCGTCTGCAACCGCATCAATCAATTCTGCTTTATTCATAGTTAGATGTCCCCTTCGATCCATGTCCAGCGTATTAGGAAGGAATACTTGGCGACCTGAACTGGTGAGTTCTTCGCGGAAAGTGGCTGCGTTATACCAAGCACCCTATTGAGCGTCAAGCAAGCGCTGCATCGATCCTGCGGCGTTGTGCGTCACGCCTCAATGATGTCGCAACAGATCGCCGTCGTCGTCAGCCTCCGCGCTGTCGTTCGCCACCGGCTCGGTTTTCGATTCGTCGATCACCAGTGGCTCAGGCAGACGTTGCAGCGCGATCGCGAACACTTCGTCTATCCAGCGAACCGGTTTGATGTCGAGGCCCTGCTTGATGTTGGCGGGGATCTCCGCCAGCTCGCGTTCGTTCTCCTGCGGAATGATGACTTCCTTGATACCACCGCGCAATGCCGCGAGCAGCTTTTCCTTGAGTCCGCCGATCGGCAGCACTTCGCCGCGCAATGTGATCTCACCGGTCATGGCGACGCTGCGCTTGACCGCGATTCCCGACAACGCCGAGACCATCGCGGTGCACATGCCGACACCGGCGCTGGGACCGTCTTTCGGGGTCGCCCCTTCCGGTACATGGAAATGTACGTCGTTGAGCTTGTAAAAATCGGGCTTGATGCCGAGTGACTGCGCCCGTGAGCGCACCACCGTCATCGCCGCCTTGATCGACTCCTGCATAACGTCGCCGAGGCGACCGGTATAGATTTCCTTGCCTTTGCCCGGCACCACCACGGCTTCGATAGTCAGCAGATCGCCGCCGGTTTCCGTCCACGCCAATCCCGTCACCTGCCCGACGCGGTCCTCGGAATCGGCCAGACCGTAGCGGAATTTCTTCACGCCGAGATACTTGTCCAGCGACTTGGCCGTCACGCTGACCATTTTGTCGGTGGGTTTCTGCAGGATGTTTTTCACCACTTTGCGACAGATGGTGGAAATCTCGCGTTCGAGGCTGCGCACGCCGGCTTCGCGCGTGTAATAGCGCACGATATCCCTGATCACACCTTCGGAGATCCTGATCTCGTCAGCACTCAAGCCGGTATTCTCGATCTGTTTAGGGATCAGATATTTCTGCGCGATGCTCACCTTCTCGTCTTCGGTGTAGCCCGAGATGCGGATGACTTCCATACGATCGAGCAGCGGCGCCGGAATATTCAGGCTGTTGGCCGTGGTCACGAACATCACATCGGACAGATCGTAATCAACTTCGAGGTAATGGTCGTTGAATGAATTGTTCTGTTCGGGATCGAGCACCTCGAGCAGGGCCGAGGCCGGATCGCCGCGGAAATCCATCGCCATCTTGTCGACTTCGTCGAGCAGAAACAGCGGGTTACGGGTTTCTATCTTGGCCATGTTCTGCAGGATCTTGCCCGGCAGCGAGCCAACATAAGTACGCCGGTGACCCCGGATCTCAGCTTCATCGCGAACGCCGCCCAGCGACATGCGCACAAACTTGCGGTTCGTCGCGCGCGCGATCGAACGTCCGAGCGAGGTTTTGCCGACCCCGGGCGGGCCGACCAGGCACAGGATCGGGCCCTTCATTTTTTTCACACGCTGCTGGACCGCGAGGTACTCGAGGATACGCTCCTTGACCTTCTCCAACCCGTAGTGATCGGCTTCGAGTATGTCCTGGGCGCGGTTCAGGTCGCGACTGATCTTGGAGCGCTTCTTCCACGGTACCGACAGGATCCAGTCGATGTAGTTACGCACCACCGTCGCCTCGGCCGACATCGGCGACATCATGCGCAGTTTCTTGAGTTCGCCGTCGGCCTTGGTGCGTGCTTCCTTGTTCATGCCGGACTTGGCGATTTTACGCGCCAGTTCCTCGAACTCGTTGACGCCACCTTCGCCCTCGCCGAGTTCATTCTGAATGGCCTTCATCTGCTCATTCAAATAATACTCGCGCTGACTTTTCTCCATCTGCTTCTTGACCCGTCCACGCAGGCGTTTCTCGACCTGCAACAGATCGATCTCGGCTTCCATCAAACGGATCAAATGTTCGAGACGCTCGCGCAGCGGCACGAGTTCCAGGACTTCCTGCTTGTCCTGGATCTTGATCGCCATGTGCGCGGCGATGGTGTCGGCCAGGCGTGACGGGTCGTCGATACTGGACAACGAGGAAATGATTTCCGGCGGTACCTTCTTGTTCAGCTTGACGTACTGATCAAACTGGTTCATCAGCGACCTGCTCAGCACTTCCGCTTCGCGCCCCGTCACGTCTTCGATATCGAGTTGTTCGACTTCGGCGGCATAGAGTTCGTCGGTTTCGGTAAACGACGCGATGCGCCCGCGATAGACGCCTTCGACCAGGACCTTGATGGTGCCGTCCGGCAGCTTCAGCAGTTGCAGAATGTTGGACACCGTACCAATGGAATAAATGTCGCCCGGCTGCGGATTGTCGTCGCCGGGGTTCTTCTGCGCGACGAGCAGGATCTGCTTGCCAGCCTCCATCGCGCGCTCGAGGGCGACGATAGATTTGTCCCGGCCCACGAACAAGGGGATCACCATGTGCGGATATACAACGACATCGCGCAGCGGCAGTACGGCGAGTTCAGTGCTCGAATCACTCATGACAGAGATGCTCCTGAAGCGGCCGCGCGCGTCGGCGCGCAAACCGCAAAAATGCGAAAAATGTGTTCGGCCGGCGCGCCAGGCGCGATGCTGGCGGGAATTTTAGCGATAGTGTGGTGGGCGCCGAGGCAGCCGTGACTGCCGCGCGCGGTGCTGGACGTTTGCGGGCGCCTAGTCCGGCGCCGCTTTGGAAATTTCCGAACTTTCGTAGATAACAAGAGGGTTGGATTCTCCCTTGATTGAAGCTTCGTCCACGACCACCTTCGCTGCATTATTCAGCGACGGTAACTCATACATGGTGTCGAGCAGGCTTTGTTCAAGTATCGAGCGCAGTCCACGTGCGCCGGTCTTGCGTTCGACCGCGCGCAGGGCGACCGCGCGCAGCGCGTCTTCGCGGAACTCGAGCTCGCACTGCTCCATTTCAAACAGCTTGGCGTACTGTTTGGTCAACGCGTTCTTTGGTTCGACCAGGATCTGGATGAGTTGTTCCTCGTCGAGTTCGTCCAGCACGGCAAAAACCGCCAGACGCCCGACGAATTCCGGGATCAGCCCGTAACGGATCAGATCTTCCGGCTCAACCTGGTGCAGCAGCTCGCCGGAGGTCTTTTTGTCGTCCTTGCTTTTGACCTCGGCGGAGAAACCGATGCCGCCTTTTTCCGAGCGGTCACGGATAATCTTGTCGAGCCCGGCAAACGCGCCGCCGCAGATAAACAGGATATTGCTGGTATCGACCTGCAAAAACTCCTGCTGCGGGTGCTTGCGGCCACCCTGCGGCGGCACCGAAGCGACGGTGCCTTCGATGAGTTTCAGCAGTGCCTGCTGCACCCCTTCACCCGACACGTCGCGGGTGATCGAGGGATTGTCGGACTTGCGCGAAATCTTGTCGATTTCGTCAATGTAGACGATACCGGTCTGCGCTTTTTCGACGTCGTAGTCGCACTTCTGCAATAGCTTCTGGATGATGTTTTCGACGTCCTCGCCAACGTAACCCGCTTCGGTCAGGGTCGTCGCGTCGGCGATCGTGAACGGCACGTTGAGCAGCCGCGCGAGGGTTTCCGCGAGCAGCGTTTTACCGCTGCCGGTGGGACCGATCAGCAGGACGTTGCTTTTGGCCAGTTCGACGTCGTTCTGCTTGACCCGCGTATCGAGGCGCTTGTAGTGGTTGTAGACCGCGACCGAGAGGATCTTCTTGGCCTGAGTCTGCCCGATGACGTATTCGTCGAGGATCTGATTGATTTCGTGCGGAATCGGCAGTTTGCTGCCAACCCCTCCCGGCGCTTTTTCCTGGATCTCTTCGCGAATAATATCGTTGCATAGCTCCACGCATTCATCGCAGATGAATACCGATGGCCCTGCGATCAGCTTACGGACCTCGTGCTGGCTTTTGCCGCAGAAGGAACAGTACAGCAATCGATCGCCGTCGCCCTTGGAGTTCTTGCTATCACTCATCTCACAAGTCCTCGAGATCTCGCTCGTTTCATCCAGGTACTCAGCTTGCTTTCGGCACGGTTTCGCGCTTTGACAACATCGCGTCGATGATACCGTACTCGACGGCTTCCTCGGCGCTCAGGAAACGATCCCGGTCGGTATCGTTGGCGATCTTTTCCAGATCCTGGCCGGTATGATGAGCGAGGATGTGGTTCAGACGCTCGCGGGCCTTGAGGATTTCCCTGGCGTGAATGTCGATGTCCGACGCCTGACCCTGGAAGCCACCCAGCGGCTGGTGGATCATGACGCGCGAATTCGGCAGTGCGTAGCGTTTCCCGGCCGCGCCGCCCGAGAGCAGCAGGGCCCCCATGCTGGCCGCCTGGCCGATGCACATCGTGCTCACATGCGGTTTGATGAACTGCATGGTGTCGTAAATCGCCAACCCGGCAGACACCGAGCCGCCCGGCGAGTTGATATAGAAGTGGATGTCCTTGTCGGGGTTTTCCGACTCCAGGAACAGCAGTTGCGCCACGATCACGTTGGCAACGTAGTCCTCGACCGGCCCGACCATGAAAATCACCCGCTCCTTGAGCAGGCGCGAGTAAATATCGTAGGCGCGTTCGCCGCGCGCGGACTGCTCGACCACCATCGGTACGAGGTTCAGCGCCTGCGGGCCTTTGCCCATGGGGATATCAGAGTAATCTATGGACATCAAGTACTTGCCTCTACCTTGTCGTCAGTCTGCACCGGATTCATTAAAGCGTCAAACGAGATCGCGGTTTCGGTCACCGTAGCCTGCGACACGATCCAACTGACGGCCTGGTCTTCAAGACATAAGGCCTCAACCTGCTGCAATTGTTCCGGGTTGTCGTAATACCATTTCACGACCGTGGCGGAATCTTCGTAGCTCGAAGCCATGTTTTCAATCATTTCGCGGACTTTATCCGGATCCGCGCGCAATTCGCCCTGCTTAACGATCTCGGCCATGATGAGGCCAAGCTTTACCCGCTGGCGGGCGCGCTCGCTGGCCGCGTTCGCAAAGGCCGCGGCGGAATCCTGCGGATTCAGCCCGCGCATCATCATTTCGCGTGCCATCTGTTCGCGCAGGCGCTCCGCCTCGGAGCGGATCAGGCTCGCCGGGACCTCGAAATCGTTGGCTGACGCCAGTTTTTCCATGACGTCGTTATTGAAACGCTGGCGCAGGGCGCGTTCGCGCTCCTTTTCCATATTGGCGCGAATGTCGTTGCGGAAAGCCGTTACATCGCCGCCGGCAACACCGAACTTGTCCATAAACTCGGCATTGATCTCCGGCCGGGCCGCTTCGCTGACCTGTTTGATCTCGATCACGAACCTGACCGGTTTGCCGGCCAGCGGCTCGTTGCGGTAGTCGTCCGGGAATTTCAGATCGAGTTCGACCCGTTCGCCGGCACGTTTGCCGCGCAGGCCGTCCTCGAACCCTTCGATCATCATGCCGCCGCCAAGTTCGAGGTCTACGTCCTCGCCGGAACCACCTTCGAACGGTTCGCCGTCGATGCTGCCGGTAAAACTGATGCTGAGCTTGTCGCCGTCCGCCGCGGCGCGCTCGACCGCGTTCCAGGATTTGTGCTGTTCACGCAGCTTCTCGATCATGTCGTCGATATCGGCTTCGGCGATTTCGCAGGTTTCGCGGGTGACCTTGAGATCCGCCAGCGGGGCCAGTTCGATTTCGGGGAAAACCTCGAAAATCGCGGTATATTTCAGACCGTCGCCTGGCGCGCTGCTGACCGGTTCGATGACCGGCTGACCGGCCGGGCGCAGGGCCTCGCTGGTCATCGCCTCGCTGAAGCTGCTCTGCAGCACCTCGCCGACGATTTCGTCACGCACGCGCCGGCCATATAACTGGCGAACCACGGTCAGCGGCGCCTTGCCCTGGCGGAAACCGTCGATGCGCGCCGATTTACGCAGGTTTTCCAGGCGTGACTGGACCTCGCTTGCGATGCGGTCTTCCGGCACTTCAACGGTCATACGGCGCTCCAGCGCCGAGGATTTTTCAACGGAAATTTGCATGAATGAGTCGTTCTGTCAGTAATCGCGGACCGGGCACTGCCGCGGACCGCAAGTTCGGTTAAACCTATATGGATTTGGTGCGAAAGGAGAGACTCGAACTCTCACGGGTTACCCCACTGGCACCTAAAGCCAGCGCGTCTACCAATTCCGCCACTTTCGCGGCCGCTGAACCATATCGTGTACGTTGGTCTTAATGCCTGTGTGAATTCGCAGACAGTGTCAGTGCCGGGGCCGGTCGTCTGTTACCGGCGCCAGCGCTTGCGGGTGGCCGCCATTATAGGTCCAGCCCGGACGTCTTGATAGCCCCGCGGCAACGCTGATACTGTGGCGAAGATCCCGACTAAAGTCCCTGCCCCGAGGATTAGGAGACGCGACGCATGCAAACCCTGGTGAAAGTTGTCCTGTTTACCGTCGCCGCGCTGGCCGCGGCCAACGCCTCCGCGGTCACGGTTTTCGAGTGTGTCGATGCCGACGGCAACGCCTCGTTTCGCGACAAATGCCTGCCCGGTGAGAGCAAGAAGACCGAAAAACGGCTCACCGGCCTCGGCGGCCTGAAACCGACCAGCATCGACAAGGTCGTCGAAGCCAATCCCATCACCGTCTATACGGTGCCCGATTGCGATGCCTGCGATCTGGTCCGCCATGCCCTGAGCGGTCGCAATATTCCGTTTACGGACAAGGGCGTACAGGATAACGCCGAAATGCAGGAAGAGCTGAAATCGATCACCGGCGGCCTCACGGTGCCGGCCATGACCATCGGCGACCAGGTCCTCAAGGGCTACAGCCGCGACGCCATTGACAATGCCCTGGTCAGCGCCGGTTACCCGATCCTGAGCGATGAGGTGCCCCCGCCACCACCCGCCGAGGAGCCCTGAGCGCACCGCCCGGTCGCGCGCAACCGTGTTTTTAACGTCGGACGAGGCCGAAGCGGCGTTCTATGCCGCCTTCAGCGCGGCCGATGTCGATGCCATGATGCGGGTGTGGGCGCCCGGCGTGGCGATCGCCTGTATTCATCCCGCCGGCCCGCGGCTCGAGGGCAGTGCGGCAATCCGCGCCAGCTGGGCGCACATCCTCGGCGATCCGGTACTGCGCGCATTCGAGCTGCGCGGGCAACTGATCCTGGGTGATGACGAATTCCGCATCCATAGCGTGGAAGAAAACATCACCGTGCCGGGTACCGCTTTCGTCGCCCCGCCGGTACTCGCGACGAACGTCTACCAGCGACTCGACGACGGCTGGTACATGGTCCTCCACCATGGCGGTGTAGCACCCGCCCGGTTGCCGGCCCAGGCCGACACCTCCACCGCCAACGTCCGCCGCCTGCACTGATCGGTCTCGACGGTCGGGTGGACAACGCCGTCCGCGTTATCCGCAGTAGCTATGTTCAAACCGGCGCGCAGACCGGCGAAAAGCGTCGCGAGGAATGCCGTGGGCAAGGCGTGCGCGAGACGAGGACCGGAGTTTACTGGCGTAAATGAGGACCGCAGGCGAGTGCACAACGCCGCCCACGGCATCCGCAGTAGCTTTTCGCCGGTCTGCTAAAGGATCGAGGCGCCGCTGCCGCTCCCACTGACAGAGCATCCGGGAGCATCCGTTGAGTAGTCGGCCACATCGATCGGTTCTGCCCGAGCGCATCGGGCGTTATGCCATCCTCAAGCTACTCGGCAAGGGCGGACAGGGTGTCGTGATGCTGGCCCACGACGACGAGCTCGGCCGCCAGGTCGCGATTAAACTGCTGCGCCACGATCCCGACCGCCGCCAGGAAAAACTCGTCACCGAGGCGCGCATCGTGTCGCGCCTGCAACACCCCAATATCGTCACCCTCTATGACGTCGGTACCTACAGCCAGCTGCCGTACCTGGTTTTTGAATTCATCGATGGCGAATCGCTCCAGGATCGCATTGCGAACTTCGGCAAGCTCGAGTTCGCCGACGCGATCATTTTAATGAGTCAGATCCTCGGCGGCGTCGCCTACCTGCACGAAAACGAAATCGTGCACCGCGACCTGAGCCCGGCGAATATCCTGCTCACCAGCGACGGCACGCCCAAGGTCACGGATTTCGGCATTTCGGTACTGCGCCAGCAGGCCGAGCAGCCGGAAGAATCTTATGCCGGCACGCTGCGCTACATGGCGCCGGAACCCTTCGCGCATCAGGTTCCGGGGCCGCCCTCGGACGTGTTTACCCTGGCCACCATTTTCTACGAAATGCTGACCGGAAAACGCCTGTACGTGGGCGAGAACCCCGGCGTGATCATCAACGAGATCCTCAACGGCGCGGCGCTTGATGTCGCTGCGTCGGACTCGATGTTCCAGCGCAGATCGCGGAGGTGTTCCTGCGCGCTACGCAACGCGCGGTAGCGGACCGCTACCCCAACGCGCGCGCCATGAAACTCAAGCTCGACGAGTATCGGCTACCGCGGGCAAACGATCCCGCCGCGGCCGACGGTGGACACAGCACCATCGAGTTTCTGCTGCGACGCATGACCTTCAAGCGCGGTTTTTCCTCGCTGTCTCAGCACGTCAGCGAGATTCTCGAAATCACCTCCGACGATTCGAACGCACCTGCCAGTCGCCTGGTGAATATTCTGGCCAAGGACGTGACCCTGAGTCAGCGCGTGCTGACCATGGCCAACTCCGCCTACTACGGCAGCGCCGAGATCACCGCCCTGCCGCGCGCCATCGTCCTGCTCGGGCTGGACCAGGTGCGCATGTGCATCACCACCGCGCTGCTGAACAGCAATTTCGAAGCCGGCTCCGAAATCCTGCGCGCGAGCCTGACCTGCTCGTTTCACGCCGCGATTCTGGGCAAGGCGATCGCACCTGCATTCGGCATTCGCAATCGAGCCGACGCGTTTACCGCCGCGCTGTACCACAACCTCGGACGATTCCTGACCATCCATTACTTCGAAGACGAGTTCAACACCATCCGCGAACTCGCCGCACAGAACCACAGCGATGAGCTCACCGAATCGCGCGCAGTACTAGGGGTGCCGTATCACGAGCTCGGCGCGGGCGTGGCGCAGCAGTGGAAGTTCTCGCAAGGCATCATCGCCGCGATGCGACCTTTGCCGCGCGGCACGATTGCCGAACTGGAAGACGACGACAATGCGCGACTGCGGATCTGCTGTGCTTATGCCAATGCCGTCAGCCAGGTGGTCTGCGAACATGATGACCCCGACCACCGCGACATCGCGCTGGCCGAACTGGCCGGCAAAGTTGCGGCCGTCTGCACCCTGTCGCGGATCGAATTCGATGCCGCGCTGGGTGAATCGGCGAAACTGACCGGGCCGTACGCCAGACTCAATGGTCTGGACCGGTCGAAACATCCGGAAATTGAACGACTGGTGACGTTTCAGACGCTGGCCGGCGCGGCCTGATTCGAACTAAATAGCCTTCGGAGAAGCCGGCGCAATTCACTTTGGATATCGTGTCTAAATCGTCCATAGGTAATACCCGTCCTAACGAGGCCGTAGAAAAAGTCCGACAGACCGAAAAGACGTGGCCGAAATTTTCATCCAAATCTCCGACGGGGTTTTTCTACACCCTCAACGGGTCTAACTGGTACGAGGTTCGAATTCGACCTTGATCGCATATCCGAGCACACGCGCATAATCTTCGATGGTAGCCAAGCGAGGTGAATTCTCCGAGCTCACACTTTCAAGGCGTGAAATATTGCTTTTCTTCGTGCCGAGCAGTTCGGCCATCTGTTCCTGGGTCAACCCGGCCTTTTTCCGCATCGCAATCATCTGACGCTTCATTTCATAGGCGGATGACAGAGCGTCGTACTCAGATTTAACCTCGGGGTTTTTCAGCGCTTTTTTGCGAAACTGATCAATGGTGGGACGTTTAATCATCCTGTATCTCCTTCATTCGCTTCAGCGCAGTGTTCATGTGGCGTTTGGGGATTTTGTTACCCTTTTTCACCACGGTAATCAGCACCACCACTTCTTCGCTCTCGACCGTACAAAATACAGAGCGAGCTATCCCTTCCCTACCCTTCGCGCGAATTTCGAATAATCCGTTCCTCAATGGCGCGGTATGGGGTCGACCTAAATTCGGGCCAAACTCTTCAATTAATTCGGTTATGCGCAAGAAACTCGCCAAGATCCCGGCAGGCAAAGCCAAGGTGTCCGCTTCGACTCTCTCGCTGTAGAACGCAACCGTCCAAGTCATCGATCATAGTTATCAAAAATGATAACTAAAATCAATAAGATTTTGTTCCTTACAGCGCCCCAAAGAAGACCCTAAATCATGGAGTTATCTACTCAGATTGTTCCGGTTATCGTCATCCTGGTTGCCAATCCATCCGTCTTGTCTCGCATCCGATTTGGGGGCAAAGTTAGCAAATATGAGCGGTTCAGAGGAGCACTATGATGGCAGCAGTCCAGCAGGCCATAAGCGGAATTCCGGAAGCGCTACACCGCGCGCCGCATGATTTACCCTTCGTTCCGTTTGGTGACGGTATCGAACTGCAACTGCTTCAGGTCGATATAGAAGGCGGTCTGTGGATTGTTCGCACGCGTTTCCAGCCTGGCGTTACGGTGCAGCGTCACAAACATACCGGCGAGGTTTATGCAGTGACGTTTTCCGGCGCATGGAAGTACCTCGAATACCCGGACACGGTGAACCGCGCAGGTTCCTATCTGTACGAACCGGCCGGTTCAATCCACACTCTGACCACGGACGTGGAAGGCGTCACGGAGATCATGGATACGTGGTTCGCTATCCGCGGCGCTAATTTGAATCTCAACGACGCTAATGAGGTCGAGAGCATCGACGACGCCGCATCCATCCTGCAGCACTACTATGACGAGTGCGCCAGGGCTGGTCTGCCGCAGCCGTCGGTGATCGGCGCCTGATCGACCCGGCTGGGCTTATCCGTACACGGAGATGGTGGGACATTAACCACATTCCGGGAATAGATCGACAGCGGAATCGAGCGACGGTATCCGCATTTCCAGCGAGGCGCGATGCCGTTATCCGAATTGGGGTTTCTGTCCGCGCATTTCTGAATTAGGGTTGCTGTCCCCGTATTTCCAGGGTTGCTGTCCCCGTATTTCCTATTATTATGATGCGCCTGTTTTTCTCGAGTGACGCATGCGGCCGATCAGAGCGAGGCCCACCAGAGCCAGCGTCGTGGGCTCCGGGACTGTCGTGAGTTGGAAATCTGTCTCTCGACTCGAAGTGTTCCAGTTGGTTTGATCGGCGGAACTCGCAAGGCTGCCGCCGGAACTATCAGTCCCCCAAGCCCAATTATCGTTCGCGTCGCTACTTGTATCGTTGACAATCGACAACCAATATTGCGTGTTCGCGACGAGGGTAAGCGGGGTAATGTCAACCCAGTACGAATAGAGATCGAAGGGTATCCCAATGGAGACATCAATACCCGTATCAACGCGACCCGCATCGCCGACAGCCAGGTCTAAAAGAATGTTGTTCGCGTCCGGCAATCCAGCCGCGTCCGCATAAATTCGGATATTAAATTCATCGGTGGCCTGGGGGGTATTGGCGGTAGAATAGAACCCGGTCCAGTGTATATCCGCTATCGTAGTTGCTCCCGGCGCCAGAGTGAAATTGTCGGCAATAAACTGGCCTCCTCCGAAATCGGGGTCACTAGCAAAGCCAAAATCGACCGCGGCCATGTTGTCATAGATAATCGGGCCCGCTTGCGCTATCCCACTTAATGCCCAGAACGCTATTATCAACCCTGATCCAAATCGTTTAGTCCTCATAATTCCCCCCCGATTTCATTTTGCAAATTTCAACACCCCAGATTCAAGAGGCGTACGCACCATAAGAATGCGGATTTCCAGATGGCCGCATCTGACAGTACCCGAACGTTCGACTCCCGACCATATTCGTTTGTAAACAATCTTAAAATCGATACGGGCCAGGTCTTCACCGCATATAGCGAATGCGTAGCGCAGAAAAATCCCGCAACTTCACGGAACGGAATGTTCCCGATCATTACGGGAGCAATCAATCGAAGAAGCACGGATAGACGAGAAAAAGCCGGTTAAAATCCCGCGCTTTGGCACATAAGCATGTTGTTTCTTGGAACGAAAAAATGGTGGGCCATGAAAGACTCGAACTTTCAACCTACTGATTAAGAGTCAGCTGCTCTACCAATTGAGCTAATGGCCCGCATACGCTGCGACGCTGGCTGCGGCGTGCGGGCTGCTCGCCCGGCCCGTGAGCGTCGCGAAAGTGGGGTGGACGATGGGGATCGAACCCACGACATCAGGGATCACAACCCTGTGCTCTACCAACTGAGCTACGCCCACCATAGACTTGAGCTACAAGTTATAAATCATCGGCGGCGAGGCTTCGACCCTCCTCGCTGATCGCTTATAGCTTGCAGCGCCGGCAAACTCTCCTGTCGTGGCCGCAAAGGTGGCGCGCCTGGCAGGACTCGAACCTGCTACCCTCGGCTTAGAAGGCCGATGCTCTATCCAGATGAGCTACAGGCGCCTTCACGGCCACTAGCTACGAATTATAGACTCGATGACCATCGTGGCGGCGCTCGAGCGATTCAAACCCTATAACTTGCAGCTTCATTGTTCGCAATGGTCGGGGCAGAGGGATTCGAACCCCCGACCCCCTGCTCCCAAAGCAGGTGCGCTACCAGACTGCGCTATGCCCCGACATCGATTGCCTTTGCTTCCGCGCGGGAGCGGGCGATGATACGCAGGCCCCTCCGGAGCGTCAATGTGCCGGGTCAGTGCGCGCGACAGGCTGGGCAGCGCCCTCAGGCGCCGGCTGGCCGCGCGCTATGCTCGAACAGCAGGCACGGTTGCGCTTGGCGATCGCGAGCGGCACCATGGGCGCCGCGCGCGGAGACGGCCTCGCCGCAGGTGCCCGCCTGCGACCCGGCAAAACGCGCCACACCCTATGATTACAGCGACGGAGCGATCGATGACCCTGGTAAAACTCGAAACCTCGATGGGTGATATCACCCTCGAACTCAACCGTGAAGCAGCCCCGGAAACAACCCGTAATTTCATCGAATATGTCGAAAGCGGGTTCTATACCGGGACCATTTTTCATCGCGTCATCAATGGTTTCATGGTCCAGGGCGGCGGCATGGACCGCGACATGAAGCAGAAATCGACCAATGCCCCGATCACGAACGAAGCAAACAATGGTCTGAGTAACGACGCCGGCACTGTCGCGATGGCGCGCACCTCGGACCCGCACTCGGCCTCGGCGCAGTTTTTCATCAACGTGAAAGATAACGATTTCCTCAATCACAGCGCCGAAACCCAGAGCGGATGGGGCTACTGTGTGTTCGCCAGGGTCACCGACGGCATGGATACCGTCACCGCGATCAAGGGCGTCCAGACCGGTTCTCACGGCCCGCATCAGGACGTGCCGTCCGAGCCGATCGAGATCCTGTCCGCGAGCCTGGTCGACGGCTGAGGCCGCGCGCGGCCGCGCGCCATGACGACGCTGTTCGTCTCCGACCTGCATCTCAGCGCCGAGCGCGCCGACAAGCTGGACCTGTTCGCCCGCTTCATCGCCAGCGCGTGCACCCGCGCCGAGGCACTGTACATCCTCGGCGATCTGTTCGAAGTTTCGATCGGCGATGACGACGACGGCCCGGTCCACACCTACGTCGTCGACCGCCTGCGGCAGCTCAGCGACGCCGGTGTGCGCGTGCACGTCGCGCACGGCAACCGCGACTTTCTGTTCGGCGCGCGCTTCGAACGTAACACCGGCGCAAGTCTGCTGCCCGATTACGCGCTGATCGATCTTTACGGGGAGCCGGCCCTGCTGACCCACGGCGATCTGCTGTGTACGCGCGATGTCAAATATCAGAACTTCAGACGCGTGGTGCGCAATCCGCTCGTGCGCGGTGCGTTTCTCGCCGCGCCGCTGACGTGGCGCAAACGGATTGCCGCGCGCACCCAGAGCGGCACCCGTGCGTCGATGGCAACCAAGGCCGAAGACATCATGGACGTCGAACCGAGTGCGGTTGCCGCGGCCATGCTCAAGCACGACACCAGCCTGCTTATCCATGGCCATACCCATCGACCGCAGGTGCATGAGTTTGATCTCGCCGGGCGCGCCTGTCGCCGTATCGTGCTGGGCGACTGGTACGAACAGGACAGCGTGCTGGTGTGCACAAGCGGCAGTCAGCGGTGCATGCGCGTCGCCGACTACCTGGCGACTTCGTCAGGCGATTAGCAGCGCCGCCGCAGCCATCAGCGCCAGCCACGCGATGAGGGCGCGCTTGATCAAGGCGAACATCTGGTTGAGGCGATAAATCCGCGCGTCGCCGCTGATGACTTCTCGAATACGCCCGTTATCCGCTGCCGCCAGCGCCGTTCGTGCGACCAGGTCGCCGCTTACCGCCCAGCGCGCTACGCCGACTTCGCGCATGGTCTCGAGCACCGGCGGCAGGGTTCCGCCCAGCCCCATCGCCAGCGCGGTGATACGCGCGGGTACCCACTCGAGGGCTTCGCGAACCCTTGCCAGGGCGTCGACGATACTGGCGTCGGCATCCTCGAAATAACGCAGATTGGCGCACAGCCGGTAAGCCACCGCGCCGACCGGGCCAGCCACGAAATACCAGAACAGCGGTTGAAACCAGGCCCGGTCCGCGGCCAGGGCCAGGGCCGCGAGTTCGACCCGCGTGGCGTCATACTCGGCATCGCCGCTCGGCGCGCCGAGGTCAGTCCCGCGGGCAGCGCCCACGAACGGCGCATGGATGTCCTCGGGCCGTTCGGCCAGGGTCAGGGCGCGCTTGTGGGCCGCGAATTCCTCGCGCAGATCGTGTGGACCCAGCATCGCCAGCAGCACCGCAACCGCGGCAACGTGTACCAGCCAGGGCGCGAGCGCAGCCAGCCCGGCGAAGCCGACCGAGACCGCCAGCAGCGGCACGACCACGATCGTGATGGCCGCCGGCCAGCCGCGCCACCAGCCGAAGCGCGCACCGAGACTGATTGTCCACGCCGCCCATTTCGCGCTCCAGTCCGCGTTGCGCCACGCCTTTGAACCGCCGAGCACAAACTCCAGCGCCAGCGCCAGCAGTATGCTCAGGAAGTTCACCGCGGCGCCTCACGCAGCAGGCGCGGCCAGTCGAACATCGGACCCGGATCGGTTTTGCGATCCGGCGCGATATCGCTGTGTCCGGCAATGCTGTCGACGCCGAGCGTGGGAAAGCGCCGCAGCAGTTCGCCGAGCAGGCCGACCAGGGTCGAGTACTGCACGGCGGCAAACGGGTGTTCGTCACAACCTTCCAGTTCGATGCCGATGGAAAAGTCATTGCAGGCGCTGCGTCCGCGCCAACGCGATTCGCCGGCGTGCCAGGCGCGCTGCGACAGCGCTACGAACTGACTCAGCACGCCGTCACGTTCAATCAGAAAATGCGCGGACACGCGCAGCCCGCGCAGGCCTTCGAAATAGGGATGCGCCGTGCAGTCGAGTCGATTGGTGAACAGTCGTTCGATGTAAGCGCCGCCGTAGGTCGCCGGCGGCAGGGCAATGGCGTGGATGACAATGAGATCGATACTCGCCGCGGGTGGCCGGTCGTCGCAGTTCGGCGAATCGACGCGTCGTGCGCCGGCCAGCCAGTCGCCGTCGTCGGGCCGGCTCGCGGCGTCGGCTTCAGCCTGTGGTGTGGCCACCGGTACTCAGACCGGACGCGCAAGAACCAGTGAAAATTTATTGGTGCTGGCTTCGTAGTGCCGGCCAATCTCGAAATTCGATCCAACAAGCATCGACTCGAGTTCCCGGCGGGTAAACTTGCGGCTGATTTCCGTCAGGATATGGTCACCTTCGTCGAACTCCAGGACCTCGTCGATCTGCGCGAAACTGACCTGTTGCCCGCACATTGCGATGAGGTGCATTTCGATGCGCGATTCGAGCGGGTTGAAATGCGCGTAATGTTCGAATCCCGACGGATCGAAGTTTGCGCCGAGTTCACGATTCAGAACCTTGAGCAGGTTGAGATTGAATTCGGCGGTGATCCCCGCGCCATCGTTGTAGGCCGCATGCAGCACGTCGGGTTGTTTGACGCGGTCGGCACCGATTAACAGGCTGTCCCCGCGGCGCATGGTCGCCCGCAGTTCGCGCAGAAAATCATGCGCCTCGGCAGCCGTGAAATTGCCGATCGTGCCGCCCAGAAAAACCACCAGCGTGCGGCCGTCGCGCTGCGGCAGGTTGCCGAGTCCCGCCGTGTAGTCACCCACCAGCGGCTGCACTTCCAGCCACGGGTAGCTTTCGAGCAGCGCAGCGCCGCTGCTGATCAGAACCTCGTCGCAGACGTCGACCGGGACATAAACCGGACGGCAGCCCTGCCGCGAGCAGGCGTCGAGCAGATGGCGGGTTTTGCGCGACATGCCACTGCCGAGTTCAACGATGTACTCAGGCTGAACGGCGGCGATGACGTCGTCGGAAATTTCCTTCAGCAGTCCGGCCTCGGTGCGGGTCGGATAATATTCCGGCGCATCGCAAATGCGATCGAACAACAGCGAGCCGCGTTCATCATAGAAATATTTCGGTGGCAGGCTGCGTCGTGCGGCGAACAGCCCGTGTTCAACGTCTTCGGATAATGAATTGATCGCCCGGGTCGGGCGGATCGGTTCACAGGACAAGGTCGGGGATGTTGCTATATTCACGATGTAAACCCTATGCGATACTCGCCGCGAGTCGATCAGAGGTAGGCGGGCCGGACCCGCGCTGAGGAAGCTCAAGATTACCACCGGCAACCGTAATATTCACGATGCAGTGCACGGTCCGGGCCGACGCCGGTCACGCCCGGCGCCGCTGACGCCGGATCGCGGTTGACATGGCGGGCGGAGCGCGCTTTATGCCGCGCTACGCTCACTGGCGCCACACGCAGGCTCGAATCGCCGGCGTGGAAAACGATTTTCAATAAGCGGATAGATGTCCACGACACGCATCGGTTCAACCATGTACATCGTCGCGATCGTCGGGTTCATCGCGCTGATGGCCTGGCTGTTCTCCGATCGGATCGAGGAGTACCGCAATCCGAATCGTGATATCGCCAGGCGTACCGCGCCGGATGGCGCGGCCAGCGTGGCGCTGCAGCGCAACCGCGCCGGTCACTACGTCGCCAGCGGTTTCATCAACGGCCAGCCGGTCGAATTCATGCTCGATACCGGCGCCACCGACGTCGCGGTATCTGCCGACATCGCCCGTCGCGCCGGACTCAGGGCCGGTCCACCGCTCAGCGTCGTTACCGCCAATGGGCGTACCACCGCCTACGCGACGATGATCGACGCAGTACAACTCGGCCCGATTGTCGAACGCGACGTGCGCGCCACCATCGTACCGAATCTGGGCGACATCGAGGTTCTGCTCGGCATGAGTTTCCTCAAGCGCCTCGACTTCGCGCAGCGCGGCGACGCACTCGAGTTGCATTCGCGCCGTAACGCGTCCCAGGGCGGCACGCTATGAGCGCGAGCGCAGCGGTGGGCGAGTTTTTCGGCCGCGCCAGCGCCCTGATCTGGAGCGAGTACTGCCTGATCCCCCTGCTCGCCGGTACCGCCATCTACCTGACCTGCGGACTGCGTGCGTTTCCGTGGCGCCAGCTCGGCCACGGCTTCCGTATGCTGTGGCAGTCGCGGGGAGCGACGGCCGGTAGCGGCGAGATCTCATCGTTTCAGGCACTCATGACGGCGCTCGCCGCGACGGTGGGTACCGGCAATATCGCCGGCGTCGCCACCGCGATCCATTTTGGCGGTCCCGGTGCGGTGTTCTGGATGTGGGTGATCGCGGCCTTCGGCATGGCGACGAAATACGCCGAGGCGGTGCTCGCGGTGCGTTACCGCGAAATCGATGAACTCGGCCAGCATGTCGGCGGCCCGATGTACTACATCCGCAACGGCCTCGATCCGCGCTGGCACTGGCTGGCGCCGTGCTTCGCCCTGTTCGGCATGATCGCGGCTTTTGGCATCGGCAACATGGTGCAGGCCAATTCCGTCGCCGACGTACTGACCGTTCATTTTGGCGTCGACCACCTGCTCACCGGGATCGTCGCCGCGACCCTGACCGGCGCGGTGGTGATTGGCGGCGTGCGTCGCATCGCGTCAGTAGCGAGCGCCCTGGTACCACTCATGGCGGTGCTCTACATCGGCCTGTCGCTGGTCATCATCGTGGCCAACCTCGGCGCGGTGCCGGCCGCCATCGCAATCATCGTCAAGAGCGCCTTTGAGCCTGCCGCGGGACTCGGCGCAGGGCTGTGGGTGGCGATGCGCTGGGGTTTCGCGCGCGGCATCTTTTCCAACGAGGCCGGACTCGGCAGCGCCGCCATCGCCCACGCCGCCGCGCGCACCGATGACGCCGTACAGCAGGGCACGATCGCGATGCTGGGAACCTTCATCGACACCTTGTGTATCTGTTCCATGACCGCGCTGGTGATCATCGTTACCGGCGCCTGGACCGGACCTGGCGAGGGTGCGGCCCTGTCAGCCACGGCCTTTGAACTCGGCATCGGCAGTCTTGGCCCGCCACTCCTCGGCGTCGCGCTGGCGACCTTCGCCTTCACCACAATCGTCGGCTGGAGCTACTACGGTGAGCGCTGCGCCGAATACCTGTTCGGGGTCGGTGTGATCAAACCCTACCGCGTGTTGTGGGTTTCAGCGGTCCTGTTCGGCGCCATGATCAAACTCGAGGTGGTGTGGGCCATGGCCGACGTCTTTAACGGCCTGATGGCACTACCCAATCTGATTGCCCTGCTGCTGCTGAGCCCGGTCGTATTCCGCCTCACCCGCGAATACGTAAAGCACTAGAATAACGCCATGCGTTTACCCGCCGATCTCGAAGCGACCGTCCGCACCGCGCTGGAGGAGGATGTCGGCAGCGGCGATGTCACCGCCACCCTGATCCCGGCCGCCCGCAACAGCCGTGCCGAGGTGCTGTGCCGGGAATCGGCGGTGCTCGCCGGAGGACCGTGGTTCGACCGCGTCTATGCGCTGCTGGACGCGCAGGTGACAGTTGACTGGGTGTGCGCCGAAGGCGACCGCGTGAGCCCCGGCAGCGTGGTGTGCACGCTGCACGGGTCGGCGCGCAGTATCGTCACCGGCGAGCGGACGGCGCTGAACTTTCTGCAGACCCTGTCCGCCACGGCCACCGTCACGCGCGCCTACGTGGACGCGCTCGGCGCTGCACAAACGCGCATTCTCGATACCCGTAAAACCATTCCCGGTCTGCGCGCGGCGCAGAAATACGCGGTGCGCTGCGGTGGCGGCGCCAACCACCGCATGGGCTTGTTCGACGCCGTTCTGATCAAAGAGAACCATATCGCCGCGGCCGGCTCCATCGCCGCGGCCGTCGCCGGCATCCGCACCAGTCACCCGCGCCTGCGCATCGAAGTCGAGGTCGAATCGCTGGCCGAACTGGAAAGCGCGCTGGCCGCAGGGGTGGACATGGTTCTGCTCGACAATTTTTCCGTCGCCGACATGCGCGCCGCGACCGCACTCGTGGCCGGACGCGCCAAGGTCGAGATCTCCGGCGGCATTGAGCTTGCAGAACTCGCCGAACTGGGCAGCGTCGGCGCCGACTTCATCTCCGTCGGCGCACTGACCAAACACGTTCGCGCAATCGATTTCTCGATGCGCATCCAGGACTGAAGGACGCGCCGACCTAGGACCCGCTAATGAAAAGAATCCTGTTTCAGCTCGATACCGATCCGATCCCGAATACCTTCGATACCGTGGTCGCCTATGACGGCGGCGCCGATCACGTCTCGTGCCGCGGCAACGTCAAACCCAGTACCGTCGGTACCATGGTGGACGGCGCGGTGTTTACGCGCCCGCCGAAACAGAAAAAAAATACCGCGCTGTTCATTACCGGCAGCAATATGGGCGAAGGCGAGGCCGTGCTGGCCTCGATCCGGGACCATTTTTTCGCCGACTTCCGCGTCTCGGTAATGCTCGACAGCAACGGCAGCAACACCACCGCCGCGGCAGCCGTCGCCTATATCGGCAAACACCTCGATATCGCCGGCAAGCGCGCCGTGGTACTGGCCGGAACCGGCCCGGTCGGCCAGCGCGCCGGCGTCATGCTGGCCGAGGAAGGCGCCGAAGTGATCCTGACCTCACGGCGCATCGATCGCGCCGAAACGGCCTGTGAGGCGATGCGACGGCGCTTCAAGGTCGACCTCAAGCCGGCCGCCAGCGGCGATCCCACCGCGCTGCGCAAGGTGCTCGCTGGCGCCGATATTCTCCTCGCCACCGGCGCGGCCGGCGTGCAGCTGGTTCACGAAGCTGACTGGCGCGACCTCGACAAGCTCAAGTTCCTGCTCGACGCCAATGCCACGCCGCCGCTCGGTATCGAAGGCATCGACCTGATGGACCGCGCCACCGACCGTCACGGCAAGCTGTGTTACGGCGCGATCGGATTCGGCTCGTTCAAGCTCGAAGTTCACCGCGCCTGCATCGCCAAGCTGTTCGAAGCGAATGACGTGGTCCTTGACGCGCCACAGATTTTTTCCCTGGCGAAAGCCATGATCGAAAACCGCTAGCCGGCCCCCAGGAACGGCACCATGTGCGGTCGATATACCTTGTTCAGCGAACCGGCCGCGCTGGCCGAGCAGTTTGGCGTAGCCATCCCCGCGCCCTACGCGCCACGCTACAACATCGCACCCTCACAACCGGTGCTGGTGGTGCGCAGCGAAAACGATGCGCGCCACAGTGCCCTGCTCGACTGGGGGCTGCTACCGTCGTGGTCAAAAGACCCGCGTGGCAGCCGCCGCCCGATCAATGCGCGTGCCGAAACCGTAGCCGAAAAACCTTCTTTCCGGACCGCTTTCCGCCGGCGCCGCTGCCTGGTTCCGGCCGATGGCTACTACGAATGGTCAAGCAGCGGCGGCGCCAAGCAACCGTGGTTCATCCGGCGTACCGATCAACGCTGTTTCGCCATTGCCGGTCTGTGGGAATACTGGCAGCGCGACGGCGCGGTGATCGAAAGCTGCTGCCTGCTGACCTGTGCGGCCAATCCGCGCGTGGCCGGTATCCACCATCGCATGCCGGTGATTATCGAACCGTCGGCGTACGCAACCTGGCTGGGTGAAGTCGACGAACCCGCCGCGCTGGCGCGCCTGCTGAGTGCTGCCGACGATGACGCGCTGACCATGCAAGCGGTCAGCAAACGGGTAAATTCCCCGGCCAATGATGGCCCTGAATGTATTCAGCCCGAGGCGCACTCCGCTGACTGAGCGGAGCGGGCATCGCTGCACCGGGCTGCGTGTGCTCGGCGTGCTGCTGGTTGGCACAGCATTGCCGCTGTTCGGCAGCGAACCGGGCGGCCAGATCGGCGACGCTCATCGCGCACTTCTCGACCCCGATGCGGGCGTTCGAGAAGTGGCCCGGGCGACCCTTACCGAGCTTGCCGAAGCGGGTCATGCGGCGGCGGCAAACGTACTCGCCAGCGCGCGTTACAGTGGCCGCGGACTGCCACGCGACCTGGCCGCCGCGCGCCGCTGGTGGCGGCACGGCGCCGAACTCGGTGACGCCGAGGCGGCCTACAATATCGGCGTGCTGCTGCTCGCTGAACCCGACCAGGATTCCGCCGCGCACCGCTGGTTGCGGGTCGCCGCCGAGCAGAACCATGCGCTGGCGTGTTTCGCGCTCGGCACCGCGGTGGCGGAAAACCGCCTCGATGAGGATTTGAGCGTGGCGCTGACATGGCTCGAATGCGCTGCGCGCAGCGGTTACGCGCCCGCCCAGTACAACCTCGCAAGCCTGCTCGCTCGACACGGCGACAGCGACGGCGCGAAGCGATGGTTCGGCGCCGCGGCCGCGACGTTTGCCCCGGCCGCGAACGCGCTGCGCGATTTCGCGCCGGCGCCCGCGCTCGACGTCTCACTGCCGACTCCCGCGACCTCGGCGACCGCATTGCAACCGACACCCGCGGCGGCCTCGCGCGAACCTCGCGATCGCGACTGGGTCTTAAGTCGCCCGCCCGACAACTACACCATCCAGGTTGCCGCCGGCAGCAGCGAGCAGGCCCTGCAGGCGATGCTGGCGCGCTATCTCAGCGGCGTCGAAGCGGCGTGTTTTCTGCACCGACCGGCTGCGCGTGAGCCGTGGAGCGTGGTGGTCGGTTCATTTCCGGATCGCGCCGCAGCCGAGCTTGCACTGACTGATCTGCCGCCCGCCATCCAGCGCAATCAACCCTGGATCCGGCGCTTCGCCACGCTCCACGCTGAACTCACCGCCCCCGCGCCTGACGCCATCCGGGTCGTGCACTAAGGTGGTATGATTCCGGCCCACGCCCTCAAGTGAAACATGCCCCGGAGATGTCCCGATTCGAGGAGATTCTTACCGCGCGCAGCGAAGATTTGCTGAAGACGCTGTACAGATCGGCGTCCGGGCAGGGAGAACGCGCCCAGACCGGACCGGGGCGCGCGCGGCAGGTGGCCGGCAACCTTGGGCTGACCTATCCACAGCTGGTCTGCGCGGTAGGCTTCAACCGCAGCATCGAAGAACTCTACGATGTCATCGCGGTACTCGGTTTCGAGTCCTACGACGCCCTCGCGCGCGAGCGTAACCTCGCCTTCACCAACGACATCTACGAACAACTCGGGGTCAAGGACGTGCTGGCGATTTATGCGCATGTTGCCAAAGCGCTGCCGATGCTCGAGGTCATCCAGCATCTCCTGCACAAACGCCTGGTCAAAATCGAGGAGCGCATCGAACAGACCGTCAATTCGGTGTTCATCGAACGCTACAAGAAGGAAATGCGCGCGATCTACAACGACGGCGTGGCTCAGATCGATTTCGCCGAGAAGCGCCTGTCGATCGCACACAGCGGCTTCCGGGCGCTGCTCAACGAAGTTGCCCTGATCGTCGAAAGCCGTTTGATCCCGGTGGGCGACATTTTTTTTCGAGAATCGATCCTGCCGGAAGAAAAACGGCGCCTGATCATCCGCGGCCTGATCCCGCGTGATCTCGTCGTGTCGCGTCTCGCCGACGAAAAGATCCCCGCGCAGGAACGCCACGTACTCGAAGACCAGCTCAAGCTGCTCGACGCGTGAGCGCGCTTTTCATCGATTTCGCACCTATGCCCGCCAAGCAGGCCTGAGTATGCCAACTTTTCGCGACATCCTGACCGCGAGCGATGCCGCTCTGGTTAAGTATTTTTATAAAGTCAAAGCGAGTAAAGACCCGGATTTCATCAAGCAGATCAGTCATGCCGCGGCCCAGTTGAACCTGAACCATACCCAACTGGTCTGTGCACTGGGTTTCAATCGCAATATTCGCGATCTTACCGACGTCCTCTCGGTAGTCGGATTCTCCTCCTACAAACTGCTCGTCGCCCGTCGCAACGAACTGTTCGTCAACGACACTTATCGGCGCCTCGACATTGAAAACGTTATCGACATCTACGCCGCTCACGTCGCCGATGATGAAATTCTCGAGACTCTCCGCGAGCTGGTCATACAGCGGCTCGGCAGGATCGAAAGCAAATTGGCCGAGGCTGACGATGCGGCAACCATGATCAGCTACAAAATGGAGGTCCATTCCATTTACACCAGCGGCATCGCCAATGCCGAATTCGTGACGCGCCGCATGGAACTGCCGATCGGCGACCTGCGCGTAAGGATCGGTGAAATGCAGATGGTCGCTGACGGCCAGATCGTGCCACCCGGCAATCTGTTTTTCTCCGACTACGTCATGCCGGCGGAAAAACGCCAGCTTATCGAAAGCGGCGCCATCAGCCAGGCGATGGTGAACAATCGCCTGAAGAACAACGAAATCTCGGAAGACGAACGCCAGATGCTGGAAGATTTCGCCGGCTGAATGCCGGTGCGCGACCCGCACGCCGCGAATAGCGTACGAAGTTTTCGCAATTCTATTTAGCTGGTACTCCGCCGCGCTTGGCCAGGTCGAGCCAGGTCTCGACGACGGTGTCCGGGTTCAGCGAAATGCTCTCGATACCCTGCGCCAGCAGCCACTCCGCGAGGTCTTCATGATCGGACGGACCCTGACCGCAGATGCCGATGTATTTGCCCGCTTCGCGACAGGCGGTGATCGCCTGCTTCATCAGGATCTTGACCGCCTCGTTACGCTCGTCGAAACGTTCCGCGACCAGCCCGGAATCGCGGTCCAGGCCGAGCGTGAGCTGGGTCAGATCGTTCGAGCCGATGGAGAAACCGTCGAAATACTCGAGAAACTGCGCGGCCAGCAGCGCATTGGACGGCAGTTCACACATCATCACCACACGCAGCTCATTTTCGCCGCGGGCCAGACCGTTGGCCGCCAGCAGTTGCATGACTTCTGCCGCTTCGTCGACAGTGCGCACGAATGGCACCATGACCTGCACATTGCTGAGGCCCATTTCGTTGCGCACGTAGCGCAAAGCTTCACATTCCATTTCGAAGCAGCTGCGAAAGGATGACGATATATAACGCGACGCACCACGGAAACCCAGCATCGGGTTTTCTTCGTCCGGCTCGTAGCGCAGACCGCCGATCAGATTGGCATATTCGTTGGACTTGAAATCGGACAGACGGACGATCACCGGTTCGGGCGCAAACGCCGCGGCCAGGGTCGCAATACCCTCGACCAGGCGCCGTACAAAAAATTCGCGCGGACTGGCATACGCGGTGATCCGCGGTGCGATCTGGGCCTGCAGATCGACCGGTAAAGTGTCGTATTCGAGCAGCGCGCGCGGGTGGATGCCGATCATGCGATTGATGATGAATTCCAGGCGCGCCAGCCCGATACCGCAATGCGGCAGGCTGGCGAAGGCGAACGCGCGGTCCGGGTTGCCGACGTTCATCATGATCTTGACGCCGACTTCAGGCATTTCGTCGAGTCTGATCTCGCGGTGCTCGAATTCGAGCTCGCCGGCGTAAACAAAACCGGTATCACCGGCGGCGCAGGACACCGTGACCGCGTCGCCGTCGCTGACCGTGGCCGTGGCGTCGCCGCAACCGACGATCGCCGGCACGCCGAGTTCACGGGCAATTATGGCCGCGTGACAGGTGCGACCACCGCGGTTGGTGACGATCGCCGCGGCCCGTTTCATGACCGGTTCCCAGTCCGGGTCGGTCATATCGGTGACCAGGACCTCACCCTCACGCAGGCTGTCCATATCCTCTACGTTCATGATCACGCGCGCCGTGCCGGCGCCGATTTTCTGGCCGATACTACGGCCCTCGGCAAGGACCTCACCGGTGGCCTTGAGCTGGTAGCGATCGATGACCTGGCCGGCGCGGCTGCGCACCGTTTCGGGGCGCGCCTGGACGATATAAATCTCGCCGTTGGTACCGTCCTTGGCCCACTCGATATCCATCGGCCGGCCGTAGTGGGCCTCGATTTCCATGGCGATACGTGCGAGCTGCTGGACGTCGTCATCGTTGATACAGAACTGTCCGCGGCGCGCCTCGTCGACCTCGGTGGTCAGCACCGACTCCGACGCGGTCGCAGCATGTTCGGCGTAGATCATCTGCAGGTGTTTGCTGCCGAGGTTACGGCGCAGCACCGCCATATTGCCGGCCGCAATCCCCGGCTTGTAGACGTAAAACTCGTCCGGATTGACCGCGCCCTGGACAACCATTTCACCGAGCCCGTAGCTCGCGGTGATAAATACCACGTCGCGAAAACCGGATTCGGTATCGAGCGTGAACATCACGCCACTGGCGCCGACATCGCTGCGCACCATGCGCTGGATCCCGGCCGACAAGGCAACCTGGTGGTGATCGAAGCCGTGGTGTTCTCGATAGGAAATGGCGCGGTCGTTGAACAGCGAGGCGTAAACGTCCTTGATCCGGCGGCTGACCGCGTCGATACCGCTGACGTTCAGAAACGTTTCCTGCTGGCCGGCGAAGGACGCGGTCGGCAGGTCTTCAGCGGTCGCCGATGAACGCACCGCGACGGAGAAGTCCGCGCCGCTGCCATTGGTCATCGCGGCGTAGGCGTCTTCGATGCCGGTCTGCAGCGGGGCGGGAAACGGCGTCTCGACGACCCAGCGACGGATCTCGGCGCCGGCGCGGGTCAGCTCGGCGACATCGTCGACGTCGAGACGGTCGAGGCGCGCCTTGATTTTCTGATCGAGGCCACCGTGGGCAAGGAATTCACGAAACGCGTCGGCGGTGGTGGCGAATCCGCCGGGCACCTGCACGCCGGCAGCCTCGAGATGCCTGATCATTTCGCCGAGCGAGGCATTCTTGCCGCCGACGCTGTTGACATCGTCCATGCCCACGGCACTTAGTGACACGATATAATCGTTCATGAGTCTGTATTTGATCCTTGAAGCCCTTGAATCCGGAGGCCGTACTGTGACCGGCCGCGTCCGGGATGCTGCAGGCCGGGGATTGTACCCGAGTCACACGGCAGCCCGTAAGTTATGAAACGCCGCGTATTTTTTGTCTCCGACCGCACCGGGATCACCGCCGAAATGCTCGGCGCCAGCCTGCTCACGCAGTTTCCGGACTGCGAATTCCAGCGCACCAACATACCGTTCGTGACCAACGAACTGGCCGCGCAGAGTGCGGTAGCCACCATCAACAAGGCCGCGGCTACCAGTGACGGCCCGCCGCTGGTGTTCAGCACCCTGACCGACCCCGCGGTGCAGAAAATCATCGCCGCCAGCAGTCCCTGTGTATTCGACCTGTTCGGCACTTTTATTGAGCCGCTCGAGGCAGCGCTGAAGTGCGAGTCCTCGCACACGGCCGGGCGCATGCACGGCATCGGCGACGCCAGTGTCTACGAAAACCGGGTCCACGCCCTCAACTTCACCTTAGGCCATGACGACGGTTTGAGTCCGCGCGATCTCAATGATGCCGACATCGTCCTGCTCGGGGTATCGCGTTGTGGCAAAACCCCAACCTGCCTTTATCTCGCTATGCACTATTCACTCAAGGCCGCCAACTACCCGCTGACCGACGATGATTTTGATGACGTCGCGCTGCCGAAAATCCTGCGCCCGGTGCGCGACAAGCTGTACGGGCTGACCATCGTTCCGGACCAGCTCAGCCGCATCCGCCGGGAACGTCGCTCGCACGGCGATTACTCGACCCTGCAGCGCTGCCGCGCCGAAGTCGCCCAGGCCGAGGCCCTGTTCCGGGCTGACAACATTCAGTTCATCGACACCACCACGGTATCGATTGAAGAAATTGCTGCCACTATCGTGCGCGACATGGGCCTGCACTGAATAAGTGTGCGGAATAATCGGACCCGCAGGCGCTGGTGGCGTGCGGGTCGCGCGTCAGGCGGCCTCGAGCGCAAGCGGGCCATGGATGGTTTAGCGCAGCGCGAGGGCAGTGAGACCGTGCACGGATGCACGGTCGAACGCTAGCCTGACGCGCGACCCGCACGCCGCTGGCGCCCGCCTTTCGCACTATTTCGCACACTTATTCAGTCCACACGCGAGCGCCTATTCTGGCCACGCTTGGACGTGATCACGAAACTCAAGTCCCCGAACGCGGCGAAATCGACGCGAAAACGCCCGGGCGCAACCGCCTGGTGCGCATCGGCGGCGCCGACCACCAGCATGTGCCCGGCGGCCAGCGGCCAGTTGCGCTCGTGGAGGTGGTTGACCAGCCACAGCAGGGTTTCCAGCAATGCCGCGCTATCGACCTCGACGCTGCGCAGGATTTCATCGCCGCGATAAATTTCGACACGCTGATCGCTACCGGGCTGTAGCTGGTCGAGGGTATATTCGCGCCCACCCAGCCACTGCGTACGGCCGAGGTTAACCGCCACTTCGTCGAGGCGGGTGGGTGACCCGGCCGCGGCCAGGGTGGCATCGGTCATGGTCACCACCGGTACAAAGTGCGCGACGTAGGTTTTCAGATCGTCGGCCGATTTCATCGCCCGCCGGATCGGCGAGCGCAAAACGAATCCGAACTCGGTGCCGATTTCCAACTGGCGGTGTTTACCAACGCGGAACACCGCGCGCTGACGGCGTGCGCCATCGGCAAACAGCACCGCCGACAGGCGCTGTGGCGCGGCGGCGTCGGCGACACCGTTGTAGACCGTGCCGAACGCGGCGCGATAGCCGGCCAGGCCGCGCTGCGGCAACTGCTGGCGCACCAGCGCGCGCTGCACCGCGTAGGCATAGTCGATATCGAAATCGGGGACGTATTCGGACAATACCGGCAGCGGCGCACCGCGCTCGCTCTCGAGGACAAACACGTCGGCCCAGCCTTCCGCCATGTCGACCTCCGCCGGCACGCGCGTCGGCAATACCACCAGCAGGAAAACAACGACAACTCGCAGGACGGGCATTACGGGGGATCAGCTCTGGTAATTATCAGGGGCGGCGTTGCCTGTATCGCCGCCGGTCTGCGATCATGCCCGCGATGCCGCCTCCAACTCAAACCGGCCCGTCCCGGCGTATCGCCCGCTTCGCCACCGCCCTGCGCCCGGGCGCGGTGCCCGGCGCGGTCATGCACCATGCAAAGCTGTGCATCCTCGACAGTATCGGCATCGCGCTGGCATCGGGGACCTGCGATTTCGGCCGCCGCGCGGTGGCCGCGGCGACCCTGCTCGGTCACGCCGGACCGGCGACGGTGATCGGCAGCGCCCACGGCCTGCCGCTGCGCGATGCGGTGCTGGCCAACGGCACCCTCATCCACGGTCTCGACTTCGACGATACCCACAGCGCGTCGGTGGTGCACTGCACGGCCAGCGCCTGGCCGGTCGCTTTCAACCTCGGCTGTGAACGTCGCGCCTGCGGCCGGGATGCGTTGACCGCCTATGTTCTGGCCGTCGAAGTTGACGCCCGCATCGGTGCGGCGGCCCGCGGCGGGCTACAGAAACGGGGTTTCCATCCCACCGGTATCGTCGGTGCGTTCGGCTGCGCCGCCGCCGCGGCCTACCTCGAGCGGCTCGATAGCGACCAGCATTGCGACGCCCTCGGTATCGTCCTCAGCATGGCCTCCGGCTCCATGGCCTTCATCAGCGATGGGGCCTGGACCAAACGTCTGCACCCGGGCTGGGCCGGGGTTGCCGGGATCACCGCGGCGGCTTTTGCCGCGCAGGGATTTGTCGGCCCCGCCGCGCCCCTGGAAGGCCCGTTCGGCTTGTTCAACACCCTGCTTGGCGCGGACCACGGCGTCGACGCCGCACTGTTCGGCGCCGATCTCGGTGACGTCTGGCGCACTGCAGAGATCGCCTTCAAACCCTACCCAGCCTGCCACTTCAACCACGCGTTTGCCGACTGCGCCCTGGCGATAAAGCGCGAGTTCGAGCTGACACCAGCCGACATCGTCTCGATAACCGCACTCATCCACCCTGACCAGGTCGCGGTGGTGTGCGAACCGCTGGCCGCCAAACGCAAGCCGACCAATGCTTACGAAGCGCAGTTCAGCGTGCCCTATATGATCGCCGCGAGCCTGGTCCACGATCGTTTCACACTCGACGAACTCGAGCCGGCGGCGCTGTCTGATAGCGAAACACTGGCCCTGGCGGCGCGCGTCGACTACCGCGACGATCCACGCTCCGCCTATCCGCAGTACTATTCCGCGGGTCTCATCGTGCGCACCCGCGACGGCCGTACGCTGGACCACCATATCCGCGTCAACCGGGGTGCCGACGACAATCCGATGAGCGAATCCGACATTTACGCCAAGTACCACGCCAACGCCACCCGCGCGATCAGCGCCGGTGAAGCGGAACGTATCGCCGACGTCGTCGCCTGCCTGGACAGCGCACCCGACCTCGATGAACTGGCGCGCGCGCTGGGTCGCGATCTGCGGCACCCGCCCCTGACGCTGCCGCCATCACAACCGGATCAAACCCATGCCTAGACCAGCCGCCGTACTGTTGACCGCCGTGCTGATCGCGCTCGCTACGGCGAGCGCCGCGACCAGCCTCGAGGAACACGAAACCAGTATCTACTCCGCGCTGATCAATCACGGCCTGGCCGGCGCCGCGAAAATGATCGTGATCGCCGCCGAAACCACCGGTGACCCGGCCGCCATCGCGGCACAGGACGACGCGCCGGCGATGCTCACCGACCTGGGGGTGCCGGCTGAAACCCTCCTCAACTGGCAACAGCGCAATGCGCGGCGCTCGACCATCGACCAGCCGCTCAATTTATCGGCAACCTATCAGCTGCTCGATGCCGAAGACCGCGCGGAGCTGTTCGCGAACGTCGAGCCGGCGGCCGGCTGGAGCCAGTTTTTTGCCCGTTACCCGGACGCACCGGGCCTGCTGCGCCTGTCGCGGGCGGGTTTCGACGACAGTCTCATGCACGCCCTGGTCTATGTCGAATACCAGTGTGGCGAAGTCTGCGGCAGCGGCCGCCTGGTGCATCTGAGCAACGAACACGGTGACGGCTGGCAGGTCCTCGGCGCGGCCCTGGTGTGGATGGTCGAATGAAGCGGCGAAACGCTGCCCGGACACCGCGCTGATGGCCTACAGTGTGTGTGTGTTCTGCGCCTCGCGCAACGGCGCCGATGAAGTCTACGCCGACATCGCCGACGCTTTCGGCCGTGAACTCGCGAGTCGCGAAATGACCCTGGTCTACGGCGGTGGCAAGGTCGGCCTGATGGGGCGGCTGGCCGATGCGGCGCTCGATCTGGGCGGCCGCGTGATCGGCGTGATCCCCGACTTTCTGACTGCGCGCGAAGTCGCTCACAGCGGCCTGAGCGAATTGCTGATCGTCGACGACCTGCTCGATCGCAAGGCGCTGATGATCGAACGCGCCGATGCCTTCGTCGCCCTGCCGGGCGGCATCGGCACCTACGACGAGTTACTCGAGGTGATTGCCTGGCGCCAGCTGCGTCAACTGCGCCAGCCGATCGGCGTGCTCAATGCGACCGGCTATTTCGATCCCCTGTTTGCACTGCTCGATCACACCGTCAGCAGCGGCTTTCTCGAGCGCCATGAGATCGACCACCTGGTCATTGAAACCAATGCCATGGACCTCCTCGACCGTCTGCTGGAAGCGCCCGAGCCGTGAGCGCGGCGCACGCACACTACCAGGGTGTGATTTTCGACATGGACGGCATCCTGATCGACTCCGAACCATTATTCCGCCTCGCCGCCCAACAGGCCGCTGGCGAACTCGGCTATCACGTCTCCGACGAAACCTACGTGACATGGATGGGCCTGCCACCGACCGCCGTCGAAGCGGCCGTTGTTGCGAGCATGGGCGGCGATTTTCCGATGACGGCATTTCGCGATGCTTTCCGCGCGATCTGGACCACGCATACCGACAAGCACGGCGTGCCGGCGCAGCCCGGTATGGCGGCCTTGCTCGGCGCGCTCAGGTCGCGTGGGATCCCCTACGGCGTGGCTACCTCGACCGAACGTGCGCAGGCCCAGCGCTCGCTGGAACTCGCCGGACTGGCGCCGTTGATCGGCACCCTGGTCGGCGGCGACGAGGTTGCCAACGGCAAGCCTGCCCCGGAGATTTTCCTGCGCGCCGCCGAGCACATCGGCGTCGGGCCCGAATCATGCGTGGCGCTTGAGGATTCCGCCGCCGGCGTGCGCGCCGCCGCCGGCGCCCGCATGCTGACCATCATGGTGCCGGATCTGCATCTGCCGGGCGCCGATATCGCGGCGCTGGCCAGATACGTGCTGCCCGACACTCGGCGCGCAGCCGAGGTCGTGGTGGCGCTGTTCGACTCTCGCTAAGGATCACATTTTTTTCTTATCCAGGACCGAGCCCGACATGTACCGATACGCACTTATCCTGCTGCTGCCCGTGCTGTGGAGTGCAGCGACCGCGACCGAACCCGATCCGTCGCCGAGCCTGCCGACCGCCGCCGAGGCGCGGGCGGCGTTCGCGAAATTCGCGGCCGACCCGGTTCATCGCCTCGATGCCACCGGACCGTTTCTCGATTTCATCCGCTCCAGCGGTGAGATCCACATCGTGCTCAACGATGCCTTGCTGGCGTGGATGTACAGCGATTTTGACGAACACAACAAGGCGGTTCTTTACGCCGCGTTTCTCGGCGGCAACATGAATGGTCAGCTGACCAGCGGCACCAGCGGCAGTGACGATGTTGCCGGCATCCGCAGCACCCTGCACGCCTACGCTCGGCTGCGTGAGCTGCAGCCGGAATTCAGACTCACCCAGCTCGATGAACTCGCCAGCGCCGCGGCCGCAGGCACGCTCCCGGCGGCGGTCCAGGCCATCGTCGGCGGCGATCCGAAACCGTGATCCGCCAGGCCGAGGCGTGATGGCTGCAACGCGACTACACGCGGCTCTGGTCGATATCACGACCCTGAAAGTCGACGCGATCGTCAACGCCGCCAACGAATCGCTGCTCGGCGGCGGTGGCGTCGACGGCGCCATTCATCGCGCCGCCGGCTCGGATCTGCTCAAGGAATGCCGCGGCCTCGGTGGCTGCCCGACCGGCGAAGCGCGAATCACGGGTGGCTACCGACTGCCGGCGCGTTATGTGATCCACACGGTCGGCCCGATCTGGGCCGGCGGCGACCACGGCGAAGACCAACGGCTGGCGAGCTGTTATCGGCAATCCATCGCGCTCGCCATCGAATATGGCCTCGCCAACATCGCTTTTCCAGCCATCAGCTGCGGGGTCTACGGCTACCCGCACGAGCGCGCGGTACAGGTTGCGGTCAACGCGGTACGCAGCGCGCTCGGTGACGGTGATGCGTTAGAATCGGTACTCTTTTCCTGCGCCAGCAAACCCATGCTCGATCTCTACACGGCACGTCTGCGCTGACAATGGCAAAAAAACCCTACCTGCGCTCGACGCTGGCCGTCGTTTATGATTTTGACGGCACCCTCACGCCGCAACCCATGCAGGAATACACCGTCCTTCCGCAGCTCGGCATCTCGGCTGCCGCGTTCTGGGCCGAAGTCAACGCCGAGGTGCAGCGTACCGGTGGTGATTCGATCCTGACCTACATGCGGCTGCTGGTTGAAAAAATCGAAGCCAACAAGGCCCATCTGAGCCGCGATGCACTGCGCAGACTGGCCACCGGGATCAAGTATTATCCGGGGGTCGAATCGTGGTTCGATCGCATCAATACCTATGTCGAGGAAAAAAGCGGCGGCAGTGTACAGACCCGTCACTACATCATTTCCGCCGGCCTTAGCGAGATCCTCGAAGGCATCAATATCAAGCATCACTTCAGTCGCATCTATGCCTCGCAGTATTATTTCGATCACCATGAAGCGGCGCGCTTCCCGACCATCGTCATCAACGATACGGCCAAGACCCAGTACCTGTTCCGCATCAACAAAGGCCGTGAGCAGGCACTGGAAACCATCAACGAATACATGCCCGAAGCCGAGCGACCTATCCCGTTTCAGCACATGCTCTACGTCGGCGACGGACTGACCGACGTGCCATGCATGACGGTGGTCAAAAACTATGGCGGCTTCGCGCTGGCGGTGCACAAGCCACGCAGCGCCGATTCCATCGCGGTGTGTCGCGAACTGGCGGACGCCAACCGCATCGACTTCTTTGCTCCGGCCGACTACCGCGCCGGGCGCAAGCTCGAGCGCCGCGTGCATAAAATCCTCGACCTGATCATGGCGCGCATCAGTTTCGAACTCGAACGCCACGAATTTCTGCGCGAAACACAAAAGGCCTGACGCGTGAAGCACCCCTCGACATCGCCGCGACGCGGCGTTCCAGACCGCGGCGCACGCGCCGTGGCGTTTATCCTTGTCGCCGTGGTCAGCCTGCTGGCGCTGGGCGGCTGCGCCGGCGTGTCCATGCCGAGCATGCCCAAGGTCTCGATGCCGAGTCTCGGTGGCGACGACAAGGACGAAGATGCGACCGCCACGCCGCGCGACCTGCTCGGCGCACGCCTGGTCAACCCGCGCGCCAACCCCGACACGCCCGGCATGACGGTCGGCAAAATGATCGAGTTCGCCGACCGTTACCTGGCCTGCGACTGCGCCAAAACCAGATTCGTGCGCGCGTGGGAAAAAACCGCGACCGGCTACAAACTGCTGACCAACTCCGAGTTCGTGCGCCCGATCGAGTTCGTATGTCAGAGCAGCGGCGAGGAGCAGGCCTGCTATCTGACCGAAATCGACCGCGGACCGCGCACCGAAACGCTCGAAGAGCGCTTCGTGCCGGGTGCCGAATTTATTCAGTTCCTGTATGACAACGGCGTGCGCTGCGAACGCGAAGAGCCATGCGGCAGCTGAATGGGAGCGCGCAATCGCAGCGCAGGCACCCGCATGTCGGATGCGACATGCGAATATAGGGTATAAAAAGGGCTGCACGGCGGCGCTTGTCAGCGTGCGCTGATCGCCCCCATTCGAGGCAATCGAGGACGACCATGGCAGTAACGGACAACGACCCCGAGGAAACCCAGGAATGGCTGGACGCGCTTGATGCCGTCATCGATATCGAGGGCGTAGAACGTAGTCATTACCTGCTCGAACGCCTGATTGACCAGGCGCGACGCTCGGGGGTCAACCTGCCGTATTCGGCGAAGACCGCGTATATCAACACCATACCGCCGCACGCCGAGGCCTATACGCCGGGCGACCCGGCGCTGGAGTGGCGCATCCGCTCGATCAATCGCTGGAACGCGATGGCGATGGTGGTGCGGGCCAATCGTCAGAACAGCGAGCTGGGCGGACATATCGCCAGCTACGCCAGTGCGGCGACGCTCTACGAGGTCGGCTACAACCATTTCTGGCACGCGCCCAGCGCAGACCACGGCGGCGACCTGGTGTTTTTCCAGGGCCACTCCGCACCCGGCATCTACGCGCGTGCTTTCCTGCTCGGCCAGATCGACGAGCAGCAACTCAATAATTTCCGCCAGGAGGTCGATGGCGGCGGCCTGTCATCGTATCCGCACCCGTGGCTGATGCCCGGTTTCTGGCAGTTCCCGACCGTGTCGATGGGGCTCGGGCCCGATCATGGCCATCTACCAGGCGCGCTTCATGCGCTACCTGGAAAACCGCGGCCTGGTCGACAGTCCGCAGCGCAAAGTCTGGGCGTTCATGGGCGACGGCGAAATGGATGAGCCGGAATCGTTCGGCGCCGCTGCGCTCGCCTCGCGCGAAAAGCTCGACAACCTCGTGTTTGTCATCAACTGCAACCTGCAGCGGCTCGACGGCCCGGTGCGCGGCAACGGCAAAATCATTCAGGAACTCGAGTCCGATTTCCGCGGCGCCGGCTGGAACGTGATCAAGGTGATCTGGGGTTCAGCCTGGGACCCGCTGCTGGCAAAGGACAGCAAGGGCCTGTTGCGCCAACGCATGGAAGAAGCGGTGGACGGCGAATACCAGGCCTACAAGGCCTTCAACGGCGCCTACGTGCGCGAACATTTTTTCGGCAAGTATCCCGAGCTGAAAGCGATGGTTGCGAACATGAGCGACGACGATATCTGGCGCCTGAATCGCGGTGGCCACGATCCGCACAAGGTTTACGCCGCCTACGCCGCGGCGGTTGCGCACACCGGCCAGCCGACGGTGATCCTGTGCAAAACGGTCAAGGGTTACGGCATGGGTGAGGCCGGCGAAGGCAAAAACATCACCCACCAACAGAAAAAAATGGGCGAAGAATCGCTCAAACAGTTCCGCGATCGTTTCAATATCCCGATCGCGGACGAACAAGTCGGCGAAGCGCCCTACTACAAGCCGCCCGAAGACAGCGAGGAAATGCGTTACCTGCGCGCGCGCACCGAGGCGCTCGGTGGCTTCGTGCCGCAGCGGCGCGAGACCGCCGAGGCGCTCACTATTCCCGATCTGCCGTTGTTCAAAAGTGTGCTCGAGGGCTCGGGCGACCGCGAAATTTCGACGACCATGGCGTTCGTGCGTCTGCTCAACGCGCTCGTGCGTGATAAACAGATCGGCCCGCGCGTGGTGCCCATCGTGCCTGACGAAGCGCGCACCTTCGGGATGGAAGGCATGTTCCGTCAGCTCGGTATCTACTCGGCGGTCGGACAGCTTTACGAACCCATGGATCACGACGAACTGATGTACTACCGCGAGGACATCAAGGGTCAGATCCTCGAAGAAGGCATCAACGAGGCGGGCGGCATGTGTTCGTGGATCGCGGCGGCGACCGCCTACTCCAGCCACAACCTGCAGATGATCCCGTTCTTCATCTACTACTCGATGTTCGGTTTTCAGCGCGTCGGCGACCTGGCCTGGGCGGCGGGCGACATGCAGGCGCGCGGCTTCCTGCTCGGCGGCACCGCCGGACGCACGACCCTGGCCGGGGAAGGTCTGCAGCACCAGGACGGCCACAGTCATATCCTGGCATCGACCATCCCCAACTGCGTCAGCTATGACCCGGCCTACGGCTACGAACTTGCGGTCATCATTCATCACGGCATGAAGCGGATGTTCGAAAACCAGGAGAACGTGTTCTATTACATCACCGTGATGAACGAGAACTACGCCCACCCGGCGCTTCCGGACGGCGTCGAGAACGGTATCATCGAGGGCATGTACCTGTTTCGCGACACCGACGGTGCGCAGGTGCAGTTGCTCGGCAGCGGTACGATCCTGCGCGAAGTCGAAGCCGCGGCCGACCTGCTGGCGACGGATTTCGACATTGCCGCCAACGTCTGGAGCGTAACCAGTTTCAACGAATTGCGCCGCGACGGACTCGAATGTGCGCGCTGGAACATGCTCCACCCGCTCGAGGAACCCCGCGTCAGTTATGTCGCGCAGCAGCTCGGCGCGCACGATGGCCCGTGCGTGGCGGCGACCGACTACATCCGCGCCTACGCCGGCCAGATCCGCGAATACGTCCCGCGTCGGTATCGCGCACTCGGTACCGACGGCTTCGGACGCTCCGATTCGCGGCGCAAGCTGCGCGAATATTTCGAGGTCAACCGCCACTACATCGTGGTCGCGGCGCTGACCGCGCTGGCCGACGACGGTACCATCGAACGCCAGCGCGTCGCCGAGGCGATCGCGAAGTACGGCATCGATGCGGAAAAACCCAATCCGATGAACCAGTAGGGCACGGGAACTAATTCATGGCAGAAGTGCAAATCAAGGTTCCCGACATCGGCGACTTCGACCTCGTCGATGTTATCGATGTGCTGGTCAGCCCCGGCGACACGGTCGCTGAAGAGGACCCGTTGATCACGCTGGAAAGCGACAAGGCGACGATGGATATCCCGGCGCCGCAGGCCGGCGAAATCGTGACCGTGCACGTCAAGGTCGGCGATCAGATCGGCGAAGGCGCCTTGATCGTCACCCTCAACGCCGGCGCCGCACAAACGCCTGAGTCCGAAAAGAAGACACCAGCGCCGTCCGCTGCCGAGCCGGCAGCCGCGGCGTCCGACACAGCACCGGCAACCGCCGCATCAGCAGACACCGAAACAGCAGACACCGCGCCCGAACGTGAGCAGCCGGCGCCGTCATCGCCTGAGCCGACAACCGCGACCAGCATCGAGATCCGGGTTCCTGATATCGGCGATTTCGATGACGTCGACGTCATCGATATCCTGGTCGCGGTCGGTGACAGCGTGGCCGTCGAAGATCCGCTGCTGACCCTGGAGAGCGACAAGGCGACCATGGATATCCCGGCGCCGGTGGCCGGGGTGGTGAGTTCAATCGACACCCAGGTCGGCGACAAGGTCTCCGAAGGTGACTTGATTGTGACCCTGAAAGCAGCCGCCGAGACCAGCGACGCGCCCGCGCCGAAAGCGCCCGCCGCGGCGGGCGTCGATGCGCCCTCGACCCCGGTTTCGCTGCCCAAGGCGCCAGCCCAGGCCAGCGAGGCCAGCGTCACGGCGCATCCGAGCAAAGCTTACGCCAGCCCTTCGATCCGTAAATTCGCGCGCGAACTGGGCGTCGATATCACGCTCGTTAAAGGCAGCGGCGCGAAGCAGCGCATCTTGAAAAGCGATGTCCAGGCCCACGTCAAGGAAGTCATGCAGGGCACCCGCGGCCAGGCCGGCAGCGGCTTTGGACTGCCGGCCGCGCCCGCTATCGACTTCAGCAAGTTCGGCAGCATCGAAACCACGCCGCTCAACAAGATCAAGAAACTCACCGGTCAGAACCTGCACCGTAGCTGGATCACCGTTCCTCACGTGTTCCAGATGGACGAAGCGGACATCACCGAACTCGAAGCGTTTCGCCGCTCGAAAGCGGACGAAGCCGCGGAGAAAGGCGCCAAGCTCACGCTCCTGACCTTCCTCGTCAAGGCCTGCGTGGTGGCGCTGAAAAAATTCCCGGACTTCAATGCCTCCCTGTCGCCGGACGGCGAATCTCTGATCTACAAAAAATATTTTCACATGGGTATCGCGGTCAACACCGAGCGTGGCCTGATGGTGCCGGTGATCCGCGACGTCGACAAAAAGGGACTCTACGAACTGGCCCTCGAAGTACGCGAGCTGTCACTCAAGGCGCGTGACAAGAAAATCACGCCGGCGGAAATGCAGGGCGCGTGTTTCACGATTTCGAGCCTCGGCGGGGTTGGCGGCACCGCGTTCACGCCGATCATCAACATGCCCGAAGTCGCCATTCTCGGGGTCTCGCCGGCGGCCATGAAACCGGTCTGGCGCAGCGGTGAGTTCGTGCCGCGCCTGATGCTGCCGTTCACGCTGTCCTACGATCACCGCGTCATCGACGGCGTCGCGGCGGCGCAGTTCACCCGCTACCTGACCACGGTACTCGGCGATATCCGCCACATTCTGTTGTGATCGAGCGCGCGCGCGAATAACGGCATGACCCGCATCACGGTAAATCGGCACCACCATGACGTCGCCGCCAGCGCGGACACACCGCTGCTGTGGGTATTACGCGACGAACTTGCCCTGACCGGCGCCAAGTACGGTTGCGGCAAAGCCCTGTGCGGCGCCTGCACGGTGTATCTCGACGGCCAGCCGACGCGCGCCTGCGTAACCCCGCTGGCGGCGGTCGGCGAACGCGCGGTAACCACCATCGAAGGACTCGATACGCCGGTTGCCCGCGCGGTACAGACGGCCTGGCTGGAACTCGAGGTTGCGCAGTGCGGCTTCTGCCAGGGTGGACAGATCATGGCCGCGGTGGCCCTGCTGGAACGTACCCCGCAACCCGATAAGGCCGCCATCATCGCCGCGCTCGACGGTCACCTGTGCCGCTGCGCGACCTATGTGCGGATCGTGAAAGCGGTGCAACGCGCCGCCGAGCTGCTGGCGTGAGCGTCGTCAAACTGTCGCGACGCGAATTCCTGCGCCACGGTATCGGCGCCGGCGCCGGGCTGGCGCTGGCGGTGTCGCTGCAGCCGCGGCCCGCGTGGGCCACGCCGAACACCGAGGGCGCTGCAGAGCAGGGCTTCGAGGCCAACGCCTTCGTCCATATCGGCGTCGACAATCGGGTCACGGTGACGGTCAAACACATCGAGTTCGGGCAGGGCGTTTTCACCGGCCTCGCGACCCTGGTCGCCGAAGAACTCGACGCCGAGTGGTCACAAATGCTTGCCGTCGGTGCGCCCGCCGATCCGGCGCGCTACTACAACACCAACTGGGGCGACAGGCAGGGCACCGGCGGCAGTTCGTCGATGAACAACTCGTGGACCCAGATGCGCCGCGCCGGCGCCACCGCGCGCGCCATGCTGGTCAACGCCGCGAGCGTAGCCTGGCAGGTACGCGCGAGCGAGATCACCGTTGCGCGCGGCCGCCTCGCGCATGCGGCGAGCGGGCGCGAGGCCAGCTTCGGCGAACTCGCTGCAGCCGCCGCGCGCCAACCGTTACCCAAAAACGTGACCCTGAAGGTAGCCGCGCGTTTCGTGCATATCGGCAAAAACCTTGCGCGCCTCGACCGGGCCGACAAGGTCAGCGGGCGAGCGATTTATACCCAGGATTTCACCCGGCCCGGCATGTTGACCGCGCTGGTCGCGCATGCGCCGCGCTTCGGCGCGCGTGCAGGCAAAGTCGATGGCGAGGCCGCACTGGCCGTGGCCGGCGTGCAGCAGCTGGTTGAACTGCCACATGGCGTGGCGGTCGTGGCCAGGGATTTCTGGTCGGCGAAACTCGGCCGTGACGCACTCAGGATTGAATGGGACGAAAGCAGCGCCTTCAAACTCGGCACTCGCGACATCCTCGAGCGCTTCCGCGCGCTTTCGCGCAGCCCCGGCCTGGTCGCGCGCGATGACGGCGATGTCGAAACCGCGCTTGCCGCCGCGCATACCGTGCTCGAGGCCGAGTTCGAGTTTCCTTACCTCGCGCACGCGGCGATGGAGCCGATGAATTGCGTCGCCCAGGTCCACGCGGATCGCTGCGAACTCTGGTACGGGGTGCAGGGGCAGAGCAACGATCTGCGCAACCTGTCGGCGGCGCTCGGCATCGCGCAGGATCGGATCCGCCTCAACATGCTGTACGCCGGCGGCTCATTCGGGCGCCGTTCCGATCGGCACAGTGACTTCGTGGTCGAGGCGGCACGCATCGCCGCCGCGGTCCCGGGTTCACCGCCGGTCAAACTGATGTGGACCCGCGAGGATGACATGCGCGCCGGCGCCTATCGACCGCTGAACGTACACCGCCTGCGCGGTGGCCTGGACAAGAACGGCAATATCGTCGCCTGGCAGCACCGCATCGTCGGCCAGTCGATCCTGTCCAGCGGCCGCGGCGCCGATGACAGCGGGGAGATCGACCGCACCGGCACCGAGGGCGCCGCAAACCTGCCCTACCCGATCCCGCACCTCAACGTCGAGGTCCATCAACCCTACCTCGACGTGCCGGTGTTATGGTGGCGTTCGGTCGGCCATACCCACACCGCGTTTTCCACCGAAACGTTTCTCGATGAACTGGCCGCGGCGGCCGGGCGCGATCCCTATGAACTGCGGGTAGAACTACTGACCAACGACCCGCGCCGGCTGGCGGTGCTGCACGCCGCGGCGCGGGCCGCCGGTTGGGGTACGCCGCTGGGACCGGGCCGCGGGCGCGGCATCGCGGTGCATTACGCGTTCAAGACCTGGGTCGCCGAAGTTGCCGAAGTCACCCTCGGCGCGGACGGCGATTTCAGTGTCGATCGCATCGTCGCGGCAGTCGACTGCGGCATCGCGGTCAACCCGGATATCGTGCGCGCGCAGATCGAAGGCGGCATCGGCTATGCACTGTCAACGGTGTTCGGCAGCGCCATCACCCTCGATGACGGCCGCGTGGTGGAAGACAATTTCGACACCTACAAGGTGCTGCGCCTGGCGCAGATGCCGGACGTCGAAGTACACATCGTGCCGTCCGACGAGGCGCCGACCGGAGTCGGCGAACCGGGCGTGCCGCCGCTCGCACCGGCCGTCGCCAATGCGCTGTTTGCGGCTGGCGGTCGACGCTACCGCGCGATGCCCTTCACAAGCAGCGCGAACACCTGAAGTTTATTATCAATCCGCAAACGGGGACATTCTTGGTTTTCGGTATCAGAAACCAGGAATGTCCCTGTTTCTCGCCCCCGTTTCTCGTTTCCGCATTTTTGCCTCTTCGACGGCAATGATCTTAGACTTTGTGAGCAGGTTCATTGAGGTGCCAGGCAGGTCGCGGTTAGCTTTGAGCTCAGGCGCGCGGCTCATCGCGGCGCAAGCTGGCCATACTCGTCGGAGGATAAGCTGTGGAAGAACATGAAAAAGGCCAGGTTGCGACCTCGGCCGCGGAAATCTACGAGGAATTTTTTGTCCCCGCCCTGTTCTCACCCTGGCCGAGCCATGTTCTGAACGCGGCCGATGTCGAGTCAGGGGACTCGGTGTTGGATGTCGGATGTGGTACCGGGATCCTCGCCCGCTCGGCGCTGCGCGTGGTTGGCCCGTCGGGGAGCGTGGTCGGCGTGGATGTGAACGAGGGAATGCTCCAGGTTGCCAGATCCAAAAGCACCGATGTGGAGTGGCGACAAGGGCAAGCTGAGTCACTGCCCTTTGCGCAGAATATGTTCGACCGCGTAGTCAGCCAGTTCGGGTTGATGTTCTTTCAGGACCGGATCAAGGCTGTATCGGAAATGATTCGCGTTATGAAACGCGGCGGCAAAGCGTGTGTCGCCGTCTGGGCTTCGTTATCGGCGACGCCAGGCTACGCGGCGGTCGCTGACATGTTAAGAGACGTTTTCGACGCGGAAACGGCGCGCTCTATCGAGGCGCCATATTGCCTCGGTGATGTTGATGAACTGGAAACGCTTTTCGAAAAATCAGGTGCTTCCAACATCTCGGTAAACACCGTCTCGGGCAAGGCCCGATTTGCATCGATTGATGCCTGGCTTTACACGGATATCAAGGGCTGGACCCTTGCGGAAGTTATCGATGACGACGGTTACGCGCGGCTGCGCCATTCGGCCCCCGAGTACCTTGGCAAGTTCGTCGGTGAAGACGGCAAGGTTGAATTTGACGCGCCGGCGAATCTTGTCACGTTCGATGCCTGACAAGCCGTTTGCGTGCAAGAGTCGACTGATACTTTCGCCCCATTGCCGTTTCGGCCGGCGGGTCGCCAGATGCGGTTCGATTCAGTTTGAGATCAGGAATTGAGAGATTCCAGATTTCTGATAATCAGGAATGTCCCGGTTTCGCCCCAGGAATGTCCCGGTTTCGCCCTGATAATCAGGAATGTCCCGGTTTCGCTCCGCATCTGGTAGTGAGGACAGAGCGCAGTAGATCGTTTCCAAGTCCGTCGTTCTCTAGGTCCACCACCAACCGCGTCGCCGCAGGAAGCGCCGGATTTTGGCCAGCATCCGCAGCGGGAATACGGATTCCAGCGCAGGATCGCCGATGACGCGGCCCTTGATATAGACCGCGGCCGTATATTTGTCACCCAGCGGGTGCATCATCGGCGCCAGACGACAATTTACCCGGATCCGTGCCAGCTTTTCGGCGTCCTCGGGGGTACGCACGTAAAACGAATTCACCTCGTCAGTGCGCGCATTGATGTACTCAAAGTCGCTCAGATAACGATCGGTCGCGCGTTTCGCGGCATCATCATTGGCTTCGACAATCAGCACCCTGGGCTTGAACCGCGCCATATCCAGGCCACGTAGTACTTCAAGCTCGGTACCTTCAACATCAAGCGACAGAAAATCAATCTCCGCCACCGCCGGTGCATACGTTTCCAACAGCGTGCTGAGTCGGGCCGCCGCCACGGTCGTCGTTTCGAATCCGCCGAACGTCAGGCCCTGGCGGTCGTACGTACCGGCGACCTCCGCATCCCGTTCTTTCTTGGCACCAGAGAGCAAACCGCTTTCTTCGGCAAAAAACTCAATGCCCATTGCATTGTCTTCGCGAGCGCAAGCAACGTTGATGCACTTAGCGTTAACTCTCAAATCCCTGCAGCGGCTATAAAACTGCGGGTGCGGCTCAATGCATAATCCTTCCCACCCGTGTTTTTCAAACGCGTAGGAGTTACTCAGAAACAAACCATCAAATGCGCCGACATCGATATAAAAACCAACAGGTTTGTGATCGAAAAAACGCATCAGGACAAAGTCTTCCCCGTGCTGGCCATAGTACCCGCCGGCGTATTCAGGGTGGTTCGCCAAAACTTAAGGTATCCCTGCCACGATGATGGGCGCATCTACGCAGACAATGGCTGCGCATTGCAATTTGAAATGACTTACTTTGACTGGCGATCCGGATCGCCTCGATGTACTCGTTCGTTCCGTACCCGAAAAGGCGTGTAGCTGGGCGTTGAATCCCGGATGATTCATGAAAACTCCGTGGGATAGTTATATTTTTCAAACCACCAGTCGAATCGCGTCTCCACCTGCTTGACGAAACCCGGTTTCAGCGTGTCCCGCCAGGCGCCGTAGCGCCCGTCTGTTACATGTTCTTGATGGAACAGGTTGGTTTTATGATAAGTGGAATTTCCAGTACCGTCCGATTCAAACGTCAGTTCCGCGACGCGCCGGCAGATATCGGCGCTTAATGTGACAGTACTACGCTGCGCCAGATCTACAACCCCGAGCCTGTGTAAGGTACTGCATATCTCTGTCGCAGTATCGCTTCGCGGCCGTTTAGCATGGTTTCATAGCGCATCGCGTAGTCGGTCCGCGGCATCCATTGTTCATGCATCTCGATATAGCGGCCGACCAGATCCATCGATGCCACTGACCCGAATTTTCGATATTGACTCGCAACCGCATCGCGTACGTCGCGGTAGGAGTACAGCACGGCTTTCGCGGCGTCACTATGCACAGCATTGAAATCGTGCACTTTCATCAACATGCAATCGCGCTGCTCGATGTCCGCCCAATCGCCGACCCAGCCCGCGTTAAAATTGCCGGTGTGCCGGGGATCGCTGTCGAGCGCCAGTCGGATGACGTTGTACAGCCAGGTGCTCGCAGAGCGTGGCATGCCGGCGGCAATTACCAGTTCCTGTCGCGCGGTTGTCATCGCGTGAAAGTCGCAATTGGCCCGGGTGGAGAATTCACGGGGCTAGCCATCCGCGGCCACGGACAAGATTTCACGATAGTAGTCAAGGTATTGCTCCACCGCGGCGCGGCGCGCGTGCCGGGCCACGGCCCGGCGTCGCACATCATCTCTGAGTTGTTCGCTAGTATGTTCAAGTAACCAGATGATGCCGGCAGCGAGATCGGTCGGTTCGAAAGGGGTAGCCAGGTATCCCGTATGCTGATGCTCAATCATGTCCGGCATACCGCCGACATCGAAACCCGCACACGCGATACCACAACACGTCGCTTCCTTGACTACGTTCGGAAGGTTGTCGGCCTGTGACGGCACCACCACTCCGTCAACAGCGTTGTAAACATCGATGAGTGCGTCTTCGTCGTCGATCGTTCCAAGTGAATAAACGGTGAAGCCCGACTGCGTCAGCGGCTCTTCGCGGACAGATCCGATCACTACGAACGCCAGATCGTTAGTGTCAATTCGCCCCTCCAAGTGTGCCATCGCCTGACGCAGGTATGCGTAGCCTTTCCTTGGATCCGATGTCGCGTTCATCGCGCCAAAAGCAATAAGCTGTTTGCGGTGTGGCAAACCGAATCGGTCGCGCGCAGTGTTGCGGTCGCGTGGCGCGTAGTGATCAGTATCAAGCGGGTTAAAAATGTGCCGGATACGGGCACCCGCGAACAGTTTCGAGCGACTGGCGCACGCCGTGATCCAGCGGCTTGGACCTGCGATGGACAGGTTCGTGCCGCGCCATTGCTTTCGCTTGTATCGCCACACCAGGCGGTCAATGTCTAAGCCCCGGTCGTGTGTTTGGCGGTTACTCGAAGAATAACCGTCGGCGAAACGCTCGACGTCATCGGGCAGCAAATAATGCTCGCTGCCGCAAAACGCCCACATGTCAGGCAACTTCCACACAACAGGCTTATTGAGCCTGCCGATCTCCCCAATTGAAATGGTATTGGAGCCTATCCAATGCATTTGGATGACATCACAATCAAGACTGTTGAGAAACCTGCCGGCGCCGCTCGGAAAAACATTCAATGTTCGAACAATCGGATTTTCTGAACGTTGGCAGGCAAGCATAAGGCGCCCGATCTGGCGCGCCAAACGTCGGCGCAATTGGCTTACCGGTAGTTCAACGACGGTGTCATCGTCGGTGAGCTTTTTGATCACATAAAGCTTCGAATCGACACCCTGACTACGAAAAGCCTTGTGCAATCGCTGAGCGCCCAGTGCTGCGCCCCCGCCACTATCGGCGTAACACAGATTGGCGACCCGAATTGACACCGTTAAGAACCAACAGCGTATGTTCTCGAAAACCATTCCCAGGTCTTGGCCACACCGTCGGCAAGCTCCGTGGCCGGGTTATAGCCGAAGCGCGTCCGCGCCTGCTCAATATTGCAATAGGTGTGTAGTATTTCGCCGGCACGGAAATCCTGATAGTCAACATCAAATTTGATGCCAGTTACCTTGCGAATGATGGCTATCAACTCGTTGACGGAAGTTGGTTTACCGAACCCCAGTTGATAAACGCCTTCCACACCGTGCTGGATGGAAGCAATGATGCCGTCACACAGATCTTCTACAAAAAGATAGTCGCGGGTCTGCGAACCATCACCGTAGACGGTCACCATGCCGCGCTCCAAGATGTCCTTCAAAAAGGCGGCAACAACGCTGCTTTTGTGGCGAGAATGGGGACCGTATATGTTCGAGAAACGCAAGCTCGCTGCCTTGAGGCCGTATGATTGCGCATAGGCCCAGCAGTAACCCTCACCGGCCAACTTGGAAGCGCCATAGGGAGACGCTGGCTTGGCCGGCATCTCTTCGGAAATGGGCGGCTCTGCCTCGCCTAGTATCGCGCCACCCGTAGAGGCGCCAACGAAGCGCTGAATGCCACTGCTTCTCATCGTTTCCAGAATATTGAATGTACCGACGACATTGATGTCAAAATTGATCCTCGGATCTTCGATCGATTCGATAACGCGAGTGTGCGCGGCCAGATGGACCACCGCGTCACTGCCTTCGAGGGCGTCTTTGATGGCGTCTGGATCTCTGATATCCCCGTTGAGGTGCGACACCCGGTCACCGATTTCAAGGTCACCGCTGGGGTTTGACAGGTTATCCAGGATTACTACCTCTGCGTCGAGTTCCTCACGTAGTTTGGTGACCAGAGTTGTGCCGATGAACCCCAGTCCACCTGTAACGGAAATCTTCATAAGCCAAGACTCCTCAATAGCGGTCCAACAGCGGATCGTTCAACCAATGCCACGGATCCGGGACACCAACGCATTGTCGAAATAGTCCCTTCGATAGGCTTCGCCGGCGGCCGCAGCCGCTGCCTGGAAGCGCTCCCAGTCGTTGACAAATTCAACCAGCCGCCGCGCGTACGAGTTCGGTGTAGTCGCCACCGCACCGTTGCCGCAGCGGATCTGTTCAGCCAGGGAGATTCCTTCGGTGCACAGGATAACCTTGCCCGCGGCCACCGCCTCGTTGACCACCCCGGAACCGCGTACTCGATAGGCATTTCGCTCGTATGGCAGCAAAACGATATCGGCGCGCGCCAGGGATTCTTCATACTCGGTCTGGTCGAGCCGGTTAGCCAGCAGTACGACATTGTCGATACCTTCAAGCTCCCGTTCGGCAACCGTGAGGCGATCCTCAGGTCGCGGTCGCTGGATTACAAACTCCAGCGGACGTTCGTCCGTATAACTTCGGTTAAACGAACGCACTATCGCTGGCAGCAACGCGAAGCCCTTGTCTCGGCGTCCGCCGCCCAGCGCACTCACCCGCAACTTGCCGTGCGCATTTAGTGGTAATTTTCGCGTTGGTGGAAGCGACGGGAAGGGATACACCGCGACCTCTGCGTTCAAGGCAAAAGACAAATTTTTTGAATGCGCCGCGGTTTCAGTGTAAATGAATATTTCAAGCTGCCGGGCAGACATCGCTGCGACCGCACGGATCATTTTTTTGTATGGGTAGGCGGCCGTCATCCAATTCGCCTGTTCGTACATGAATATCAGGTGAATACGGGGAAAATTGCCGAAAAATCGCTTGCGTCGTGACAAGGCATCGAGTGCTTTCAACATCAGCCAGTCCGTAGTGACTACCAACAGGTGATCCCGATGTGTCACGTTGGTCGCCGCGAACAGGCTGGCCAATGCCTCAACCGTTGATCCGCCTAGTGCACGATAGCGCGGGATCGCCAGCCAGCGCTGCCATCGTTTGGTACAACCCCGGCGCACGTCATCGTAAGCGGTATATTCGAACAGGCGATGGACTGGCACGGCGCCGTGCTGGATAGTAGCGGACCGATTTACCACCCACTCGCACTTGATCCGCGCGGCTTGTAGTGCTGTTGTGTGACCCAAAACAGCATTGGCCGCATGAGTTCGATCGTGGTCGATCAGGGAAGGTTCTAGAATAAATACCCGCACAACTTCATTTGCCGCTTAATCGCCGGGCCCGGCGTGCAATGACTGAGAGGGTCAATCATACAACGAAACCTTGAAATGGCCCGACGCCTGACGCCTCTCGCACCGACTGTCGCCAACTCGTTGTTCACCACGCTAAGGCCGGGACATTCCGGTTTTCGATTAATCAGCAAGGTTCCGATTTTGCACACCAGGCATCGAGATTGAAATCCTCCATTAGCCGCGTGAACAATAGCTGCGCGGGCCCCTCGAGTACGCGGGTACGATGGCCCTGGCCGGTGGTATCGTCAGCCAGGAACAGGCCACCCGCCGACCATTGGCGAGTTGCGCCGTCGCTGGTTTCGACCTCAACGCGCCCGCGCAGAACACAGACCAGTTGCCGGGTCGGGGCGCAATGCCAGTCCTGGTCGAGCCCGGCCGGCAATTCAACCAGCACGCTGTTGCCGGCGACGGCGCGGGATACCTGGTAGACATTACCAAAGCTGTCAGTGACAGCCTCAGGCAGCGCGATGTCGAGGTCCTCGAAGCGCGAACCCTGCTCGTCGGTGGTAAAGAATCGAGTGACTTTCATGTCCTGCTCCTGCCCAATAGCGCAAAAAAGTGGCTGCAGCGCGCGGCTGGCGTCGCCGCCCGCGCGACGCTTACACTGAACACTCGAGCCCGATAACGCAAAGGTTACACCCGTGCCCGCCCCGCCCGAGTTCAATATCGACGCCGACGCCTTCTGGCGCGATCCCTACCCGGCCCTCGCCGAGATGCGCGAGCGCGCGCCGATCGCCTTTGTACCGCAGCTCAATGCGGTTCTGTTCACTCGCCGCGATGACATTTTCGCCTGTGAAAAAAATATCGCGGTGTTCTCGTCCGACCAGCCGGCCGGGCTGATGACCACCCTGATGGGCCAGAACATGATGCGCAAGGACGGCGCCGCCCATCAACATGAACGCAAACAGGCGTTTCCGTCCTTGTCGCCGAAAACCGTACGCGACCACTGGCGCGCGCAGTTCGAACGCTACGCGCTGGCAATCCTGGCTGATCTCGAAACACGCGCGGAATTCGACCTGGTGCGAGATTACGCCATGCCGGTGTCGGCCAATGCGCTGCGCGAAATCACCGGACTCACGGTCATGACCCCGGCCGAGATGGACGCCGCGTCGCAGGGCATGATCGACGGCTGCTCCAACTATGCCGGCGATGCCGCTATCGAGGCGCGCTGCCATCACGCCACGGCCGCCATCGACGCCGCCATCGATCAGCGCCTGGCCGTCGTTGAACACGCACCGGACTACAGCCTGCTCAGCATCCTCACCCGCGCCGGCCAGGCGCTGGAAAGCGTGCGCGCCAATATCAAGCTGACCATCAGCGGCGGCCAGAACGAACCGCGCGACGCCATCGCCGGCACGACCTGGGCGCTGCTGCAGCACCCCGAGCAGCTGGCGCGAATATTGAATGGCGATGCCAGCTGGCTGCAGGCATTCGAAGAGTACGCACGCTGGATTTCGCCGATCGGCATGAGTCCGCGCCGGATCGCGCAGGACGCGACCTGGAACGGCATCGAACTAAGCGCCGACGACCGAGTATTTTTTATGTTCGGTTCGGCCAACCGCGACGCCACGGTATTCGAGCGCGCCGATCACTTCGATCTGGAGCGCGATACCAGCAAGGCCATTGCCTTCGGCGCCGGACCACACTTCTGCGCCGGCGCCGCGGCCTCGCGCTGTCTGATCGCCGACGTTGCCTTGCCGCTGTTGTTTCAGCGCATGCCCGGGTTGCGCCTGAACGGCGAGGTGCCGTTTGGCGGCTGGGCGTTCAGGGGACCGCTGTCGATGCCGGTGGCTCGAGCCTGAAACGCTACAACCACTCCGAAACCGGCAGGCGCCGCACCTGCACGGTCGCACTCAAACCTTCATACGCATCGCCGGCTCCGGACCAGCTGCCGGAAACCGGCGACGCCTGGCGCGGGTCGCGCGCCACCCCGACCCGGATCAGCTGATCGCCACCGAGCAGGTTATTGGTCGGGTCAAACGCAACCCAGCCCGCGCCCGGCAGATAGGCCTGCAGCCAGGCGTGGGTGACGCCCGCACCGGTCACCCCCTCGTCATTATCGCCGTCGCGATCGAGCGCCGGGTCATAGAGATAACCGGAGACGAAGCGCGCGGCGATGCCGAGCTGACGACAGGCCTCCATCATCAACAGCGCAAAATCGCGACACGTGCCACTGCCCAGCGCGAGCGTTTCGGTCGGCGGCTGGGTGCCTTCCGCATCGCGCGCGGCGTAGGTGAACTGATCCCGTATAGCCTGGTTCATGTCGAGCAGCATCGCGCGCGTGCCGGTCGGGCCGTCGGTGCGCAGGAACTGGCGCGCCCAGTGCGTAAGCTTGCCTTCGGGATCCTCGTAATGCGGCCGCAGGTAGTGCTCGAGATCGAGGCGTTCGTCCATCGAGTACGCGAACGGATAAATCTCCGCGATCGGCAGCAGTGGCAGGTCATGAGTACCGCCGCGCGCGTACTCGATCGTGAACGAACACACGATTTCCAGGGTCGTCGCCGGGGCCAGGAACGTAACCAGCGCCACCGAGTTGGAAAACTGGTCCTGGATCATGCGCACCTCGGCCTCGGGGCTGACCTTGAGGTCGGTCGCGAGGACCCGCAGATCGTGGCTTTCGCGCGGCCGGAACATCACCCGGTGTTCGCCGAACGTGACCTCGGAGCGATACCGATAGGTTGTCGAGTGAGTTATGTCATAGCGGACCAGCATCACCGCGCGCTTCAGTAACGCGGCACACTGGCGTCAATGTGCTGAGACCAGGCATCGATGCCGCCGGCAAGGTTACGCACGTTGGTGAAACCCTGGGCCCGGAAATATTCCGCCGCCGATTGCGAGCGCATACCCGAATGGCATTGAAACACCAGGAGCGCATCGCGCGGCAGGTCATCGATGAACTTGACCGCTGCCTCGTCGAGCAGACGCGAACCTTCGATACTGGCAATATCGCGTTCGCTTTGTTCGCGGACGTCGAACAGGTGCAGGGGCTGACCGGCGTCCATCATGGCCTTGAGTTCCTGTACGGTCAGTTGCGCTACCGGCGCCGGCGCACCCGGATTGGTGATCTGGAACCCGGCACCGTCCGCGGTCTCGGCCATGTCGATGGCGAGCCCTTCGGCGCGTTGCGCGGAATCCATATCGAGCAGGATGTCGATGTCGTTGGCATGGGCAACGATTTCATGGCCCTTGGCCGGCGCCAGGGAAAACTCGTGGTTATAGGCGCGATCGATCTTGAGGTGCACGGCGAGATTCGGATGCTGGCCGTTGACTTCGCGGATTGCGTCCGCGGCGGCATCGCTGATGCTGATGGTCGGCACCCGCGCTTCGACCGCCTCGAGGCCGAGCGCACGATGTAGCTCACCGGCGGTATACATCTGCTGGACCAGGTCGCAGCCGCCGACAAACTCGCCGTCGATATACAGCTGCGGGATCGTCGGCCATTCCGAATAACTTTTTATGCCCTCACGGATGGCGGGATCCTCGAGGACATTGACGGTGCTGTATTGCGGCCCGATCGATTCCAGGATCCCGATCACGGTCGCTGAAAAGCCGCACTGCGGCTGCTCGCGGGTGCCTTTCATGAACAGCACCACGGGATCGGACGTAACCAGCGATTTGATGCGCTGGTGAACCTCGGTAGTCTCAGACATAGCAATAATCCTGTTTCTCGGCGTTCGTATCGGAACGGCAGTGTAAGGCAATCAGGCAGGCACGCAAGGCGCGGACGTGATGATTGACGGGCAAATGAGCGTCCCGTACAGGCGCCTCAGGTCGCCGAGTGGCAGTTACCGGGCGATTCGCGATGCAGGCGGAACTCGTGCCGCGCGACCCGGGTTTCGAGTTTCAGATCGAGGATCGCAGCGGCGCCGATGCGCGTAAAAAGCGCCCGAATCGCCCGCCGCTCGGCGTCGGTGGCGCGGTCATAAACATCGAGCACACGCTGCAGCATCCATTGATCATAGCTGAACAGGGCGCGTGTTTCGGTGATCAGGTCGCTGCCACCACGGCCGAGTGCGACGCTGTGTTCGCCGAAATAACGCGGCAATTCGCCAGCCTCATCGTGATCGGCAAGCCAGCGCTGGAAAGCCATGATTTCATTGACCAGGATCGGCACAAAATCGCGCGCGAGGCAGGCCGCGAGTGCAATCAGCCCCGCCGGCGGTTCTGTAGCGGGCAAGGTCTCGACCGGCCGGCCCTGCCCCTCGCGCAAACGCTCGACCCAGGCGCAAACGCGCGGCGCGTGCCGGCGCATGATGGGGCCCGAAGCCGGGTCGCGATACTGGTGCGCATACAGCGGACCGTAGAAGGCGAAATCGCCGAGCGTCGGCGTGTCGCCGAGCAGGTAGCGATGGTCCTCGAGGTGGGCATCGAACAGGGCAAGAAATTCGAGGTACCCCGCCTCGATGACCGGCGCGCTGCGGGCGGTGATGCCGAGGCGTGGCAGCCAGCCGTGAAAGGTGCGGGCAATTTTTTCGCCGACCCGGCGCTGTTGTTCGGCGCTGTAGTCGGGATCGTTATTGCGCCCGAATTCGGCGACGGAAAAATCGTAATTGTGATTCCAGCGATAATGCAGCGCCGGCATCTTCAACCATTCGTCGCCGAGCAACTCCAGCCAGTAGCCGAGCGCGCGACCGGGCGCCGAGGTCGGCATGATGGCCGGGGTCGAATATCGCGCCTCGAAAAAATCGATCATCTCCGAGGTGTCCTGCAGGGTCACGTCGTCGGCAGTGACGATGACCGGGATCACCGGCCAGCCAACCCGCGGCATGATGACCTCGGCAAACACGGCGCGTGAGGCCTGGATCTCTTCGAACGGAATCCGCTTGTAGCGCAGGTAGGCGCGGATCTTGCCGGCATAGTAGGACGCCTCGACGCCATACAGGCGATGGCCGGCGGACACTGCGCTCAAAGCGTCAGTACAGCTTTAGCGGGCTCGCGGTCGCGGTAACCGCGATCCCAGCGTGCGAGGTGGCAATAGGTCTGGTCGAGTTCGAGATCGAGTTCGGCAAAACGCGCAAATTGGAGTGCGCAGGCCAGCGTGCAATCCGCAACCGTCGGGGTATCACCGCACAGAAAATTGCGGCCATCGTTCAGCACTCGATCAAGGTAAACCAGCGGTTTCGGCCACTGTCCACGCGCCTGTTCAGCGACGCCCGGGTTCGGCGCCAGCCCGGTCGGCGACCGCGTGGCATGGATGTAGCGCGCGATAGCGCTCAGCAGACGGACATCGGCGATGCGTTCGAGTTCGCGGGCGCGCGCACGCGATCGCGCGCTGTCGCCCCACAACGGCGGCTGCGGGTAGAGTTCCTCGAGGTAATCAATGATGGGCAGTGACTCGATGAGGGTTGAACCATCGTCGAGTTCCAGTACCGGCACCGCGCCAAACGGATTCTTGGCCAGGAACGCCGGCTCGTTCTGCTCGCCCTTGGGGATCCTGACGACCACCGATTCACAGTCGATGGCCGCCCCGCCGTGGTTCTTCTCGGCGATATACAGCCGCACCTTGGTTGGATTCGGTGCGACCTGGAACCAGTAGAGCTTCACCCGATAATCAGATCAGGCAGCGGCGCTCTTCTGCTCGGCCATCCAGGCAGCCTTCATGCGTTCCAGTTCTTCCCAGCCGAGGTACTGGGTAAAGCCGTCCTCGTCGTAGAACAATACCGCGCCATTGCAAATAAACAGGTACTCAGTGTCTTCCAGCGCGGTGGTGGCGCCGTGCAGCATGCCATTCGGCTCATAAACGTAGTCGCCTGCATTGAGCGTGCCGTCGCGGACCTGCAGCTTGCCCGAAAGGATAAAGGTATGCGACGCCGCGAGGTGCTTGTGCTGTGGCGCAACGTAGCCCTTCAGCCAGCGGAACAGGACCGCCCAGGAGCCGGATTCCGAACCGGTCCAGAGTATTTTCATGAACGCGCGCTCGGGATCGTTGGCCTGCGGCATCCATTGCGTTTTGCTCGCCTCGACCAGGGTGTCCATCAGTTCGGAATTCAACGGTGAGATGTCTTGTGGTAACGGCATAATGGTTCTCCTTGGAAATGTATCGCCGGGTCAGGCTAGCTGCCGCCCGGCGTTAACGGCCCTGTTCTTCGATTGCTTTGCGCTGCGCTGCAGCCGCGTCTTCCAGCATCTGGTTGGCCGCTTCGGCCTTGTCGAGGGCGTCGGTCTGGGCCTTGAAAACGTTTTCCTGCGGCGCCTGCTCCGAACACGCCGCGAGCGCGCTCAGCAGTACTGCGACGGGCAATAGTCTCAAGCTGGTCATCGCGTCACTCCTGCTGGTCACCCGCGCTGACGGGCGGTTTCGATGCCTGCGCAGCCCCGGCCACGCTCAGCACACTTCAAACAATCCGGCCGCGCCCATACCACCGCCGACGCACATCGTCACCACGACATTTTTTGCGCCGCGACGTTTGCCTTCGATCAGGGCGTGCCCGATCAGGCGGCTGCCGGTCACGCCATACGGGTGGCCGACCGCGATCGAGCCGCCGTTGACGTTGAGCTTGTCGTTGTCGATGCCGAGCTTGTCGCGGCAATAAATCACCTGCACCGCGAACGCCTCGTTGAGTTCCCACAGGTCGACATCGCCGACTTTCATGCCCAGCCGCTTGAGCAGTTTCGGGATCGCGAACACCGGGCCGATGCCCATTTCGTCGGGCTCGCAGCCGGCCACGGCAAAGCCGCGGAACACACCGAGCGGCGACAGGCCCTTACTGGCGGCCAGCTTGTCGCTCATGATGACCTGGGCCGAGGCGCCGTCGGAAAACTGGCTGGCGTTGCCGGCCGCGATCACCCCGCCTTCCAGGGCCGGGCGGATCTGGGACACGCCTTCGTAGGTCGTGCCGGGGCGGATGCCTTCGTCCTGGCTGGCGGTGGTTTCGCGGGTCGACTCGGCGCCGGTGTCCTTGTCGACGATTTTCATCGTCGTTTTCATCGGCACGATTTCGTCATTGAACTTGCCGGCTTCGAGGGCGGCGGTGGCACGCTGCTGGCTCTGCACCCCGTAGTGGTCCTGATCCTCACGCGAAATCTTGTAACGGCTCGCGACCTGTTCCGCGGTCTGCAGCATGGACCAGTAGATTTCCGGTTTCTGCTCGAGCAGGCCGGGGTCCTGCACGAAGTGCGAATTCATTTCGTTCTGGACGCAGGAAATCGACTCCACGCCGCCGGCAACAAAAACATCGGCCTCACCGGCAATCACGCGCTGCGCGGCCAGCGCCACGGTCTGCAGCCCGGACGAGCAGAAGCGATTGACCGTCACTCCCGACACTTCAACCGGCAGCCCGGCGCGCAGCGCAATCTGGCGGGCGATATTGTGTCCGGTCGCACCCTCGGGGTTGGCGCAGCCCATGATCACGTCCTCGACCTCGGCCGCCGCGATGCCGGCCCGTTCGATGGCCGCTGCCACGGCATGCCCGCCCAGCGAGGCGCCGTGGGTCATGTTGAAAGAGCCGCGCCAGCTTTTGCACAGCGGTGTGCGGGCGGTGGAAACGATAACTGCTTCGGTCATGGGCTTGCGTTCCTTCAGAATACGAAAAGCGGCCGGCCATAATATTAGATCGATGGGCCCGGATCACCCGCCGCGCTCGAGCTGCAATGCACGGGCGTACCGGCCGCCGTCGTTCACCGACCCTGGGCGCGGGCCGCGGCCTCGAGGTGGAAGCTGATGCGGGCCAGATGCCGCGCCACGTGCTCGAGCCAGCGCGCCGCCGCCAGCCGCGCGCTGCCCGATTCGACATCGACTTCGTGTCTCGCCATGGCGTCGGTTATGGACGTGCGAAACTGCGCGGCGAGGGTCTCGATGGCGGTATGTGCTGACGCCGCCGTAACGCTGACGGCGCCCCAGCGCCCGTTCGCGGTGGCGGTTCGAAGTGCGGCAATCGCCGCCACAAGCTGCCGAGGCACCTCGTGAAGGTCACTCCCGGCGGCGCCCGTGTAGCGACGCAGCGGCGGTTCTTCGAGCCGTTCGTGCAGACGCTGGAGGTGGTCGAGTGCGTGGATCAGTGCCAGCAGCGACGCCCACTCCCCGTTGGTGGTCGTTGGTGGCCTGATTTCAGCGAGATAGTCCTGGGCTTCGTCGAGCAGTCGTTGCAGGCGTGGCAGCATCCGCTCGGCGTCATTGCGCTGGTCGCCGAGCTGCTGATCGAGGATGTCGAGCAGGCGCGCAAACGCAGCGTCGAGCACACGCCCCAGGGCGGCCAGGGCCAGCGACGGCTGGTCGAGCAACCGGCGCTCGAGCCCGACAAACAATTCGTCGGCGCGGGCCCGGATCAGCCAGGTGACAAACGTCGCGAAGCGGCCCGAAAGCGGCAATATCATCAACACGCCGAGCAGGTTGAAACCGGTGTGGAAAGCGACCAGGGCAAAACCGCTCTCGGCGGCGAGGTGTTCGGGCGCCCAGCGCGACAGCACGGCGAGATACGGACCGATCAGCAACAGCGCCAGGGCGCCGGTCAGGACGTTGTAGAGCACGTGCGACAGACCGGTACGACGGGCCTCGGTCGAAGCGCCAATGGAAGCCAGCGCGGCGGTGGCGGTCGTACCGATATCGGCGCCGATCACCAGGCACAGCCCCTGTGGCAGGTCGACCAGCCCGGTTGCCAGTGCCGTCAACGCGGCGGCGACCGTTGCGCTCGACGACTGCGTTACCACCGCGAATGCTGCGCCCAGCGCGATCAGCCGCAGACGCTCAGCAAAGCCAGCGGCGGGCATGGCGGCGAAGCTGATCGTGCCCTCGAGACCGCGCATCGATGCCTGCAGCGCATCGATGCCGACAAAAATCAGGGCGAAGCCGGCGATCGCAAACCCGGCATCGGCGCTGCGCCCGCGGGTAAACAGGCGCAGCAGCGCACCGCACAGCACCAGCGGCAGGGCCAGGCTCGCCAGTTTGAGCTTGAAACCGATCAAAGCCACCAGCCAGCCGGTGATGGTGGTGCCGATATTGGCGCCAAAGATGATGCCAAGCGCGTTCGGGAAACTCATCAACCCGGCGCCGACGAAACCGACCGCGGCGACTGTGGTGGCGCTCGAAGACTGCAGCACGGCGGTGCTTACCGCGCCGGTTATTGCCCCCGACGTCGGGGTACGCGTAAAACGCATCAGAGCGCGACGTATGGTCTCACCGGCCAGCGCGCGCAGGCCTTCGGTCATGATGATCATGCCGAGCAGGAACAGACCGAGCGCTCCGCCCACCGCGATGACCGTGGCGATCGTTGCGTAATCTGTCGGTAACGTCATAGTCGCTCCGCTGGCCGCATTTTTCCGCGCCCTGGCGATCGGCCGCAGCGGTGTTATTGTGCGTGGTTCACGGGCAGCGCCACACGAGGCAAATCAATGAATGCGGAACAGTTGCTGATCAACGGGGTGAGGACACCCTGTATCGACATTGGCGGCAGCGCCGACAGCGCCGTGGTTTTTGTCCATGGCAACCCCGGCTGCGGCGCCGACTGGCGCGAATTGGGCGAGCAGGTGGCAGCTTTTTCGCGGGTCCTGGCGCCCGACATGCCGGGCTTCGGTACGGCCGAAAAGCCGGCCGGGTTCAACTACACGGTGGCGGGTTACGCCGAGCACCTGAATGCCCTGCTCGAGGAGCGGGGCATCACCCGCGCGCACCTGGTCGTGCATGACTTTGGCGGTCCATGGGGGCTGGCCTGGGCCACCGCTCACCCCGAACGCGTTGCCAGCATCACCCTGATCAACGTCGGGATCCTGCGCGACTACCGCTGGCACTACCTGGCGCGCATCTGGCGGCTGCCGCTGATCGGCGAACTATTCATGGCCACCACCACCCGCTTCGGATTCCACCAGTTACTTAAGCTCGGTAACCCGCGCGGTCTGCCGGCTTCGTTCATCGACAGCATGTTCGATAATTTCGATCGCGGTACGCGCCGTGCGGTACTCAAACTCTACCGCGCCACGAACGAAATCTCCGGCGCCGCCGACGAAGCCGTCGCCGCGCTCAAACCGCGCGATCTCAACGCCCTGGTGATCTGGGGCAAGGCCGATATGTATCTGCCCTGGCGCTACGCCGAGATGCAGACCGAAGCGTTTCCACGCGCCGAGATCCACTACCTCGACGACAGCGGCCACTGGCCGTTCAAAGACAATCCGCAGGCAGTCGCGGCGATCATGGTGCCGTTCCTGCAGCGCGTGTGCGCGGGTCCGACAACGTGACCGGACGGCGGCGTCGCGCGCAAGGGATCAACCGGTCGACTGCTGCTCGGCGAATTTCATGGCCAGGAAGGCACCGTTCGCAATCGGCGGATAGCGCGCAGGCAGGCCGGGTCCGGTACATGACGGCAGGCACTCGATAACAGCGTCGTAATTCGGCTGGCAGAAGTAAACCAGCGACAAACGCGCGCTGTCGGCAGCGATCGCAGCCGGCGGATTGACGACCCGATGCATGGTTGAGACCCAGGCGTCGTTGGTCCAGCGCGCCAGCGAATCGCCGATGTTCACAACCATCGTTCCGGGTGCGGCCGGCACATCCTGCCACGCGCCGGCACGATTGCGGATCTGCAGACCACCGCCGGCGACCGCTTCCTGCCACAAAATTGTAAACGCGGTGTAATCGGTATGTGCACCGGCGCGCAACTGTCGCGGCCGCGGTGGTGTGCGCTGCGGCGGATAGTAGTTCGCGCGCAGGATCGAGATATGGCGATCGAGCTTGTCGTCGAAATAATTCGCCGGCAAGGCCAGTGCTTCGGCAAACAGGTGAGCGAGAACCAGGCTGAGTCGCTCCATGGCGCGAAAGTACGCCGCCAGCGCCGGTTCAAGTGCAGGCGCGGCGGGCGGCCAGACGTTCGGGGCGAAACTGGCGCCTGCCCGTGCTGGCGCATAGTACGGGTCGTCGCGCGGCACGTTTATCGGGCCCACGTCGAACAATTCCTTGAGATCCGGCGGCACGATATCGCGCTCGAGTTGCGCCAGTGCTTCGCTGCCGATACCGGAGTAGCCACGGATATGGGTCGGGTCGGGCCGCGCGGCGGCGAGCTTGGCGCTGCTGTCGAGCGCAAAAAAACTGCGGCATGCGCGCGCCGCGGTCTCGATCGTCGGCTCATCGACACCGGTACCGGAGATGATCAGAAACCCGATCTCGCGGCAGGCCCGACCGACCGCCTCGACCACCGCACGGCGCTGCAGCGGGTCGGCGCAGGCAGCGAGATCGATGACGGGTACGATGGACACGCGCGACCTCGTTTTCAATCTCGAGTGATGTCGACGACATCACCACAGGTGAGTTCCGGTAGCGCGGAACCGGGCAGCGCGAACACCGCGTGGGGCGTACCGGCGGCCGCCCACACCTGTGCCGCGGCGAGCAAATCGCGGTCGATGAGCGTACGCAGGCGGCGCGCATGACCGAGCGGCGGAATGCCGCCGATGGCAAAACCGCTGCAGGTACGGACAAAATCGGCGTCGGCGCGCTCGACCGGTTCGCCGACCAGGCGGGCGAGCTTCTGCGTGTCGACCTGCTTGCCGCCGCAGGCCAGCACCAGCACCGCCCCGTCACTGGCGCGACGACGAAAAATCAGCGACTTCACGATGTGATCCAGATCGCAGCCGATCGCCGCCGCCGCATCGGCGGCGGTGCGAGTCGACGCCGGCAACTCCCGCACCTCGAAATCGAAACCGCGTGCCTTGACGGCATCCTGCACGCGCTGCGCGGCGGCGCTCAGCTCGGCTGCGGCCACGCTATTCGCCGGTGACCGCCGGCTTGAGTCGCGCGATCACCCCATCGGGAGCGTCGGTCAACAGGTAGATAAAGCCATCCGGCCCCGTTCGCACATCACGGATACGTCCGAGTACGTCGTTGAGCAGGCGTTCCTCGTGCACGACCTTGCCGTGTTCGAGCACCAGCCGCGACAACATGCGGAACTTGAGCGAACCGGCAAACAGATTACCGCGCCAGGCCGGAAACCTGTCCGCGCCATAGAAAGCCAGCCCGGACGGCGCCGTCGAAGGCGTCCACTGGTGCGCGGGTTCGGCGACCCCCGCGCGCGTCTCGCCGGAGCCGATGCGCGTGCCACTGCCGTAGTTGCGCCCGTACGTGATCTCGGCCCAGCCATAATTGCTGCCGGCAACGATGTGGTTGAGTTCGCAGCCGCCCTGCGGGCCGTGCTCGGTGGCCCACACCGTGGCGCTGTCCGGATCGAGCGCGATGCCCTGCACATTACGATTGCCAAACGTGAAAATCTCCGCGCGCACACCGTCGAGGTCAGTAAAGGGATTGTCGGCGGGCACGGATCCGTCGTCGTTGAGGCGGATGATCGAACCGGGGTGGGTGCCGAGATTCTGACCGTTCGGGCGGTGACCGCGATCGCCCAGGGTAATGAGCAGCGTGCCATCGGGCAGAAACAGCAACCGCGATCCGAAGTGGCGGCCGCCGCTGAATTTCGGCAGCGCGCGGAAAATGACCTCGAGTTCGGTGAGCGCATCGGTATCGAGCCGCGCCCGCACTACCTCGGTGCCGTATTCGTTGCCCTCGCCGGCCGCGTAAGACAAGTAAATCAGCCGGTTTTCGGCGAACCGCGGGTGCAGTGCAACATCCAACAGGCCGCCCTGGCCGACGGCGCTGATCGCCGGCAGTCCACTCAGCGGGGGTGACAGTCGGCCGTCGTTCTCCACGCGTCGCAGGCGACCGCCGCGTTCGGTAACCAGCATGCCGCCGTCGGGCAGAAAGGCGAGGCCCCAGGGGTGGTCCAGACCGCGCGCGACGACCTCGAGGTCAAAGTCCTGCTGTTCGCTTTCATAGGCCGCCGCCGGGACCACCACCAGCAGCCAGGCCAGGGCCAGCACACCGCGTGTCCGGCGCAGGGCGGCGCCGATCATTTCAATTCGTCTCCAATCGCGTCGAGGCCGGCCTGAGCACATTGTTCGTCCTGGTCGGCGGTCGCACCGCTGACCCCGATGCCGCCGAGTTGCTCGCCGGCAGCGGTCAGGATCGGCAGGCCACCCGGAAATACCACGAAGCCGGGCACCTGCTCGATGCCGTTGGGTCGGGCCGGATCGGCGAAGGCGATGTCGCCGAGGGCGCGCGTCGAGCGCGGCATGCCGGCCGCGGTATGACCCTTGAGCTGGGCAATCCGAATGCTGTGCAGAAAGGCGGCGACCTGGCGACGAAACAGCTTCAGATTGCCGCCGTCGTCGTAAATCGCGATATTGACGCGCCGCCAACCCTGCGTGGCGGCCAGTGCTTCGCAGGCGTCAGCCATGCGCTTGGCCTGGTCGAGGCTCAGCACCGGCCGTGTCTGCAGCGCGCTCGGGGTCGCGGCATACAGCGCGCCGCCGAGTAAAAGTAAACAAGCTGTGATCCTGATTGACATGGCGGCTCCTCGCAACGCTTCGATGGCGGTCCGGGCCGACGTCCGGCGACCGGCTTCAACCCTGCTATGCTGTGCAGCGTGCCGGGCTCACGGCACAATAGCCGCCAATCGCGCAACCATACAAGTGAGGCTCACAAATCCATGAAAATCGTGCATGGCGCCTGCCCTCATGACTGCCCCGACACCTGCGCCTGGCAGGTCACGGTCGATGACGACGGCCGTGCGGTCAAACTGGCCGGAACGGCGGACCACCCGTTCACCCGCGGCGCATTGTGCTCCAAGCTCAAACGCTACCCGGAACGGGTCTACAGCGACCAACGGATCCTCCACCCGCTGCGCCGTACCGGCCACAAAGGGGCCGGCGAATTCGAGCGGATCAGTTTCGACGACGCCTTCGCGATCGTGGTTGAACGCCTCCGGCAGACCCTCGCCGAGGACGGGCCGCTGGCGACCATGCCGTGTAATTTCGCCGGCACCATCGGCCTGCTGCACCGCTACGCCGGTGACCAGTTTTTCGCGCGTCTCGGCGCGACCGGCCTCGACCGCTCGATCTGCGGCAACGTCGCGTTCGAGGGCGTCGCCTCGACGCTCGGCATGGGTGACCTGGTGCTGCCCGAAGACCTCGCCCACAGCCGTTATATCCTCATCTGGGGCAACAATACCGCAACCACCAACGTGCATTTGTGGAGTGGCCCGATCCGCGCGGCACGCCGGGCCGGGGCCGAGGTCGTGGTGGTCGACCCGGTACGCACGCCGACCGCGGCGCATGCGGACTGGCATGTCCAGCCGCGCCCGGGCACCGACGCCGCGCTGGCGCTCGGCATGATGCATGTCATCGTGCGCGAAGAACTCCACGATGCCGATTACGTCGAGCGCTACACGCTCGGTTTCGATCGGCTGTGCGAACGGCTCAAGGACTACCCACCCGAGCGTGCTGCCGAGATCACCGGCGTCAGCGCCGCCGATATCGAAAAGCTCGCGCGGGGCTACGCCGCGACCAAACCCGCGGTGCTGCGCCTGATGGTCGGCATGGAGCGTTACTCGAACGGCGGCATGAGCGTACGCACGGTCGCCTGCCTGCCGGCGCTGACCGGAGCGTTCCGCGAACGCGGTGGCGGCCTGTGCCAGTTCACCACCAACCTCTTTTTCGACGCCATGGACTATGGCGTCGTGTTCCCCCCGCCCGAGTTGCCGAAACCCGAACGCACCGTGCATCTCGCCCAGCTCGGTAAAGGCCTCACCGATCCCGACATGGACCCGCCGATCAAATGGATGATGGTCTACAACCTCAATCCGGTCGTCACTCAGCCGAACCAGAACCTGGTGATCGCGGGGCTCAAACGCGACGACCTGTTTACCGTCGTCCACGAGCAGTTCATGACCGAAACGGCGCTGTACGCCGATATCATCCTGCCCGCCACGACCCAGTTCGAGCACTGGGAGCTGATGCCGTCGTGGGGCCACACCTACGTCGCCCTGAACCCGCCCGCGATCGCGCCGCTGGGCGAAGCGGTTTCGAATACCGAACTGTTCCGACGGCTGTCGCGCGCGATGGGTTATACCGAACCGTATCTGCTGAGTTCCGACGAGGAACGGATCCGTGGCCTGCTCGGTAACGGCAGCGACATGATCCGCGGCGTGACTTTCGAAGGCCTGCTCGAAACCGGCTGGGCGCCGCTCAACCTGCCCGATGACTGGCGCCCGCGCGCGACGGGGAATTTTTCCACCGCCAGTGGTAAAGCCGAGTTTTATTCCGAGGCGCTCGCCGCGCGCGGCATCGATCCGCTGCCGGGCTACGAGCCGATCGTCGAAAGCGGCGCACCCGACCAGCGCCCGCCGTTACGCCTGGTGTCGGCCAAAACCGGACACTTTCTCAACTCCGAATACGTCAACCTGCCGCACAAGGGCACCGCCCATCATGTGCCGCAGATCAATATCAATCCGGTCGACGCCGCCGCGCGCGGCATCAAGGACGGCGATGCGGTCAACGTGTCCAACGACCAGGGCGAAGTCCACGTTACCGCGCGCGTCTCCACCGACACCGGCGCCGGGGTTGTGTTCCTGCCGTTCAACTGGTGGGGCTCCTCGACCCTCAACGGTTCCTCGGCCAACGCCCTGACGCCGGACGGACTCAGCGACCGCGGCATCGGCTCGAATGCGTTCGATGCGCGGGTCGAAATCACGCGCCTCGGCTGAGCGCCAGGGCGCAACAGCGAAGGAAACCACGATGAATAACCCGATAACACGCGCACTGCTTCGCGCCGGCTGCGCCGCGGCGCTGTATTTGGCGTTCGCGAGCAGCGTCGCTGCGGCGACCCCGGCGCCGCCCGAGGCGCCGCTGTTCGACGATATCGGCGATCACCACGCGCCGATCACCACCACCGCCGCTCTGGCGCAGACCTATTTCAACCAGGGTCTGACCCTGAGCTACGGCTTCAATCATGCCGAGGCGGTGCGTTCGTTCCGCGCCGCGCAGCAGGCCGATCCGCAGTGCGCGATGTGTTACTGGGGCGAGGCCTATGCGCTCGGACCGAACATCAACAAACCCATGGATCCGGCCGACCAGCCGGCGGCGTGGGCCGCCGCCGCCAAAGCGCAAAGCCTGGCGGCCCGAGTCACCCCGCGCGAGCAGGCCTATATCGCCGCGATGCAGTTGCGCTATTCACCCACCGCGGTCACCGAGCGTCGGCCGCTCGACCAGGCTTATGCCGATGCCATGGGGAAATTCGTTCAGCAGTTTCCCGCCGATCTGGACGGCGGGGCGATTTATGCCGAGGCGCTGATGAATTTGATGCCATGGGCATACTACAACCCCGACGGCAGCGCCAAAGCGCTGACCGACACCGTTGTGGCCCTGCTCGAAAGCATCCTCGCCCGCAACGCCGATCACATCGGGGCGATCCATTTCTACATTCATATCGTCGAGGCATCGGACACCCCCGAGCGCGCCGAAGCCGGCGCCGACCGCCTTGCGGGCCTGGCGCCCGGGGTCGGCCACCTCGTCCACATGCCGGCGCATATCTACCTGCGCGTCGGCCGTTACCACGACGCCACCGTCGCCAACGAGCGCGCGGCGCTGGCCGATGAATCGTATATCAACCAGTGCCGCGCCCAGGGCTTTTACCCGGCGCTGTATTACCCGCACAACATCCACTTCGGCTGGTATACCGCGAGCATCGAAGGTCGCAGTGCAGTCGCGATCGCCGCGGCGCGCAAGCTCGCCGACAATGTTCCGATCGATCTGATCGCCGGGATCCCGCTCATCGAGCAGTTTCTTGCCGTGCCGATGTTCGGCCTGATCCGCTTCGCGCGCTGGGACGAAGTACTCGCCGAAGCGCAGCCGCGGGCCGGACATTTTTTTGCCACCGCCATGTGGCATGCGGCACGCGGCATCGCCGAGGCTGCCAAAGGGTTGCCCGAAGCCGCGCTGGCATCACGTAGCGCCTACCAGAACAGCGCCGCGCATTACGGCCCGGACGCCTACGAACGCTTCGGCTTTCCGGCCGACACCTTGCTCGCAATCGCCGGCCACGTATTGAATGCCGCGATCGCGGCCGACGCCGGCGACCACGCCACCCACATCAGCGAACTCGAGAGCGCGGTGCGGATCGAAGATGCGCTGCCCTACATGGAGCCGCCCTACTGGTTTTTCCCCAATCGCCACCTGCTCGGTGCGGCGCTGCTCAAACTCGAACGCGGCGCGGATGCGGAAGCGGTATTCCGCGCCGATCTCGAACGTCATCCGCGTAATGGCTGGGCCCTGCACGGCCTCGCCGCCAGCCTCGCCCAGCAGGGCAAGGCGGCGGAATCGCAGAGTGTGTTCGCCGAATTCGAAAAAACCTGGCAGCACGCCGACATCAGCCTCGGCAATGACGGCCTCAGCTATTTCTGAGCACGATCTCCGCAGTAGTTTTTCACCACCCTGTTAGGTCGCAACCAGGGTCGCGCCGCGCGCGGCGAGCAGCTCGCCGAGCAGCGAGCGGTGGCAACGCGCCGCATCGGCGCAGTAGCAACCGACCGAAAAATTGCTCTGCTGTGACAGTGCGGCAAGCAGGTCGAGAAGACGAGCGGCCTCGGGACGGCGCATTTCGCTGCGATAACGACGCGCGAAACGCTGCCAGTCGGCAGCGCTTTGTGCCGCCAGCGCGAGTTGCACCGTGTCCGCCTGCGGGGCCAGCTCCGGCAGCCACACGTCGTACCAGTTCGCGCTCGCGTAGTGTTCCTTGCGCACGCCCCGCGGCGGCCGCCGCACGGTGCCGATGCGCAGGCCCTCGTCGGCCAGGCGCGGCGTGCCGAGACGCACGATGTGGATACTCATGGCCTGTCCCGCGTGTGAAACATCGCCCCCGTCATCAATCCCGCTGTCCTCGAGTTACTTCCATCCGCGGCAGCGTAACGCCACTCACGCGTACTTGGAAACACAGCCGCGTGGCGCCAGCGCGGTGCGGATCCGGTAGGCTTACGCCATGGTCAGTAACTCGCCACCCACCGCGCGCTACGCGCTCAACCTGATGCTCGACCGGCACGACCGTCTGTTGCTGCTAAAGCGCGCGACGAGCGCGCGGCTGGGTCCCGGCCAGTGGGGTCTGCCGGCGGGCAAAATCGAGGCCAACGAAACCCCGCAGGCTGCCGCACGCCGCGAAATGTGCGAGGAGATCGGGCCCGGTCATACGGTAGAACAGACCCGCTACCTGGGACCGATCCGCGACACCTATTACGGCGGTCAGTTCGAGGTCCATCTTTTTCAGTACCGCTGGTCGAGCGGCACGGTGGTCCTCAATCACGAACACACCGAGTTCGCCTGGGTGGCGAAGGAGGCGCTGCGCGATTTCGATGTCATGGCCGGCATCGAGGAGGATATCGCCCTGCTCGGCGTGTGGCCGCAGCGCTACCTCAATCCGGCCCGCATCCCCGACTATCTGAAGGCCGCACCATGAGCCTGGCGCTGCACTATGAGCTGGTCGGCAGCGGGCCTCCGGTAGTTGTCCTCCACGGCCTGTTCGGCGCCGGGCGCAACTGGCTGACGGTGGCGCGGCGGCTGTCCGGCGACTACGCGTTTTACCTGCTCGATCTGCGCAACCATGGCCAGTCGCCGCATCACCCGTCGATGACCTACCTCGACATGGCCGCCGACGTGACCGCGGTGATCGAAGCCCTGCAACTCGACGACGTTATCCTCGTCGGTCACAGCATGGGCGGCAAGGCAGCCATGACCCTGGCGCTGAACGATGCGCGCGGCATCGCGCGGTTGATAAACATCGACATCGCACCGGTCAGCTACCCCGACCGTTTCGTGGAAATGATCACCGCCATGCTGGCTCTCGATCTCAATGCGGTGCGGCGGCGCGCGGACGCGGACCGCGAACTCACCGCGGCGATCCCGGAACAGGCGGTGCGCCAGTTTGTCCTGCAGAACCTGATGTTCGTCGGCGGACAGGCGCGCTGGCGGGCCAACCTGCCCGCACTGCGGGACCAGATGGCGCATATCCTCGCCCCGCTGCCGGTCGCTGCCGACGCACGGGCGACACTCGATACCTGGTTCATTCGCGGGGAACTGTCCGACCGTATCGGACCGCGACAGTTGCCGGACATCGAACGTCTGTTCGCCAATTACCATCTCGAAACCGTTGCCGGTGGCGGCCACTGGCCGCACGCCGAAGCGCCGGCCGCGTTCATGGCGATTTTCGAGCGCGCGCTGGCCGGCGTGTCCGCGCCGCAGTAGCCGCCCCTTCTTCCATCGCCGGCGAATGCGCAACGCCGCCTACGGCCTCCACAGTAGTTTTGCGCGTGCAGGGCAGCGCAAAGCGTGAGCCGGAAAGGCCGGGGGCAAGGCGCGCGCGAGACGAGGACCGGAGTTTATGTGGATAAATGAGGACCGCTGCCGAATGCGCAACGCCGCCCACGGCCTCCACAGTAGTTTTGCGCGTGCAGGGCAGCGCAAAACGTAGCGAGGAAGGCCGGGGGCAAGGCGCGCGCGAGACGAGGACCGGAGTTTATGTGGATAAATGAGGACCGCAGGCGAGTGCGCAACGCCGCCCACGGCCTCCACAGTAGTTTTGCGCTGCCCTGCTAGATATTGCGTCGCTGCCTAGGCACAATGCCGCCTCCCGCATCCCAGGCGCCTGCAATTCATGTCAAAACTCAACGTCAAGAAAGTCGTCCTTGCCTACTCCGGCGGACTCGATACCTCGGTCATCCTCAAGTGGCTGGAAGACGAGTACGACTGCGAAGTGGTGACGTTTACCGCCGACATCGGCCAGGGTGAGGAACTCGAGCCGGCGCGCGCCAAGGCCACAAAAATGGGTGTCAAGGAGATCTACATCGACGATCTCACCGAAGAGTTCGTCACCGATTTCGTCTACCCGATGTTTCGCGCCAACACCATCTACGAAGGCGAGTACCTGCTCGGCACTTCGATCGCCCGCCCCCTGATCGCCAAGCGGCTGGTCGAGATCGCGCGCGAGACCGGCGCCGACGCCATCGCTCATGGCGCGACCGGCAAAGGCAACGACCAGGTACGATTCGAGCTCGGCGCCTACGCCCTGGAGCCGGGTATCAAGGTGATCGCGCCGTGGCGCGAATGGACGCTGAATTCGCGAGAAAAATTGCTTGCCTACGCCGCGGAGCATGACATTCCGATCGAATACAAAACCGGCTCGGGCTCGCCCTACTCGATGGACGCGAACCTGCTGCACATTTCCTACGAAGGCGGCGTGCTCGAGGATCCATGGGCGAGCGCGGAAGAATCGATGTGGCGCTGGACGGTTGCGCCGGAGGCGGCGCCGGACCAGGGCCGGGTCATTGAACTCGAATACCGGCATGGCGATATCGTCGCCCTTGACGGCCGCCAGATGAGCCCGGCGACGGTGCTCGCAACGCTTAACGCAATCGGCGGCGAACACGGCATCGGGCGTCTCGATATCGTCGAGAACCGCTACGTCGGCATGAAATCGCGCGGCTGCTATGAAACGCCCGGCGGCACGATCATGCTCAGAGCCCATCGCGCCATCGAGTCACTGACCCTGGACCGCGAGGTCGCCCACCTCAAGGACGAACTGATGCCGCGCTACGCCTCGATGATCTACAACGGCTATTGGTGGAGCCCGGAGCGGCGCATGCTGCAGACCATGATCGACGAGACCCAGGCGCACGTGAACGGCACGGTGCGCGTGCGTCTGTACAAGGGCAACGTGATTGTCGAAGGACGCCGCTCCGCCGAGGACAGCCTGTTCAGTGCCTCGCTGGCGACGTTCGAAGATGACGCCGGCGCTTACGACCAGGCCGACGCTGAGGGCTTTATCAAGCTCAATGCACTGCGACTGCGGGTCGGCGCCGAGCGCCAGCGCTGAGAGCAGCCGCGAGGCCGGCCATGGCCCGGCCGTTTTCGCCACCACCCGATCCGCGACGCGGCGCCCTGCGCGCCTGACGTTCAGACTGCCGACTCCGTCACAAGCTTTCGAATTTCTGCCCTGAACCCGAAGCCGCGGCGCTCGGCGCGTGCGGTCGTGTGACCGCCGTCACGGTGACGATCCGGCCGTTAACAATAATTCACATTCCTGGCAATTGCCGCGGAGGCGTTTCATTCGAGCGCGATCGCGCGAGCAATAAAGACCCGCCTCGAGTACAGATACAGCCGATGGATAACCCGACCATACCCAATTACATGCCGGCCAAGGCCGCTCCGGCGGTGGCGCGCAACGCACGGCGCCGGGCTCAACCCAATCGCCACGGCGCAACCCTCGGCGCGATCTGGCTGGTGGCAAACCTCGCCGCCCTCGGCGCCGTAACCACCGTCGCCGTTAGCGCCAGCGGATTAATGATCGCCTGGGCCAGCTTCATCCTGCTCAACGCTGCGCTTTACGCAGCGGTCCGGACCGGCATCGCGCGCGACGCGGACCTCGAAAACAGCAGCGCTTTCAATACCGGCGTCGGCGCCGCGCTCGGTCTTGGTTGGGGCGCCGGCGTGGCGCTGCTGCTGCCATTCGCGGGCGGCAGCGGTCTGGCCGTGCTGATGAGCACCGCGTTCGCGCTCGCGCTGGTCGCGATCGCGGTATTCGATGAGCAGCGCGCAGCGTTCATCTATTTCCTTACCACCTTCTCGACCCTTGCCATCGCTGGCCTGCTCAGCGACGGACGCTACCCGGCGCTCGCGCTGTGGGTGGTGATTGGCAGTGCGGCGCTGCTCATGATCGCCACGGTATATCACCGCTCCCATCAACACCTGCGCGCGGTCGTCGCGACATTACTGGAAGCGACCAACACTGTAACCGGCGAGTCCGCACCGCAACGTCTGACCGCGGACAATCTCGCCACCGTGGCGAAGGGTAAGGCCCTGGCCTTGCAGCAGCTCCGCCGCGCCAATGATCGCAACCGTCGACTGTTGCGCGCCGTCGGCGACGCCGTCGTGGCGACCGACACTCACGGCAGCATCGACTACCTCAACCCGGTTGCCGAAGTCCTGCTCGGCTGGACCCTGAAAGAGCTCAAGGGCCTGCCGATCGAGGTCGGCATGAAAATCGTGGTCCCGCCTGACCACGGTAACCAGGCGCGTGATGTATTCGAGCAGACCCGTCTCACCCGGCGTGCTCAGTACGGTGACGAACATTGCCAACTGGTGCGGCGCGACGGCGCAGTTTATGGCATCGAATACATGGTGACGCCGGTCAAAAACGGCGCAGGCGCGTTTCTCGGCGCGATGTACCTGATCAGGGACGTCACCGAAAAGCGCCACCGCGCCGAAACCATCGCCTGGCAGGCAACCCACGATGCGCTGACCGGCGCCATCAATCGCACGGAATTCGAAGCGCGCTTGAAAAAGCTCGTCCAGCATACCCCGCGCGAATCCGCCAACGTCCACGCGCTGTTGTTTATCGATGTCGACAACTTCAAGTTCATCAACGACAGTTACGGCCACGCCGCCGGCGACGCCGCGCTGAAAACCCTGGCCGACGTCCTGCGCACCCGGATCCGTGGCGCCGATACGCTGGGGCGGGTCGGTGGTGACGAATTCAGCGCCTTGCTGTACCGCTGCAGTGGCGAAAAAGCCCGCCTCATCGGCGAAAGCGTCCGCGTTGCTGTCGAACGCCACGAATTCCGCTGGCAATCGATAGACCTGCCGATTTCGCTCAGTATCGGCATCGTCGAAATCAACGACCAATGCAAATCGATCGCGGAGATCGTTCGGGCCGCCGATTCGGCCTGTTATGCGGCGAAGCGTTCCGGTCGCAATCGCGTGCGCGTTTTCGATCCGGATCGCGACGGCAGCCGTGTGCAGACGCGGGTGTTTGATTTCGTCAAAGACATTCAGGCCGCGATCCACGGCAACCATATCGAGATGTTTTATCGCCCGCTCCATGGCACGCGCGCGGAACAGGGCGGACCGTATTGCGAACTCAGTGTCGCGATCCGCGATTCAGACGGCGAACTCGTTCCCAGGCTCGAACTCGCGGAACTGGCGCGCCGTTACCATCTCAGCGAAGAGATCGATCGCTGGTCGATCAAAGCGACCATCGACGCGCTGCAGCTCAAGCACCCGGCTTTGCGCGACATGGCCCTGGTGCTGGTACCCATTTCGCTGCAATCCATCAACGACGAACGCCTGCTCGACTACATCACCGCACAACTCGAGGATAACGCCGGCGTCGGCGACCGGCTTGGTTTCGCCTTCGAAGAGGCCGACCTGGCCGGCAATCGAGAGTACATCCGTTATTTCGTATCGACGCTCAAACAGTTCGGCTGCCGCTTCATGGTCAGCGACGTGGGTTTCGGTTCACAGGCGGTCGAACTGCTGAAATCCGTGCACGCGGATTTCCTCGGTATCCGCGGTGGCCTGGTGCGCAACATGCTCCACAGCACGGTCGACTACGAAGTGGTGCTGGGTCTGAGCCGTATCGCCCAAGCGTTGGATATGCGCACCGTTGCCGCTGATGCCGACACCGGTGCGTTGCGCGACGCGCTGACAAAAATGGGCATCGATTACACCTGCGGGCAATTGCTCGACCAGCCACGCGCACTGGCCCTGGGCGCCAAGCCCTGAGCGCAGTCCGGGTCCTTATGTTCGAGGCTGTCGGTAACGCCGCGCCAGCCAGTAATCGACGCTGAACCAGCGTCCGGCGCCGAGGAAAAACAGCGCGACCAGCATTATGAAATAGGTCGCCGCCCACTCGATGCCGTTGTTCGAAACCACAAAATTACCGTGCTCGGTCAGCCATTCGTAATGGCCGTGCTCGCGCAGGATGGCGCGCGCGCGATCGAGCCGTTCGATGGCCGCTCCCGCCTCGCTGGACGGATACGGACTCTTGAGATCGTGGATCGCCTGCCAGCCATGGTCGAGGTGCACGGTGGTAACCGCAACTACCATAGTGAAGATGAGCGGAATGCAGATCCAGCGCACTGCCAACCCCAACGCCAGGGCGATGGCGCCGAAGTACTCGGCCGCCCACGCCAGGATCGCCATCAGCAGCGGCGCCGGCAAGCCGAGTCCCCAGTCCGGGTTGCCGAACCAGGCGGCGGTCTGTTCCAGGCCTCGGGCCGGATTAAAGGTTCCACCGTCGGCGAAAGGATCCCATTTGTTCATGCCGGCGACGAAAAAAACCGGCACCAGGTAGATGCGCAATAACAGCGGCGCAACAAAATCGAGATGGCGGCTCACATCGAGCAGACCCTGGGCCTTGTTCGCGGCGTTAAGCAACGCAGTCATGACGATTCTCCCCCGAGTTCGACGGCCACCTGCAGGCGACAGTTTCCTGGAACGGTTTCAGTGATCAAGGTGGGGGCGGCGCGTAGCCGCCACGCACGGCATGCAATGATCGGTCGGTAGTTTGATTGGTGCGGCGGAGAAAGTTCCGCGCACGGAACCCCTGATCAGGCGCTCTGCTGACCGAGACCGGGGACCTTGATGGCCTGAATGTCGGGATACAACTCGTTGAGCGGTACGGAACGGCCATTGGCCTGCACAATTCGACAATGGCGGCGCTTGAGACGCCGTGGCTCGGCGACGCCACAGGAATGGGCGATGACGCCGACCTCGTGGTGCATGTTCTGAGCATAGCGACAGACACGTTCGGCCTTGTCGGTTGGGTCGAGGCCGCGCTGCAGACGCTTGTCGTGGGTGGTGATGCCGGTCGGGCAGGTATTTCGATTGCACTGCAAGGCCTGGATACAGCCAAGCGCAAACATGAAACCGCGCGCGGAGCAGATAAAATCGGCGCCGGTGCAAATTGCCCAGGCCACTTCCGAGGGCGTAATGAGCTTGCCGCTGGCAATGATCTTGGTACGGTCGCGCAGTCCGAATTCCTTCAGCTTGTCGACCACCATGGGCAGGCTTTCGCGTAGCGGCAGGCCGACATTGTCTATCAGACTCATCGGCGCGGCGCCGGTACCGCCCTCACCGCTGTCAACGGTAATAAAGTCCGGTGCGGTGTCCAGCCCGCGCTCGTGGATGGCTAGAAACAGTTTCTCCAGCCAGTCGGTGGAGCTGATGACGGCCTTGAAGCCGGTCGGTTTGCCGGTTACGCGACGGATCCGCTGGAGCATATCGAGAAGATCATTTTCGTTATTGATCTCCGGGTGGCGGTTGGGGCTGATCGAGGCGACGCCAACCGGAATACCGCGGATCGCGGCGATCTCCGGCGTGACCTTGATGGCCGGCAGAATGCCGCCCTTGCCCGGCTTGGCGCCTTGCGAAAGCTTCAACTCGAACATGCGCACCGCTTCGTGGGCCGCGATCGCGCGCAGTTTGTCGTCGCTTAACTGACCGCGCTCGTCGCGCACGCCGTACTTGGCGGTTCCGATCTGGAACACGATATCGGCGCCACCCTCCAGATGGTAGGGTGACAAGCCGCCTTCGCCGGTATTCATCCAGATCCCGGCCTTGGCCGCGCCACGCGACAGCGCCAGCGCCGCCGGCTTCGACACCGCGCCATAACTCATGCCGGAAATATTGAAAATGGCATTGGTGCGGAATGGCTTTTCGCAGCCGGCGCCGATCGTCACTTCGCGCGGCTCGACCGCGTCCTCGTCGAGGGTGGGATAGGCGGTGTTGACGAAGATTACCGTTCCCGGCGGGCGCAGGTCCTTGGTTGATCCGAACGCGATGGTGCTGTCGACGCCCTTCGCGGCCCGATACGCCCAGGAGCGTTCGGCGCGGTTAAAGGGCATTTCTTCGCGATCCATGGCGAAAAAATACTGGCGGAAAAATTCGCCCAGGTCCTCGAAGTAGTAGCGTAACCGACCGATGACCGGATAGTTGCGGCGCACCGCGTGGGTGGTCTGGGTAACGTCGATAACGTAGATGGCAACCAGGGCCAGGACACCAAGGCCGAGCAGGATCACGAACAGCGCGGCAAACGCATTGACCACATGCATGAACGTCGACACTTCCATGGATACTCTCCCGTGGCGATGGTTACCAAAGACGAACTGAGCGGTCGCTGCTCCGCGAGTATGCCCGATCGTGGCTACTTGCGGCGCGCCCAGCGGACGCCGGTTCAGACGCTGGCGGCGACGGTCCCGAGAATTATGTCCTTGTCGAGAAACGACTGCAGCATCGCCCCACCCGCCTCGACGATAAGTTTAGCGTCCGGATGGTGTAATTCTTCAGCGATTTGTTCGAGCAGGGCCAGACCCCGACGACCATGGTTATCGATGACCAGTTCCAGGAGACGCGCTGAAACCGCGTTCAGCTCGAGAAAACCGGCTTCGTCGCTGCGCCGTCGGAAGACCACCAGGTAGGTCGGTTCCTCGGACGCCACCGCGGGCTGGAACTGCGGACCGATGCGATGCACCGGGAAACTGTAGGCCTGGGGGCGCATGACTGGATTGGGGACCGGGCTCGCGCTGAGCAGGTCGGTGACGGCGTCGACTTCGATGGCGTCGATTTCGCGCACGTCGAACAGCACCTCGGCTTCCAGCCACTCGTAGTGCGCAAGTTCGCGCAGAAACGGTGGATCGTCCGGATCGTCGCGCTCCTCGGCGAGGTAATGCAGAAACTCCTGCGGCATTCTCGGAAACAGGCCGGTCCGGGCCCGGTGGCAGGAGAAGTAATCGCGGATCATCGCGTGCCAGCGCTGGTCGTCGGTCAGCTCACGCAGGACCGGGAATGCGTTGGCCATGAAACCCTCGACATTCTTGTACAGCAGATCGCGATAAATCTTCAGGCGCCGGTCTTCGACACCCTCGGGCGCGGGATTGTGCTCCGGATCGCGCATATGCGCGGTGAAGCGGTACTGGATGTCGCGAAAACCGGGCTCAGGCATAGCGCGCGTCGGCGCCATCGCGCCGTGCCGCGAGCTGCGCACGGCGGACGAGTTCGAGCTCATCGAGCAGGGTCGCGAGCGGCGGGATATTGAAATCGCGTTCGAGCAGGGTCGGGAACACGCCGAAGTGGGCATAGGCCGCATCGAGCAGGCGCCAGACCGGGTCGATGACGTCGGCACCATGGGTGTCGACGATCAGGTCATCCGCCTCGTTGTAGTGCCCGGCGATGTGTGCATAAGCGATCCGCTCGCCGGGCAGACCATGCAGAAACTCGAGCGCGTCATAACCGTGATTGACGCTGTTCACATAGATGTTATTGATGTCGAGGAGCAGATCGCAGTCGGCCTGCTTCAGCACGGTATTGATAAATTCGAGTTCGGTCATCTCCGCGCCAGGGGCGCAGTAGTAAGACGCATTCTCCAGCACCAGGCGACGCCCGAGGATGTCCTGAACGCGCTCGACGCGCCCTACCACGTGCTCGACCGCCTCGGCTGTAAACGGGATCGGCATCAGGTCGTAAAGATGGCCGTCGTCGGCGCAGTAGGTCAGGTGCTCGCTGTAACAACGGATCTGGTGCTGGTCGAGAAACTGCCGAATGCGCTTGATGAACGGCTCGTCGAGCGGCTCGGGGCCACCGATGTTCAGGGACAGGCCGTGACAGAGAAATGGTTTGCTTTCCGTGAAGCGGCGAAAGCGCCGGCCCAGCGCCCCGCCGAGATCGATCCAGTTTTCGGGCGCGACCTCGTAGAAATCAATATTCGACGGACCAAGGTTTTCCAGCGGGCGCATCAGCGCCCGCCGGAAACCCAGTCCGGCACCCGCTACGGGGTACTCAGACCTCATGCCACCGTGGTGGCATGCTGCGGTACGGCTGGATCAGCCGCCGCATTTGCCTTCGCCGCCCTTGGACTCGCCGCATTTGCCTTCGCCGCCCTTGGACTCACCGCATTTGCCTTCGCCGCCCTTGGACTCACCGCATTTGCCTTCGCCGCCCTTGGACTCACCGCATTTGCCTTCGCCGCCACCCCGCATTTGCCTTCGCCACCCTTGGACTCGCCGCATTTGCCTTCGCCGCCCTTGGACTCGCCGCATTTGCCTTCGCCGCCCTTGGACTCGCCGCATTTGCCTTCGCCACATTTGCCTTCGCCATGGCTGTCAGCAACCATGTAGCCGCTGCCGTACTCAACCGCCGCGAAGGGGTTGTCCGCTGCATTAGCGATCGGCGACGCCGCCAGGGTTACCGCGAACGTGGCGCCGAGCGCTGCTGCAATCGGCTTCAATTGGATTTTCTTATCCATGTATGTCGTCTCCTGAATCTACAGTTACGTGAAGTCAAGCTTCGCTCAGCGCGAAGTTTCGTGTGTGGAATTCATCTGCACCTGAGCAAGCCGGACCGACCCGCAGCGCAAGCCCACTCCCAGAGCTCCCAAGCATAGACCAGACCCGGGCCACGAAGTTTCCTCGGTCACGGCACGAAACCGCGCCCCGAGGCTATCGCCGGACCGGTAATGACCGTTCAGGTCGCGCCACCCGTGTCGCCATCGTCGGCCGCTGCCGCCGCATTCTGCGCACGCAGGTGCGGAAACAGCAGCACATCGCGGATCGAGGGGGCGTCGGTGAGCAGCATGACCAGGCGGTCGATGCCGATCCCTTCGCCGGCCGTCGGCGGCATGCCGTGTTCGAGGGCGCGGATGTAATCGGCATCGAAGTGCATCGCCTCGGCGTCGCCGCTGTCGCGTTCGGCAACCTGGGCGTGAAAGCGCTCGGCCTGGTCATCGGGATCGTTGAGCTCGGAGAAGCCGTTGGCGATTTCGCGCCCGGCAACAAAAAATTCGAAACGATCGGTCACGAACGGGTCGCGTTCGTTGCGCCGCGCCAGCGGCGAAACTTCGGCCGGGTAGGCGGTGATGAAAGTCGGCCCGGTGAGATGGGGTTCGGCAGTTTTCTCGAAAATTTCGACGAGCACCTTGCCGCGTCCATAGCTGGCTTGCAGCGCCACGCCGAGGCGTTTCGCGAGCGCGCGTGCAGCGTCGAGATCGGCCAGATCGGCGGCCGTGACCCCGGGGTTGTGCGCGACGATAGCCTCGAGCACGGTCATGCGTGCAAACGGGCTGCCGAAATCGCAGCGCTGGCCCTGGTAAACGAACTCGCTCGAACCGGTGATCGCGACGGTCAGTTCCCGCAGCATGGTTTCGGTCAGCGCCATGAGGTCTTCGTAATCGGCAAACGCCTGGTAGAATTCGAGCATCGTGAATTCAGGGTTATGCCGCGTCGACAGACCTTCGTTGCGAAAATTGCGATTGATTTCGTAAACCTTCTCGAAGCCGCCGACCACCAGGCGCTTCAAATACAGCTCCGGCGCCACGCGCAGGTAGAGATCCATCTCGAGGCTGTTGTGGTGAGTGATGAAGGGTCGGGCACTGGCGCCGCCGGGGATGGTCTGCATCATCGGCGTCTCGACTTCGAGGAAATCGCGCCGGTTGAGGAAAGCGCGCACGAAGTCGATGACCGCGGTGCGCGTGCGGAACGTTGCCCGGGTCTGGTCGTTCATGATCAAATCGAGATAACGCTGCCGATAACGGGCTTCGATATCGGTCAATCCGTGCCACTTTTCGGGCAGCGGCCGCAGCGCCTTGGTCAGCAGCCGAAGATCGTCGACCAGCACTGAAAGCTCGCCTTTCTGAGTACGGAACATGGTACCGCTGGCGCCAACGATATCGCCGAGGTCCCATTTCTTGAAATCGGCGTAGACACCCTCCGCCAGCGCATCGCGTTTGACGTAGAGCTGGATCTGTCCGCTCATGTCCTTGAGGTTGGCGAAGCTGGCCTTGCCCATCACGCGCTGGGTCATCATGCGCCCGGCCACCGCGACCCGCACCGGGCTGTGCTCGAGCTGTTCGGCGCTGCTCGCGGCGTAGCGCTCGTGCAGCTCCGCGGCGAGGGCGTCGCGGCGAAAATCGTTGGGGTAAGCGACGCCGTTGGCGCGCAGCTGATCGAGTTTCGCGCGTCGCTGCTGGACGAGTTGCGCTTCGCTCGAACCGGTCTCCTTGTCAGCCATTACCGGGTGCCCTTATAAGCCGTATTTCAGACTCGCTTCGATAAAAATGTCCAGGCCGCCATCGAGTACCGCCTGGGTGTTGCCGGTTTCGACGTCGGTGCGCAAATCCTTGATGCGCGACTGGTCGAGCACGTAAGAACGGATCTGCGAGCCCCAGCCTATATCGGCTTTACTGTCTTCCAGAGCCTGCTGTTCTTCACGACGTTTGAGCATTTCCTGTTCGTACAGGCGCGCGCGCAACAGCTTCATCGCCTGGTCGCGATTCTTGTGCTGCGATCGTTCGTTCTGACACTGCACCACGATGCCGCTCGGCATGTGGGTGAGCCGGATCGCGGAATCGGTTTTGTTGACGTGCTGGCCGCCGGCGCCGCTCGCGCGGTAGGTGTCGACACGCAGATCCGCGGGGTTGATCTCGATGTCGATGTCATCATCAATTTCCGGCGAGACGAATACCGAGGCAAACGAGGTATGGCGACGGTTGCCGGAATCGAACGGCGATTTTCGCACCAGTCGATGCACCCCGGTTTCGGTGCGCAACCAGCCGAACGCGTGGTCGCCGCTGAACTTGACCGTCGCGCTTTTGATCCCGGCAACTTCGCCGGCTGAAACTTCCATCATCTCGCTGTCGAAATCGTGCGCTTCGCCCCATTTCAGATACATACGCAGCAGCATCTCCGCCCAGTCCTGCGCCTCGGTGCCGCCGGATCCGGCCTGGATATCGACAAACGCGTTATTGGCATCCATTTCACCGGAAAACATGCGCCGGAATTCAAGCGCGGCGAGTTCACTCTCGGCGCCTTCGAGATCGGTCTGTACGGCGAGCACGGTAGCGGCATCGTCTTCCTCGGCCGCCATCTCCAGCAGGCCGCCGGCGTCACGAATACGGGTGCCGAGTTCGGCCAGCCGATGTACGACGCGCTCGAGTTCAGCGCGCTCGCGACCGAGCGCCTGGGCGCGCTGCGGGTCGTCCCAGATATTGCCGGCCTGGAGTTCGCGCTCGACCTCTAGCAGTCGCTCGGCTTTGCGGTCGTAGTCAAAGATACCCCCTCAGCGCTTCGATGCGCTTGTGCATGTCTTTGATCGCGTTGAAGGTGGGGGTGAGTTCCATAAGATCTTGCTGGTGGAAACGGCCGCGCATTGTAGCGGCTGACCGCGGACGATGGAATTCGTTTGCGCGGCGGTTCGCTTCAGGCCAAAGTTTCGGCGTAATCGATGACGAGTTGCAATGACTCGTTGCCGCGAAACTCGTTGATGTCGAGCTTGAACACCGCGCGCACCTCGGCCGCATCGCGAAACCAGCTTTCACCGGCGGCGCCGAACGCGATCGCGCCAAGCAGGGTCGACCCCTCGCGCGGGCGCAGGACCAGGCGCGCGTGATCGGCGCCGACCACGCGACGGTCCTCGATGACAAACACCCCATCGAAGCGCGGTTCGGGGAAACCCTGCCCCCACGGCGCCGCGGCGAGCAGCGTGCGCGCCAGCGCAAACGAGTAATCCGCCTCCGCGAGCGGACCGTCGCTGTAGATGATTTTGCGCCGCGCGGCATCGTCAACGAGGGTTTCCACGGCCGCGATGAAAGCGTGGGTGAAACGCTGGTATTCAGCGCGCCGCAGACTCAGGCCGGCAGCCATGGCGTGTCCGCCGAAACGCTCGATGAGGCCGGGATTGCGGGTCGCGACGAGCTCCAGGGTGTCGCGGATATGCAGCCCCGGGATCGACCGCGCGGAACCCTTGAGGGTGTGTTCATCGGTGGCGGCAAAAGCGATCACCGGACGATGGAAGCGATCCTTGACCCGTGCGGCCACGATGCCGACGACGCCCTGATGCCAGTCTTCGTGAAATACGCACAGTCCGGCCGGCGCCTCCTCGGCGCCGCTCGCCGGCAGAGTCGCCTCGATCAGAGCGAACGCGGATCCGCGCATCTCACCTTCGATCTCGCGTCGTTCACGGTTCAGGGCATCGAGCTGGTCGGCGATAGCGGCGCAGTGATTGGCGTCGTCACTCAACAGGCATTCGATGCCGAGCGACATGTCCGCCAGCCGCCCGGCCGCGTTCAGGCGCGGCGCAACGGCAAAGCCGAGGTCGCTGGTCGTGATGCGTGCCCGCGAGCGTCCGGCCGCGTCGATCAGGGCGCTGATCCCGGGCTGACAGTGACCAGCCCGAATACGCGCAATGCCCTGCTCAACGAGGCGACGGTTGTTGTGATCGAGCGACACCACGTCGGCTACCGTACCGAGCGCGACGAGGTCGAGCAGGTCGGCCAGGCGCGGTTCGGTGATACCGCGTTCGGCGAACCAGGCGCTCTCGCGCAGGTGCGCACGCAACGCGGTCATGACATAAAAAATCACCCCCACGCCGGCCAGATTCTTGCTCGGAAATTTGTCGTTGCCAAGGTTCGGATTGACAATCGCGGCGGCGGCCGGGAGCGCCGCACCGGGCAGGTGGTGATCCGTCACCAGCACCTCGATACCGGCGCGCGCGGCCTGCGCCACCCCTTCCAGGGAAGAGATACCGTTATCGACGGTGACGATCAGATGCGGATGCCGGCGCGCGGCCAGGTCGACGATTTCCGGTGTCAGTCCGTATCCGAATTCGAACCGATTCGGCACCAGGTAATCGACCCGGGTCGCACCCATCGCTTTCAGCGCCCGCACCGCGAGCGCGGTCGCGGTGGCGCCGTCGGCGTCGAAGTCGCCGACGATCAGGATCAGGCGTTCCTCGCGCAGGCAGTCGGCGAGCAGGCCGACCGCGCGTTCGATGCCGCCAAGCAATTCGGCGCGGTGCAGGCCGGCCAGCGAGGTATCGACATCGTCGGGTCCGCGCACCCCGCGTGCGCCGAACACCCGTCGCAGCACCGGGTGCCATTCCTGCGGCAGGCCAGCGCTGTTTTCGCTGACGCGTTGAACGATGTGCGAGCGCTGCATCAGTTGCGTTCCTCGAGCCCCGGCTGCGGCTGGTAGCGCTGGACAAACGCCGCGGTGCGGCGCCAGATCCGCCAACCGTCGCCAGCTTGCAGTCGAAAACTGCCGGCTGCAGTGGTGACGGTCAGCGCGCGCAACTGCCGCGCTCGCAGGGCGCGCCGCGCAGGTGCAAAAAAGTGCGCAGAAAAAATATCCAGCGACGGCGCCGCGGCGCCTGGCGGGCAGGCCACCACGACGCGCTCGTGACCGCCGGCCAGCACTGCGTCGAGCCAGTCCGCGTCAGCCGCCGGTCGGCATGCAACCGCGCAGTGGGCTGCGCAGGCCTGGACCAGGGAATCATCACTGACCATACAGTCAACCGCCGGGGCGGCGCCCGCGGGCTGCGCTTCACCGCCCCATAACCAGACGCTGTTGACGGGTGGCCGGCCGGCAGCGATGCGCCGCTCGTTCGGTGCACAATCGTGGAGCAGCATCTGGACCTCGGTCAGGATTCGCTTGAGTTTGCCGAGACCGCGCTGGTCGGCCAGCGACGGCTCCAGCGCCTGGCCGTTGAGGTCCGCCGGCGCCGCGCTGTGCGCCTGTGCCGCCGGCGCCCCTTCGAGATACCAGCGCCGCGCGCGGCGCGCGCGACTGAAGCGCAGGCCCTGGTCCGTAAACGCCGCATTGAGCAGCGCCAGTATCGCCTCGGCCTCGTCATCCTCGACGCCGATCGTGTCGCCATCGAACAGCACCAGGCGGCTGACGTCGGCGCGCAGGAAAACCGGGTCGGCGCGCACGATCTCCGGCGCCGGCGCGCGGCCGAGGTCGAAGGCCGCGGTCATAACCGCCGGCGGCCAGCCGCTCGCCGGTGGGGTCAGGCCGAGTCGCCGCAGTACGGCGGCACCATAGCCGTCATAGTCGCGCTCGAGGGCATGGCTCCGCGCCAGCGCGGCAAGGATCGCGTGGCGCTCGGCCAGCTCGTCGGCGTGTGCCTGCCACAGTTGGTCAAGCAGCCCGGGGGCAATGATTTCCAGTGCGGTCGGCACAATCGGGATGGCGTGTTTCCGGCGGATTCGGGTCCGGACCAGTCTACACCGGCTGCGAGCGACACCGACGTGGCGCCGGCCCGCGATTACAGATTGTCGAGGATGGCGCGCTTGACCGCTTCGCTTTCGGCCGGGATCTCGATCACACCGCCGGCGCTCTGTCGGATCGCGGTATCGGGGTCCTTGAGACCGTGGCCGGTCAGGGTACAGGTGACGACGCTGCCGGCCGCAATTTTGCCGCTCGCGATATCGCGCAGCGCCCCGCCCAGCGAAATCGCCGACGCCGGTTCGCAGAACAGGCCTTCGCGCTCGGCCAGCAGGCGCTGGGTGGCGAGTATTTCTTCGTCGCTCAGGGCATCGAACCAGCCGCCGGATTCACGGCTCGCGGCCCACGCCAGGTCCCAGGATTGCGGGCGGCCGATGCGGATCGCGGTGGCCACGGTCTCGGGGTTGTCGACCATCTCACCGCGGATGAACGGTGCCGCGTTGGCAGCCTGGTAGCCGACCATAACCGGGCGCCGGTCGGTTACCGCCGGCAGCGCGAAGGCACATTCGCCGCTGCAGTAGGCGCAGGCCGCGGTGGCTGGCGTGACCGCGGCGTATTCGCTGAAGCCGGTCCAGTAAGCACTGATGTTGCCGGCATTGCCAACCGGGATGCAGTGATAATCCGGTGCGTGGCCGAGGGCATCGACGATTTCGAACGCCGCGGTTTTCTGCCCTTGCAGGCGATAGGGGTTGATCGAATTGACGATCGTAACCGGTGCCACCTCGGCCATCTCCTTGACGATACGCATGCCGTCATCGAAGTTGCCTTCGATCTGGATCACCACGGCGCCCTCGATCATGGCCTGGGCCAGCTTGCCGAGCGCGATCTTGCCGCCGGGAATAAGCACAAAAGCACGAATGCCGGCGCGCGCCGCATAGGCCGCCGCGGACGCCGAGGTGTTACCGGTCGAAGCGCAAATGATCGCCTCGGCGCCCTCGCTGACGGCCTGGGTGACGGCCATCGTCATACCCCGGTCCTTGAACGAGCCGGTCGGATTGAGGCCCTCGAACTTGGCGTAGATCTCCACCTCGCGACCGAGTTCGCGGGGAATGTTTTCGAGTTTGATCAGCGGCGTATTGCCTTCGCACAAGCTGATAATCCGTGCGTCGCTGGCCACCGGCAGGCGCTCGCGATAGCGCTCAATCAGGCCCTGGTAGCGCTGCATGCTCACCGAAGGTCCTCCATCCGGTAGCGGGTGATCGGTCCATCGACACCGGGCAGGGCCTGCATCTGCGCGCAGGCTGCGTTCATGCCGGCTTCAAGCACGCGGTGGGTAAGGATAATGATCGGCACCGTGGCGTCGCCGGCCGCCGGTTCCGGTTGGCGGATGGCCTCGATACTGATGTTGTGTGAGGCCAGGATGCGGGTGATATCCGCCAGTACGCCCGGCTTGTCGTGCGCGCGCAGGCGCAGGTAGTAGGCGGTCTCAATGGCGTCCATCGCCAGCACCGGCGCCGCGCTGAGCGCGTCGGGCTGAAACGCCAGGTGGGGTACGCGGTTGTCCGGATCCACGGTCAGCGCGCGCACCACATCGACGAGGTCGGCGACCACCGACGAGGCGGTCGGTTCAGCGCCGGCGCCGGCGCCGGAAAGCAGCATCGGGCCGACCGCATCGCCATGGATCAGAACCGCATTCATGACGTCGTTGACATTGGCCAGCATGTGGCGGTCCGGGATCAGGGTCGGGTGTACACGCAGCTCGATACCGTCCGCGCTTTCCGCCGCAATGGCGAGGTGCTTGATGCTGTAGCCCAGCGCCTCGGCGTAACGCACATCCTCGAGGGCAACGTCGCGTATGCCTTCGACATAAACCTTGTCGAACTGCAGCGGCACCCCGAACGCGATGGCGGCGAGGATGGTCAGCTTGTGCGCGGCATCGATGCCGTCGATATCGAAAGCCGGATCGGCCTCGGCGTAGCCGAGCGCCTGCGCTTCGGCAAGCACCTCGGCGAAGCTCGAGCCGCGCTCGAGCATCGCGGTCATCATGTAGTTGCAGGTGCCGTTGATGATCCCGGCCAGCCACACGATAGAGTTGCCGGCCAGGCTTTCGCGCAGCGTTTTGATCACGGGAATGCCGCCGGCAACCGCGGCTTCGAACGCAACCGTGACACCCTGGTCGCGGGCGGCGCCGAAGATTTCGTTGCCGTGCAGGGCGATCAGCGCCTTGTTGGCGGTGACCACGTGTTTACCGCCGGCCAACGCACGCAGGACCAGTTCGCGCGCCGGTTCGATACCGCCGATCAATTCGACCACGATATCGATATCCGCATCATCGACCAGCGCAAACGCATCCTCGGTGAGGCGCATGCCAGCGGTGCTCGCGGCACGTGTTTTACCGAGGTCGCGCGCGCAGGCCGCAACCACTTCTATCGAGCGGCCGGCGCGCCGAGTGATTTCGCCGGCGTTGCGCGCGAGTACGTTGAGCGTGCCGCAGCCGACCGTGCCGAGCCCGAGTACGCCGATCCTGACCGCGGGTAAACCTGCCACTAGTCGATGTCCGATTGATAAAGGTGCATGGTTCAGCCGACGTTGCGCATCATGTCCTTGATGCCACGCAGCGCCTGACGGGTGCGGTGCGCGTTCTCGATCAGGGCGAAACGCACGTAGGCATCACCGTACTCGCCAAAGCCGATCCCCGGTGACGCCGCGACGCGGCCTTCGGCGAGCAGTTTCTTGGTGAACTCCAGCGAACCGAGGTGCTCCAGCTCGGGGGGAATACGCGCCCACACGAACATCGTTCCGCGCGGCTTTTCCACCGCCCAGCCGGCCGCCTGCATGCCGTCGCAGAGCACGTCGCGCCGTTTCTGATACATGTCGCGGATTTCGGTGACGCAATCCTGCGGCCCTTCGAGGGCGGCGATGGCGGCAACCTGTATCGGGGTGAACATGCCGTAGTCGAGGTACGATTTGAGCCGCGCCAGGGCGTAAACCAGATCGCGATTGCCGACCATGAAGCCGACCCGCCAGCCGGGCATGTTGTAACTTTTCGAGAGCGAAAAAAACTCGACCGCGATATCGCGCGCACCTTCGACCTGCATGATCGAGGGCGCCTTGTAGCCGTCAAACACGAGATCGGCATAGGCCAGGTCGTGGACGACAAAAATTTCGTATTCACGCGCGATGGCAACGACCCGTTCAAAAAAATCCAGGTCGACGCACTGCGCGGTCGGATTGGACGGAAAGTTCAGCAGCAGCATTTTCGGCCGCGGCCAGGAATTACGGATCGCGTTTTCCAGTTCCTGGAAAAAATCGATATCCCGCCCGATTGGAACGTGACGGATATCGGCGCCGGCGATCACGAAACCCCAGGGATGGATTGGATACGCCGGGTTCGGCACCAGCACGGCATCGCCGCGGTCGACGGTGGCCATGGCCAGGTGCGCGAGTCCTTCTTTGGAGCCGATGGTCACGATCGCTTCGCTCTCCGGATCGATATCGACGCCGTAGCGGGTTTTGTACCAGTTGCAGATCGCGCGACGCAGGCGCGGGATGCCGCGCGATACCGAGTAGCGGTGGGTATCTTCGCGACGCGCGGCCTCGCACAGCTTGTCGACGATGTGACGCGGCGTCGGCTGGTCGGGGTTGCCCATGCCGAAGTCAATGATGTCTTCGCCGCGATGGCGCGCCGCCATTTTCAGCTCGTGAACCTCGTTGAATACGTACGGCGGCAGACGCTCAATGCGGGGGAAACCGGTGCTCACAGGAACTCCCTGCTGGGGTGGGGGTAAAAGAGGCGGCAAAGCTACCGACCGCGTTGATTACTGTCAAACGCTATCTCGCTGCCGTCGACGTCGCCGTGCGATTGTGGCCGGCGCGCCGCGCGGCGGAACATTTCGGCGCGCGATCGCCCATAATGACGGCATGAACGACAACACCCTTGAATTAGCCCGCGCGCGCCTGCTGGCGCCGGTCGCGGTCGAGCTCGGCGACCTCGAAACGGTGCTCGGCCAACTGCTCGGCGGCGGCGTCGACCTCGGCGACATCTACCTCGAAGCGACGCGCAGCGAATCCTGGAGCCTCGAGGACGGCATTATCAAAGAAGGCGTGCACAGCATCCGCCACGGCGCCGGCGTGCGTGCGGTGAGTGGTGAGCAGACCGGTTTCGCTTATTCCGATGATTTGACCCTGGCGGCGCTGAGTGACGCGGCCAGAACCGCGCGCGCCATCACCCGCGCCGGGCAGTCACAGGATATCCGCCTCACCTCACGTCACGGCGAACTGACCCCGCTGTACGCCAGCGACGATCCGCTGGCGGCTACCGCGACGCCGGACAAGCTGGCCGTGCTGCGCGGCCTCGACGAGCGCCTGCGCAGCGCCGACGAGCGCGTGCGGGAAGTCATGATTGGCCTCTCCGCCCAGCACACGGCGATGCTGGTGGTGACCTCCGACGGCGCGCTGGCGGCCGATGTGCGGCCGCTGGTGCGGCTCAATGTTACGGTTATCGTCGAAGCGGACGGGCGGCGCGAAACCGGCACCTACGGTGGTGGCGGCCGCACCGGCTACGACGCCCTGTTTGCCGCCGGGCGCCCGCAGCAGATCGCGGATGAGGCGCTGCGTCAGGCCCAGGTCGCGCTCGGCGCGAGCGCCGCACCGGCCGGTGAAATGACCGTCGTGCTTGGCGCCGGCTGGCCGGGGATCCTGCTCCACGAAGCTATCGGTCACGGCCTGGAGGGGGATTTCAATCGCAAGGGTACCTCGGCGTTCAGCGGCCGCATCGGCGAGCGGGTCGCGGACGAGGCCTGTACCGTAGTCGATGACGCGACCCTGCCCGACCGCCGCGGTTCGCTGACCGTCGACGACGAAGGCACGCCGACCAACTGCACGGTGCTGATCGAGAACGGCCGCCTGCGCACCTACATGCAGGACCGTCACAACGCCAAGCTGATGGGCGTGGCCCCGACCGGCAACGGCCGCCGGCAGTCCTACGCCCACCGCCCGATGCCGCGCATGACCAATACCTACATGCTGCCCGGTAAGCGCGCGCCGGAAGAAATCATCACCAGCGTCAAGCGCGGCCTGTACGCGGTCAGTTTCGGCGGCGGCCAGGTCGATATCACCAATGGCAAGTTCGTCTTCTCGGCCAGCGAGGCTTATCTCATCGAAGACGGCCGCATCACCCGCCCGGTCCGCGGCGCCACCCTGATCGGTAACGGCCCCGACGTGCTGACGCGGGTGTCGATGGTCGGCAACGACCTCGAACTCGATAATGGCGTCGGCACCTGTGGCAAGGACGGCCAGTCGGTGCCGGTCGGCGTCGGCCAGCCGACGCTCAAAATCGACCGCCTGACAGTCGGCGGCACACAGACCTGAAGCGGATCGCGATGCGCAAAACCTGGACGGGGCGAACCGTGGTGGCGGGCGGCAGGGGGACGGAGGCCACGCCAGCGGCGCGCGCGGAGGGCGGACCGGAGGCCACACCGGGGGCACACCACCGCGTCGGCGGTTAACGCGATCGTCTGGTAGCGCGGGGGAAGCGAGCCGCGCATCGCTGGCGGACCGGCACCCGGACACAGACCGGCGACCGTTGCGGGCGAGCGAACCCACCCGACGGTGTCGGTGGTGGGGTTCGATGGCAGGAGGGGGGGGGGGGAAGGGGGCGTCCAGCTGAGGCGGCGAGAGCTCGGGGGGGGGGGGGGGGGACCCCCGCTGCGGGCAGCCGCTACTCATCGCCAGGCTTGACCCTGCGCGCGCTGACCGTGACCACCCGCCGATCTTCCAGGCGCAGGCGGATGGTCGTCGCACGCACGCGCGAGCGTGGTACCGGCCAGTCCGATCGTCGCCCTGCATCAGCGCATAAGCCGCCGACGCCCACCACCAGGCGCAGCTGGTTACCGCGCAGGGTCTCGGTCGAGAGCCGGTCGGCGAACAGGTCGAGCTGGCATTCCTTGATGCGGTTCTCGGCCTCGCCGCGCGCGCAATAGAAGTCCTCGTACAGCGCCCGTGCCGCCCAGCGTCGCTTCGACAACGAGGTCACGATGAAGCGCGGATTCGATTTGTCACCGGTATGCTCAGCCTTGGCCACCACACGGCGTGACCCGGCTCCAGCTCTTGCGTGTCCGATACGCGAGCTCGCGGAAACAGCGCGCCGGGCTCTGCGTGGCTGCCGACGTCTCCGCCACCGTCTGCAGTTCACTGCCTATCGCCCGTACCAGACGGGCGTTACGTGCCAGCCCGAACACGTATTCCACGCCATTTTCCTCGCACCAGCCCATCAACGCCTCACGGCAGAAGCCCGAGTCCGCTCGCAGCACGATGCGCGTCTTCGGCCACCGCACACGCACCTGGGCGACGATGCGCTCGACCTCCTCCACCGCCCCCGCTGCACCGTCGATGTTCGCCGGCCGCAGCTTCGCGGCCAACAGATGCTCGCCGCAGTAGATGTACAACGGCAGGTAGCAGTAGTGATCGTAATAGCCGTGAAAGAACCGTGCTTCCTGATGGCCGTGCAACGCCACGTCGGTCGCATCCAGATCCAGCACGATCTCCGCCGGCGGCTCGCGGTAAGCCTCCAGGAACAGCGCCACGAACAACCGTTCGATCGCTTCCTCATCGGGACGGATCTTGTGATAGCGATGCGCCCCGCTCGCTGGATAGCATTCCAGACGGCTCAGCGTGCTCTTGCCCGCCAGTGCTGCACAGTCCTCGCGTAACCGCGGCGACAGCTTGCCCAGCAGCGCACCCATCACCGGGTCATGGCGTAGCTCGTCGTGGTCGTTCAGGTCTTCGTAACCCAGCGCCAGCGCGAACACCCGTTGACCGACCAGCGTGCGCAACGAGTGCTCGACCAAGTCAGCCTGCCGCTCGTCGATGAAGCAGCGCGACAGCCGGTCGATCAGACCGACCGCCGCGTCCGCCTTACCCAGCAGTAGCGCGCCGCCATCCGAGCTCACCGTTCCACCATCGAACGCCGCCACCACGCGGCGGCGTCCAGCCCATGAAAACGTCAGTTGTTCAGCGGTACACTGTGTCGGCATCGGGAACCTCCTCTGAGGGGTCGTAACTCGTTCACGCAAAACAAGTTTGATCCTCTCGGAGGCCCGATGCACTAACTACGTGTGAGAAATCCGGGCTAGACGCACGCTCAGACCTATTCGCGGCGGCATTGGCGCCAAAAAAGTTCGTCTGCAAGGCGCAGTGCGCAGGGAATAGTGGTGCTATTGCCAAGCGCTGCAACGAAGCAGGCGGGCTTTTTTGGCCCAACCCGCAGGGCGAGCGACTGATTGGGTGCATTTCGGCGTTGCTCGTCACTCATTTACGGCAAGTAAACTTCACTCCTCGCGCCTTGAACTGCACCCAATCAGTTGCTGGTGCCGCCGCGAATAGGTCTGAGCGTGCGTCTTACCATCCGTGGCCCGCTGGCGCTCGAGGCCGCCATACGCGCGACCCGCACACCACGGGCGACCGTCGGCCGCACTAATTCACGCTACCGCCTAAAAGCGTTCCAGATCGCTGTGCGGCAGTTGCCCGTGGTGGACGTGCATGGCGCCGAACTCGGCGCAGCGGTTCAACGTCGGTACGGCCTTGCCCGGGTTGAGCAGTCCGTGTTCGTCGAACGCCGCTTTCAGGCTGTGCATCTGGGTCAGTTCGTGGGGCGCAAACTGCAGACACATCTCGTTCAGTTTCTCGACCCCGACGCCATGTTCGCCGGTCACCGTGCCGCCAACTTCGACGCACAGCGCGAGGATACGGCTGCCGGCCTGTTCGGCCCGCTTGAGCTGGTCGTCGTCGTTGGCGTCGAACCCGATCAGGGGATGCAGATTACCGTCGCCGGCGTGGAACACGTTGGCGATAGGCAGATCGAATTCGCGTGAAATCGCGCTGATCGCCTGCAGCACGCCGGCCAGGTGTTTGCGCGGAATGGTGCCGTCCATACAAAAGTAGTCCGGCGCGATGCGGCCGAAGGCCGGAAACGCGGCCTTGCGTCCGGCCCACAGGCGCAGGCGTTGCGCCTCGTCGTCGGAAATGCGGATATCGCCGGCGCCGGCCTCGGTCAGCAGGGCGCTGACGACGGCGACCTGGTCGCCGACTTCGGCGACGTTGCCGTCTACCTCACATAACAATATCGCCTCGGCGTCGAGCGGATAACCGGCGCCGCAAAACGCTTCGCAGACTTCGATGGCGAGCCGGTCCATCATCTCCAGCCCGCCGGGCACCACGCCGGCGCCGATGATCGCCGCGACCGCGGCGCCGGCGCGTTCGACGCTGTCAAACGAGGCCAGCAGGACGCGCGCCAGATCCGGTTTCGGCAGCAGTTTGACCGTCACTTCCAGGATCACCCCGAGCAGCCCTTCCGAGCCGTGCATCAGGGCCAGCACGTCGAGCCCGGCGCTGTCGAGCGCGCGCCCGCCGACGGTCAGCAGTTCGCCGTCGATGGTCAGCACCTTGAGTTCGAGCACGTTGTGCACCGTCAGCCCGTACTTGAGGCTGTGCACGCCACCGGAATTTTCCGCCACGTTGCCGCCGATCGAGCACGCCAGCTGCGAGGACGGATCGGGGGCGTAGTACAGACCGTGCGCGGCGACCGCCTCACTGATGGCCAGATTGCGCACGCCCGGTTCAACGGTCGCGGTGCGGTTATCGAGATCGATGTCGAGGATGCGATTGAATCGCGCCAGGCTCATCAGGCAGCCGTCCGCCAGCGGCAGCGCGCCGCCGGATAAGCCGGTGCCGGCGCCGCGGCTGACCAGCGGGACCCTGTGTTCGGCGCAGATGCGCACGATGGCGGTGACTTCCTCGCGCGTCGCGGGCAGTACCACCGCGCGGGGCACCTGGTGGTAGGCCGACAGCGCGTCGCATTCGTAAGGACGTTTCGCTTCCCGCGACAGCAGGCACGAGGCGGCCGGCAGGCAGGCCAGCAGCGCCTGCTCAAACGGCTGGGTCGGGGTTACGCTGGGCTCGGAGCTGTTCATCTCGGCATATTCGCTGACACGCAGTATCGAGTGTAAACGAAGCAGGCGCGGGATTGGATGCCGTCAGCGGCGGGCGGCGGGCCGCACGAGCGGCCGCGCACTTCAGAACCGATAATCCGACGGGATCACAACCACGCCGCCGGCGGTCAGCTTGAAGCGCCGGGCGTCGGCAGCCGGGTCGAAGCCGATTTGTTCGCCGGGCGGGATCACGACCCGGCGATCGCAGATACAACGGCGCAGCTGCGAGCCCTCGCCGACCCGCACGTCGGAAAACAGGATCGAATCTTCGACCGTGGCGCCATCGTCGATATACACACGATTGCCGAGCACGCTGTGATTGACGCCGCCACCAGCGATGACGGTACCACCGGATACGATTGAATTGACGCAGATGCCTTCATTGCACGAGCGTCCCGGCACCGTGCGCGCCGGCGGGCGCTGGGTCTGGTAGGTTCGGATCTGCCAGTTGGGCTGGTACAGGTCGAGCGGCGGCTCGAGTTTCAACAGATCCATGTTGGCTTCGTAGTAAGCGTCGAGTGAGTCGAGTCGCCGCCAATAGCGGTCCTGGGTGACGCGACCCGAAGTGCCACCGAAACGATAGCCCATGGCGCGGCCGAAGCTTGCGAGGTTGGCGCCGACCATGGCGCTGATGCTCATGGTCGTGGCTGGTTTGTCGTCAAACTGGTGCAGCACTTCGATCAACTTGCTGCGCTTGAACACGCTCACCCCCATCGGCCACCACAGGCTGTCGGGATTGGCATCGGCGGCCGGCGCGCGCACTGCGCGGAGGTCATCGCCTTCGAGTTCCAGCGCGGTGGCAAAGTGCATGCCGTTGGCATTGGCCGGCGGCACGCAGGCGATCGTTACGTCGGCGCCGTGGGCGGCGTGCTGGGACAGTACGGCCGCATAGTCCATGCGGTAGATCTGCTCGCCGGAAACCATCAGCACGGTTTCCTCCTCCGCACCTTCGAGCAGGTAGAGGGATTTGTGCAGCGCGTCAGCGTCGCCGGCATAGGTCACGACGGTCGCGCCTATCGGCGGCGTCACCGGGGTGATGTATTCGCCGAGGTCGGTGTTGTAGATCGACCAGCCGTCGCGGATATGGTTGTGCAGCGAAAGCGCGTTGTACTGCGTCATGACCATGATCCGGCGCAGCCCGGAGTGCAGGCAGTTGGTCAATGCAAAATCGATGATCCGGTAACTGCCGCCAAACGGCATTGCGGCCGTCGCGCGGCGCGCGGTGAGGGGGTCGAGGGACTTGCCGTCGCCGATGGTGAAGACCATCGCCAGGGTGTCCTTGAGATCTGAGACGAGCATGATTTGGGGCCGGCATTATACGCATCTCGCGTGCCTATAGTAGCGCGAGCGAAACCGCGCCAGCGCGAGCCGAATGCGCCGAACTCAGGCCTTCAGCCGCGGCGCTGGCTGGCTTCATGCTGCGTCGCATCGCTATAATGCAGCGCGCCGTCGGCGCCGTGATGGACCAGCTCGAAAGCGTTTTGTTATGGCGGAAGAATTCCTTGTCAACATCACCCCGCAGGAAACCCGCGTGGCGATCGTTGAGAACGGCATGCTGCAGGAACTCGCGATCGAGCGCAGCCGTTCGCGCGGGCTGGTCGGCAACATCTATCTCGGCACGGTTTGTCGCGTACTGCCCGGGATGGGCGCGGCGTTTGTCGAAATCGGTCTCGACCGCACCGCTTTCCTGCATGTATCGGACATCGCCGCCCGGGACCGCCCCGATCCCGACAGCGGCCCCGAGCTGACCATCGAGCGCGCGGTCCGCGAAGGCCAGCAGCTGGTCGTACAGATCACCAAAGAGCCGCTCGGCACCAAGGGTGCGCGCCTGACTACCCAACTCAGCATTGCGTCTCGCTACCTGGTGTATATACCAGGCTCGAACACTGTCGGTATTTCACAACGTATCGAAGACGAAAGCGAACGACAGCGGCTGCGCGACCTGATCACGGCGTTGCGCCCCGGCCTGCGTCCGTTGGATGAACTCGCCGGCACGGTCGATCTGGCGCGTCTCGGCGGTCACGAAGGCAACGGCGGTTTCATTGCTCGAACCGCGGCGGAAAGCGCGGAGAAAGAGGAACTGGCGGCGGACATGGCGTTCCTGGAACGCCTCTGGCAATCGACTTCCGAGCGCATCAGCAAGGCCAGCCCGCCCGCGCTGATCTACGAAGACCTGCCGTTACTGATGCGAACAATGCGGGACATTTCGCTGGCCGCGGTTGACAAGGTACGCATCGATTCGCTGGAGAACATCGCCCGGGTGCGCGAATTTGCCGCCGAGTTCACCCCCGAGCTGCTGCCGCGTCTGGAACACTACTCCGGCGAGCGCCCGATCTTCGATCTGTATTCGACCGAGGACGAAATCCAGCGCGCCCTGCAGCGCAAGATCGAACTCAAGTCGGGTGGCCATCTGGTCATCGACCAGACCGAGGCCATGACCACCATCGACGTCAATACCGGCGGCTTCGTCGGGCACCGCAATCTCGAGGAAACCATATTCAAGACCAACCTCGAGGCGACCCAGGCCATTGCGCGCCAGCTCCGGGTACGCAATCTGGGCGGCATCATTATCGTCGACTTTATCGACATGACCGACATCGAGCATCAGCGGCAGGTCCTGCGCGCGCTGGAAAAGAACCTCGATCGTGACCACGCCAAAACCAACATCAGCGAAGTAACCTCGCTGGGTCTGGTTCAGATCACGCGCAAGCGCACCCGCGAGAGCCTCGAACATATCCTGTGTGAGTCGTGTCCGACCTGTGCCGGCAGCGGTTCGATCAAGACTGCCGAAACGGTGTGTTTCGAAATATTTCGCGAAATCCTGCGCGCCTCGCGTCAGTTCGATCCGAAAAAATTACTCGTCGTCGCTTCGCAGGCGGTGGTCGACCGCATGCACGACGAAGAATCGACAAGTATCGCCGAGCTCGAGGAATTTACCGGCGTGCCGATCCGATTCCAGGTTGAAACAACCTACCCCCAGGGACACTACGACGTCGTCCTGCTGTAGTGGCACGGTCCTGCTCTGGTGTGTTGTCGGCTGGCGATGAGTAAACCCGCGAGCGAATGCCGCGGCGGCGCACGCTACTGATTATCCATGCGTAGTTTCCTGTCCTTTGCCATCGACCTGTTCTGGGCCGGGTTTGCGATCGCGCTGATCGGCGGCGCGGCACTGGTTACCGCTGCGCGACTGGCATTGCCCGAGGTGAGTTCGCAACGCGACGTGGTTGCCAGCTGGATCAGCGAGACGGTAGGTCGACCGGCGTTGATCGGCGACATCGAGGCGAGTTGGAGCGGCTGGGCGCCGCGCGTGAGCGTAAACGGCATCGCGTTTCTCGACCCCGATACCCAGGCTGAGCTGGTCCGTTTCGAGTACGCGACCATCAACATCGCGCCGCTCAACTCGCTGCTGGCGCGCGCGCTGAAGCCCAAGAGTCTGGTCCTCTCGGGGGTCGAGCTGACCCTGGTACGCGACAATGATGGCCGTTTTTCCGTCGCCGGCATGCCGCCGCCGAAATCGCCGATCCTCAAATGGCTGATCGGACAGGACAACTTCGCGGTCACCGACGCGGACCTGACCATCATCGATCAGCGTGCCGATCAGAGCTTCGCCCTGTCCGGGCTGACGCTCACGATCCGCAACCGCAACGAGACCAAACTGATGACCGGGTTCGTCGATCTGCCCACTGCGATCGGCCGCCGTCTGGTGGTTGAATTCTCGTCTACCGGCGATCCGCTGAGCTCGGCGTGGAGCGGCGAGGTGAACTTTCGTATCGACGACGCGCGCAGTGACTACCTGGTCGACAAACTCGACTGGCAGGGCGCACCGCCGCCGGCCACCGCAATTGACCTGACCGCCTGGAGCCACTGGCAAGACGGCCGCCTGGCATCGCTGCGCTTCGCCCTCGATGCACACAGTGTCGACGCCGGCGCCACCGCGCTGCTGACCGCCACGGGCCGCGTAAAGCGGCGTGCACAGGGCTGGAAAATCGAGGTGATCGACTTCGACCTGCCGCAGCGCGCGCGCGGCGGTGCACGCGGACGCTTCAGCGCCGCATGGGACGGGACCGGGCCGGAACTGAATGTCGCCGTACGTGGCCGCGACCTGCCGCTGGGACCGCTCGCGATCCTGGCCGCCGGACTGGCGCCACTGGAACCGGCCTGGCGCGAGGCCCTGCAACCGATGCGACCGAGCGGCGTGATCACCGACATCGAAGGCGCCTGGCTCAACCGTGCCGATCGCGCGGCGCACTACTACGCCGACATGGGGATTGCACAACTGTCTTCGAACCGCCACGGCGAACTGCCCGGGGTCACCGGCCTCGAGGCGCGCCTGACGGTCGATGCCGCAGCCGCGGTAGTGAGCTTCGAAGGCACGAATTTCAAGCTCGACGACGATGTACGCCTGCTCGAAACGCTCGACGTTACCGGGCTCAGCGGCCGGCTCGCGCTGCTGCGTTCGAGTGCCGGCGAGGTTCTGCGCATGTCACGATTGCGTGCCGATGTCGGTGGAACGCGGGTGCGGCTCGACGGCCGCGTGCACGACCCCTTCGCGCCGCAGGCGCACATCGACATGGCACTCGGTTTCGCAACCACCGAGGCGCGCCGGCTGCACCACCTGGTACCGACCGGGCGCCTGCCGGAACGCGGCGAGACCTGGCTGCGCCGCGTGATCGAGGCCGGCTCGGTGTCCAATGGCAGCGTCGTCGTGCGCGGCGCGCTGCGCGATTTTCCCTACCGCGACGCGCAAGGCGTGTTTCGCGCCGGCTTCGATGTCGAAAACGCCACACTCAGCTACTCGACGCGCTGGCCGCAGGCGCGCGCGCTCACCGGACGGGTCGATATCGACGGCCCCGCCGTGCGCATGCGGGTCGACGAGGCGCGCGTGCTCGACGCCGATATCGTAACCGCCGACATCATCATGGCCGACCTGTTTGCCACGCAACGTTTTGTCCATATCCGCGGCACCGCGCGCGGCCCCGGCAACAGCGCCGCCGCTATCGTCATGGCCAGCCCGATGCGACGCGGCAAAGCTGCGCGCCTGGCCGACCTCGACATCGATGGCGATATCGAAGTGGATCTCGATATCGACATCGGCTTGTTCTCGAAAGGACCGCGCGACGTACTTGGCCAGGCTCATTTCGCCGCCAACCGGATCGAGGCCAGCAAGGAAGGTATCGTCCTCGATGATCTCAGTGGCGACGTCAGTTTCACCCGCGGTGAATGGTACGGCGAAGGACTGAGCGCCACGTTCGAGGGCATGCCGGTCGGACTGGTCGTCAACGGTGGCCTCGACGACCCGAACTATGACAGCGAATTCCGCATGACCGGGGTCTCGCCGGCGGCAACCGTTATCGCCCAGCTTGGTAAACGCGCGGCCTCCGTGCACCGCTGGCTGGAGCAGCGCCAGGCACTGACGCGGCTGTCGGGTCGCTTGCCGTGGAAAGCGGTTCTGACCATACCGACCGTAGTACCCGGCGCCACCCCGGCCCCCCGCCGCCTGGTGCTCGAATCGAGTCTCGAAGGTTTTGCCATCGATCTGCCGGCGCCGCTCGACAAGACTCGCGGCGAACGCCGGCCATTACGCCTGGAGTTTGCCTTGCGCGATGGGCTCACCACTGCGACGCGGATCGATTTCGGATCGATCCTGGATGCCGAGATCGACGCCCGTCGGCGCGCCGACGGCAGCACCGAAAACGAGCGCCTGGAGATCCTGTTCGGATCGCTCGATCCCAGGTTCGCAAAAACTCCGGGGATCTCGCTGAGCGGTTACCTGGCGCGGCTGTCGGCCGACGACTGGGGTGGTTATATCCTGCCTGACGGCGAGGCAAACGCGGCGCGCTCGTCGCCGTCAGCGGTGCAGTTCGATCTCCAGGTCAGCGCCCTCGAGCTGTTCGGCAACCAGTTCGAGGACATGCGCGTGCACGGCCGCCGCGGCGAGCAATACTGGGATCTCGAGGTCGACAGTACTGACAGTCGCGGGCGCATCCGCGCGCCGCACGACGTCGCCGGCGGCACCTTAAGTCTCGACTTCGAGCGCCTGCACCTGAAAAAGTCCGCGCTCGACGGCGGCACACCCGCCACACCCCGCACGCTCGACCCACGGCGCCTGCCGGCGGTGGATTTCGGCGCCGGGAGCTTCAGCTACGGCGACATTGCGCTGGGCCGCGCCGCGATCAAGACCAGCCGCCGTGCCGATGGCCTCGCGTTCGAGGAACTGTCGTTCACTGATGCCGATTTCAATCTCCGCGCGGCCGGCGAATGGCTGGTCAGCGACGGCGTCCACACCAGCCACTTCAATATCGATCTGGGCAGCGACAGCCTCGCCAATATCCTCACCCGCTTCGGCTACAACGTCGCCAATATCGACGGTGGCGAAACGCGTATGAGCATCGACGCAAGCTGGCCCGGGACCCCGGTGCAGTTTACCCTGGCGCGCCTGGCCGGCAGCTTCGAACTGCATGTCAATGACGGGCGCTTCCTCGACATCGAACCCGGTGGCGGCCGCCTGTTCGGTCTGCTCTCGCTGCAATCCCTGCCGCGGCGGCTGCTGTTCGACTTCGACGACCTGTTTCGCAAGGGTTTTGCGTTTGACAATATCGACGGCGTATTCGAACTCGAAAACGGCAACGCGTATACCAACAGCCTGCTGATGACCGGTCCGTCGGCGCGCATCGACATCACCGGCCGCATTGGCCTGGCCGAACAGGACTACGACCAGCAGGTCGTCGTCACCCCGGCGCTGTCAGACTCGATCCCGGTGGCCGGCGCCCTGTTCGGACCGATCGGGGTCGGCGCCGGCGCGGTCTACTACATCGGACAGAAAATGTTCAAATCGATCCCGGAAAGCATCGATCGTTTCCTCAGCCGTCACTATACGATTACCGGCTCGTGGCAGGACCCCTCGATCGAGCGCCTGTGAGGGGGCGGCACATGCACGATCACATCAACAGCATCTGGAAACCGCACGTCGTCGCGGCCTGCGTGATCGAACGCGACGGGCGCTACCTGTGCGTCGAAGAAGATATCGACGGCCAGCGGGTTATCAACCAGCCCGCCGGGCATCTCGACCCGGGAGAAACCCTGCTCGATGCGGCGGTACGCGAAACGCTCGAAGAAACGGCCTGGCACGTGACGCTCGACAGCCTGCTTGGCATTTACCTGGTCGAAACCACCACCCCCGGCAGAAGCTTCGTGCGTTTTTGTTTCGCCGCCCGCGCCATCCGCCACGACCCCGATCGCACGCTCGATCGCGAAATCGTCCGCACCCACTGGTTCAGCCGCGACGACCTCGTGCAGCGCCGCGCGCAGCTGCGCAGCCCGCTGGTCCTCGAGGCCATCGATGCCTATACCAGCGGCCGGCGCTATCCACTCGATATGCTCCATGCCAGACTTCAGTCCTGAGAGCTGGCTGCCGTCCGGCTTCGCGGCGCGCCACAGCGACCCGCACGTCGTCATCGCGATGTCTGGCGGCGTCGACTCCTCGCTGGCGGCGTGGCTGGTCAAGCGCAGTGGCATGCGCTGTTCGGCCCTGTTCATGAAAAACTGGAACGAACCGAGCGCCGACGGGCAGTGTCACTGGGAAGACGACGTCGCCGACGCCCTGCGGGTATGCGAACAACTCGACATCGACATCAATACCGTCGATCTCTCCGCCGCCTATTGGGATCATGTATTCGACGATTTTCTGCGCGAATACCAGCGCGGCCGCACGCCCAACCCGGACGTGTTGTGCAATCGGGAAATCAAGTTCAAGGCCTTTCTGGACGCCGCGCACGATGTCGGCGGCACCCTTATCGCGACCGGACACTACGTGACGGTGCAGCACGACGGCACGCGTTATCAGCTCGGCAGGGGGCATGATGCAAACAAGGACCAGAGTTATTTCCTGTATACGCTCGGCCAGACGCAACTCGCGGCGTCGTTGTTTCCGGTCGGCGGCTGGCGCAAGGCCGACGTCCGCGCCTGCGCCCGCGAGGTCGGGCTAGGCGTCCACGAAAAGAAGGACAGTACCGGCATCTGTTTTATCGGCGAGCGCCACTTTCGAGAATTCCTGAGCCGCTACGTGCCGGCCAGCCCGGGCCCGATTACCGATCTCGAAGGTGCCGTGCTGGGCGAGCACCACGGCGCGGTCTACTACACCCTCGGCCAGCGCCAGGGGCTCGGCATCGGCGGCGTACGCGGCGCCGGCGAAGCGCCCTGGTTCGTGGTGGCCAAGGATCTGGCCAGCAATACCCTGGTCGTTGCCCAGGGCCACGACCACCCCGCCCTGTTGAGCCGTGCCCTGCTCGCCAGCGACGCGTCCTGGGTAGCCGGGGCGGCGCCGCCGCTGCCGCTGGCGTGCAGCGCGCGCACCCGTTATCGCCAACCCGATCAGCCGTGCACCGTCGAGGCGGCCGGCGCGAACCGCCTCCGAGTCCGCTTCGAAACCGCGCAACGTGCCGTCACGCCGGGTCAATCGGTGGTTTTCTACGCCGGTGAGGTGTGTCTGGGCGGGGCCATCATCGACGCTACCGAATAAACACGAACATGAATGCGGCTACACCTCGGCCGCAGAAATACAGATAATAGGCGATTGTTATTCCGCTAGCCCGGCCCCGGATCACTCACGGAGATATGATGAACAATTCATTTGATGCCCGCTCAGAACTCAAAGTCGGCGACAAAACCTACGAAATTTTCAGCTGCGCCCGCCTGGCTGCGAAATACCCTATCGACAAACTCCCGTTCGCACAGAAAATCCTGCTGGAGAATCTGCTGCGCTTCGAGGACGGCATCAACGTCACCCGCGATGACATCGAGGCGCTGGCGCGCTGGGACGCCAAGGCCACCCCGAGCCAGGAGATCGCATTCACGCCGGCGCGCGTACTGATGCAGGATTTCACCGGCGTACCGGCGGTCGTCGACCTCGCCGCGATGCGCGACGCGGTGACCGCCCTCGGCGGTGACCCGGCGCGGATCAACCCGCTGTCGCCGGCCGAACTGGTCATCGATCACTCGGTGCAGGTCGACGTCTTCGGTACGGCTACCGCGGCGGACGAAAATGCGGCGATCGAATTCGAACGCAACAAGGAGCGTTACGGTTTTCTGCGCTGGGGCCAGGAAGCATTTTCGAACTTCGCGGTAGTGCCGCCGGACACCGGCATCGTGCACCAGGTCAATCTCGAGTACCTGGCGCGGACCGTGTTCGCGGGCGAAAAGGACGGCCGCCTGCAGGCCTACCCCGATACCCTGGTCGGCACCGATTCACACACCACCATGATCAATGGTCTCGGCGTACTCGGCTGGGGCGTGGGCGGCATCGAAGCGGAAGCCGCGATGCTCGGTCAGCCAATCACGATGCTCATTCCGCAGGTCGTCGGCTTCAAGCTGACCGGCAACCTGCCCGAGGGCGCGACCGCTACCGACCTGGTCCTGGTTGTGGTCGAGATGCTGCGCAAGAAAGGCGTGGTCGGCAAGTTCGTCGAATTTTTTGGTCCGGGTCTCGATCACCTGCCGCTGGCCGATCGCGCCACGCTGGCGAACATGGCGCCCGAGTACGGCGCGACCTGCGGCATTTTTCCGATCGACAACGAAACCGTGCGCTACCTCAAGCTTTCCGGTCGCAGCGACGCGGCGGTCGCGCTGGTCGAAGCCTACGCCCGCGAAACGGGCATGTGGCGCGATGCCTCGACCCCGGATGCCGTGTACAGCGATACCCTGGAACTCGACATGGGCACGGTTGAACCCTGCCTGGCCGGACCCAAGCGGCCGCAGGACCGCATCACGTTGAAGTCCGCGGCGGCGGTGTTCGGCAGTGCGCTCGAGGAGGCCACCAGCGACCGTGCCGCGGGCGGCTCGGCGCGGGCGGAAATCAACGGCAAAAATGTCGACATCGTCGACGGCGCAGTGGTTATTGCCGCCATCACCTCGTGCACCAACACCTCCAATCCCTCGGTCATGGTCGGCGCCGGACTGGTCGCCAAAAAGGCCCACGAACGCGGTCTCAGCGTCAAACCCTGGGTCAAGACCAGCCTCGCCCCGGGCTCGCTGGTGGTTTCCAGCTACCTCGACAAAGCGGGCCTTACCCCGCATCTGGAGGCGCTCGGATTCCATACCGTCGGCTACGGTTGCACCACCTGCATCGGCAACTCCGGCCCGCTGCCAGTGGCGGTCAGCAGCGCGATCAAATCCGGCGATCTGATTGCCTGCTCGGTGCTGTCGGGCAACCGCAATTTCGAAGGCCGCGTCCACGCCGAAGTGAAAATGAACTTCCTCGCTTCGCCACCGCTGGTCGTCGCCTATGCCCTGGCCGGCAACATGAACGTCGATCTGACCCGCGATGCGATCGGCAAGGACCGTGATGGCAAGGACGTGTTCCTGAAGGATATCTGGCCTTCCGCGGCCGAGATCCAGCAGACCATCGCCGCGACCATCGATTCGAAGATGTTCGCCGACAGCTACGCCAACGTGTTTGCCGGCGACGCGCGCTGGGCCGGGATCAAGGTCAACGCGTCGAGCCAGTACGATTGGGATGACAGCTCGACCTACGTCAAGAATCCACCCTACTTCGTCGACATGGCGCCGCAACCCGGTCCCATTGAGCCGATCAGCGGCGCGCGCGTGCTGGCCAAGCTCGGCGATTCCATCACCACCGATCACATTTCGCCGGCCGGCTCGATCAAGCAGGATTCCCCAGCCGGCGCCTACCTGATGGACAACGGTGTGAAACCGGTCGATTTCAATTCCTACGGCTCGCGGCGCGGCAACCACGAAGTGATGATGCGCGGCACCTTCGCCAACATCCGCCTGCGCAACCAGCTCGCACCCGGCACCGAGGGCGGCTGGACCTGCCATCAGCCGAGCGGCGAACAGATGTCGATTTACGATGCCGCGATGCGCTACGAACAGGAAGGCACGCCACTGGTGATCCTCGCCGGCAAGGAGTACGGCACCGGCTCGTCGCGCGACTGGGCCGCGAAAGGCACCCGTCTGCTCGGGGCACGCGCGGTCATCGCCGAAAGTTTCGAACGTATCCATCGCTCCAACCTGGTCGGCATGGGGGTCCTGCCGCTGACTTACAGCGACGGACAGAGCGCGGAATCGCTGGGTTTGCAGGGTACCGAAACCTACTCGATCGAAGGCCTGGTCAGCGGTGCTCGCGAAGTGACGGTGGTGGCCGAGGCGGGCGACGGGCAGATCACACGTTTCCCCTGCACGGTGCGTGTCGATACGCCCAAGGAATGGGAGTACTACCAGCACGGCGGCATCCTGCATTACGTGCTGCGCCAGCTCGCGGCCTGAGCGCCGCGCGTGCAGGGGCTGACCTGCGTCCCGCCCGCGACGGCGCGAACCAGCGTCGCGGGCAGGAAGTCGTGCGCGATAGTAAGGACCACGGGGCGCCGATCGCATAAGATCGCGATCTCGGCCTGACATCATTCGATGACATAAAAACAAGCGCAACGCGCCGCGGCACGAGAACGGACAAGGATAACAATTAAACAAAAAGGCGCGAACGCCGATAGCCACAGCAGAGCGGCGCCCTCAGCGCTGACCTGCCATCCCCGGATCAACACGGGGCATGTCGGAACACCCAGCGCAAGGATTCAGGGGAAAACGGTCGATGGCTACTCACACGATGTCGCAGGCGTTCGTCAGCAACTTTCTGGGGCACTCGCCGAACTGGTACAAGCTCACCATCATCGGCTTTCTGATCCTCAACCCCATCCTTCTCACCCAGGCCGGTCCCTTCATCACCGGCTGGTGCCTTATCATCGAGTTCATTTTCTGCCTGGCGATGGCACTGAAGTGTTATCCCCTGCAGCCGGGCGGTCTGCTCGCGATCGAGGCGGTCGTACTGGGGCTGACTTCAGCCGAAACCGTCTACGAAGAGTCGCTGCACAACTTCCCGGTCATCATGCTGCTGATGTTCATGGTGGCGGGCATTTATTTTCTGAAAGAACTGCTGCTGTTCACATTTACCAAGATCCTGCTCAAGGTCGAATCGAAAGCGATGCTGTCGCTGCTGTTCTGCGCAGTCTCGGCCGTGCTGTCGGCGTTCCTTGATGCCCTGACCGTGACCGCGGTGGTGATCACGGTGGCGCACGGTTTTTTCCTTGTTTATCACAAGATTGCCTCCGGCAAGCAGTACCATCACGATCACGATGCCAGTGGCGACGACGAAGTCCACGACCTGCACCGCTCCGATCTCGATCAGTACCGCTCGTTTTTACGCAGCCTGATGATGCACGCCGCCGTCGGCACCGCACTCGGTGGCGTGTGTACGCTGGTCGGTGAACCACAGAATCTGCTGATCGCGAAGGTCGCGGGCTGGGAATTTATCGAGTTTTTTGTGCGCGTTGCGCCGGTCTCGATGCCGGTACTGGTGGTCGGACTGATCACCTGCGTATTGCTCGAGCGCACCGCGTGGTTCGGTTTCGGCGCGCAACTGCCCGACGCGGTGCGCAAAATCCTCGAGGACTACGACCACCACGAAACCGCCAAACGGTCGTTGACGGACATCGCCAAGCTGTGGATCCAGGGCCTGACCGCGGTTTTTCTGGTCATTGCGCTCGGCCTGCACCTCGCCGAAGTCGGCATTATCGGCCTCACCGTGATCGTACTGGCGACCGCCTTCAACGGCATCACCGAGGAACATCGCCTCGGCCATGCGTTCGAAGAAGCCTTGCCGTTTACCTCGCTGCTGGTGGTGTTTTTCGGCATCGTCGCGGTGATCCATGACCAACACCTGTTTACCCCGGTCATCGAATGGGTACTCGGCCTCGAGGGTCGGTTGCAGACCTCGGCCTTCTATCTCGCCAACGGCGTGCTGTCGATGATCAGCGACAACGTGTTTGTCGCCACGGTGTATATCACCGAGGTCGACAACGCGCTCAAGGCCGGCCGCATCACCCAGGAACAGTTCGACCTGCTCGCCGTCGCGATCAACACCGGCACGAATATTCCGAGCGTCGCCACACCCAATGGCCAGGCTGCATTCCTGTTCCTGCTGACCTCGGCGCTGGCGCCGGTCATTCGCCTGTCCTACGGACGCATGGTGTGGATGGCGCTGCCCTACACCATCACCATGTCGACCTCGGGCCTGCTGGCGGTGATTTACCTGCTGCACTAAACAGGCTTACGAAACCTTCGCGCGCCCATGGTGGCGCGCGGGTCGCTCAACTGTGAGACAGTAGCGCGCCATGCAGGCGCGCGCCGTCCTACCTACCTTGTTACTCACGTTGCTGGTCCCGACCGCGGCCGGCGCCGACAGCCTCACGGACCTGCTCGCCGATCTCGAAGGCGTGCGCCAGGCAACGAACGTACCGGCCTACGGTTTCGCCCTCGTCGATACCACCAGCGTGCTGTATGCCGACGCCCACGGCACCGCCGACCTGGCCAGCGGTGCGGAGGCGCGCACCGACTCACGTTTCCGGATTGGCTCGATTACTAAAACGTTCACCGCGCTGGCGCTCCTGCTGGCCGCCGAACGCGGACTGCTCAGTCTTGACGATCCGTTTGCCACAATCGCCGGGCCGGGCCTGATCGACAACCCGTTTGCCAGCCACACCCCGGTGCGCCTGGTGCATCTGCTCGAGCACAGCGCCGGTCTCGGCGACCTCAATCATGAGGAGATGTACCACAGCGACCCGACGCCGCTGGCGCTGGCCACCGCGGTGCGGCGCTACCGCGCCAATCGTCGCGTGCAGTGGCGGCCGGGCGAGTATTACTCCTACACCAATGCCGGCGCCGGGCTGGCGGCATTTGCGCTGGAGCTGGCCAGCGGGCGATCGTACGAACATTTTCTCGCTGATGAGCTGTTCGCGCCGCTCGGCATGGCCGAGAGCAGCGTGCTGCTCGACGAGGCCACCGCCGCGCACCTCGTGCGTGGCTATGACAGCGACGCGCTTACGCCGATCCCCTACTGGCATATGCTGTTCCGGCCGTTCGGGGCGATCAATGCCAGCGTGGGTGACATGGCGACGTTCGTGCGCTTCCTGCTCAATGCCGGGCGGGTCGACGACCAGCAAGTGCTGTCAGCGGCGAGCATCGCGCGCATGGAGCGCGTCGAAAGTACCCGCGCCGCTCGGGCGGGACTCGCGAACGGCTACGGTCCGGGGCTTTATGCCTGGTACAACGGCGGTTATCGATTTTTTGGCCATGGTGGTGACGGCGATGGCTACCTCGCCCATTTCGGCTACAGCCGCGCCGCCGGGCTCGGCTATTTCGTGGTCATCAATGCGTTCGATCATCGCGCCCTGCGGGGTATGCGCGAGCGCATCGAAACACATATCCTGGCGACCCTGCCCGCACCCACACCGGCGGCTGCCGCGCCGCCGAACGCCACGCCGCCGGCCATGCTCGGGCCGTATCGCCGCGCGACCGACAGGTTCGGCGCCGTGCGCTCATCGCACCCGCAGGCATTGCGCTTATTGAAACGCGGTCATGACCTTATCCGGATCGACGCTGACGGGGGAGAACAACGGCTGGTAAGCGCCGGTGAACGCTTGTGGCGCCGCCCTGACGAGCCGGCGGCATCGGCCGCCATCGTCACCAACGCAGTCGGTGAGTGGGTTTATCTGGGTATGCGCGAAAGCTATATCCGCATTCCGGACGCGAGCCCGGCGGCAGCGCCGTCGGCGCAACCCTGAGCGAACAACACGTTGCCGCTGTCGCCAGCCGGCCAGGCGTGGCCGGCCCGCGCAGGTCGATGCTATAGTGCGCCGCACATCGCCACGGGAGGTCTCCGCATGTTTCGCATTGCATCAATTCTCAGCATCCTTGTCCTGCTCGCCGCCTGCGGTGAGGATCAGCAGGCACCGAAGCCGCAGACCAGCGCCGCCCCCGCGCCGGCCGCCACCAGCTCCGACAGCGCACCGCCTGCGGCGCCGGCCACGACCGCGGAGATGCCCGCCGCGGACGACGAGATCCAGTACGACCCGATTGACGTCTCCAAGCTCGATAGCAACTGGTGGCAGCAGTATTCCGCAGGCGAATAGCCCACGCGCGCGTCGACAGCAGGCGCGCAATCAGATCCCGAGGTTGCTCAGCGTCACCATGATGTCGTTGAGGATATTCGTCACGCGCGGATGCTCAACTTCGAACGATTCGACCTGATGACGTAATTGCTCAAGCAGCGAGTCGTGTTCCTCGCTCTCATCGAGCGCCTCGATTTCTTTCGCGATGTCGTCGATCAGCGCGCCGAGCCGCCGCCGTACGTCCTCCGATCCGGGTTCGAGCGCGGCGAGTTCCTTACGCAGGGCGTCGAGCGATTGTTCAAGTTGCAGTCGGCTCATGCTGGGTTCCTGTCCGTAAGGCTGCCTCACCACTCCGTTAATCGATGAACAGCAGCTGCAAATCATTGAGGAAACGATAACCTTCCGCGCTCGGCCGCACAATCTCGCCGTCGCGTTCCAGCCAGCCACGCGCGCAGGCAGCGCTTAACGGCTTCTCGACGCGCGCGTCGTTCGCCGCCAGCCCGGTCCTCGCGACCAACTCGCCAAGGCTGAAACCGTCGCGCAGGCGCAGCGCGTTGAGCATGAACTCGCTGAGCAGGCGGGCGCCTTCGACGCGCGCTTGTTCAGTCGCACCGGTGCCGCTCTCAACAGCTTTCATGTAGCTCAGCGGATGGCGCGGTTTGTGGCGTCTGAAAACCGTTCCGGCGCGAGTGATTTTACCGTGCGCGCCGGCGCCGATCCCGAGGTAGTCGCCAAAGCGCCAGTAATTGAGGTTGTGGCGCGAAGCCTTACCGGGCTGCGCATGAGCGGAGATCTCATATTGTTCGAAGCCCGCCGCGGCGAGCAATTCGAGCCCGGCATCGTAGTCGTCGCAGATCGCGTCGTGCTCGGGCAGCGACGGGGGTTTGTGCGCAAAAGCGGTGCCCGCCTCGATGGTTAACTGATACCAGGAAATATGCGCGGGCGCGCAGTCGATCGCTTGTTGCAGGTCAACCACGGCATCGCCCGACCGGGCGCCGGGCAGGCCAAACATGAGGTCGAGGTTAAGATTGCCGAAACCGGCGTGGCGGGCACTGGCGACCGCGGCCATGGCTTCGGCGGCGTCGTGCACGCGGCCGAGCGCGCGCAGACGCGCATCGTCGAAACTCTGGATACCGAGCGAAAGTCGATTAACCCCGGCCGCGCGATAATCGCAAAAGCGCCCGGCTTCGGCGCTGCCCGGATTGGCTTCCAGCGTCACTTCGCAATCGGCTGTCAGCGTAACGCGCGCCCGCACGCCGTCCAGCAGACTGGTCATCGCCGCGCCGCTGAACAGGCTCGGCGTGCCGCCACCGATGAATACACTGCCGATCGTGGCGGTATCACTCGAATCCGTCTCGAGTTCGAGGTCCAGCAACAGCGCGGCGACGTAACGCTGTTCGTCAAAGGCGCCGCGAACCTCGTAGGAATTGAAATCGCAATACGGGCATTTGCGCTCACACCAGGGCAGGTGGATATACAGACCAGGCGCGCTGTCGCTCATGCGCCGCTCACCAGCGCGGCCAGTGCGGCGCGCAGGCCGGTGCTGGCCTGGCCGCGATGACTGATGCGATTCTTGTCCTGCGGCTCGAGTTCCGCGGCCGAACAACCGCGCCCGGCGATGCCGAACACCGGGTCGTAACCGAATCCGCCGGTACCGCGCGGCTCACGCAGGATGTATCCGTGCCAGGTGCCGGTCGCAAGCAATGGCGAGGGGTCGTCCGCAGTACGCAGGTAAACGATGACACAGACAAACACCGCGGCGCGCGCGGCGTCCTCGATACCGGCCATGGCGGCGAGCAGCTTTTCGAGGTTGTCGCGGTCGCTGGCCCGCGCGCCGGCGTAGCGCGCCGACTGCACCCCGGGCGCGCCGCCCAGCGCCGGGACCGACAGGCCCGAGTCATCGGCCAGGGCCGGCAGACCGGTTGCGCGCGCGGCATGGCGGGCCTTGAGGATCGCGTTTTCGACGAACGTGCAGCCGGTTTCAGCGCCGCTGCCGAGTCCGAACTCGGACTGCGGCCGCAGCCGGAACGGCAGATCGGCGAGCAAAGCTTCGAACTCACGCAGCTTGCCCGGATTGCCGGTGGCGAGCACGACATCCATCGTGACCGGGCTTCCGCCTACGCGCCGGGCTTGCGCGCCGCCTCCTGCAGGCTGAACAGCTCGCTGATGCCGGCGGTGGCGAGATCGAGCATGGCGTCCATTTCCTCGCGACGAAACGCGTGGCCTTCGGCAGTGCCCTGGATCTCGACGAAATGGCCGGCGTCATTCATGACCACGTTCATGTCCGTTTCGGCGTTGGAATCCTCGGCGTAATCGAGGTCAAGCACCGGCACGCCGTCACAGATCCCGACCGACACCGAAGCGATCGCCCCGTGCAGCGGGTTGCGCTTGATCTTGCGCGCCGCGACCAGCGTCTCGACGGCGTCTACCAGCGCCACGTAAGCGCCGGTGATCGAAGCCGTACGGGTGCCGCCGTCGGCCTGCAGCACATCACAGTCGAGGGTCACGGTCATTTCGCCGAGCGCCTCGAGGTCGACCACCGCGCGCAGCGCGCGACCGATCAGGCGCTGGATTTCCATCGTCCGCCCGCCCTGACGTCCGGTACTCGCTTCGCGGCGCATGCGCGAGTTCGTCGAGCGCGGCAGCATGCCGTATTCGGCCGTGATCCAGCCCGAACCCGAGCCTTTCAGGAACGGCGGTACACGCGTTTCGATGCTCGCATTACATAGCACCTTGGTGTCGCCGAACTCGACAAGCACCGAACCCTCGGCGTGGCGGGTGTAATTGCGCGTGAATTTCACCGCGCGCATCTGGTCGGCGGCGCGGCCGCTCGGACGTGTGGCCATGATGGACCTCTGTTTCGGGGAGCGGCGCATTATACAGTCCCACTCGGGCCCGGCGGGGCGCCGGCTGCTGGTTCCGACTTGCACGCCACTCATCTACAATGGACCGGCACCACCGCGCGCCTGGAAGTACCTGAAACACGGCGCCGGCGCCGGTAATCTGAAGACCGCTGATTGCTCGCGCCGACAACGCGGCCTGCCATGCCGCGGGAGCCCGAAAATGCCGTACAGCATGACCGCTTTTGCGCGGATTGAATTCGATGGCGAATGGGGCCGCGGCGCGTGGGAACTGCGCTCGGACAATCACCGCTATGCGGAAATCAGTTTTCGCGCACCGGAAGATTTCCGTGCCCTGGAAGCGACCGTACGCGAGCGTATCGGCAGCGCCGCGCGGCGCGGGAAAATCGACTGCAATCTTCGTTTCGAAGCACGCCGGGACGGCTTCAAGCAGCTCACGATCAACGAAGCGGCGGCACAAGCGGTGATCGAGGCCGCACGCCGCATCCAGGCGCTGGCCGGCAGTGCGGCGGATCTCGACCCCTTCGACGTGCTGCGCTGGCCGGGGGTGACGGACGTCGAAGAAGTCGATCTCGACGCGGTTTCCAGGTCGCTGCTCGAGGCATTGGATAATGCCCTCGACGAGTTCCTCGACGTGCGTCGGCGCGAAGGTGAAAAAATGGCTGCCCTGATCGCGCAGCGGCTCGATGGCATCACCGTTCAGCTGGCTATGCTCAGCGAGCGTGTACCGGCGATCATGGACAGCATCCGCGAGCGCCACGCCCAGCGTATTCGAGAATTGGGCGAAGGGCTGGACGAAGGACGGGTCGAACAGGAATGCGCGCTGCTGGTGCAACGCCTCGACGTCGCCGAGGAGCTCGATCGCCTCGAAGCCCACGTCGAAGAAGTGGCGCGGGTGCTGGCTCAGGACGAACCGGTCGGCCGGCGCCTCGATTTCCTCATGCAGGAGCTCAACCGCGAAGCCAACACGCTGGGCTCGAAATCGGCCCACATCGACACCGCCGGCGCGGCCATCGAACTCAAGGTCCTGATCGAACAGATGCGTGAGCAGGTGCAGAATATTGAGTAAGCAGGCGCCAGCGCGCGATCCCGGCCACCTGTTCGTGATCTCGGCGCCGTCGGGCGGCGGCAAAACGAGCCTGGTGCGGGCGCTGCTCGAGTCGACCGCGGACCTGTGCGTTTCGGTGTCGCACACCACCCGTCCGCAGCGCAGCGGCGAAGTCGACGGCGTCGACTATCACTTCGTCGACGAGCAGCGCTTTCGTGACATGGTAGCGGCGGGCGAATTTCTCGAGCATGCGACCGTCTTCGATTACCGTTACGCGACCGCGCGCGCGGCGATCGCTGGTCACCTGGCCGCCGGTACCGATGTCATCCTGGAAATCGACTGGCAGGGCGCGCGCAGCATTCGCGCCGCGGCCGGTGACACCATTTCGATATTTATCCTGCCACCCTCCATCGCCGAACTCGAACGCCGCCTGCGCAAGCGAGGCGACGCGCACAGCAATGTCGAGCGGCGCATGCGTGATGCGGTCAACGAAATGTCGCACCACGCCGAATACGACTACCTGGTTATCAACGACCAGTTCGACCAGGCCCTGGCCGCGCTCAAGGCGATCGTCACGGCGGCGCGACACCGGCGCCCGGTCCAGCAGGCCCGCCACGCCGCCCTGCTCGCCGAACTCGTGGCACTTTGAGCCCCGTTTTGCTAAAGTCTTCGGTCCTTTTCGTTTAACTACCACAGGATCCCAGCGCCATGGCACGTGTCACCGTCGAAGATTGCCTGCCTGCAGTCGGCAACCGTTTTGATCTCGTTCTCGTCGCCAGCCGCCGCGCGCGCCAGATTGCCATGGGCGCGCAACCCCTGGTGGAGGCCGAAAACGACAAGCCGACGGTGGTCGCGCTGCGCGAAATAGCGGCCGGACTGATGAATCTCGAGATCCTCGACGAAATCGACGCCAAGGAACGTGCTGCCGAGGAGTTCGAGCTGGCGGTCGAGTTCGCCGAGCAGCAGACCGAGCGGCAGGACCAGAACCCGGACTTCTGAGCCGCGCGTGGCGCCTTCGCATAAGGCCTGTGGCGCCTGCTTCGAAAGGTATGCCTGACGCTCGCATCCACCGCTTGTGTCCCGCGCCCGACGCCGCTTCGCGCGCTGTTCAATGCCTCGCCCATGAGTAGCGCTCCCGGGATCCCGGTCGAGGCGCCGCCGCTGCGTATCGATGACCTGTGCCGCCGCACCCGTTCGTATCTCAGCGCCGAGCAGATCAAGAAGGTCCGACGCGCCTACCGCTTCGGCGCCGAAGCCCACGAAGGCCAGCGGCGCAAAAGTGGTGAGCCGTACATCCAGCATCCGCTGGCGGTGGCCAACATCCTCGCCGAAATGCACATGGACCACGAGACGCTGGTCGCGGCGATGCTTCACGATGTCATCGAAGATACCCTGATTGCGAAAGATCGCATCAGCGAGGAATTCGGTTCCGAGGTCGCCGAAATCGTCGATGGGCTGAGTAAACTCACCCAGATCGAATTCGAATCCCACGCCGAAGCCCAGGCCGAGAATTTCCGCAAAATGCTCATGGCCATGGCCGACGATATTCGCGTCATTCTGGTCAAGCTCGCCGATCGCCTGCACAACATGCGTACCCTCGGCGCCCTGGGCGCGGACAAGCGCCGGCGCATCGCGCGTGAAACGCTGGAGATCTACGCCCCGATCGCACAACGCCTGGGCATGAACGCGATCCGCCTGGAACTCGAAGAACTCGGTTTCCAGGCGCTCTACCCGCTGCGCCACAGCGTCCTGACCCGCGTGATCCAGAAAATCCGTGGTAATCGCACCGAGGTGATCAACAAGATCCAGAAGCGCATCAAACGCTACCTGCGCCAGGAAGAACTCGTCGCCCACGTTATCGGGCGCGAGAAACATCTGTACAGCATCTACAAAAAAATGCGCGAAAAGCGCCTGCACTTCTCGGAAGTGCACGACGTCTACGCGTTTCGCATTATCGTCGACTCGGTTGATACCTGTTACCGCACCCTGGGCGTGATCCACGGCCTCTACAAGCCGGTACCGGGTACGTTCAAGGATTACATCGCGATCCCCAAGGCAAACGGTTACCAGTCACTGCACACGGTGCTGTTCGGACCGTTCGGCGTCCCGCTGGAAGTCCAGATCCGCACCAATGAAATGGACCAGGTCGCGGAAGCCGGTATTGCCGCACACTGGCTGTACAAGAGTGGCGACAGTGCGGCCAAAAGCGCGCACAAGCGCGCGCGGGAATGGTTACGCGGGGTGCTCGAAATGCAGCGTCGCGCCGGCGATTCGCAGGAGTTCCTCGAGCACGTCAAGGTCGATCTGTTTCCGGACGAGGTCTACGTGTTCACGCCCAAGGGTGAAATCATGGAACTGCCGCGCGGCGCCACCGCCGTCGACCTCGCCTACGCGATCCATACCGACCTCGGCAACACCTGTGTCGGCTGCCGCATCGACCGCCGCCTGGTGCCGCTGCGCACGCCGCTGCGGACCGGCGAATCGATCGAAATCGTTACCGCCCCGGGCGCGCGACCCAATCCGGCATGGCTTAATTTCGTAGTTACCGGCAAAGCCCGGGCCAACATCCGCCACTTCCTCAAGAATCTCCGCGAAGACGAAGCCCAGTCGCTCGGCAAGCGCATGCTGAACCGCGAACTCGAACGTCTCGGCGCCACCATAGAGACCCTCGACGGCGGCCACATCAGGCAGGCCCTGGCCAGTTTCAAGCTCGCCAATATGGACGAGCTGCTGGCCGATATCGGTCTCGGGGTGCGCTGGCGCCGCTTGTTGCCCGCGCCCTGGTGCCGAACGCGCACGACGACAGCGCCGCCAAGCCGCGTAGCCGTCGCCGCGCCGACGACAGTCCGGCACCGCTGCTGATCCACGGCACCGAGGGCATGGTCGTCACCATCCCGAAATGCTGCTACCCGATCCCGGGCGACCCGATTATCGGCGCTATCACCGCCGGACGCGGCATCGTCATCCACCATCCGTCGTGCAAAAACGTCATCGAATTCCGCAACGCACCGGACAAGTGGATCGACGTCGAATGGGCGAAAGATCTGAGCCGCGAATTCAGCGCCGAAATCGTGCTCGACGTCGTCAATCAGCGCGGCGTACTCGCCACCGTCGCGGCCGGCTGCGCCGACCAGAGCGCCAATATCGAAGGCATAGAGATCAGCGAACGTGACGAACATCACTCGAACATGCGTCTGATTGTCGGGGTTACCGATCGCAAACACCTGGCCGACGTCATCCGCGTTCTGCGTGGTAACAAAACGGTGGTGCGGGTGCATCGCAAGCGTGCCTGAAGGTTTTTGATCGACCCGTACGCCGCCGGCGTACGCCTACACACAGGAAATCAACATGAACACATCGGCGGTCCACACCGATGCTGCACCCGCAGCGATCGGCACCTATTCGCAGGCCGTAATCCACGCTGACACCGTCTACCTGTCCGGCCAGATAGCCCTCGATCCGGCGACCATGGAACTCGTCGACGGCGACATGCGCGCACAGATTACGCGCGTGTTCGACAACCTGGCGGCGGTCGCGAGTGCCGCCGACACCACGCTGTCGGCGTGTCTCAAACTGAACGTCTATCTCACCGATCTCGACCACTTCGCACTGGTCAACGAAGTCATGGCCGAGTACTTCACGAAACCCTACCCCGCTCGCGCGGCCATCGGTGTCGCTGCCCTGCCGCGCGGTGCGGCCGTCGAGATCGACGCGGTCATCGCTCGACGCGGCTGAGCGGCGACTTCCAGCGCGGCGCCGACATGGCGGATCAGCTTAGCCTCGACGACCCGGTCCAGCGCCTGTCCGGCGTCGGCCCCAAGCTGCTCGAACACCTCGAGCGTCTGCGGATCAGGCGGATCGGTGATGTGCTGTTCCACCTGCCGTTACGCTACCAGGATCGCACCCGGGTCAACCCCATCGGCACTTTGAGGCCAATGGTCGAGTCGCAGATCGAAGGTACGATCGACGCCAGCCAGGTGGTTTTCGCGCGGCGGCGCGCGCTGGTCTGCCGCATCAGCGACGGCAGCGGCGTGCTGCACCTGCGTTTCTTTTACTTCAATAGCTCGCAGCAGCAGCGCCTCAAGGCCGGCCGCCGAGTGCGCTGTTTCGGCGAAGTACGCCGCGGTCCGCAGACGCTGGAAATGGTTCATCCTGAATGCCAGGTTATCGATACTCAGCAACCGACGCCGGTCGCGGCCGAGCTGACCCCGATCTATCCGACCACGGAAGGTTTGCAACAGGGTCGCCTGCGCAAGCTCACCGATCAGGCCCTGGCGGTACTCGCCGAGCAACAGAACCTGCGGGGCGACGAACTCGTGCCGCGCGAGATCCTCGCCCACCTCGAGCTGCCGTCGCTGGCCGATGCCCTGCGCTACGTGCACCGCCCGCCACCCGACTGCGATATCGCCATGCTCAGCGCATCACTGCACCCGGCGCAGCGGCGACTGGTATTCGAAGAACTGCTTGCCCACCAGATCTCGCTCAAGCGCCTGCGCGAAAACGCGCGTAATTTTGCGGCTCCGGCGGAACGCGGTGGCGCGCTGCGCGAACGGCTGCTCGGCCGCTTCGGTTTCGACCTGACCGGCGCGCAGCGGCGGGTAATCGAAGAAATCGATCGCGACCTTGCCAGCGGCATACCGATGCTGCGTCTGCTGCAGGGCGACGTCGGCGCCGGTAAAACCGCGGTCGCCGCCGCGATCGCGACAAGCTTGCTGGAAAGCGGTTACCAGGTCGCGCTGATGGCCCCGACCGAACTGCTTGCCGAACAACATGCCGCCAACCTCAGAACCTGGTTCGAAGCGCTCGATATCGAGGTTGTCCTGCTGACCAGTCGTCTCACACGGACAACGCGCGCGCCGCTGCTTGCACGTCTTGCCGAACCGCGCGCGCTGCTGGCCGTGGGCACGCACGCCCTGTTTCAGAACGAAGTGGAATACGCCCGCCTCGGTCTGATCATCGTCGACGAACAGCACCGCTTCGGCGTCGACCAGCGTCTGGCCCTGCGCGACAAGGGCGCCGCCGACGGTTTTCGGCCGCACCAGTTAATCATGACCGCGACACCTATCCCGCGCACCCTGGCGATGACCGCCTACGCCGATCTCGACGTGTCGGTGCTCGACGAACTGCCGCCGAATCGTAAACCCGTCACCACGGTGGTCATCCCCGAGGCGCGGCGCGCGGAGATTGTCGAGCGCATCGCGCGCGCGGTCGAGGACGGGCTGCAGGCTTACTGGGTATGCCCGTTGATCGACGAATCCGAAGCGCTCGAACACCAGGCGGCGACGGATATCGCCGAACAACTGACCGCGGCGCTGCCGTCGGTACGGGTCGGCCTGGTCCACGGACGGCTGCCGGACCGCGAGAAGGATGCCGCGATGGCGGCGTTCGCGCGCGGCGAAACCAACCTCCTGGTCGCCACTACCGTCATCGAAGTCGGGGTCGACGTGCCGAACGCGAGCCTGATGGTGATCGAAAACGCCGAACGGCTCGGCCTGTCGCAACTGCACCAGCTACGCGGCCGGGTCGGCCGCGGCGCGGACCAGGCGAACTGCGTGCTGCTGTACAAATCGCCGTTGTCGCGGCTGGCGCGCGAGCGGCTGCAGGTGATCCGCGCGACCACCGACGGTTTCGAGATCGCTGACCGTGACCTGGCACTGCGTGGCCCGGGCGAACTGCTCGGTACGCGCCAGGCCGGCATGGCGCAGTTCCGGATCGCCGACCTGAGCCGCGACGCCGCCCTGCTCGGCGACGTCCAGCACGCTGCAGCGACCATGCTTGAGCGCTACCCGGAGCAAGCCACGCGGCTGGTCGAACGCTGGCTGGCGCAACGGGTTGAATACGCCAATGTCTGAAAACGCCGCGCGCGGCACCGCCGGGGTGACGGTTGTTGGGTAGAATCCGCCCACTATGACCAACCTGCGCCGCCGCCGCGACCGGCCGTGAACACCAGACTCAGCCCACGCCAGCGGCTGCTTGAATATGCACGCCTGACCCGCCTCAACCGGCCGATCGGCATACTCCTGCTGCTGTGGCCGATGCTGTGGGCGCTGTGGCTGGCCGCGGCCGGCACCCCGCGCTACGACGTCCTGGTGGTGTTCATACTCGGCACTATCCTCATGCGTTCGGCGGGCTGTGTGATCAACGACTACGCCGATCGCAACTTCGATGGCCACGTCGAACGCACGCGCGCGCCCGCTCGCGGCGGGCACGATTTCGACACGAGAAGCCCTGAGCGTGTTCGTCGTCCTGCTTACGCTCGCCGCCGGCCTGCTGTTCATGACCAATCGTCTGACCGTTGTGCTGGCCATCGGCGCGGTGTTGCTCGCGGTCACCTACCCGTATGCCAAGCGCTACACCTACCTGCCGCAGGTCCATCTTGGCGCCGCCTTCGGCTGGGCGGTGCCGATGGCTTTCGCGGCGCAAAGCAACGCCCTGCCACCGCTCGCGTGGCTGGTGTTCTGCGCCGCGGTACTGTGGGCCGTGATTTACGACACCGAGTATGCGATGGTCGACCGCAACGACGATGTCAAACTCGGCATCAAGTCGACGGCCATCCTGTTCGACGACAACGACCGCCTGATCATCGGCTGCCTGCAGGCGATGCTGGTGATCAACCTGTTCCTGATCGGGCGCCAGGCCAATCTGGGCTGGCCGTTTCTGCTCGCGCTGGCCGTGGTGGGTGCGTTGTTCGCCTACCAGCAGTACCTGATACGCGCGCGCGAGCGGGCCGCGTGCTTTGCCGCGTTCATGAATAATAACTGGGTGGGCGGTGTGGTTTTTGTCGGCATCGCGGCGAGCTACGCCCTGTTCCCCCCTACCGCCGGGTGACCACGCCGAGCGCGGCGGTGGTATCATTGCCGGCACGTTCTACCAAGGGAGGGGGCTAAACAATGAATCCACTCAAGTCTGTCTCGGGCACGATCATCCTGGGCTTTGTCGTTGCAGTCGTACTGATGGTCCTGCTCGGCAGCGGCTCGCTGAACATGTGGTCGATGGTGGTCTGGCTGCATGTCTTTGCCGGCGTGATCTGGATCGGTCTGCTGTACTACTTCAACTTCGTGCAGGTTCCCGCGGTTGGCGCCGCCAACGCCGACAAGGATGGTCCAGGGCCGGCCGCGATCAATAAGTACGTCGCACCGCTCGCACTGCTGTGGTTCCGCTGGGGCGCGCTGGCTACCTGGCTGACCGGTGCGGCAGCGCTCGAAGTGATGGGCGTCGGCCTGGTCAACGCCTTCACCCTGAGTTCCGGCGCCACGGTGATCGGCCTCGGCGCCTGGATGGGCACCATCATGCTGTTCAACGTCTGGGTCCTGATCTGGCCGAACCAGAAAAAGATCCTCGGCATGGTCGCGGCCAGCGATGACGAGAAGGCCAGCGCGAGGGTAACCGCCCTGATGGCCTCACGCACCAACACCTTCCTCTCGATCCCGATGTTGATGTGCATGGTCGGCCACGGCCACGGCCTGCCGTTCTGAGCGACCTGCGGTAAACGAAAAAGCCCGGCGATGCCGGGCTTTTTTTTGCTGCCTGGCGGCGCGCAGGACTATAGGGTGCGCGAGATTGTGCGATGCGCAGGCGTTAGTGGCGTGCGGGTCGCGCGTCCGGCTAGCGTTCGACCGTGCATCCCTGCACGCTCTCTCTGCCCTCGCGCTGCGCTATACCATCCATGGCCCGCTTGCGCTCGAGGCCGCCTGACGCGCGACCCGCACGCCACGAATCGCGTACGAAGTTTACGCACACTTATCTAGGGCGTTTCGTTACTGGCAAAATCGGATTTCCTATAGCGGCTGGCGCGCAGCTTCGCCTCGGCCAGGGCCGCGGCGTCGAGCGTTTCGGAAAGAACCTCGAGATTCTGCTCGGCCAGCTGGTGGCCGCTGGCGGCGGCGGCGGTGAGCAGCGCGCAGGCTTCGATTGGATCGCGTTCCACGCCCCGGCCTTCGGCGTACAACCAGGCCAGATTGATCTGGGCATCGGCGCTGCCGTTAGCCGCGGCGCGACGATACCAGTGCAGCGCGGCGTTCAGATCGCGCGGCCAGTCCTGTCCGGCTTCGAACAACATCGCCAGGGTGAACTCGGCGCTGACGAGTCCGCTGTCGGCGGCCTGCACGTAGAGCGCTTCAGCGCGCGCCTGGTCGCGTTCGACACCCAGGCCAAGTCGATACAGGCGCGCCAGGTTGAAGGCCGCGGCGGCATGCCCGGCGCGCACCGCAACCGCGTACCATTGCGCGGCCTGGTCGTAAGCGCGGGCCTGCACCTGGCCCTGTTCCAGCATCAGGGCAAGGGCAAACGCCGCTTCGAGATCGCCACCCGCCGCGGCCTTGCTGAACCAGCCCAGCGCGTGACGCGGATTGCGCTCGACCGCCCGGCCGAGGAAATACAGGCGCCCGAGCTGACGCTGCGCCTCGGCGTGACCGGCTTCGGCATAGGCGTGCAGGCGCGCGACGGCATCCGGATTACCCGCCAGTGCGGCGCGGATGAACCAGCCACGCGCGGCGTTCGGACGCGGCGTACCGGCACGACCGTTGTCGAGCAGCAGGGCAAGGTTGTACTGCGCTTTGGCATAACCCTGTTCGGCGCTGGCCCGATACCAATCGAGTGCCAGGTCGGCGTCCGCGCTGACGCCTTCGCCATTGTCGTAAAGCAGACCGAGCGCGAACTGGGCACGCGCGTCACCAGCGGCCGCGAGTGGTTCGAAAGCGGCCAGCGCGCGCGCATAGTCGCCCTGCTTGTAGGCCGCCACGCCGCTGGCGAAGTCCGCGCCCAGCGCACACGTGCTCGACCACGCGGTGAGTACAATCACCAGCCTCAGCAATAAGGAAGGTCCCGCCATGAAGCTGTTTATCGGCATTCGGCAGGGTTTACTAGAGCCCTCGACGCGGCGCCGCGATGAGCGCTGAGGCCGGCGCGGTGCGCGCGAAGGCCATCTGGCGCGGCCTGGCCTGGAGCGCAGCGGCGCTGGTCCTGGCGGCGTCGCTGGCGCCGCTGCCGAGCGAATTCGGCAATGTGCCGCAGGGCAGCGACAAACTCGTTCACATCGTCATGTACGCCACGCTTACCGCGCTGTTCGCGCGCGCTTACCGCGCCCTGCCGGCAGTCCCGCTCGGTCTTGCGCTGCTGTGCTATGGTGCGATCATCGAAGCCGCCCAACATCTGCTGACCACACGCAGCGGCTCGCTGGCCGACGCCATTGCCAACGGCGCCGGTATCCTGATAATACTTTCGATCGTCGCGCTCAGACCCGATTCACGGACCGCACATACCCACCATGACCGCTGAACCAACCGACAATCGCCCGCTCGCCGGCATGCGCGTAATCGAGGTCGGCCAACTGCTGGCCGGCCCGTTCACGGGCACCATCCTCGGCTACTTCGGCGCCGAAGTGATCAAGGTCGAACCGCCCGAAAGCGGCGATCCGATCCGTACCTGGCGCGAAGTTCGCGACGGTACCTCGCTGTGGTGGGCGAGCCTGGCGCGCAATAAAAAGTGCGTCACGCTGGATCTGCGCGCCGAACGCGGACGCGAACTGCTGCGTCGGCTCGCCGGCCAGGCCGATGTATTTATCGAAAACTTTCGTCCCGGCACCATGGAAAAATGGGGCATGGGCCCGGACACCCTGAAAGTCGATAACCCGGGGCTGATCTACGCCCGCATTTCCGGCTACGGCCAGACCGGGCCCTACGCCCCGAAAGCCGGCTTCGCATCGGTATGCGAAGCTTATGGCGGTTTTCGTTACGTTAACGGCTTTCCCGGTCAACCGCCGGTACGACCGAACCTCAGCATCGGCGATACCCTGGCCGGCATCCACGCCGCCCTCGGCGTGCTGCTGGCCTACATCGGGCGCCAGCGCGACGGCAACGGGCAGGTCGTCGATGTCGCGATATTCGAAGCGGTGTTCAATCTGCTCGAGGGTGTGATCCCGGAATACGATGGCGCCGGCATCATTCGCCAACCCTCGGGATCGACCATCACCGGCATCGTGCCAACCAATACCTACCGCTGCGGCGATGACAAACTGATCGTCATCGGCGCCAACACCAATCCCATGTTCAAACGCCTGGTCGAAGCGATGGGGCAGGCGCAGATGGCCACGGACCCGCGCTTTGCCGACAATGCCGGACGCTTCGCCCACCAGGCCGAGGTTGATGGCGCGATTGAACGCTGGACGTTGAGCAAAACCTCGGCCGAAGCGCTCGAAGTGCTCGACCAGGCGGCGGTCGCGGCCGGTCCCATCTTCGACGCCAGGGACATGTTCGAGGATCCGCACTACCGTGCGCGTGGTTTGTTCCAGGAAGTCAGCATCAACGGCAAACCGCTGAACGTTCCGGCGATTATTCCGCTGCTGTCGCGCACGCCGGGGCGCACCGACTTTCCCGGTCCCGGGCTCGGCGCCTACAACGAGGCGGTGTTCGGCGAACTGCTCGGCATCGACGGCGATGAACTGGCTGCGCTCAAGGCCGAGGGCGTGATTTGAGAGCAGCGGCGACGAGCGCCACGCCCGGCCGCCTGTTCGCCTATGGCACGCTGATGTTTCCCGAAGTATTCCACGCTGTAACCGGCGCTGTGCGCACCTCGAAGGCCGCCTCGATCAGCGACTACGCGCGTTACCGCGTGCGCGGACACAACTTCCCGGGGCTCGTACCGCAGCGCGGCGGCCGCGTGGACGGACGTCTGTTGGAAGCTATTGACCCGCCGCTGTGGGCGCTGCTCGACACCTTCGAAAGCGATTTTTATGCGCGCGTCGCGGTCACCGTGCGACGGGACGACGGACGCCGGCTGGCGGCGCAAACCTACGTCGTGGTCGCCAGCGAACGCGGCCTGCTCGAAGACCGCGACTGGTCGGTCGACGAGTTTCGTCGCCACCATATCGGCGCCTACCTGGCCAGCGCGCGCTGACCGTGCTCGAAATTTATACCATCGGCCACTCCAACCGCAGCGCGGCCGCGCTGATCGAGGCGCTCGACAGGCACGATATTCGCCTGCTGCTAGATATCCGTGCGTTCCCGCGCTCGCGACGCCATCCACATTTCGACCGCGCTACGCTGTCCGGGCAGCTATCCAGTCATGACATCGCCTATCGCTGGTCCGGCGATGCCCTGGGTGGCTTCCGCAAGCCACGCGTGGACTCGCGCCACACCGCGCTTACCGATGCCGCGTTTCGCGGCTTTGCCGACTACATGGCCAGCGACCGATTTCAGACCGCGATCGCCGAGCTGCTCGAACTCGGCGCACGTCAGCGACTCGCGGTGATGTGCGCCGAAGCCGACTACCGGCACTGCCATCGCCAGTTGATCGCGGACCATCTGTGCCTGCATGAGGTCACCGTTCAACATATCGCCGCCGACGCCTCGGTTGCCGCACACCGTTACAATCCCTGCCTCGATACGCGTGCACAGCCACCCGTTTACAATAAACACGAACAAGGGGATTTGTTCGCCTGACCACAAACCCGCCTGGCGTCCAGCGTAGCGACGCCGGCGCAAGCCCGATCCCATGGGAGGAACTCAAATGGCACTCAAAGACAACATCATGGCGCTCGATATTCCTTTGCCGAGCCGCGATGAATTGCCCGACGATCTGCAGAAATACCTGGCCGTGTGCGACGAAAAACTCGGCATGGTGCCGAACGTGCTCGCTGCTTACAGCCACGAAGCCGACCAGCTGCGGACCTTTTCGCGCTTCTACAACGCCATCATGTTTGCGGAGACCGGCCTGACCCCGCTCGAACGCGAGATGATCGCAGTCGTCGTGTCGTCGCAGAATCATTGTTTCTACTGCCTCACGGCACACGGCAGCGCGGTCAGGCAGTATTCCGGCGACCCGACCCTCGGCGAGCTGATGGTGATGAACTACCGCGCGGCGGAATTATCGCAGCGCCACCGCGCGATGCTGGATTTCGCCGTCAAGCTGACCGTGAGCTGCGACCAGATCGATGAACCGGATCGCCAGGCCCTGCGCGACGCCGGTTTCAGCGACAAGGAGATCTGGGACATCGCCAACGTCGCGGCGTTCTACAATATGACCAACCGCGTCGCCAGCGCGGTCGATATGCAACCGAACAAGGAATATCACGATCTCAATCGCAGCTCGACCGCCGCGCAATAGTCGCACCGCACCGCCACCACGATCCTGCCGCAGATGAAACTCAGATACGCCGTACTGGCGGGCCTGCTGGCGGCCGCCGTGCCGCTGGCGAGCCTCGCCCAGGAACTGCCGAAATCGATTGCGGCGGTCATGCGTGTGCACAAGATCCCCGCCGAAGCGGTCAGCATCCTCGTCCAGGCGGTCGACGAAGACCAGCCGCGGCTGGCCCTGAATCTCGATGTGCCGCGTAACCCGGCCTCGACCATCAAGCTGGCCACGACCTGGACCGCGCTCGATCTGCTCGGCCCGACGTATACCTGGCCAACGCGTTTTTATGCGCTCGGACCGATCAGCAACGGCGTCCTCAAAGGCGACCTGCTGATCCGTGGCTACGGCGATCCCTACCTGGTGCTGGAGGACTTCTGGAGCATGCTCGGCGAATTGCGCCGCGCCGGGATCCGCGACATCGAAGGTGACCTGCTGCTGGACAACAGTCGCTTCGAAGTCATCGAAAACGACCCGGCCGCGTTCGATGGCCAGGGTTCGCGTTTGTACAACGTGCTGCCCAGCGCCTTGATGGTCAATTTCAAATCGATCGAGTTCGACTTCCTCACCGACGCCGCGAACGGCAAGGTGCACATCTCCACGAAACCCGAGCTGGCCAACCTCACCATCACCAACCAGGTCAAGCTGACCACCGGTCCGTGTCGTGGCAACGCGCCGCTCATCATCATGGACCACGCCGGTCCGGACGCGCCCGATCACGTGATCTTTTCCGGAAAGATGCCGCAGTCCTGCGGCCACTACCGGATTGCGCGCACCGCGATGACGCCACAATCCTATACCTACGGCGTTTTCAAGAGCCTCTGGCAACAATGGGGCGGCACCATCAGCGGCGGCTATCGCGAAGCCCGCCTGCCGTCCAAGCGACGCCCGATCCTGACCATGCGTTCGCGTCATCTCGGCGAAGTCTTACGGCCACTAAACAAGTGGAGCAATAACCTGATGACGCGCATGCTGCTCTACTCAATCGGCGAGACGCGCTACCCGATACCGGTCTCACGCGCCCAGGGCGCGGCGGCCATGCGCGAGCACCTCGAGTCGCGCGGGCTCGACGTCACCGATCTGCTGATCGACAACGGTTCCGGGCTGTCGCGCGATACCCGTGTTACCGCCCGCTTCATGGGCGCCCTGCTCAAGCTCGCCTGGTTCGAACCGACCATGCCGGAGTTCCTCGCCTCGCTGTCAATCGCGGGTAAGGACGGCACCGCGCGCAAGCGCTTCCGCGGCGGCAAACAGAGCGGCCGCATGCATCTGAAAACCGGCAGTCTCGAGGCGGTATCGGCGATCGGGGGTTACGTGCACACGCCGCGCGGACGAACCTTCATCGTTTCGATGATGGCCAACCGCAAAGGCGTTAATTACGGTATCGGCAAGGACCTGCAGGACGCCATTCTGGCCTGGGCATACACTCAGGAGTGACGTGCGCGCAGCGCGCCGTCCATACGCGCCAGGATTTCTTCGAGCAAGCTGGCGCTGGTTGCGAAATTGAGCCGGACATGGCCTTCCCCGGCAAGCCCAAAGGTTTTGCCATCGCTGAGCGCGACCCGACCGCGCTCGAGGAAAAATCCCTGTGCACTCGGTTTCAGGTCCAGCGCACGCATATCCAGCCACGCCAGGTAGGTTGCCTCGGGCGGACGGTAACCGACCTCGGGCCAGCGTTCGCGGACAAAAGTACTGACCCGCTCGCGGTTCGCGCGCAGCCGGGCGAGTACGGCGTCCTGCCAGCCTTGCGCCTCGGTCCACGCCGCGCGCACGGCGGCCATGCTCATGGTGTTGGTGCCGCCACGGGTGTGCGCGGGTATGGCCTCGAAACGTTTCATCAGATCGGGACTGCCGGCGTGCGCGAACGCCATGCACAGCCCGGCGATATTGAACGCCTTGCTCGCAGACATCAGCGTGATCGTGCGTCGTGCGATCTCGGGACCCAGGCTCGCGATCGGAATATGCGGGACTGCGCTCAAGATCAGGTCGGCATGGATCTCGTCGGACAGCACGGTGAGATCGTGGCGGCAGCACAGCGCGGCGAGCTGTTCGAGTTCGCTACGCCCGAAAGCGCGGCCGCAGGGATTGTGCGGATTACAGAACATCAGCACGCGGGTGCGCTTATCGATCGCGGCATTGAGCTGATCGAAGTCGATTTCATAGCGCTCGTCGCCGGGTACCAGCGGACACAGTACCGCGCGACGGCCGGTCTGCGCCGCCGCGTGCAGGAACGGCGGATAAATCGGCGTCTGGATCAGGACGCCGTCACCGGCCTCACTGAGAGTCTGCAGGCCGACATAAAGCCCCTGCACGACATCGTTGATGATGCGCACGTCAGCCGCATCGATATGCCAGTCGAAGCGAGCTGCGACGCGCGCCGCGAACAGCTCCGGCAGGCCACTGCGCCGATGCGCGACGGGATATCCGAGGTCGGCGTTGTGCAGGTGACCGCCGAGTGCGGTCAGAATCGGCTCGGCGACGTTGAAGTCCATGTCCGCGACCCACGCCGGCAGCACGTCGGACGGATAGTGATTCCATTTCTCGCCGCTGCGCAGGCGCAGACCGGCTTCGTTGATATCATCAAAGCGCATAGCCATAACCACCGAGTGTAACGGTTAGCCGGGTGGTGAAAAACTACTGCGGAGGTCGTGCGCGGCGTTGCGGACTCGCCTGCGGTCCTCATTTACACCAGTAAACTCCGGTCCTCGTCTCGCCCGCGCCTTGCGCCCGACCTTCCTCGCGACGTTTTTCACCACCCTGCTGCCGGCTGGTGAAAAACTACCGCGGAGGGCGTGCGCGGCGTTGCGGGCCACTAGTGGAAACTCGAGGTTGATACTTGATGAATGTGCTGATCACCGGTCACACACGCGGCATCGGCGCTGCGCTCAGCGATCTTTTTCTTGCCGACGGCCATCGGGTTTTCGGCCTGGCGCGCGGTGCGCGTGCCGACCCGGGCAGTAATCTCGCCCAGATCAGCGCGGACTTCGCCGCGCCGGATACGCTTGGCGCGGCCCTCGATCGGTTGCTGCCGGCGGCGCACCGGCTCGACTTGGTCGTTCTGAATGCCGGCGTACTCGGACCGATCACCGCGCTCGCGGACATCAGCGTCGACGCGCTGCGCGCCGTCATGGACGTGAACGTGTGGGCCAACAAAACCGTACTCGACTGGTTGGCGCGCCGTGGCCATGCGCCGGCCCAGATCGTGGCCATGTCGTCGGGGGCGGCGGTCACGGGCCACTACGGCTGGGGACCCTATGCGCTCTCGAAAGCAACGCTGAACATGCTCATCCAGTTGTACGCACATGAGCTTCCCGCCAGTCACTTAAGCGCACTCGCGCCGGGGCTCGTGGATACCGATATGCAGGTCACGCTGCGCGCCACCAGCGCCGCGCAATTCCCTTCGCTCGAACGTCTGCACCTGGCCGCGGGTACCGACGCGATGCCCGACAGCGCCACCGCGGCGGCGCGCATCATCGCGGCACTGGCGCGGTTGCGACAACAGCCGAGCGGCCGGTTTTATGATCTGCGCGATATGCACAACTGGCCAGTGGCAGGCTGAATTCGCCCGCGCGCGTCGCTCAGTCGTCGCTGCGAACGCGACCGAGCAGGGTCAGGACGCGGCCGCGCCGAGCGGCGCGGTCCCACAGGCTGACTTCGATGATCTCGAGCCGCTGCTTGACGCGGGCATGCGGATACATGGGTGGGAAGTCACTCGGTGGCCACAACGAACCCGCCATCATGAACACGTAGGGACAGCGTTTCAGGGCCGCGTCGAAGTCGGCGTCTGAGGCCCGTCGTCCCGGGATCGAAACCGCGCGACGACGGCCGTAGAGCGGAATATAAGCGTATACGGCCGAGCTGACGCAGGCTCCCTGCGGCACGTGTTCGTCGATCCCGCGCATGGCATCGACAAGCTGGCGCAGCAGGTCCATCTCTCGCGCCGCTCGAAGCGGGCTGTTGTACATATACCATTGCGGCGTGCGCACAAAGTTTTCGGCGTCGCTACCCCGAGCAGCGTGGACCTGACCGATGATCGCCGCCGCGCTCGGCGCCATGACCAGGATTGCCGCGGTCACGATCGCCGCGGCCGGCACCTGACGCAGTCGGCGCCGGCGCATGCCGCGCGCGACAGTAACCGCGCCGAGATACATGTAAAACAGGTAAATCGGCATCACCACCTGCAGGAAACGTGGCATGTGATCGGGGTAGGGCCACAGCGTGACGATGCCGAGGTAGGCGAGCAGATACAGCGCATCGAGTTCCAGCCGGCGCAAGCGCTGCGCCCAGCCAATCGCGGCGACGATGGTGAAGGCCATGACCGCGATCTGCGCGTGGCGGGTCGCGGACAGATCGAACACCGACACCAGGCCGCGCCACATCGCGGCCGGATTGCGCCCAAGCTGTTCGGCGACAAAGGCCAGCATCGCGGCCGCGGAATCGTGCGGCACCCCGCCGAGGTAGCTGGCATCCAGACCAAGCAGATATTTGCACGCCTGCCAGGCCAGCAACGGGCTCAATGCAATCCCGATGAGCAGCGCTGAACAGCGGCGCCGTCCGAGCAAGGCGTGGGCGATCAATGCCGCGATGACGCTGATCCCGGCGCTGCGCGCGAGCGCGCTCAGACCGACCAGAACCGCGCCCAGGCGCTGCGCACCTGGCCTGGCCGGATCCGTGTTCAGGCCGGCGAGGCCGGCGAACACCAGCGCCACGTAAAGTGGCTCGCTCTGTAATCCCATCGCCGCGAGCAAGGTCGCCGGCAGCAGGGCGAAAACCACCGTCAGGGTCAGCGCGGCGAAGCGAGCTACAGCGACACTGCGCAGCCACACGTAGACTGCCGCCACCGCCGCGCCCATCATGAGCGCGCCGGCCAGATAGCTGACCTCGGGATAGTCGCTGCCACCGCCGAGCACCGCCAGCAGCAGGGGAAACAAGGGCGGAAAAGAAAAATCGCCGAACATCGCCGCGCCGATGCTGTGCGGCGCGGCGCGGAACGGCGACAGGAAATCGGCTTCGGTCAGGTAGACGGCCGAGTCAGAGAGGTTGCCAAGGAATTCCGGACGGACGGCCAGCCAGGCAAAAAACACCGTCGCGCCCAGCGCCAGCAGCACGGCTTCGCCGGTTCGCCGCCGCGCTGGCGAGGGGCTCGGCTCGGATCGGGCGCGGCTCGGCGGCTGGCTCGACAAACTGCACTGCTCCTGGATCACGGGGTGAGCGCGGGCGCCGCGATCACCGGCCGATTAATCAATCGTCAACGCTTGCTCGACAGCGGCCTCAGGCGTTGCCCGCTTCGCTGACACGCACCGGAGCACCGCGTCCGATGCCGAGGAATTCCGTCGCGTTCTGTTCCGCGCGGGCGATTTCGAGCACCCCGAAAGAATTGATCAGGGCGAGGTATTCACCCGGCGTGGAATCGCCATAGGTGCGCAGAAACGGGATCTCATGTCCGCCGGCCTGCACCACCGGGTTGCGAAAACGCGCCACGTCGGCGGCCGCAATGTTGGTGATCAGATTGCCGAAATGATCGCTGGTAATGACCATGCCGACAAACTGTTCGCCGCGCATGGCGGCCGGCTCGATCACCGAGGGGACGAATTCCGCGCCCGCTGCGCCGCATGCCTCCGGTGCGAGTTTCCCCGCGGCCAGTGCCGCCGCCAGCGGCGCAAAAATGTCGCGGCCATGGAAGGTTGCGCTGGTATCGGCGAGCCGGTGCTGATCGATGATCTGATCGCTGACATGGCGCACGACCGCGCCGGTCTGTTCGATCACTTCAGCGAGCAGGCCGTTGTCAGGCGCAAGGAAGGCATGACCGTCGGCGACCGCCAGTAATACGCTGCGATCGGTGCCGACGCCCGGATCGACGATCGCCATGTGCACCGAGCCGCGCGGAAAATAATGATACGATCGCGCAATCCAGAAGCCTGCTTCGGCTGGCCAGTGCACAATCGCTTCGTGGGTAAGGTCGATGATGCGCGCGGCGGCGAAACGGGTCGTGATAACCCCTTTCATGGTGCCGACAAAAGGCCCTCGATGACCAAAATCAGTGGTGACGGTTATGACCCCGCTGGCAGAAAATTTCTCGCTCATCGCTTTCCCCTGTCTTCGTCACCCGCGGCGCCGGTACGCAGGCGCGGTCGCTTCGATGATCGGTGTTCCGCCACCATGGCGCAAGCGCGCGCCCGCTCGTCGACCATGAACACGGCCGCTGGCGCGCACGAGTCGGCGCAGTTCGAAACCATCGCCTGCCCGCTATGCGCCGGTGAGAACTTTGAGGCGCTGTTTGAAAAACACGGCGAACCCTTCGTACGTTGCCGGGCGTGCAGCCTGGTGCTGATCAATCCGCGGCCGCCGCCGGCCACCATACGCGCCGGCTACGATGCAGCCTACAGCGCCGGCTACGTGGCCAAGGCGGCGAAAAAACTGCGTCGGGCGGAACGTCGCGTGCGCCGCCTCAAGCGCGCCTACCGACTCGACGGGCGCTGGCTGGATGTCGGCTGCTCGGCCGGTTTCGTGGTCAAAGCCGCCGCCGCGGCGGGCTTCGAAGCGTATGGCATCGATATCGAAAGCGCCGGCATCGACTATGGCCGACGCACCCTGGGTTTGAGCCATCTACACGAAGGACTGCTCCACGAAGCGCGCTACCCGGATGACTACTTCAAGGCCATTTCGGCCTACGATGTGATCGAACATGTACCCGACCTCAACCAGTTCGTCGCCGAGCTCAAACGCATCCTGCATGCCGACGGCGTTCTCGATATCGGTACCCCGGACATCGGCCACTGGCGCGTGCCGCGGACCCTGGCACAGTGGAACGAAATCAAACCCTCCGAGCATCTGTACTATTTTGATCGTGGCACGCTCGGCCGACTGCTGACGAAACACGGTCTCAAGGTCGACCGCGTGCGCCCGGCCCTCAAACCGGGGCTGAAAGTAACCGCCCGTCACGCCTGAGCGGGGCCACTCCGCTCGCCGCTGCACAGCGCGCGGAATCCAGCCGCCAGAAATGGCACCATGCGCGCGTGGATAGCGGCCAGGTCGTGCGATGCGCAGCGGCCGCCGGACAGCTGGTCGATACGCCCGGTCTCGGCAAAGCTGATGGTCATCGCGCCGAGCAGAAAATGAAAACCCCAGTAGATATCCTCGGCGGCGGCGTGCGGGTAGGTAACGCGCACGCCGCGAATAAAGGCCTCGGCGACCTGGTCGAATTCAGCCGACATCAACTCGCGCGTCCAGCGCGGCGAATTGGCCGTCTGCGCGATCACCCGCGCATAATTTTTCCAGCCCGCGCCGCCGTTCAGACTGCGCTCGAGAAACGGCCCGGTAAACGCTTCGATCAGGGCTTCGATAGTGGCGGGATGGGCTAAGGCCTCGAGTGCCGCCAGCCGTTCGTTGTTCAGAGCCTCGGCGCGGCGCCGGACCACGGCGCGGAACAGATCGAGTTTGGGTCCGAAGTGGTAGTTGGCAAGGGCGAGTTCGACCCCGGCTTCGCGGGTGATGTGACGCAAAGACACACCGTCGTAGCCGGATTCCGCGAACAGCTTTTCAGCGGCGTCAAGGATACGCGTCGCGGTTGCGGAGGCGGGTTTGCGGGCGACTTTGTTCACGCTGCTTGCCACAGGTTCAACGATCGGATAATTTTGAACGCTCGTTCAATTATTATCATGTTTGTGCGCCGCCGACCAGCGCTGCGCGCAGGCCTTGGGGGGAGACACGTTTGAGCGCTTACCTATGCGGCCTCGACATCGGCGGCACATTCACCGACTGCGTACTGATTGACGAACACGGCCAGCTGACTATCGCCAAGGCGCCATCGACGCCAGGCAATTTCGCTGCCGGCGTGATGCAGGCCATCGAGCGCGCGGCCGCCAAGATCGGGCTCGGCACCAGCGAACTGCTCGATTCCATCAGCGTCCTCGCGCACGGCACCACGGTCGGCACCAACGCCATTATTCAACGCCGCGGCGCCAAAGTCGGACTCATCACGACGCGCGGTCACAACGATGTGATCCACATCATGCGCGGCTCGCGCGGCCTGTCCGGCCAGGACATCAAGCTCATCGTGCACATCCCCGAGAGCAGCAAGCCCGATCCGCTGATCCCTAAACGCCTGATCCGCGGCGTCTCCGAACGGGTCGACTGCTTCGGCAGAATCGTTGTAGATCTCAACGAAGACGAAGCGCGTGCGGCGATCACCGAACTGCGCGATGCCGGCTGCGAGGCGCTGGCGATCTGCTGCCTGTGGTCGTTTCTGGAGCCGAAACACGAACTGCGTATCAAGCAACTCGCGGAAGAAATCGCGCCCGATCTCTATGTCACCTGTTCGGCCGAACTGGCGCCGAAGTGGGGCGAGTACGAGCGCACTACCGCGGTCGCCCTGAACGCCTATATCGGCCCGACCACGGTCGGCTACGTGACCCGCCTCGACGGCCAGTTGAAAGACATGGGCTACAAACCGCCGCTGCAGATCACGCAATGCGCGGGCGGTACCATCACGGTACGCAAAGCCCAGCAGGCGCCGCTGCTGACCCTCGATTCGGGTCCGGTCTCGGGCGTCACCGGCTCGGTTTACCTCGGCGGGCTGATGGATTACCCGAACGTGATCACCACCGATCTTGGCGGCACCTCGTTCGATGTCGGCGTGATCCACGGCGGCGCGCCGGTAGTGTCGTACAAAAGCCTGGTCAATCAATACGAATATTTTCTGCCCAAGGTCGACGTGCAGACGCTCGGCACCGGCGGTGGCAGCAAAGTCTGGATCGACCGCACCACCAAAGCGTTGCGCGTCGGGCCTTACAGCGCCGGCGCCGATCCCGGCCCGGTGTGCTACGGTAATGGCGGCCTCGAGCCGACCACTACCGACGCCGACCTGGTGCTGGGCTACCTCGACCCCGACAACTTCGCCGGCGGTACCATGCGCCTCGACCTCGCGGCCGCGCGCACCGCGCTGCAGAAGCTCGCCGACGAACTCGACATGGGCCTCTATGAACTCGCCAGCGGTGTCGCCACAATCGCCGAATTCCAGATGGCGGATCTGATCCGCAAAGTCACCGTGCAGAAGGGTCTGGATCCGCGCGACTTCGTGGTGTTTGCGTTCGGCGGCGCCGGCCCGGTGCATATGGGCGTGGCGGCACGCGAACTCGGGGTCAGCAAAGTCATCGTCCCACAGGGCGACACGGCCGCGGTGTGGTGCGCATTCGGCGCCGCTTCCGCCGATATTCTCCACGTCAACGAAAAAGTCAGCATCATGTCCTCACCGTTCGATCTCGGCGTGGTCAACGGCATCCTGCACGAACTCGGTGAACTCGGTCGCGAACACCTGCTCGAGGACGGCGTCGCCGCTGAACGCCATCAGTTTCAGTTTTCCATCGACATGCGGCATCGCGGCCAGATCAACGAAGTCGAAGTGTTTCTCGACCACGGCAAGCTCGATGAGCGCGCGCTGGAGCAACTCCGTGAACGCTTTGTCGAACGCTACGAACGACTCTACGGGCATGGCGCGGCACTGCACGGCGCGCGCCTGGAAATGGTCACGTTCCGCTGCCGCACCTCGGCGACCTCAATGAAACCAAAACTGGTCGCGGCCACCACCCTGAGCGAAACCATCGACCCCGACGCACAGACCGGCTCAAGGGATATCTACTGGGCGGAATACAAGCGCGTCGAATCGACCCCGATCTTCGATGGCTACCGGCTCAAACCCGGCAACAGCATCGACGGCCCGTGTGTCGTCGAAACCGCCACGACCTCGATGGTTGTCCATCCTGCCCAGCGCATCGCCGTCGACGCGCTGGGTAATTTTGTCATCGACCCGAATGTGTAGCGCGATCCACCAGGAGCACTGACATGCGACGTATCAGCGAAATGACCGAAGTCGACTTCAACGGCGTCGAGCAGCCTTACGTGCCACCCAAGCAGCTGCGCATCTCCGACAAACTCAAACTGCATGGCAAGTGGTCGGAAGACGTCGACCCGGTAACCTACGAGGTGATCCGCCACAATCTGTGGCAGATCAACGAAGAGCACGGCGCGACCATCCAGCGCCTGTCGGGATCGCCGGTGGCGATGTACGCACTCGACCTCAATCCGTCGATCCTGACCGAAGACGCCGAGTTCGTATATTTCGGGCCCTACATGCAATACATGTCCGGGGTCACCGACACCCAGGTCAAATGGACGATGGAGTTTCGCAGCGATAACCCCGGCATCAACGAAGGCGATATGTTCATCGCCAACGATCCCTGGGTCGGGGCGGCCCACCAGCAGGACGTGATGCTCCTGTGTCCGGTGTTCTGGGAAGGCGAATTATTCTGCTGGGTGACAAACTGCCTGCACCAGTACGACATTGGCGGCATCACCCCGGGCAGCTTCTGTCCGGCGGCGGAATCGGTCTACGAAGAAGGCATCATGCTGCCGCCACTGAAAATCATCGAGAACTACGAGATTCGCAAGGACATCGAGGCCGTTTACCTGCGCGCCTCGCGCAAACCGCAGCTCGTTGCGCTCGATTTTCGCGCCCAGGTCGCCGGTAACACCACCGCCCGCGAGCGCGTGCTGGAATCGCTGATCAGGCGCTATGGCGCCGACACGGTCAAGGGCGTGATGAAGCGCGTGATCGACAACTCGGAAAAATCCTACCTCGACAAGATGGCGCGCCTGCCGGACGGCGAATGGTCCGATCGCACCTATATCGAAGCCTGCCGCCCCGGCGACCGGCGTACCCACCGCGTCGTGCTCGGCCTGCGCAAGGAAGGCAACAAGCTGATTTTCACCAACGATGGCTCGGCCGATCAGGAAGGCGCGATGAACGCTACTTATTCGGGCTGGCGCGGCTCAATCATGGTCGCCGTCAACGAGCTGTTGTGCTGGGACCAGTATTTCGCCTGCGGCGGGGCGTTGCGTCACATCGAGTTCGATCCCACCCCCGGCACCCTGAACTGCGCGAACTTTCCGGCCTCGGTATCGACCGCGCCGATCCAGTCGATGGAGATCTCGCTGTATCCGGCCTACAACGTGCTCTCGAAAATGATTTATCCGGACCCGGATATGCGCCGCGATATCATGTGTATCGGCGGTACCAGCCAATGGCCGGCGACGCTGTTCCGCGGCACCGACCAGTGGGGCGAAAAATACGGTTACCTGCTGGTCGATCCGATCGGCGGCGCGATCGGTGCGTTTTCCATGGCCGACGGCATCAATACCGGCGGCCAGGCGCGCACGCCGATCTGCCAGTTGCCCAACATCGAACACACCGAGCAGAGTTTTCCGCTGTTATTTCTGTACCGCAAGGAGCTGCCCGATTCGGGCGGCGCGGGTAAATATCGCGGCGGGCTGTCGGCGGAATCCTGTTTCATTCCGCACAATACCGATTCCGTCACCCAGGATACGCTGTCGTCGGGCAACGCTTTGCCCACTTCGTCTGGCATGATGGGCGGCTATCCTTCCACCACCAACGCCTACACCTTCGTGCGCAACAGCGATGTGTTCAGTCGCTTCAAGTCCAGCACCATGCCGGACGACACCAGCGA
>CALOBG010000071.1:0-10592 GCA_942490995.1 uncultured Gammaproteobacteria bacterium
TTTCCCTCTTGTGTCCGGCAAGCGTGCACGCATTGTGGGCGGCAATTATTCGGAATGATTGTGCGTGCCAGAGGGGGACGACATCCAACACCAATCGTCGCCGACGACGGCGCGCGGCGGCCTACGCCCTCCAAGCGGTTGCGGCCGGAATGGTTGCCAAGCATCGGGCACACGATCAGAACGCTAAAGTTGCGTGCCCGCTCCTAATATGAGGTCAACTCCGCAGTACACGACATTCGGATGCGGTATATTCCCAACCTAGTCGACATCCCCGCCACGAAGGAATCACACCATGGATCAGCACGCTTCTGCTATTCGGTCCGCTCGGCTTCACTCGATGTTCATCAAGCTGGCGCTGTTTCTTACCTGTATCGCGGTACCGGGGATCAGCGCCGCGGCGGTCGAGGTTAGCGGCCGCATCGATGCAAAAGTTACCAACCCTGGCATCATTATCGTCGACAACGGCTCGTCATTTTCGCTCACACCCCCGGATGACCAGTTCAACGCGGCAGCCGCGACAAGTTCCGGTGGCCCGGTTTACGATGTTCAGGCGAAGGTCGTTTCCGAGTTGTCCAACTTCGCGTTTGGTCTGGGCGGGTCAGTCTCTGCGACCAGTGCAGTTGGTGTCGGGTCGCTGCGGAGCGGGGTCGCCGGTGGCTACATAGATTTCGACGACGAGATCCAGATCCTGTCACCGAGCCTGCCGGACGGAACCCCCGTCGATGTACAGTTTTCCTTTTTCAGCGCGCAGGATGTAAACCTGTTTCACGACGCCCCCGGCCTTAGCAACAATGCGTCGGGTGCGACGTTCCAGTTCACGGCAAATCTCAACAGTTCAGTCAACGGCGCCAACAACATTTATATATCGAACGGCGACAATCGCGTCGGACATTTGTTCGGTTCGCCACCAACGTTCGAAACCGGCATCATGAATGTCGCGACACCGCAGCTCGATGTGATCTATTCGGGGGTTGTCGGCGAAACTGTCAGTGTTCACTTGCGCGCCCTGGCCTCGATTGGGGTGGCGGTGTGGTCGTCCGGCGTGGGGCAGGTCGATGTGCATTCCGGTACCGCCAGTGGCGCGGTCGCGATTTCCTTTGGTGCCAGTCCGTTAGTGGGTGACGTGACCTTGCAGTCGCAGATGTTCGGTGGTTCATTTCCAGGATTGGCGCAGGCGAACTTTTCGAACGCAAACATGGCGCTGTCATCGTTCACGCCGATCCCCCTGCCACCCATGGTTTACGCGTTCGCAGCCGCGCTGCTCGGCCTGTTCAGGTTGTCGCGCCGCTCGCTTTAGTTTGGGGCGACAGTGCTATTAGGGAACCTCTGAACAAGTCATGGCCGCGCATCGTGCGGCCTGAGTTAAGCCGCTTCGGCGTTGCAAAGCTTCGCAATCGCCAGCTCACGTGCTTGATGCGGCATGAATCGACCCACTTTGCCTCGCACTCTGCATCACTCAGACTTATTCAGAGGCTCCTTAGTTCAGTGCCGAGCATTGAGTAGGGTGGGGCGTCTGCCCTCGTTTCCGGCCCCTGTTCCGGGTCTGCCGAATTTTTAATGCCCAGGCTCCTGTGCTGCTCGGAAGCGAGGGCGGCAATCCGCAAACGTTGAGAACGCACTGATGGGTTGGTCGAGGTGCTGGCCGCCCTCAGCGCGCCCGTAACCGCAGCGGCAGCGCATCCAGCGCCCGCACCGCATTGTTCGGTCGCCACAGCGCCAGGCCGTTCGGCTCGATACTCGCCACTTTGCGTGCCAGAGCGTCCAGGACTGCCTCGCCTTCGGCGCGCGCGACGTTCTGCCCGACACAGGCGTGAATGCCGACGCCAAAAGCGAGGTGGCCGCTCGTTCGACGTTCGATGTCGAACTGGTCGGCGTGCGGCCATTGCTCGGTATCGAGATTCGCCGCGCCAAGCACGCAGAGGATTTTTGTGTCAGCGGCGATCGCCACATTCGCGACCGTGGTGTCGCACGCCGCGGTGCGGCAGAACGTGTGTACCGGCGAGGTCAGGCGTAGGGTCTCTTCAAAGGCATTGCGCGCCAGGCCCGGTTCCGCCCTGAGCCGGTCGAACTGGGCAGGCGCGTTGGCCAGGCACCACAGGGCGTTCCCGATCGCCGTCACCGTGGTGTCGATGCCGGCCGACAGCAGCGAGCGCACCAGCATGCCGGCCTCATCCAGTTCGATGTCGCCGGCGTCCGCGGCCGCGTAAATGCTCGCGCCGAAACCCTCCGCCAACAGCTGTTCGCGTGTGCAGTTGTGCATGATCCAGGGCACGATATGGTCGGCCCGGGCAAGAGCGTCGCGGCGCAGCGCGTTGTCGGGACCGAGGGCATTGAAGACCATGGCGCCGTAGTCGACCAGGTGCCGTCGGTTGGGTTCGCGCAAGCCGACGGCGCGCGGGAACACGGTGGTCGGGAAAACCTCGGCGCAGTCCGCGACACCGTCGATTGCGCCGCGGTCGAGGAGTTGGTCGACCAGTTCATCCGCGGCCTGTCGGAAATCCGCCTTCATGGCCTCGACCCGCCGCGGTGACAGCGCGCGCATGAGCACGGTACGGGTGCGGGTGTGGGCGGGCGGGTCAACTTCGAGCACAATACTCGGCGGTCGCCACGGCGCCTCACAGGCGAAGTCGGTGAGCCCGACGCCGCGCGAGGAAACGAAGCGCTCCCAGTCGGAAAAAACCTCGCGCGTTTCGGTATAACGTCCGCAGGCCAGCACCGCGTATCTGGGCAGGTAGACGAAGGGGCCTTTGCTGCGCAAGGTGGTGTAGTAGGGTAGCGGGTCGGCCAGGATTGCGGGGTCGTAAGGATCGACATCCCAAACCGGTACGCTCGCTGGCGGCGGGACGGCGATGTGTCCTTCTACGAGTTCCATCGTTCAGATCATCGCACGGCAATCGCAGGAGTCTCAAAACAATGAAAATCGCCCGCTTCGAACACAAAAACACGGTCCAGGTTGGGTTGGTGGACGCGGCGCAAGGTCTCGTCCAGCCGCTGGAGGTTCCGACCGGGTCGCGCGACCTGATGATCGCCCTGATCGAAGCGGACCTAGCCGGTACGCTGCCCAAACCCGTCGGCGCGCCGCTGACGCTCGCTGACCTGCGCCTGATGGCGCCGATTGCCCACCCGAGTAAAAACGTGTTGTGCATCGGTAAGAACTACCGGGCGCACGCCGAGGAGTTCACGCGCAGCGGGTTCGATTCCTCCGCCGCGAGCGCAGCGGAGGCGATCCCGGAGGCCCCGATCGTGTTTTCAAAAGCGCCCTGTGCCATGACCGGCGCGCGCGACGACATCCTCGTCCCGCCGTCGATGACCGGCAGCGTCGATTACGAAGGCGAACTGGGCGTCGTTATCGGCAAACGCGGGCGCACGATCGCCCGCGACCGCGCCTACGACCACGTGTGGGGTTATACGGTGATCAACGATGCGACCGTGCGCGATCTACAGAGTCGTCACAAGCAGTGGCTGCTGGGCAAATCGATCGATACGTTCTGTCCCATCGGGCCTTGGATTGTCAGTGCCGATGAAGTCGATGCGGAAAACCTGGAGCTGTCGTGCTGGGTCAATGACGAGCTGCGACAGCAGGCCAACACCCGCGACCTGATATTCGACATCCCGGCCATCATCGAAGCGATCTCGGCGAGCATGACCCTGGAGCCTGGCGACATCATTGCGACGGGCACACCGGCCGGTGTCGGTATCGGCTTCAATCCGCCGAAATTCCTTGCTATCGGAGACATCGTGCGGGTCGCTATCAGCGGCATCGGCGAGATAGAAAATCGCGTGGCACTGCTGAATATGGGGTGATGTAGCGCCTGAACGCGGGTCAATAATGGGCCGCCGGCGGCGCGATGATAGGATGGCGGACAAGCCCGCGCAGGGCGATGCCGGGGAGACCACAGATGAGCCGAACACTGATATCGAATGTACAGATTTTCGAAGGCACCAGGCCGAACAGCGAACCCGGCGAAGTCCTGATCGAAGGCAACCGCATCGTCGCCGTCGCGACTGATGGCGAGTCGTTGTCACGTGACGGCGCCGACGAAGTCATCGACGGCGGCGGCGCGACCGTCATGCCGGGGCTGGTGAATCCCCACTGCCATTTCACCTACAACAACGCCACCAGCCTTGCCGATATCACCGCGCTGCCGGTCGAGGAAAACATGCTGGTTACCATGCGCAATGCAAAAACCTATCTCGATTACGGCTTCACCGCCGTGATCGGTATGGCGTCGGCGAAACCGCGCCTCGAACTGGTGGCGCGCAATGCCGTCAACAACGGCGAGTTCCGGGGTCCGCGTATTCTCGCCTGTACGCCGGAATACACCGTCAGCGGCGGGGTCGGTGACGACTCGCGTCTGGACCGCTACGTGCCGTCGATCGGGCTGGTATGCAACGGCGCGGAGGAGTTTCGCCGCTCGATCCGCGAACTCGTGCGCGAGGGCGTGGACATCGTGAAATTCAACAATTCCGGTGACAGCTTTACGCTCGGGCGCCTGCCCGGCTACGTCAATCCGATGACGGCCGAGGAAGTCCGCACGATCTGCGAAACGACGCTAAATCTCGGCAAGCGGGTCGCGGCCCACGCGCATACCGACAGCGGCGTTCGCCAGTGCATTGAGCACGGTGTCGAATTCATCAATCATGCGACGTTCGCGAGCGACGAAACCATCGAACTGCTGGCGAAACACAGCGACAAACACTGGGTGACGCCCGCCATCGCGGCGCGCTACAACACCACCTACGAAGCGTCCGACTGGGGCATTACCACCGAGATCGCCGAGGCCATGGGCAACAAGCGCGAGCTCGAGGCCGGCTGCGAAAACATGCAGAAAATGCACAGGCACGGTATTCGAGTGCTGCCATTCGGTGACTACGGTTTCGCCTGGCTGCCAATCGGCCAGGACGCGCGCGATCTCGAACACATGGTCAATCTGTTCGGCATGCAGCCCTGGGAAGCCCTGCGCGCGGCGACTGCTTACGGTGGCGAAGCCTGGGCCGGCGCCGGGGACGAAAAGCTCGGCCGGATCTGCGCCGGCTACCTCGCCGATCTGATTGTCGTTGACGGCGACCCGCTGAAGAGATTTATCGCTGTTGCAGGACCTGGCGCGGATCACCGCCGTGATGAAGGACGGCGCGTTCCACCGCCGGCCGGCTCCCGGCGTAGGGTTCGCCGCGGTAAAACACACCGACAAAAACGCCGCCTGAGGGACGGGAACAGCAGTCCGGGGGATCAGGTGCGAGCGTTGCGATGGGGCGTTGACTGGATCAGCGCCACGAAATCATCGCCCGAGGATGGTCGCCAGGGCAGTCGAAAGTGCCCTTGAAGCTGATCCACCGCCGCGCCGGCAACGCCAGGCGACATGGTTGTCCGGCCGCACGAGGACAGCCCCATCCTCCTCGATCTCGCGTTGGGCGTGCCAGGTGCCGTCGACATCCGTGTACGCCAGGTTGCGTCCGATCGGTGCGACATTGATGCGGATACCGAATTTTCCGGCCAGTTCCGCCGCCGCTGCCTGCCATTGGCTGCCATCGGCGCCGGTGATCAATACAAATCCGCCGTCGCTGCCGGTCAGATCGTGGGTCGACAGCCGGCGCCCGTCGTGTTCCAGCCAGGCGTGCGGCAGCCGGTGCCCGGGCCGGGTGGTCGGGCAATACTTACCGCCCAACGGGTCCACGGCCGGCGCCGGGGAGTCGTCGCCCACCAGCGCACCCTGGCCATAAACAAAACCTATCTCCAGATCGTGGGCCTGGAATTCGGTGCGCTGGGTTTCGAAAACCTCGGCCGCCCGTGCGCGGCGTGTCGCACCCATCGGCGTTTCGGAAAAAAACGCCTCGAAGGCCGCCAGCCGCTGCTTGCTTGATTGGGTAGGCGAAAATCCCATGCCGGCGTCGAGCACGGCATGATTCATCGCTGTGAACATCGCCCAGTCAACATTGCGCATCCCGATCGGCTGTCGTTCGGCTTCGTAGCTGTCCAGCAGGCGGCGATCGGCACTGCCTTTGACGACCGCGGCAAGTTTCCAGGCGATGTTATGCGCGTCCTGGATCGCCGTGTTGAGGCCGAGGCCGGTGGTCGGCGGATGACGGTGGGCGGCATCGCCGGCGAGGAACACTCGGCCAACCTGGTAGCGCTCGGCGAGGACCGCCTCGAGGGTCCATTGACTGACTTTGTGTACCTTCAGATCCAGCTCGGGGAGCTTCAGCAGTTCGCGTAAATGGGGCACCACCGTCTGTTCATCAATCGTTTCCGTCTCGTTGGGATCGGGATTGAAATGAATCGTCCACTCCTCGGAGTGTTTGCCCCAGGTGGGGCCCATCGGCACCATCGCGCCGCTGCCGAAGGTGCCACCGTGATCGGGGTTGATGAACCAGGTGATCAGCGCGTTATCGTCCCACCATTCGGCGAGGTTCGCCGCGATATGCGAGCTGACGATTTGCCCGATACCGGATACGCCGCTCATTTTTACGCCAAGCAGTGCACCCACGGTTTTGCCGCCGTCGGCGCCCACCACATACTGCGCGCGCACGCGCAGGTTCTTGCCGGAATCAAGCGCGGTAATCGACGCGGTGACGCCGTGTTCATCCTGGCTCAGTGCGGTCAGCTCATGGCCGAATCGAACGCGGCCGGGGCCGCGCGTTTCGGCGTGGCCGCGGAGCAGGGGTTCGAGCCGTAGCTGCGGGTAGTTTGTCGACAGGCAGGCGGAATCGCGTGCATAAGCTTCGGCAACGCAGCCACCGCCGAACGAATCGATTTCATAAAACGTTCTGGCGTCCAGCGCGCCGTTGCCGCCGAGACTGGTGCGCCAGCGGACTTTGCTCATTTTTTCCATCGGCGTGCCGACCGCATAGACCGAATCCGCCACGCCATGCTGGCGGAATACTTCCATCGTTCGTTGATTGAGATAATGGGCTTTCGGCAGGATCGCGGTACCCGGGTGGCGTTCGACCAGGAGGTGTTCAACCCCCAGGTCGGACAGCAATATCGAAGTCGTCAAGCCGCATCCGCCGCCACCGACAATCAATACGGGTATTTCCAGCTCTTCAGGTTGAGAAGACATCGTTTCTGGTTTCCTCTGCTATCACCGCGATTCATGCGTCGGCATTCGGCGCGGTTCGAGCGTTCAGCGCTCACACGAACATGGCGGTGTGGTTATTCCGGCGACGGTCGGGCGCGTTGCGATGGGATCGCTCAGATCCCGGTCGTACGCTGCGGCAAGCCAGCCTCAGCCGGCAAACATCGCCATCAGGTTATCGGGTTGCGGTGTCTGCAGCGCCCAGGCTCGTGTTTTCAGGGTCTCTTCCGGGACGCCTTCGTTATAGGCGTCGAGCATGCGCTGGGGGTCGTAATACACGCCGATCGGGTTAGCCGCAAACTCCGGGCCATGCATATACGCTGTTGCGTCGTCGGCGGTGGCGAAGTTGTCGATTTGAAACTCGACAAATTGCCCGTCCGGATCGCAGTAATACAGTGACGTCGTTACGCCGTGCTGGATCGGCACTTGCGGCGTAATGCCCTCAGCCTGGAGTTCTGTGAAGCGGGTAAGCAAGGCGCCGAGATCGGGAAAGGTATAGGCGGTATGCATCAATCCCGCGCTGCCCGGTTGGCGCTCAATCAGGTCGCCGGCGGGTGAGGCGGCGAAGGCCATGCGGTGGTGCTCGTCATCGAAGGTGATGAAGCACAGGCCCGGGGTTTCGTAAACCACGTGCGCGCCGAGCACGGTGCAATACCAGTCGCGCATGGCGTTGACGCGATTGGTCATTAAAACGGTATGGGCGTATTTCGGTGATGTAGTCATAGCTCCCCTCCTGCGACAGCAACCGAATTCCGGCCGCCGAATGCGACCAAGCCGTCGAAGAATCGGTAACTTATCGATTCATTGACTGTAAGTCAACGAAATTGCTAAGCTCTTGAAATGTAGATTGAAGATGGCATACCCGTTGATAGTTCACGTCCCCTGAAAGGCCTTACCGAAGTTTATGTCTGCACTTGACCAAGCACCCCGTGGCCGCAAAGCGCAGGCCGACGCGACCTGCGCGAAGCTGCTGCAGGCGGCGATGGACGCTTTTACCACGCGTCCCTATGACCAGGTTGCCGTCAGTGAAATCGCCGAAGCGGCGGGCACGGCGCATGGACTGCCGTTCCACTACTTCGGTAACAAGCGCGGGCTGTATATCGCGGCCTTGCAGAAAGCCGCAGAGCAATTATCCGCCGCGCATCATGTGACAGGGATCGGGACCCCGCGCGAACAGATCAAGGCGATGCTGACCGCACATTTCGAGTATATGCGCGACCACGCGGCACTGGCCGTGGCGTTACTGCGCGGCGGCATCGGCGCCGATCCCCAGGCGTGGGCGATATTTGAATCGACGCGCTTCGAAACCATCGAATGGATGTGCGAAATTCTGGACATAGACGCAAGCAATGCGACGTTACGCGCTCTATTGCGGGCGTCTGTGGGCTCGATCGACGAAGCCACCGTGCAATGGCTACAGTCGGATTATGCGCTGGATCTGGCGTCGCTGATCGACGCCATGCTCGATTTCATTCGAAGCGCAATTAACAGCGCCGCCCTCATAGACAGCTCGCTCGACCTTAGTCCTGCGATCAGGCAGTTGAAACGCCCCGGCAATTAGTACCCCGTCGCCACGCGCTGCTGAGTTCAGTTATCGAGGTTCGAATTCGGTGTTGCCAAATCGCGGCGTGCGCTTCTCGATAAAGGCGTTGATGCCTTCCCGAGCGTCGTCGCTCAGGAATACCGCCTGCTGCGCTCGAAACTCGAATTCAAGCGTCTCATCGAGGGTACCGGTGGTCGCCGCGATCACGCCGCGTTTGATCGTTGCGATCACGGCTGGTGGGGCGGCCGCTATGGCGCGCGCCTTGGTCATCATTGCCGATTCGAAGTCGTCGTCGGCAAAAACCTCGTTGACCAAGCCGAGTCTTAACGCGGTGGCGGCATCGATGCGAGAACCCAGCATCATCAGCTCCATGGCCTGGCTCGCACCAACCAGGCGGGTGAGAAAATAGTGTCCGCCCCAATCCGGGGCCAGGCCAATCCTGACGAAACTTTCCGAAAATATCGCGCTGCTCGAGGCGTAGCGAATGTCACAGGCAAGTGCGAGATTCATACCGCCGCCGGCAGCCGCGCCGTTGATCGCGGCGATAACCGGCTTATCCAGGCTGCGCATGAACTGCACGACCTTGTTTGCCGTAACGATGCGCGAGGCAACCACCGAGCTGTCGTTGTTGTTTTGCTGTGCCTGCATGCTGAGGAGATCACCGCCAGCGGCGAACGATCGCCCGGTGCCGGTGATGACAATGCAGCGCACCTTGTCGTCGGCGGAAGCATCGTGCAAAAGTTCGAGCAGTCGGTCGCGGGTGTTATCGCCGAATGCATTGCGCGTTTCGGGACGGTTGAAGCGCAGCGTTGCCACACCCTCGGCGACCGTATAAACGATATCGTTGTTGGACATTAACTTTCTCTCGTTGGTTCGGCTTCATGCGCCGAGGGCCCGAGCGCAGACCGTGTTGCTCGCAACTGGCAGCGTGGCCGACTGAAATTTCGGGAACACCGCAACGCCTCGGCAGACGTCCTTCCCCTGCGGTCAAATCATCGGGTTCAGATCACTGGCCCCCAGTAGTTTGCGCCCCTGTTCTTCGTAAATGGCATCGGTGACGAACAGATGGACCGCGCCGACCTGCAGATCGCGCACGCAACGCTGCAGCATGTTGTCCAGTCTTGCAGCAGAGCCGCCACCGTAGCGATAGGCTTCAAGCGCAACGGCGTTGGCGGTATGCATCGCGTAAGCGACGACCGCGCGTAGTTCGACCTGCATTGCCGCATCTACGGCGTCGCCGCGACACACGGTTTGCCAGGCGCGTTCGTAGCACTCGAACAGCAGTCCTCGCGCCGCGCGCAACTTGAGATCGCATTCACCGAGCGCGAGCTGGAACACTCTGCGGTCGGCGAGGGTCGCTTTGTGGCCATAACCGCGGGCCTTTTCTCGCGCCTGAAGCACGATCTCGTCGAGGGCGCGGCGGGCAACACCGACGGCGAAGCCGCCGAGTTCATTGGCAACCAGCCCGGGCAGACCAAAGTGGTAGAGCGGGCCACCACGGCGCACCGTCATCGTTCTGAGATCAAACGTATGGGTTTCGGGTACGAAACAATCGGTGACGGTGAAATCGCAACTGCCGGTACCCTTGAGTCCGGCAACATACCAGTTGTCATGGATCTCGACGTTGTCGGCCCGCAACATCGCATACCGCGACTCCGGTGGTTGTCCTGCACCGCCGTCAACCAGTATGTGGACGCCGACCCATTCAGCGTGCCGTATGCCGCTGCCCCACGACCAGCGTCCATCGATCCGGTAGCCGCCTTCGACGCGCGCGGCACGGCCCGGGCTGACCAGGCCAGCGGCAGTAGGTATGCGTCCGCCTCGCCACATTTGCTCGATGCACGTCTGGGGCAGATAGGCGGTCATCGTCAATGCGCCTGCGCCGATAAACGTGGTCCAGCCGGCTGCGGGGTCAATGTAAGAAACTGCCTCGAACACTTCCATCTGCGTAACCGGGTCGGCTTCGGCGCCGCCAA
>CALOBG010000072.1:0-41885 GCA_942490995.1 uncultured Gammaproteobacteria bacterium
CATCATCATTGTCGGTTTAACGTCCGTTTTTCCATGCTAGCACGGGTTGGACGGTTCCCCCCAATTAAGCCCCTCCCCAGGCGCGGTTTGATCCAGGCCGCCATTTTTTGTACGGCGTCGTCGGCTTCGGGCGCGCGACCGGCCATGAATTGAAAAACGTGCTGCATTTCCGGGAACACCTCGACCTTGACCTCGACCCCGGCGGCCTGGGCCCGCGTTTCGAAGCGCAGGCTGTCGTCGAGCAGGGTTTCGTCACCACCGACCTGGATATAAATCGGCGGCAGGCCCTTGAGATCGGCGTGCAGTACGTTGGCCAGCGGGTCCCGCGGCGATGCGCCGCCAAGGAAAGTGTCGGCCATACCTTTGAGGACTTCGGCTTTCACCAGGCAATCTTTCTCGGCATTGCTGGTCAGGGTTGCGCCCTGCCCTTCCGGGTCGTACCACGGCGACATCGGCATCGCGCCGACCGGTAACGGCAGTCCGGCGGCGCGGATCCCGAGCAGCACCGAGGTCGACAGCGCACCGCCGGCGGAATCGCCGGTGGTACAGATATGTTCGGGCTTATACCCTTCGTCCAACAACCAGCGATAGGCCGTTACCGCGTCGTCGACCTGCGCGGGATGGGTTGCTTCCGGCGCGCAGCGGTAGTCGAGGATCAGCGCTTTGCAGCCAATCGCTTTGGCGATATGACCGAACAGCTTGCGATGGGTATACATCGAGCCGACCACATAGCCGCCACCGTGCGTGCACAGGGCGACCCGGCTGTCGTTGCAGCCATGCGGGATCGCCCACATCGAAGGCACGCCGCCGGCATCCACTTCGACATAGTCGACGCCGCCCGGGTCGGCGGTGATATCGCCCCAGTGATCGAACAGATCGCGCATTTCGTCGAGGCCCATATCCGGCTTCTCGCCCATTGCCGCCAGCCAGCCGCGGTAGAGATCCTTGATTGCGTTTGCCTGTGTGCTTGCCATTGCTTTTCCCCTGTCTGTATCGTGTGTCTGCTGCGCGCCCGTCGGCGCGGCTGGTGTTATTGCTGCGAGCGGCTGCCCGCGCTCAGCGCGCGCCGACGTTCAGTGCCGAAGGTTCAAAATCACGTTTCTTCATATTGGCCTGGTTGGCCAGCGTGACCATCTGGAACGTCGTACAGTGCTTGTTCTGAATGTCTACCGCCGCACCGCTGTCGAGCAGCGGCACGCCACTGCCGTGATTTTCCTCGAGGTGGTAGTCCGGATGACTGAGACCGACCATCAGGTATTTCCACAACACCCCGCCGCGATCATAAAGCTTGCCGAATACCGGGAACATGGTCTGCGCGTCGATATAAAAGAACCGTCGTGACAACGGATGGTCCGACCATTTCGGCTTGCCCTCGAGAATATGCACCTTGCGCACCTGCCAGGTGACATTCTGAAAACACCCCGAGTGGCCGCCAAATTCAACAAAATTGTAGTCGTGGCGGCGCGCCTTGCGATCGGCATGCGGGATCTGGTCGTGGCGATACATCGGCAGCAACAGGTGACGTGAACCGCCATAGCTCCATTCCATGTCCATGATGCGGCCCGTGTAGCCAAGAAAATCTTCGATCATGATGTCGCTGCCGAGAAACGAATCGGTACGCATGGTCGTGGCCACGCGTCTGACCCGGCGTAACAGTGGTACATACATCCAACCCTGTTCTTCGGCAGTATCGTCACTGTTGTAAAAAATCAGGAGTTTCGTATTCGCCACGTCGCCCGGCTCACGCGCGGTCAGGGTAATGGCGTTGTAGACCTGGTAGGGATTGTCGTCCAGTTCCGGGGTCGGCTCGACAACGTGCCGATACATGAAGCGCATCGCCGCGGCTTCGAACTCGAGCTCGCGCTCCATTTTCTGCGAGCGCATGTCGCGATATTGCCAGTACATTTCCGGGATCGTGCCGCCGTCGCCGGCATAGCCGTAGCGCATATTCCAGATCAGCTTTTCGCCGGCGCGTGGATCGTCGGTCGACAGCGCTTCGGCGAATGGTCGGCCGGCGCTGTAGTTCAATAGTTCACCCGGATTCGCGCCGAGCTCGGTCTGGCCACCGCCAGCCTCGGTGGCGGCGATGTAATTCGGATGCGGTGCGAACGACAGCGGTTCACCGACCGTGATCGTCAGCCAGCCCTGCGCGATGAGCTCGGTGAATTCCGGATCGAGCAGCTGCGAGACCGTCTCCAGGTTATTGCTGTCGATGACGGTGCCGGGCGGCGGCGAGAGCTCGCGCAGCTCATCGAGGTCGACCTCAAAATCATTGGCCTGGCAATAAACAGGCAGCGTGCACAAGAGCGAGAACAAGGCGGTGTACAACCCGCGCAATACGGGATTCAGAGCGGATTTCATCAGGTCTCCTTCAAGGGCGGGCAAGCGGTCTCGACGAACGGCCGTCCGCCGGCCGTCAGGCCACGGTTCAGATTGCGGCGGAAGAGGAAGAATACAACTTTTTGATTGCGGGCAGCGCCAGGGTCAATGAAGCCATCATCAGCGAATGCATCGGCTGGCCCTGTTCGATGACCTGCAGAAAGCGCTGAATATCGACCAGTTCGACGACGATGTCTTCGAAGGTGTCCAGTTTCGGTTCGTCGATTTTGGTGCATTCGGTGGCGAGGTAGACATGCATGCGGTTGTCCTGCAGTCCGGGATTAGGGTAATGCATGCCGAGATAGGCGAGCTTGCCGGGTTCGAAGCCGGTCTCCTCGAGCAGTTCGCGTTTCGCGGCCTCTTCGGGGTGCTCGTTCTGCCCCGGTTCGGTAGTGCCGCCGGGGAATTCGTAAAAACGCTGTTGCGCGGCATGGCGATACTGGTTGACCAGGATCAGCTCATAATTGCGGGTCAGCGCGACAACATTGACCCAGTCGACCAGTTCCCACACATAGTAGGCCGGCATGATGCGTTCATTGGGCAGCGCACAGGTATCGCGCCGGAAAACGAAATACGGGTTCCGGTACAGTTCGTCGGACTTCAGGATCTCCCATTCCGTCGTCGCTGATTTGGGCTCTTTGTCACTCACAGGTCCGCGTCTTAGGTTTCGACCCCGGGTTCGTAGTTGTCGCCAAGCATTCGCACTATAGCCCACGCCGTCATTCCGCGTATACCGGCGTCATCGCTCTTCAGCATCGGCGCGATGCGTTCGATATAGCGCCGATCGTTGCGCGCGCCGACCAGCCAGATCGCCTGCATGCGGATGTCGGGATTCACGTTGTCCAGCCCCCAGTCGTAAACGCGGGTGGGATCTGAGTCGATCGCCACCCACGATTCCAGCAGGCGGGTTGCGACGTCGGAATTCATCTTGCAGCAGCCGATTAGGGTGTCGGTGATGGACGTCGCGATCGCAGCGGGAAGGCGTCGCAAACTGGCGGCCGCCACCGAGGGATCAAGGCCCTTGCCGTGCGCGATGATGTCAACCAGCGTATCGATTGACTCCTGGTTGCCGAAGCCGGCCTCACTGGCCAGCGCCGCAATCTGGACCTTGTAGGTGCTGGCTTTGCGCAACGCTTTGAGCGCGGCCTTGGTTTCGTTGTTGTCGACCATGCCCAGTCCGACGGCTGCGGCTTCCTGCGATTCCACGCCCCAGTAGGTCGAGATCTCGATCAGCTTGGCGACGTATTCGGGGCGCGTTTCGGTATCCATCAGCGCGTAATAGGCATACGCGCGCGTGGTGGCATCGAGGTTGGTATCCTCGGCAATCACCCTCATGCGCGCTTCCTTGTCATCCATACCGGCCGTGGCCAGCGCCTGCAGGGCATTCTTGCGTACCCACAGGTCATCGATCTTCAGCGCGTCCATGAGAAACTCCGCCATGTCATCGCGCGGCCGGCTGGCCAATGACTCGGCGAGGAATTTCATGAACATGCTGTCCTCGGTGATCGCCGCATAACGGTAAATCACGTCCAGCCCGGCCGGGTGCTGGACCGTCAGCAGCGTGTCGATCGCCGAGCGCATCAGGACCCAGTCCGAGTGGCCGAGATTATCGGTCAGAAACTGCAGCGCGTCCTTGTCGCCGATCTCGACGAGAATCCCGGCTCCGGCGAACTGGTCATAGTAATTTTCCGAACTGCGCAGTTGTCGGGCGACCTCGACGGCATCGCGCACGATGCGTTTGTGGTCCTCGGCGGCAGCGTTCAGACCGGCCAGGAGGCACAGGCTCACGGCCATCAGGCGCAGACTGGTTTTGAAAATCATCATGGATCCTTGATCGAGCGATTGCCTTGGGATGCAGTGGATACGGACACCGCCGGTGGGCGAAGGTTCCTGCGGTAATGATCGCAGGTTTATTTGCGGATGCAACAACGGGCCGGCACGAGTCCGGCGTGGCGTCATTCTGGAGGGTGCCGGGGCAGGTTCCGGGCTGGAGGTAGTCAAAAAAATGGGCGGGCAGCTCGCGCTGCCCGCCCGCAGTTCAGGCGCTTGGATGCTCTAGAACTGGTATTTCAGTTCGAAGAACATTTCGTCGTAGTTACGCAGTGCCCCGAGACCCTGGTGGGCCGGACCGAAGGTCGACTGCACAAACGGGTTCTGGGTCAGGTTCGGGCCGTTCGAAATGAAGTTCGTGAACGGACCGGCGTCGTGCGTCTTGTTGTTGTTGCCGCCCCAGATGAGGTGGAAACCACCCTTCACCGACCAGTGGTTGTCGATCAGCCACTCGAGGTTGAAACCGGAGACGTGCGAGTTGGTGGCTTCTTCCCAGACGTAGAAACCAACCGGCTTCAGCGTATCGCGCATGTAGTTGCCGATAACGAAGAAGGTTGTGATCCAGTTGTGTTCGTCCGTCAGGTAACCGGTGTTCCCATCTCCCTCGTGATCCCAATACCAGGTATCGAAAATCTGCATGGACAGGAAGAACGTACGATCCTTGTTCAGGAACGGGATGAAGGTCGGCCGGTCGAAACCGAGCGAGAACCGCATCACGTCACTGGTGTCGACCCAGTCCGCCGAACGGGTATTAGCAACCAGCTCGTCGAAGGTCCAGGACGACTCGATACGCATCACGATTCCGGACCAGGATTCGAAGTAATCCATGGCCAGGCCGAGGGTGTGGGCCTGCTTGAAGACCGTCGAGACCTGACCAGCAGCCACCGGCGAGCAGAAGATGCCACCACCCGGGGACGCACAGTTACCCGTCGCCCACGCTGGATTGCCACCAATCGAGGTATTCAGCACCGGGTCGATGGCAGCCCAAAGGTTGGCGTAGTTGCCTGAATTGATCGCGTTCTGCGCGGCCTGCTGCATCGACGGGTTGCTGGCGCCCGCGGCAAGAATCCGCGCCGCTTCTTGCGGGCTGGTCACGAGTACCGGATCGACAAATCCCCCGGTTGCTTCCAGTGCCGCACGTCCACCGGCCTGGTACGCCGAGTTCGATTGGTCAAGCAGACTGCCAGTCGGGTGAATGGCGCGCGCCAGGCCGAGGTCGCCGACCAGCACGTCGTTGGCGCCGCCAACACCGTTGATGGTGCTGTTGGTCAGGTGACGGGTCGGCAGGTTAACCGTGTTGAACTTGAACACCGGAACGTCGTTCCAGCCCCACCAGTGCGAAACCGCAAAGCGGAAATCGCTCAGGCGGAATTCCCAGCGGAAACCGGCTTCGGTGTTTTCGAGTTCCCAATCCGGGCGTTCGTTGCGGTTATAGCCGACCGGCTGACCGAAACCCGAAGGCAGACGGTTGTCGTTTGGGCCCTGGGTGCCGCAGATATCGTCTCAGCGGGATCAGGTGACTACCGGCGCCAGGCCGTCACCATTGGCGTGACATCCGCCGGCGGAAGCCGTGAAGCAGGGTTCAACCGAGAAATAGGTGTTGAAAATGGCAAACGTCGAGATGTCCTTGGCAAACGGGTGTGCCCAGAAGTGCGACGGGTTGCCAAGACCAACCTGTTGAAACTCGTCGAAATTCCACACCACCTGGAAAGCGTTATCCGTCAGCGGGCCGATCGCGCCGGCCTTGTACTGGATCGACGCCATCCACTGCGGAATGCGGATGTCTTCGAACGAATCAAAGAAGAAGTGCTGCCCGAAGTCGACCGGGTTGATCACGTCCTGCAGACGGAAGAAGTCGGTTTTACCCCACACGATCTGCTGTTTACCGACGCGCAGCCACCAGTCACCGACGATGCCGTCAACATACAGTTCGCGGAACGGGTACAAGCGGCCATTCGAATCGGTGTTGGCGGTAGCAACGTCAATGTTGTCGAGGTTGTAGTCAACGCAACGTTTGCAATCGAGGTTCAGGTTCGACGATTTCTGCACCACCAGCGGGAAGGCCGAGACGTTACCGAAACCGGCGCCGAACGCACCGCCGGTCGGCGAAAACTCGTAGGTCTGGTTGAGGCTGCCGCCACCCTGCCGAAAATCGACTTCGAAGTTCTGGTCGAGGAACGACTGGTTGACCATGCCCTGTGACACGAGTTTGCCGATACCGCCTGTCGACGTTGAGCCAAAGCCGGCGAACTGGAAACCGCCGAAACCCAGCGCGTCAGTAGTGACATTGAAGTTTTCACGCTGCGCCATTGATGGTTTGGTCGTGCCTTCACCGTAACGGCTCGACAGGTCACCCATGTCCTGGACGATGTCGTACTCCGGACGGCCGATGGCGACGAACGTCAGTTCGTCGAACATGCCAACGTTGGTATAGCTCAGCGCCGCTTCGATTTGCAGTCTCTGTATCCACTGCCCGAGCGTTGTGGCACCGGCGCCAACGCGTGCGCGCACCTCACTCTTAAGAAACCCTTCGACCTCAAGCTCGCCGCCAAGAGCGTCGAGCGTGATGCGGGCCTGCACGGGTGCGGCAAAAACTGCCAGCGCCAGTACGGCCAGGGTTGCTTGAAAAGCGCCTTTCAAGTGTCTCATGGTTTTATCTCCCATGTTTTCCCCCTTCTAAGAAAACCAAAAGGCCCCTGCTCAGGTGCCTTTGGCCGTTTCATGCTCATGCACAAATGCTTCATCGTCGACCGCCTTGCTTTCGAGGTCTCCGGTACTCGCGTCGTCGAGGTGAGACTTCATTACGAAGCTCGGTTTGAAGACTTTGACCAGCAGCGGCAGCAGCGAGATCGAGCCGATCATATTGCTGACCATGAGCAGGGTCAGCAGCATCGCCATTTCGCTGTTGAAACGTAACGACGATCCCGGGATCCAGTAAATGATGCCGGCCACCACCGTCACGGCGGTAAACAATACCGCGGCGCCGGTGGTCGACAGCGCCACGCGCACGGCGTCGTCGAGCTGCCGGTGGCGGACTTCCTCGCGGATACGGTCGAGCATGTAAATGGCGTAATCGACGCCGATACCGATACCGACCGCCGTTACCGGCAGGGTGTTGATATTGAGGCCGATGCCACGGAAGCCCATGTAGGCGCGGTTGATGATGACCGCCATGGCCAGCACCACGAACACCAGCAGCGCGGCGGTCACGGAGCGATAGGTCGCCATCACCGACAGCATCACCACCACCATGATCAGAATGGTCTGGTTCAGTTCCGAAGCTTCGACTTCTTCGTTGCCGGCCGCGGTGGTGCCGATGATGCCGCCGGCGAAGCGTGGTTCGACACCCTCCATCGGATGCTCTTCGAGGAACTTCTTGGCGGCGTCGACGGCCGCGTACACGGTCGGGCCGGTTGCGTCTTTGAAAAACACCACGAAGTTCGCGGTGCGGCCCTCGAGATCCATGTATTCAAGGATCACGCCCGGGATCGCTGCGCCGGCTTCGTACATGAACAGGGTGTTGCCCACATCACGTTGCGTCGACGGCACCAGCGACCAGCGCGGATCGTCGTAGTGATACAGGCGATTGATCGAACGCACCAGGTTGGGAATGTCACGGGTGCCGCCGAAGTTGATTACATTGCTCATGTAGCGGCCGAATTCTTCCATCACGGCGACCACTTCGGGGTCCTTCATCTTGTGGGCTTCCTGGGCCTCGAAGTAGATGCTGAACTGGTTGGCGCCGGCGAACTTCTCGGCGATATGCGCGGCCGCGATGTTGTAGTCGGAGTCACCGAACAGGATCGGCGAACCGGGTTTTTCTTCGCCGACCACCATGTCCTTGGCGTAATACAAACCAACAATGACAATCATGATGGCAATGCCGAACACCGGTTTCGTGGCCTGCTTCGAAGTCAGCCAGATTGCCCATGTGGCCATGATGCGAGAATAAAAGTTCTTGTGTTCGTGGGTATCGCTGACCGACGGTGGCGGCAGGAACGACAGCACCATGGGCACCAGAATGGTCACGGTGATGAGGTTACTCATCGACCAGAACGCGCAGAAATAGCCGAGCTTGGCGATGATCGGGATCGACGATACGGTCAGTACGAACAGTCCCGCGGCGTCGGTGAAAATCGCGATCGAGGCCGGTACGATCAGCTCGCCCATGCTGGTGCGGACCGCGGCTTCGCGGGATTCGCCGATGCGGATTTCATCGTGGAAACGCTCCATCATCTGCACGCAATGGCTGGCCGTGCGGGCGGAAATCAGGATCGGAACCACAAGGATCAGCGGGTCGAGGTTGAAGCCCATCCAGCCGACGAAGCCGAGTCCCCACACCGCCGCCATGCCGGTCCCGAGCAGCGGGATGAACACACCGGCGAACGAGCGGAAATGCAGGAACAGCAGAAAAATCATGACCGCCGCGGTAACGCTGAAGATCAGGGCCAGTTCGGCGGAGTGGTAATAGATCCAGCCCTTGAGCATCGGCTCGCCGGCGATGAAGAGGCGGGTTTTGCCGTCGGCTTCGATCTCTTTGCGGAGCTCACGCAGGCGGGTGAAAATCTTGTTGTAATCGAGGCGCTCTTCGTCGAAGCCGGCCAGGATCAGGGCCGCCTGGCCGTCGGTGGAAATATAGGTGCCGTAGACGATGTCGTTATTGAACGACTCTTCGCGGAGCTGCTTGAGCTTTTCCGGGTCTTTCGGGATATCACGCGGCAATACCGGCTCTGACTTGATAAGACCGCCGGCGGTGGTGCGAATGCGCCGGATCTTGGGGTGCGCGATGCTCGCGACCTGGTAATGATTGACGCCCTGGATCAAGTCCACCTCTTCGGTGACGTGCTTGATTTTGTTGAGGGTGCTGTAGTCGAAGATGTCGGACCCGTCCTGCACCTGCACGGACATGGTAATCACGTTGGCGCCGCCGAAGGTCGCCTTCATGCGGTTGTAATTCTTGATGTATTCGTGCTTCGCCGGGAGCAGGTCAGCGAAGCGGGAATAAACCTCGATGGTCGGCAATGACCAGGCCAGTGCCAGGGTCGGGATCACGATCAGTCCGATCGTGAACAGGCGGTGGTCGAGCAGCCAATGCGCAAGCCGTTGACCGATGGTTTTTTTATCTTCTTGCAACGCTGTATCCCCCCAAACTTAACCGTCGTCGCAGCCTGTGGTCTCTTGCGTACCACGGATTTGCACGGGCATTACTCTACGGGCGGCGATTTTTGCACGTTTGTGGTGAAAAATAAACAGGTGTTTTGTCGCGCATTTACAACATCGCGCATGTTCAGCGGTATTCTCAGCAGGAACGCTTAACATGGCGATCGGGCGACAGTTCTGTCGCCGTCTCGTGGTCTACCGCGGCGGTCGCGACGCGCTCCCGCACTACGCCACCCCACGGCGCCTCGGCCCGTCGGCTTTCGCATCCCGTTCACGGCCACCGCTTTCGCTTAGAATCCGGACAAATTCCTGTGAGCGGTCTTGCCCATGATCGAAGTCGGTGTGTTTCACAATGGCGCAACCGATCTGCAGCCAGCCCGAGCGACATCCGGCGTGGTGGTTACCGCAGCTTCGCTGGCGGCGCTCCACGCCAGCGCCCAGCGTACCATCGTCAGCCAGGTCCGCCAGGGTATCCTGGCGGAAAAACTCGGCTTCGATTACTGGTTCCAGACCGAGCACCACTTCCAGCCCGAAGGGGCCGAATTGAGCCCCAACCCGCTCGCCAGCCAGATGGCGATTGCGGCCAATACCCGCCGCATCCGTCTCGGTCAGGCCGCCAACATCATCACCTGGCACCACCCGGTGCGGCTCGCCGAAATGACCGCCATGCTCGATGTACTCAGCGGTGGACGCGTGGAGGTCGGCGTCGGGCGCGGCTATCAGCCGCGCGAAGCGGAAGTATTCGGCAAACCGTTTGGCTCAACCATCCAGGACCAGGAGCGTAACCGGGTCGCGTTCGCCGAAGCACTCGACATCATGATCAAATGCTGGACCGAAGTTTCGTTCCATCATCATGGCGAAAACTTCTCCATTCCGCCCAGTTATACCCGCTGGAATCATCAGCAGACCATCGCTTACTTCCAGCAGGACGAGGTCGAGCGTTCGGTCGAGGACATCCTGTCGCTGGGTCCGCCCGACATGTATTCGGCCGGCTCACCGGTACTCGCCACCACCACCACCCTGCGTGAAATATCGTGTTTTCCGCAGCCGCTGCAAAAACCCTACCCGCAGTTGTGGGAGCCACTGACCAGCCCGCGCTCGATCGCGTTCTGCGCCGAACGCGGCGTCAACGGGTATTTCATCGTTGAGCCGAATGCGCGTCTCAAACAGAACGTCGATCTGTACTACGAGGAGGCCGAGAAAGCTGGCTGGCCTGACCGCCTCGACCGTGGTCAGTTCAAGTACGGCTGGGATTGCGCGCGGCGGCGCGGGATCGTGACCTGCCGCTATATTCACCTGCTGCTGCCGGGCCGCGATCGCGAGCGCGAACTCGAGCGCTTCAAACTGGGTTTGGAAGTACAGTGGGATTACTACGCGCCGTTCGGTTTCGGCGCGTCATTGATCGAGGGTTCGACGGTGCTATCCAATCTCAGTGGCCGCATCGACGGCCAGCTGTTGCTCGACAAGGAAGTAGCCCTCTTCGGCACCCCTGACGATGTCGTCGCCGCCATCATGCGCATCAAGGATACGATCGGCTACGAAGATTTCATGTTCCATGCCTGGTTCGAGCTGGCCGGATTCAGCGGCGCCGAGACCGAAGAGCAAATGACTTATTTCGCCGAAAGCTGTTTGCCAGAACTGCGTCGAGCGTGTGGCGGCAGCCCGGCGCCGAGCACCGAGTTCGAAACACCGTGCTTCGATGACGTGCGGCCGTCCTCAGGCACCAACACGGACTGACCGCGCGCGGCCTGCGCGCGGTGCCTGAGGCGCTTGCAGGCGACGCCGGTTCGTTGCACAGTGCGTGGACCTGGGCACTAGTGAATTTTGAGGGTTATGAACGAGACTGAACTCACCTCCGAGCAGTTCCGCCGCGCCTGTGGGTTGTGGGCGAGCGGCGTATCCATCGTCACCACCTGCGACAAGTCCGGAACGCCTTACGGCCTGACCATGAACGCGGTGACGTCGCTGTCGCTGGACCCGCCGATGTTCCTGGTCTGCGTCGACAACGGTTCCGACACCCTCGCACCGATGCTTGAAAGCCGGACGTTCTGCGTCAACGTGCTGACGCAGCGCCAGCAGGATTTGTCCAACCGTTTTGCCAAGAAGGGGCAGGATAAGTTCGACGGGGTGGCATGGACCACCGGTGTTGCCGGCGCACCGCTGATCGACGATACCCTGGTGTCGATCGAATGTACCGTCACTGACGTGGTTGAAGGCGGCGATCACCAGATCTTCTGCGGGGTGGTGCGCGAGATCGTCACCAACGATTCAGTCGATGTCGAGCCACTGGTCTACTACGGCGGGCGCTACGCGGCCGTCAAACCAGTGTAGCGATGGCGCCGGGCACACCGTAAATCTTGTGCCCGATACAGGCTTATTGGTATGTTAGCGCCCGCTCGTCGGGGATGAGGGGACAGAGTTTCGACGCGCCGGCACAGGCAGGATGGCGCGCTGCAATGGTTACCATCGCCGCACCCGGGCCCGTTCACCAATACTTATGGAACCGTTAATGAGTGCAATCCCAACAAAACTCCTGTTCGGCATACTTGCCGGCCTTGTGCTAAGCAGCGCGAATCCGGTTTTTGCCGAAGACGAAGGTGCAGCCAGCACGGCCCGCAAAAGTGCGCCCATACGCGGCGATTTTCTTGACGCGGCCTACCTGCCAGGTCTGGAGCGGGTTGTCGTCGCCGGCCACCACGGCCTGGTCGGCCTGGTCGAACTCGTCGATGACGGCGCACGTCTCACTTTGATCGGCGGGCACCCCGAGGTGGATTTCAGCGCGCTTGAAAAGTTATCCGACAGCGCGGCATTGATCGGCAGTTCGAACGGCCGCCTGTACCGCTTCGACGGCAAGACCATCACCGAAATCGCGGCGCTGTCGGAGTACGACGAGCCGATCCTCGATATCGCGGTGGGACCGGACAGCATCTGGGTGGTCGGTGCACGCGGCCTGCTGGCGCGCAGCGACGACGGCGGCAAAACCTTCGAGAACATCGAGATCAGCGACGTCCTGCTGCCGGTGATCGAGTTTCCGGCCGCGCACGCGGCAGACTGGTACCTCGGCATCAGTAACATCGACATGGATTCCATCGAGTTTACCGCCACCGTCAACGGCGAACCGGTGGTCAACGAAGAGCACTACATCCTCTACCCCGACGAAGGTTTTCTGCAGTTTCAGACCGACCTGGACATGGACCCGGCGCCGACCATTTCGCTGAAGTTCAACCCGGGTCCGCCGTTTCGCGCCGGCGACGTATCCTGGAACGTGGTCCTGCTCGGTAACGACACGGTCACGCTGGCGGGTGAATTCGGCATGGTCCTGCAAAGTACCGATAACGGTGAAACCTGGGTCCGCCGCGATACCGAAATCGTGCCCCGCGAACCCGAACCCGCGTACTGGATGAGCGGCGTGCAGAACGGCCAGCAGATCTGGCTGGCCGGCGCGGCCGGCGTCAGCCAGGTCAGTAATGACGGCGGCGTCACCTGGGAAGAAAACCCCAAACCCGGGCGCGAAGGAATTTTCGGCATCACCATCGGCCCCAAGGGCACGCCGCTGATTGCCGGCGCCGTCGGCCTGATCGGTACCCTCGAGGACGGCGACTGGTCACTGGCCGATCGCACCCGCCTCAAGCTGCTGTCGTGGTTGAGAACGCCGGTAACCATGCCCGATGGCAGTGTGCTGGTGATGGGCGGCCGTGCCGCCGCGATCCGCTACAAGGACGGCACTTTCGAGCGCGTGCCGGTGCGCTTCTGAGGCGCAGCTTTTCGAAATCAGTATCAAGGGGCGCTGTGCGCCCCTTTTTTTTTCGCCTCGGGGATCGTCAGATCCTTGTACCCGGCGCTGATTTCGCGGCCGCGGAAACAATCATGGGCGTGGTCATTGACCAGACCGGTGGCCTGCATATGGGCGTACATGATGGTCGAGCCGACAAACTTGAAACCGCGCCGCTTGAGGTCCGCGCTGAGGGCGTCGGACTCGGTACTGGTGGCGGCGTAATCGGCCAGCGTGCGCGGCACGTTCACGATCGGCCGTCGCTCGACGAACGACCAGATGTAGGCACAGAAACTGCCCCACTCGGCCTGCACATCGAGGTAAGCCCGCGCGTTGCCGACCGCCGCGTTGATTTTCTGACGATTGCGGATCAGCCCGGGGTCGAGTAACAGTTTTTCGATTTTTGCCGCGGAAAAGCGCGCCACTTTCGCAGCCTCGAAGCCGGCGAACGCCTTGCGGTAATGGTGACGCTTTTTCAGCACCGTGTACCAGCTTAATCCGGCCTGCGCGCTTTCCAGCAGCAGGAACTCGAACATGGTGCGGTCGTCGACGATCGGCACGCCCCACTCCTCATCGTGATAAGCAACGTAATCGGCTTTGCTCAGGTCCACCCACGGGCAGCGCCGCGGTTCAGCCGAGCCGGTCACAGTGGCCCACTCAGACGAGTTCGATGGCCACGGCGGTCGCTTCGCCACCGCCAATGCACAAACTGGCGACGCCGCGGGTCTTGCCGAGGTCGCGCAGGGCATGCACGAGGGTGACGACGATGCGCGCGCCGGACGCGCCGATCGGATGGCCGAGCGCACAGGCCCCGCCGCGCACGTTGAGGCGGGCGTGATCGATGCCGATTTCGTGCATCGCCGCCATCGCCACCACCGCGAACGCCTCGTTGACCTCGAAAAGATCGACGTCGGCAACGTTCCAGCCAAGCTTGGCGAGGAGTTTCTCGATGGCATAAACCGGTGCGGTGGTGAACCAGCCCGGTTCCTGCGCGTGTGAGCTGTGGGCGAGGATGCGCGCGTCGGCTTTCAATCCGAGCTGGTCCGCGCGCGCCGACGAACACAGCACCAGGGCCGCGCCGCCATCGGAAATTGAGCTCGAGTTGGCGGCGGTGACGGTACCGTCCTTGGCAAAAGCCGGGCGCAGATGCGGGATCTTGTCGAGCTGGGCGTTGCCGGGCTGCTCGTCGGTATCCACCACCCGCTCGCCTTTGCGCGAAGTGACCGTGACCGGTTCGATCTCGGCGCGAAAATGGCCGCCCGCTATGGCGTTCTGCGCGCGTTTCAGCGATTCAATCGCATAGGCGTCCTGGGCCGCGCGGCTGAACTCGTACTTGCGCGCGCAGTCCTCGGCAAAGCTGCCCATCAGGCGGCCTTTTTCGTAGGCATCCTCGAGGCCATCGAAAAACATGTGGTCGATCACTTCGCCGTGACCGAGACGCATGCCCGCGCGAACCTTGGGCAGGATGTAGGGCGCGTTGGTCATGCTTTCCATGCCGCCGGCGATCATCACCCCGGCCGAGCCGGCCGCGATCGCATCCATGCCGATCATGATCGCCTTCATGCCCGAGCCGCACATCTTGTTGACCGTTGAACACGGCGTCGCGACCGGGATCCCGGCGCCGATCGAAGCCTGCCGCGCCGGCGCCTGCCCGAGCCCGGCCGGCAGGACACAGCCCATGATGGTTTCGTCGATCGCATCGGGCTCGACATCGGCGCGGCGCAGGGCGCCGCGGATCGCGGCCGCACCCAGTGCCGGCGCGGCAACCTCCGACAGTTCCCCCTGCATGCCACCCATGGGGGTGCGTGCCAGTCCCGCTATCATGCATGCTTCGCTCATACCGTCCTCCGTTACCTGCTCGTTGTTGCGCGCCAGGCACGCTTACAGACCCGTACCGTAGGGCGCGGACATGTTACTAAATTAGTGGGCGAATCGTTTTGGCAAGGCACCAGTGACGTGCGGGTCGCGCCATCTGGCTAGCGTTCGACCGTGCATCCGTGCACGGTCTCTCTGCCCTCGCGCTGCGCTAAACCATCCATGGCCCGCTTGCGCTCGAGGCCGCCTGATGCGCGACCCGCACGTCACTCGCGCCTGTCCGGTCGATTAATGCGCACTGGCTTTGAAAGGCAATCACAAGATTATTAACGTCCGTGCAGTTCAGGCGTGCAGCTTGTCCACGATCGCCTCGGCGATCGGAAACGCCGAGGTCGCCGCCGGTGAGGGGGCGTTCAGCACGTGCACGCTGCGCGCGGTCCGCTCGAGCAGGAAATCGTGGATCATGCGGCCGTCGCGAGCAACCAACTGGGCGCGGATGCCGCATTCATGCTCGGCAAGATCGCTCAGCTCCAGGGTCGGACAGTAGCGACGCGCGGCACGCAGATAAAGTCGCCGCGAGCAGGCGTGGGCCAGTTCCAGCGCGCCGGCGCGGGGAAACCGCGACAGCAGCCGCCAGGTGCCGGGGTGTTTGAGGGTCGCCAGGCAATCGTCGCGTTCTACCGCCCACTTGCGATAACGCTCGCGTGCCAGCGCCAGCATCGCGGTCGGTCCGACCGTGAGCCCGCCGTCAGTGGTCAGGGTCAGGTGCACGCCGAGAAACGGCAGGCCGGGATCGGGCACCGGGTAAATCAACGTTCTGACCAGGTCACTGCGAGCCGGCGGCAGACGATAGTAATCACCACGAAACGGCACCACCACGGCCTCGCAGTCGAGCCCGGCGAGACGCGCGAGGCGATCCGCCTGCAGGCCGCCGCACACGATCAGGCGGCGCGCGGTGAACGACCTCGAGGTGCAATCGATGTGCACCGATTGCGGATCTTCGTGGATTGCGCGTACTGCTTCTCCGCATAACAGTTCCCCACCGGCGGCGACGAACAAGGCCGCGAGCTTGCGGCACAGCGCGGCGTAATCTGCAATACCGGTCTCCGCCACGTACAGCGCCGACAAGCCGGCGATGGACGGCTCGCGGGCCGCGATCGCAGCCCGGTCAAGACGGGAGCAGGTCAGGCCATTGCGTTCGGCACGGGTGCCGAGTTCGTCGAGACGTTCAACCTCAACCGGGGTGGTGGCGACGATGAGTTTCCCGCAGCGGCGCGCGGGCACGTCGTGAGCAGCACAGAACGCCAGGGTCGCGTCGACACCGCGGCGGCAGAAACGCGCCTTGAGACTGTCTGGCGGATAGTACACGCCGGCATGGATGACGCCGCTGTTGTGCCCGCTTTGATGACGCGCGACGGCGAGTTCCTTTTCCAGCACCGCGATACGGGCGTCGGGAAAGCGCTCGCGCAAATGCCAGGCAGTTGCCAGGCCAACGATACCGGCGCCGATAATCAGGTAGTCGTGTTCGCTCATCCCTGGCTCCACCGCGTACACGGGCGTGGACCGTTGATCCTGCTAGAATTTCGCGGCGTCATGACATGCTGTTCCAAGTGCTTCGGAATTATGAGTCAAAACCAGCCGGCCAACGTCACCTGGCACGAAAGCCGTGTCACCCGCGCCGCACGTGCCAGGCTCAAGGGCCACGGCAGCGCGGTGCTGTGGTTCACCGGACTCAGCGGCGCCGGCAAAAGCTCGATCGCAAACGCCGTCGATGCCGCACTGAATGAACGCGGCATCCACACCTACCTGCTCGATGGCGACAACGTTCGACACGGACTCAACAACAACCTCGGCTTCTCCGCTGCCGATCGCGAAGAAAACATTCGACGCATCGGCGAAGTCGCGAAGCTGCTGGTCGACAGCGGATTGATCGTGCTCAGCGCCTTCATTTCGCCCTACCGCGCCGACCGCGAGCGGGTGCGCGCGCTGCTCGGCGCCGACGAGTTCATCGAAATTTATTGCCGAGCGTCGCTCGCCACCTGCGAAGCACGCGATCCCAAAGGCCTGTACCGGCAGGCGCGGGCCGGCGAGCTGCGGAATTTTACCGGCATCGATGCGCCTTACGAGGCCCCTGAAGCCGCCGAACTGGTCCTCGATTCAGAGCGTCACGACGTTCCGACCCTGGCCGCGCAGGTGCTTGATTACCTGCACGCGCACGGGGTGGTACCACGCCAGTAAGCGTTCACGCGGAACTTCACAACAGCTTGCCGGGATTCATCAGCCCGAGCGGGTCGAGCACCGACTTGATGCCGCGCATGATTTCGAGTTCGGCGGCACTCGCATAACGCGCCAGCAGATCGCGTTTCAATACGCCGACGCCGTGTTCAGCGCTGAAACTGCCGCCCAGCGCGAGGGCGGTTTCGTGTACGACATCGCTGATCGCTGTCGCATGGCGCTGTTTGAACCGCTGCGGATCGCTGCCGTCCGGTGCCAGCACGTTGAAATGGACATTGCCGTCACCAACGTGGCCGTAAATCGATAAACCGACCTCCGGCCAGCGCTCGAGCAGCCGCGACCGCACCCTGTCGACGTAGCCGGCAACATCGCCGAGACGAACGGCGACGTCGTGTTTGATCGACCCTCCGAGGCGCTTTTCCGCGGCCGGCACCGACTCGCGCAGCCGCCACATGGCGCGTCGCTGGGTTTCGTTGTGGGCGATCGCGGCATCGACCACCAGACCGCCGGCCAGGGCCGGCCCCAGTACCGCCTCCGCGGCGTCCGCAGCCAGCCCGGCCGCGTCGTAGCAGGCCCATTCGACGAGTGCGTAATGGCGGTGCTCGCCACCCAGCGGCACTGCCAGTTCGGGTGCGGCCGCCAGCACCAGCCGCAGGGCATAGTCGCCCAGGTATTCGAACGAGGTGACATTGTCGCCGACCGCACCGCGCACCACGGCCAGCAACTCACACGCGGCGGCGAGGTCGCGCAAGGCTACGAATGCGGTGTGGACCACCGGCGGCCGAGGAAACAGCTTAAAGGTTGCCGCGCTGATGATGCCGAGCGTACCCTCGGCGCCGATAAACAACTGCTTGAGATCGTAGCCGGTATTGTCCTTGCGTAACCCGGCCAGTTCGCTGAGGCAGCGGCCGTCCGCCAGCACGACTTCGAGTCCCAGCACCAGCTCGCGCGCGCAACCGTAGCGCAGCACGGCGAGACCACCGGCGTTGGTCGACAGATTGCCGCCGATCTGGCAGCTGCCTTCCGAGCCCATGCTGAGCGGCAGCAGCAGATCCTGTTCGTGGGCCGCGCTCTGCGCCGCGGCCAGGACGACGCCGGCCTCGAGCGTTAGCGTGGCATTGGCATGATCGACGGCGATGATGCGGTTCAGTCGTTGCAGGCTGATAACAACCTCGCGACCGGAAGCGTCAGGGGTTGCGCCACCGCAATACCCGGTGTTGCCGCCTTGCGGCACCATCGGCAGACGCGCGGCATGACAGGCGCGCATGACCGCAACCAGTTCGGCACGGTCGGCCGGTCGCACCACCGCGAGTGGGCGACCGTGGTAGAGCCGGCGTTCGTCGACCGCATAAGCTTCGACATCCTGCGCGGCGCGGAGCACGTGAGCCTCGCCGACAACGGCGGCGAGTGATGCCAGGGCCTGTTCCAACAGCGGTTCGCGCGCCGGGATAGTCAGCGCATCGCTGCACACCGGAACGCCCGGCAACGATGAAAGAAATTTTCGGTAGTTTTCGGCATCGGCACGCGCGCAAAGGCGATCCATTCGATCAGGCGTTTGCCTTCGCGCACCAGTTCGCCGCCCTGGGCCGCCATCGCGCGCAATTCTTCGGTCTCCCCCCGCTCGGGCCGGAATGCCCAGAGCTGGTCGCCGGAGACGACGAAATCCGGCCACACCTGAAAAATGGCCGGATCGGTTTTCATCGTTTCGCTCTCCATTTTTGCCGCTCGGCAATAGCGATCGATGAGCTCCGCGAGACCATCGAATCCGGGCACGTCGAGAAATGTCTTCAACAGGTTATCGGCGATGGCGTCGAGCGCACCCATGGTCTGGGCGATCTTGATATAGCGCGATTCGTAGAATTCCGCGACCGGAGTGGAGAACACCTTGAGCGGTTCACCCCATAGTTCGTCCAGACCTTCCTCACCGCTGTAATGGCGCACCTGGGTGCCGAGTTCAAACGCTTCGAGAAAGCACGATTCGCATTCGAGCATAAGTTCGCGTTTCGCCGTACCTTCGATACCCCGTCGCTCGAGTTCGAAAATCATCGCAAAAATGTCTGAACCGCGATTGAGCAGAGCGCCGGCCAGCATCGCCGCATTGACGCGCTTGCAGTCCGGGTCGGTCGCGCGCTCGAACGCGGCGCGCGCGCCGGACAGGTTGTAGCCCGGCGTATTGATACCACGCTCGGAATGGTGGAAAACGCGCTTGGTCAGCTGATCGATGAGTTCACGCCGCGCAGCGGCCTCGTCCTGCGGCACCGCATAGCGACGGATCCAGTAGCCGTCATAGAACACGCAGGATTTACCGTCAAACTGGCGCACCGTCCCGTTCGGCGTATCGCCGTTACTGCCGCGGTGACGATCGTCGGGGTTATCGGTAGTCAAAACGAGGATCGGGCGCTATGTGGCGCCGCAGACGCACGCCGCGCGGGGCTTGAACAGGACGCATCAGCGATCATGGGCGCGTATCATACCGGCTCGAATTACAGACCGAAACCGGCGTCGAAAGTCCGCGCACCGCAGGCTGGCGAGCGATGTGCAAACAATCGTGTCAGCGCCGGCCGCGACGCGCCTCAGGCGTCCGGGAAGCGGTATTCCTCGAGCTGTTTGCGCAGGGTCAGCTTGCTGACCTTGCCGGTCGCGGTATGCGGCAGTTCGTCAACGAACACGACATCGTTGGGGATCCACCACTTGGCAACCCGCCCCTCGAACCCGGCCAGCAGTTCGTCGCGCAAATCGTCGCCGCCGTGATCGCTGATCACCACCAGTAGCGGCCGCTCCTGCCATTTCGGGTGGTGCATGCCGACCACCGCGCACTCGCGTACCTGCGGATGCGACATGGCGACGTTTTCGAGGTCGATCGAACTGATCCATTCGCCGCCCGATTTGATCACGTCCTTGGTTCGATCCGTGATCTTGACGTAGCCTTCGGCGTCTATCATGGCGACGTCGCCGGTGTTGAACCAGCCGTCTTCATCGTGCGCGTCCGACTTGCCCTCGAGGCCGTAGTAGTCGCTGCAAACCCACGGCCCGCGCACCTTGAGGGCACCGAAGCTGACGCCGTCCCATGGCAGTTCAACGTTGTCGTCGTCGACAATCTTCAGTTCGACACCCGGGATCGGACGACCCTGCTTGACGATATGCGCGGCGCGCTCGCTGCCGCTCAGGTTCACGCTGTGCGAGTTGACCTGGTTGGCGGTGCCCAGCGGGCTCATTTCCGTCATTCCCCAGCCGTGCAGGACCTGCACGTCATAGCTGTCGCGAAACTCTTCCATCATCGACAGCGGGCAGGCCGAGCCACCGATGATGGTGCGGTTGAGCGGTTTGAGATTGCGCCCGGTCTTGCGCAGGTACTCCAGCATCGGCAGCCACACCGTCGGCACGCCGCCGGCGATGGTGACGCCTTCTTCGGTAATGAGATCAACCAGGGTTTCCGGCGAACTGAGCTGATGGCCGGGGAAAACCAGCTTGGCGCCGACCATCATGCCGGCGTAGGGATAGCCCCAGGCGTTGACATGGAACATCGGTACCACCGGCAGGATGCCGTCGAGGGCGGACAAGCCGGCACTGTCGGGCAGGGCCAGTCCGTAGGAATGCAAAACCGTGCTGCGATGGCTGTACAGTACCCCTTTGGGGTTGCCGGTAGTGCCCGAGGTGTAGCACAGGCTGCTGGCCTGACGCTCGTCGAAGTCCGGCCACTCGTAGCGCTCGGACTCGCCGTCGAGCAGGGTTTCGTAGCAGTGCAGGTTGGGCAGGGTCGAATCAGGCATGTGCGCGGCGGAAGTCATCGCAACATAGCCTTTTACCCGCGGGCATTGCGCCGCCACCTGCTCCAGTGCGGCGGTAAACGCGACGTCGAAAAAAATCCATTCGTCGTCGGCGTGATTGATGATGTAGACCAGTTGCTCGGCGAACAGGCGCGGATTGATGGTGTGCAGCACCCGTCCGCTGCACGATACGCCGTAATACAGTTCCAGGTGGCGGAAATCGTTCCACGCCAGCGTCGCGATGCGCGCGTCCGCGGCGCAGCCCAGGGTATCGAGCAGATTGGACGCGCGCCGCGCGCGGCGCAGGCTGTCGGCAAACGTGTAGCGATGACGCGGGTGGTCGGCGGTGACTGAGACTATTTCACGAAAGCCGTGATTGCGTTCCGCGTGCAGCGCGATGTTCTTGATCAGCAGCTGCGTATCCATCATCAAACCGAACATAATCAGACCCTCGGGTTACCGTGCGGGAAGCGGGTTTCGGGCGCGATTCTACAGCGCCCGGGCGCGCCCCGTCATGGACCCGCCACGGTACCGGCCGATCCGGCCGACGTGCTACATTCCGCCCCCATGACTGCGACCACGCTGACCATTCCGCGTCCTGATGATTGGCACGTGCATCTGCGCGACGGTGCGCTGCTCTCCGCCGTGGCCGCCGACACTGCGCGGCATTTCGCGCGCGCTATCGTGATGCCCAACCTCAAGCCGCCGATCGTCGACAGCGCGGCAGCGGCGGCCTACCGTGACGCTATCGTCGCGGCGTTGCCGGACTCGCTCGCCCTTCAACCGCTGATGACCTGCTACCTCACCGATCGCAGCGACGTCGACGACCTGCTCGACGGCGCGGCGCGCGGGGTGTTCACCGCGGCCAAGCTCTATCCGGCCGGCGCGACCACCAATTCCAGCGCCGGAGTGACCGATATCCGCGCCCTGGACCGGGTTTTCGCCGGGATGTCCAAAACCGGCCTGCCGCTGCTGGTGCACGGCGAAGTGGTCGACGCGGCGGTCGATGTTTTCGATCGCGAAGCGGTATTTATCGAGCGCGTGCTCGATCCCCTGCGCCGCCGTCATCCCGGGTTGCGCATCGTACTCGAACACATCACGACCGCCGACGCCGTCGACTACGTCCTGGCCGGCGATCCCGAACTGCTCGCAGCAACCATCACGCCGCACCATCTCAGCATCAACCGCAACGCGATGTTCGAAGGCGGCATTCGCCCGCACATGTATTGCCTGCCGATCGTCAAACGCGAGCGACACCGCCAGGCGCTGATCGGCGCGGCGTGCTCAGGCGACGCACATTTTTTCCTTGGCACGGACTCCGCGCCGCACCTGCGCGCGAGCAAGGAATCGGCGTGCGGCTGTGCCGGCATCTACAACAGCCCGACGGCGCTGGCGACCTATCTCGAAATTTTTGCCAAGGCCGGCGCACTCGAGCACTTCGAAGCTTTCGCGAGCGTCAACGGCCCGCGCTTCTACCGCCTGCCAATCAATTGCGAACGCGTCACGTTCGCGCGCGGCGGGTCGACGCCGGCCGCCGTCACACAGCACGACCACGTCGACGTGCTTGTCTACCAACCACCGTTCGCGCTGCACTGGCATGAGGTCGACCGCCCATGAGCAACGCCCCGGCGTGGCTGGACTATGATCGCGAGCACGTCTGGCACCCCTACAGCACCCTGGTCGAGCCGCCGCCGGTGTATCCGGTCACTGCCGCGCACGGCTGCCGCATTCAACTTGCCGACGGCCGCGAGCTGATCGACGGGATGGCGTCGTGGTGGTCGGCTATCCACGGCTACAATCATCCACGCCTCAACGCCGCGGTACGTACCCAGCTCGACGCTTTCGCGCACGTCATGTTCGGCGGCCTGACCCACGAACCGGCCAGCGAGCTGGCGCGCATCCTGGTCGATATCACGCCGGCCGGCCTCGACTATGTTTTCTTCGCCGACTCCGGTTCAGTGGCGATCGAAGTCGCGATCAAGATGGCGCTGCAATATCGTGCCGTACGCGGAGAAACCGAGCGCCGCCGCCTGCTCACAATCCGCGGCGGTTACCATGGCGATACCTTCGGCGCGATGGCGGCATGCGACCCGGTTACCGGCATGCACACCCTGTTCAGCGCGGTGTTGCCGCAGCACGTATTCGCACCGCGTCCCGAACGACGCTTTGCGGACAACTGGGACGACGCCGATATCGCGCCGTTCGCCGCGGCGCTGGAGGCCCACGCCGACGAAATTGCGGCGGTGATCCTCGAGCCGGTCGTGCAGGGCGCCGGCGGCATGTGGTTCTACCATCCGCAATACCTGGCCACGGTACGAAGCTTGTGCGACGACTACGGCGTTCTGCTCATCGCCGACGAAATCGCCACCGGCTTCGGTCGCTCGGGACCGCTGTTCGGTTGCGAGCATGCCGGTATCGCGCCGGACATCCTGTGCCTGGGCAAGGCCCTCACCGGCGGCTACATGACCCTCGCCGCGACCCTGGCCAATGCCGAGGTCGCCCACACCCTGAGCAGTGTCGGGCCCGGCGTACTCATGCACGGCCCCACGTTCATGGCCAACCCGCTCGCCTGCGCCTGCGCCAGAGCCAGCCTGGAACTGCTGCTGGAGGACGACTGGTCGGCGAATATCACGCGTATCGGTCACGCATTGAACGCCGGCCTGGCACCGGCCCGGGAATTCGATGCGGTCAGCGACGTGCGCGTACTCGGCGCGATTGGCGTCATTGAAACCCACGCTACCGTCGACATGCGCAAAATGGTGCCGGCGTTCGTTGCGCACGGGGTATGGGTGCGGCCGTTCGGTCGCCTGGTTTATGTCATGCCGCCCTATACGATCAGCGACCCCGAGCTTGCGCAACTGACCGCGGCGATGTGCGCGGTGGTCGAGCGCTACGCCTGACGCCGATCATGACCAGCAGCCGCCTGCCGGATTTCGATGAGAGCGTGCGCCGCGCCATGGAGAAATGGCCGAACGTGCCGCAATGTTTCGGCTGGCTGCGTCTCGACCGGCGCGGGCGCTGGCTGATCCAGGAGGAACTTATCACCCACCCGCGCGCGTGCGCGTTCCTCGGCCGCAACTATCATGACGACGAAGCGGGTCGCTGGTTTGTGCAGAACGGACCACAACGCGTTTTCGTCGATCTCGATTACACGCCGTGGGTCGTACGCTTTGATACCCACAGCGGCTTTGTTACCCACACCGGCCTCGATGCCAACGATCTCGAGGCTGTGCTCGCCGATGACGACGGCAATCTGCTGGTGGTTACCGCGCTGGGCGTCGGTGTGATAGACGATCGCGACCTGGCACGGGTCGCCGAACTCATCGAGAGCGCCAACGACGGCGGGCAACGGCTGCGCTGGCGCACTCGCGTGTTGCCAATCGACAACGTGGCACGCGATGAACTCGCGCGGCGCTATGGCTTTGTCGCCACGCCGCGCGAGGCAGCGGCCGGGCAGCCGCCATGAGGGTCGCGCCGCCGAGCCCGCGGGCAAGCGTCTGTCTCGCGCTGGCGGTGATCTGGACCTGGATTTATTTCTGGCAGCTCAGCCTCGGCGCGATCGGCGCCGAGCGCGTGGCCTACGCCTTTGCAGTCGTGCCGGCGGTCCTCAGCGGGCGTGCGACCCTGCCGCCCGAGCTGGCCCTCGTCGCACCACCCTGGACGCTGCTGAGCAATCTATTGCTGCACCCCGGCGCGTTGACCCTGGTCGTTGATCTGCTCGCGCTGTGGTGGTTCGGTCGCCACGTTGAAACCGCCATGGCGCGCGGTCGATTCGCGCTGTTCTATCTTGTCTGTGGCATTTTCGCCGTCCTTGCCGCTACCGCCCAGGCGCCCCTGTTTACGCAGCCGCAGTATGGCAGCAGCGCCGCCTTATCGGGCGTCCTCGCCGCCCACGTGCTGCTGCGCCCGCGTGCGCGGTTACGTCTGGAGTTGCAGCGTTTCAGCGCCAAGGACGCGCTGACGGTACCGGCGCTGATCCCGATTGGCCTGTGGTTTGTCGTTCAGTTCGGCCTGCCCGTGAGCGGCACAAACGCGATCGGTTGGCCGGCGCATGCCGCGAGCATGGCCGCCGGTTGTGTATTGATGCTGTTTTTGAAGCGCCGCGATACAAGCCTGTTCACGTAAATCCTGCCGTGCAGATCAGCGTCGTCATCCCGACTTATAACCGCGCCGCCACGTTGCCGCGCGCGCTCGATTCGGTGCTCGCTCAAACGCTGCCGGCGACCGAAATCATCGTACTCGACGACGGCTCGACGGATGCCACCGCCGATCTCGTACGCAGCCGTTATCCGAACGTAGGCTACCTCCACCAGGCCAATCGCGGCGTCAGCGCCGCGCGCAACCGAGCGATCAGCCAGGCCCGCAGCCCATGGCTGGCGCTGCTCGATTCCGATGACGCCTGGCACCCGGACAAACTCGAGCGCCAGGCCGCTGTCGCCGACCGCGCCCCCCATCTGCGTCTCATCCACTGTAACGAAACCTGGCGTCGCAACGGTCAGCCGTTGGCGCAGCGCAGCTATCATCGCAAACGCGGCGGCCGGATTTTTTTCGATTGCCTGCCGCGCTGCGTGATTTCGCCGTCCGCCGCCCTGCTGCATCGCTCGCTGCTCGAGGAGCACGGCGGCTTCGACGAAGGACTGCCAGCGTGCGAAGACTACGACCTGTGGTTACGCATCACCGCGCACGAGGCGGTCGGATTTGAGCCATCGGCGCTGGTCATCAAGCACGGTGGCCACGCCGACCAATTATCACGACGCGTTCCGGCCCTCGATCGCCTGCGTGTGATCGCGCTCACCCGCCTGCTCGAGACCGGCAATCTCGATGACGCGCAGCGCGCCGCCACCCGCGCGATGCTGATCGATAAAATCGATATCGTCCTCGGTGGTGCGCGCAAGCGTGGCAACCACACGCTTGTGCGTGAGTACGCGGCGCGGCGCGCGCGCGTGGTGTCGTGATCACCCTGGTCACCGCGCTACCCAGCGAGGCGCGTCCGCTGGCCGCGCATTTTTCACTGGCACCGATCCTTGAACGGCCGTTTCGCGTGTTTGCCAGCGACTCGCTGCGCCTGGTTATCAGCGGGGTCGGCTGCGAAGCGGCGGCGGCGGCGGTTGGTTTCGCGGCCGGCCTGCACGCGCCAGACAGCGGTGACGTCTGGGTCAACATCGGCATTGCCGGTCACCGCGACCTGGCGCGCGGCAGCGCCCTGCTCGGCGGCCGCGTACGCCGCCACGGCAGCACCCGGAGCTGGTATCCGAGCCAACTCATCGCTACGTCCCTGCCCGTCCTCGACGTCGTCAGTTACGACGAACCGGTCAGCGACTACCCGGCCGCGCACTGTTGCGACATGGAGGCAGCCGGCTTTATCGCGGCGGCCGATCGCGTTGCCGACGGGGACCTGGTCCAGGTCTGCAAAATCATTTCCGACAACGCCGCCAGCGGCCTGCAGGCGATCAATCGCGCCTACGTCGAGCAACTGCTCAGCGCGCGGCTGGCCGACATCGAGGGATTACTGGACGCCCTGCGGCAGGTCGCCCGCGAGGTGCGCGCCGACGACGACCCGGCGGCTCTCGCCGAAGTCCTCGCGCGCTGGCATTTCAGCCATGCCCTGGAACTCAAACTGCGTCGCTGCGTGCGGCGCTATCGAGCGCTGCAGCCTGGTCGCAGCTGGCCGGGCGACGTCCCGCTCGATGATTGCACCAGCGCGCGCGCCGTGGTCGCGCGCCTCGAAGCGGCTCTTGTGCACCTCGCGCCGCGGCTGGGGCCATGATCGACACGCTCTACGTGGAGCACGCGGTCGCTGAGCACCCGCGTACGCAGCGGGTATTGCGCCGCTTTCCGCGCGCAAGGGTCATCCCCTGCGAACACTATGGTGAGCTGTTCAATCGGCACAATCAGAATTTTCGCCTGCAGAAGCAGCGTCCGGCCCTGCTGCTGGCAAAAAAAACCGGCCGTCGCGTGCTGCCGGTACCGCCCGGCTACGGACTCGACGGTGCCCGCGGTTACTACTTTTCGCACATGCTGAACTGCCTGTACGACTGCCGTTATTGTTTTCTGCAGGGCATGTTCCAATCTGCCAATTACGTCCTGTTCGTCAACTACGAAGATTTCGTCGCTGACATTCGCGCCGCATGTGCCGACAGCCCGGCGCCGGTGTGGCTGTTTTCCGGTTACGACTGTGACAGCCTGGCGCTGGAACCGGTGACTTCGTTCGCGCGTTACTTCGTGCCGGCACTCAGCGGAATCGACAACGCCTGGCTGGAGTTGCGCAGCAAAAGCACGCAGGTGCGCGCCCTGCTCGATATCGAGCCCTGCGCGCGAGTGGTGTGCGCGTTCAGCCTCAGTCCGGAGGTCGTCGCCGAAAACCTGGAACATCGCGCGCCGAGCCTGGCCGCGCGCCTCGCCGCCATCGCCAGGCTGCAGGCCGGTGGCTGGCCGGTCGCGCTGCGCTTCGACCCGCTGATCCTGGTCGACGATTTTCGCGCCCAGTACGCGGATTTTTTTGCGCGCGTTTTTGCGCGCCTCGACGCCGATGCGATCCATTCCGTGACGCTCGGCGGATTTCGACTGCCTCGCGACCACTTTCGGCGCATGCAGGCCCTGTACCCGCACGAAGCACTGTTTGCCGGCAACCTCGAGCGGCGCGCCGGCATGGTCGGCTACGCTGCCGAAACCGAAGCCGAGATGCTGGCCTGGTGCGAAACACGCATCGCCGCGGCGAGCAGTGCGCCGATCTATCGGCAAGCCTTCGAATAGTGAAACCCGGACCATGATCGCACTGAGTTTCGCCCTCTACCTGCTGCTGATCGCAGTGATCACAGTGGCCGCCTGGCGCCAGACGCACAGCATCGCCGATTACCTGCTCGGTGGACGGCGCATTGGCGCACCGGCAGCGGCGCTCAGTGCCGGCGCTTCGGATATGAGCGGGTGGCTGCTGCTCGGCCTGCCCGGACTCGCCGTCGTGGCGCCGTCCGCAGCGCTGTGGACGGCGCTGGGTCTGCTCGTCGGAACCTGGGCCAACTGGCGCTACGTCGCGCGTCCGCTGCGCGTCGCCAGCACCGCGCTCGACGCGATCACGGTGCCGGATTATTTCGCGCGTCGCTTTCCCGACCGCGGCACCGTATTGCGCACGCTCAGTGCGTTGAGCATCGTGATTTTTTTTCTGCTCTACACCAGTGCCGGTCTGGTCGCCGGTAGCAAGCTGTTCAACAGTGTGTTCGGACTGCCCTATCCGCTGGCAGTGGCGCTGGGCGCCATCGTCATCGTGGTGTACACGGTCTGCGGCGGTTTTCTTGCGGTGACCTGGACCGACGTGCTGCAGGCCACCATGATGAGCCTCATGCTCGGGCTGGTCGCGGCACTGGTGTACTTCGACGAACCGTTGACCGGTGCCGCAACGGTAACCGTTGCAGCCCCGTTCGGACCGCTGGCCGCGCTGTCGGCGCTGGCCTGGGGACTGGGCTACATGGGCCAGCCGCATATCCTGGCCCGCTTCATGGCCATGGCCGATGCAGATGCGGTCCCGCGGGCCCGCCGCATCGGCCTGGGTTGGACCGCTTTCGGCCTGTTGACCGCGGTTGTCATCGGCAGCGCCGGCAGCGCCCTGGTCGCGGCCGGAGACGACCCCGAACGGGTTTTTATCATTGCTGCGCAGACCTACCTGACACCGTGGTTGAGCGGCATCTGCCTGGCCGCCATCCTGGCTGCAATCATGAGTACCGCAGACTCGCAGCTGCTGGTGACTGCCGGCGCGCTCGCCGAAGACCTGTTGCCGCTCGCCGGTCTGCGCGCCCGCGCGACGCGGGCACGGCTGCGCAGCGGGCGGGTCGCGGTGGTGGTGGTGTGTGCGCTGGCGACGATTCTGGCGCTCGATCCCGAGGCCGGGGTATTCGGGTTGGTGTCGCGCGCGTGGGCAGGTTTCGGCGCCACGCTCGGACCGGCCTTGCTGATCGCCCTGTATCGCGCTGACGCCAGCAGCGCCGGAGCCGTGGTCGGCATGCTCACCGGTGGCCTGCTGATCGTGCTGTGGCCATGCCTGCCCGACAGCGGCTTTGGCGTCTATGAACTGTTGCCGGGTTTTCTGGTGGCCGGCGGCGCCAACCTGCTGGTTAATCGTTGCATCGCCGCGCGCTCATAGCGGCAGGGAATCATGGCAGGCCGCGAATCGTGTACGAAGTTTTCGCAGACCTGCGTAGCGGCAGCGCATGAACGACGCTGACACACCGGTACTGCTGTACGACGGCGCCTGCGATTTCTGCGCCTGGTGGGTGCGCTACTGGCAGCGGCTGTGCCGGGACAGGGTGCGCTTTCGTCCTTACCAGGAAAGCCTGGCCGACTACCCCGACCTCGATGCCGAGACCTGTCGGCGCGCGATCCAGTGGCGCACACCGAACGGCGAGCAGGCCAGTGCCGCGGCCACCGCCTGCGCGGTGCTGGCCGCCGCGGGGCGGCCGCTGTGGAATACGCTGTATCGTCGCAGCCGCAGGGTCGCCGCCTGCGCCGAAGCCGTATACCGCCATATCGCTGCCCGTCGCGAAGCTGCGGCGACGGTATCGCGCGCCCTGTGGGGTAGCGAGCGCTACCCGGCTGAATATTCCCGCGCTGCGGGGCTGTTTGTGAAGTTTATCGGGGCGCTGTACATCTGTGCGTTTGCTTCGCTCGCGGTCCAGGTGGAGGGCCTGCTCGGCAGCCATGGCGTGCTACCCGCGGCTGCCTATCTGGACGCTGCGCAACAAGCGCTGGGTGACGCCGCCTACTGGCGACTGCCGTCGCTGTTGTGGCTCAACGCCAGCGATCCGATGCTGGTCGGGCTGTGCCTGTTCGGCATCGGCGCCGGGGCGCTGGCGGTCGCCGGTCGCGCCCCCGCTTTCACGCTGCTGACCTGTTACCTCGTTTACCTGTCGCTGGTCAGTGTCGGGCAGGATTTCATGCGTTTCCAGTGGGACATGCTGCTGCTCGAAGCGGGTTTTCTCGCCATCTTCCTGCCCTGGCGCTCGCACCTGGTAACGTTTCTGTTCCGCCTGCTGCTGTTCCGCTTCATGTTCCTGTCGGGCTGCGTGAAACTCTTGAGCGGCGACCCGAGCTGGGCGGCGTTGTCGGCGCTCGATGTTCACTTCGAGACCCAGCCGTTGCCGACCCCGCTGGCCTGGTACGCGCACCACCTGCCGGGGTGGATCAGACATGCAGGCGTCGTCGCGACCCTGGTCGTGGAGCTGGCATTGCCGTTTCTGATCTTTGCGCCGCGCCGGCCGCGGATGCTCGCGGCATGCGGATTCGTGGCCCTGGAGTGCGTGATCGCCCTGACCGGGAACTACAATTTTTTTAACCTGCTGACCATCGCGCTGGTCGTTTTTCTTTTCGATGACGCGCAGCTCGGCGGGCGCGTGCCGGCCGCGCGGGAGTCCGGATCGTCCTTCGAGCAACGCGCCCGCGTGCTCACCGTGGCCGTCCTCACCACGGTTGTTGTCGGTCTCAACGCCTACTACCTGGCGCGGCCCTGGCTCGGCCCGCGCCTGCCGCAATGGTCGCATGCCGTGGCCGAGGGCTTGCAACCGTGGCGGGTGGTCAATCCCTACGGCCTGTTTGCGGTCATGACCACACAGCGGGCGGAAATCGAGATCGAGGCCTCCAACGACGGCCGCACCTGGCAGGCCTACACGTTCCGCTACAAGCCGGGACCAATCACGCGCGCACCGACCTGGATACTGCCGCACCAGCCGCGGCTCGACTGGCAGATGTGGTTCGCCGCGCTGTCGTCAGCCGAACACACGCCGTGGCTGGGCAACCTCATGTACCGGCTGCTGCAGGCCGAACCGAAGGTCCTCGACCTGCTCGAATCGGCGCCGTTCGGCGCCAGTCGACCGCGCTACGTTCGTGCCGTGCTTTATGATTATCGTTTTACCACCCCCGCGCAGCGCCACGCCGGCGCCGGGATCTGGCGCCGTGAGCAGCTCGGGCGGTATTTTCCGGAAGTAGGCATACGATGACATCACGCGCCGCGACGGTTGTGGCCGCACTGTTTGCCGCGCTCCTGCTCGCGGCCTGTTCAGGATCCGAGCCGACCCTGCCGGTGCTCGCCGAGGACGCCGTGATCCTGGCCTTTGGCGACAGTCTCACGCGCGGCACCGGCGCCCGCCTCGAACACAGCTACCCGGCCGTACTCGAGGGGCTCAGTGCGCGCAAAGTGGTCAACGCCGGCATCCCCGGTGAATTGTCTGAAAACGGCCTCGAGCGACTCGCCGGGGTCCTCGATCGGGTCACGCCGGCGCTGCTGATCCTGTGTCATGGTGGCAATGACATGCTGCGCAAAAAGGACCTCAAACGGGCCCGCGATAATCTTGCCGCGATGATTGCGCTGGCGCGCGAGCGCGGTATTGCCGTGCTGTTACTGGCGGTGCCGAGCCCGGGCATCTGGCTCAGCCCGGCAACTTTCTACGCCGAGCTGGCGGCGGCCACGGATACCCCGGTCGAACTCGATGCAATCGCGCAAATCCTCGCTGACGCAAAACTGAAATCCGATCCGGTTCATCCCAACGCGGCGGGCTACCGCAAGCTGGCGGAAAAGGTCCATGCGCGACTGGTCCGCGCCGGCGCCCTGTGACGGTCGAGCGCCACCGCGAACTGTCTGATCCTGTCATAATGTCGGCCCACGATCGGCGCCGCCGATTATTATGACAACTGGTTAATCGATGAAAAAACGCTTCCTTTGCATGTTGTTGTGCCTGCCGTGCCTCAGCGCCCACGGCGAAGGCACCTCGCTCGAAACCGATACCGAACGTTACAGCTATGCGATCGGAATCAATTTCGCTCAGAGCCTGATGCGCCAGGGCGCACCGCTCGATGCCGACGCCATCTACATGGCCATTCGCGATGCCCTGGCCGGCTCGGAACCACGGCTGTCTGCCGAAGCGATGACCGCCGCGCTGCGCAGCGAGGCGCAGAAGGCCGGTGAACGCAAACGCGAAATGGCGGCCACGAACCTGCGCGCCGGCGAGCAGTTCATGGCGCAGAATAAAACCAAGACCGGCGTTACAACGCTGCCGAACGGGATCCAGTACGAGGTGCTTCGTAAAGGTAACGGCGCGCAGCCGACGGCGAGCGATACGGTCAAAGTGCATTACGCCGGCAGTCTCATCGACGGCCGCGAGTTTGACAGCTCCAAACGCCGCGGCGAACCGGCCACGCTGGGTGTCGATGGCGTGATCCGTGGCTGGCAGGAAGTCCTGCCGCTGATGCGCGTCGGCTCACGCTGGCTGGTCACCATTCCGCCCGACCTCGCCTACGGGGTCAACGGCGCCGGCGCTGCGATCGGACCCAACGAAACGCTGGTGTTCGAGATCGAATTATTGGATATCATCAAGTGAACCAGGCGCTCGCGCGTTTGCGGGTACGCCCGCACGCGGATTACACTGCCTCGGGATCCGCCAGGCGAACCGCTACACCATGATAGAAATCGAGGACAAAGGACGCGAGCACGGGCACGCGGTATTCATTGTCACGGTCTCCGATTCGGCCGGCGAAACGCACCACCGCGTGACGCTCGCGGATGACACCTACCAACGCCTGACGAAAGGCGCCATCACGCCGGTGGCCTGTGTCGACGCGGCGTTCCGGTTCCTGCTCGAACGCGAAGCCAAGAGCGATATCCTGCCGAGCTTCGACCTCAACGTCATCAAGCTCTACCACGCCAATTTCGAGAAGGAATTCGGCAACTACATCTAATCGGGGTGCGGAATCATGGCACCCGCAGGCGCCAGTGGCGTGCGGGTCGCGCGTCAGGCGGCCTCGAGCGCAAGCGGGCCATGGATGGTACAGCGCAGCGCGAGGGCAGTGAGACCGTGCACGGATGCACGGTCGAACGCCAGCCTGACGCGCGACCCGCACGCCGCAAATCGTGTACCAAATTTTGCACTGACCAGCTAAACCAGACGACCCGCGGGCTACGGATCGTAAGCGGGTATCTCGCCTCGCTATTCAGGATCGGGCGGCTGGCTGCTGATCTCCCGGACTGCAGAATTCCTTTACCAACCCACCCAGCACCTCACTGCGCCAGCCCTGGACGAGGCGCGGCGGTACCTGTCCGCGCACCATTTGCTCCATCTCGCGGCGCGTGAGCAGCGCGCTGGGGTTGATGCCGAGTTGCGCCGCGATGTCGCGCGTGTTCGCATTGATGCGCTTCACGCACTGACGTTGTTCGATGCCGAGCGGCGGCTCGCGCGCCGGCGCCGCGGCGTCACTACGATCGGCGGCGGCCAGGGTCGCGAGCAGCGCCTCGCCATCGCGACGCACGAATGCGGCGTTGCCGTCGAGCACGACGGCCAGCGCTTCACGATCGCGGGGTGCCTGGATCGCCAGTGCGTGCAGCGCCGGGTCGGCCAGCACCCAGCTGCGTGGCAGGTTCCGCGCTCGGGCTTCGCGCTCGCGCCACGTTGCCAGCGCAATCGCGCGCGCGAACGCTGCCTCCGGCATGCCATCAATGCGTTTGAGTCGCTGCCAGGCAAGTTCGACCGGCGGATCGATCGATTCCGGATCGTGCAGGCCGCGGCAGTCTTCACGAAACCAGGCCAGGCGACCCGCGGCGTCGAGTTCGCCGAGCAGGGCGTCGTGGACCGCACCGAGATAGCGCACGTCGTCGGCGGCGTAGTGCAGCTGACGGGATGTGAGTGGTCGTTGTCGCCAATTGGTCCGAGTCTGCGACTTGTCGAGATCGACGCCGAGCAGCTGGCGGACCAGGTCGGCATAGCCGATCTGCTCGGCATAACCGGCCAGCGCCGCGGCCAGCTGCGTGTCGCTGAGCGGCGCCAGCCGGGTCGCACCGGCGAAATGCAGGACTTCCAGATCCTGGCGCGCGGCGTGGATCATCAACGTGCGGGCGTCATCGGCAAAGTATTGGAACAAGATCTGGAGGTCGAGGTCCGCCAGGGTGTCTACACAGGCCAGGCTGCCGCCCGCCGCAACCTGGATCAGACACAACTCGGCGAAATAGGTGCGCTGGCGTTCGAATTCGGTGTCGACGGCGACGAACGATGCGCCCGCCGCGTTGTCACACCAGGCAGTGAGCGCAGCATTATCGACGATCACCTCAAAGTCCGGAGCGGGTTTGCTGGACATGGCCTTCCTGATATGGGATTGCGGGTATAGCGGGTGCGAGCCGGGTCAAGCCCGGTCGTGCCGCTGCCGCTCTATTATGCCCGGGAAGTGCGCTACAAACGCCAACTGTAAGCAAATAAGATACACTGTTGCGGCCGTGGCGGACGTGGGTCCGACACCAGTCGAAAAGGGTCTTCAATGACGATTAGACGTTGCCTGGCCGGCGCCTTGATGCTGCTGGCCCTGTTCCCGGGAGTCGGTGCGTACGCGACCGCACCGGTCGTGGCTCTCGACGAGCTGCGTCCACTGGCGGAGCACCGCCGTGCGACGCGGCTGATCACCCATGTCATCTCCAATTATCATTACAAAAACGTGGTGCTCGACGACACCCTGTCGCGGGCGATCCTGGAGCGCTACATCGATGCGCTCGACCCGATGCGCAGCTACCTGCTCCAGTCGGACATCGACGAATTCAATGTCCACGCCGATCGCATCGACGATTACCTGCGCAGCTCAAGCCTCGATCCACTGTTTGATATCTTCAAGCGCTTCCGCGTGCGCCTGCGCGAACGCGTTGAATACGCGGTCACCCTGCTCGACCAACCGTTCGAATTCGATAGCGACGAAAGCGTGGATTTCGACCGCGAAGACGCGGCCTGGCCGACCGACACCGCCGAACTCGACGAATTGTGGCGCAAACGCGTCAAAAACGATTTCCTGTCCCTGCGCCTTGCCGGGAAGGCCGCTGAAGATATCACCGAAACCCTGCGTAACCGCTACACCGGCCTGTTTCGTCGCACCGCGCAGCTCGCCAGCGAGGACGTATTTCAGACTCTGATCAACGCTTACACCACGACCATCGATCCGCACACCGCGTATTTTTCGCCGCGCACGTCCGAGAACTTCAAAATCCGCATGAGCCTGTCGCTGGAAGGGATCGGCGCGGTCCTGCAGAGCGACAACGAGTTCACGCTGGTGCGTGAGGTCGTCACCGGCGGGCCTGCCGATCTGAGCGGCCGCCTGCATGCCGACGACCGTATCGTCGGTATCGGCCAGGACGAGAGCGGCCCCATGGTCGACGTCATCGGCTGGCGGCTCGACGACGTGGTCGACCTGATCCGCGGGCCTAAGAACTCGATCGTGCGACTCGATGTATTGCCCAAGGACGCCGGGCTCGACGGCCCGACCCAGGTCGTGAAAATCACGCGCAACACCATCAAGCTCGAGGAACAGGCAGCCAAGGGCAGCGTCCTCGAGGTCGGCGAGGCGCCGGCAGTACGCCGCATCGGCGTTATCAACGTACCGACGTTCTACATGGATTTTGAGGCGCGCAGCGCCGGCGATCCGGATTACCGCAGCACCACCCGCGATGTCCGCAAAATCATCGCCGACCTGGAAGCCGAGGGGATCAGCGGCCTGATCGTCGACCTGCGATCCAACGGCGGCGGCTCGCTCAGCGAAGCGACCGAACTGACCGGCCTGTTCATCGATACCGGCCCGGTCGTGCAGGTGCGCGATTCCCAGGGTCGCATTCAGGTCGAACGTGACACCGACCGCGGGGTTGCTTATGCCGGCCCGCTGGTCGTTCTCATTGACCGCAACAGCGCCTCGGCGTCGGAAATTTTCGCCGGCGCCATCCAGGACTACCGTCGTGGCCTGCTGGTCGGCGAGCCGACTTTTGGCAAAGGCACGGTGCAGAACCTGGTTGACCTTAATCGTTTCGACCAGTCCATGAAAGGCAAGCTCGGTCAGCTCAAAGCCACTATCGCGCAGTTTTTCCGGGTCAACGGCGGCAGCACCCAGCATCGCGGCGTGCTGCCGGATATCGTCCTGCCCACCGTCATCAGCCTCGAAGATCATGGCGAACGATCGCTGGACAATGCCCTGCCGTGGGCGGCCATCGAACCGGCCCGCTACACCGCGGTCAATTTTCCCGCCGATAACATCGACGGCGTGCGCCTGAAACACGAGCAACGTATCCTCGAGGACCCGGCGTTTCAGGCCGTCCTGGCCACCGAAAAGGCGATCAAGGAGGCGCAGGCGAAGCGCCTGGTGTCGCTCGCCGAAACGACCCGGCGCAAGGAATACGAGGACGCCCGACTCGAACAACGCGGGCGCGAGAACCAGATCCGACTGGCGCGTGGTTTGCCGGCCAAGGCCGACAACCCCGATGACGACCCGGACGGCGACGACGGCGAGGTGGAGTACGAGGACGAGGACGAAGAAAAGACCGACCCTCGACTCGACGTCGTGCTGACGGAAGCCGGGCGCATCCTCAACGACTGGCTGGCCCCTGACGAAGCCGACAAGCGCCTGGTCGACATCAATCCCGATGTCGCGGTCAAACCCGGCAGCGGCGAAGCGATAGCGAACTCTCCGCCTGCTTCGCAACTGCATTAAGAACTGCTTCGCGCCGCCGCCAGGGCATTGTAACTGGCGACGATGTCGGCCAGCGAGAAGCGTGCGTTGGCCGGGCTCGGGTTCGGCGATACGAAACAGCGCACGCCCATGAATTCGAAAGCCTGTTCGCCCCACACGATATCCGGCTGCTCGGTGAACAGGTGGCGACAGAATCCACGCACGGCGGTCTTGCCGTGAAACCACAGCAGCCGTGGCCGGAAGTCGGCAATCAGGGCAGCACAATGTGGCACCCAGTGGGCAAAATCCCGACTCCGCAGTTGGCCGGCGCCGGGTGTCGCTCGCTTGACGACATCGGTAAAACCGATGCGATGGTGGTGCAACAGGCGCAGGGTCGCATCGATGCCCGGCACCAGGGTTTCGTCGATCAGCGAGGAGGCGTTGAGTGCCGGCCAGAAGCGGTTGCGCGCAAACGCAAACGGATAACCGGCTCGAGCCGCGTGCAGCGACGGATTGATGCCGATCGAGAGCAGTTCGAGATCCGGCGCGATGAAATCAGCGAGGGTTTTCATCGCGGCAGTCTGCCGATAATCCCGCTGCCGCGCTACAATCCGCCGACGGCGCCCGCCGCGTCCGGAGTACAATGACTACCGGCTTTATTTACGACCCGCGCTTTCGCGATCACGACACCGGGCCTTACCACCCGGAGCGTGCCGCACGCCTGGATGCCACGCTCGATCACCTGCGCCAGCAGCCGTGGTTTGAAACGCTGCGCACCTTCTCGACGCTGCCGGTCGATATTACGCACCTGGAAACCACCCACACGCTGGATTACATCCGCCGTGCGCAAGCCGCCTGTGCGGCGAACGCGCCCTACCTCGATACCGCGGACGTCGCCATTTCCACCGCTTCCTATGCCACCGCGCTGCTCGCCGCCGGCGCACCGCTGGTGCTGGCCGATGCGCTCGTAGCCGGTTCGATCAGCAACGGTTTTGCCCTGCTGCGTCCTCCGGGGCATCACGCCGAACGCGACATGGCGCTGGGCTTCTGCCTGTTCAACAACGTCGCGATCCTGGCGCGCTACCTCAAGCAGCGCCATGGCCTCGACAAAATTGCCATCCTTGACTGGGATGTTCACCACGGCAACGGTACTCAACACACTTTTGAGCAGGATCCCAGTGTGCTCTACATCAGTGTGCACCAGTATCCGTATTACCCGGGGACGGGCGCCGCCTCGGAAACCGGGGTCGGGCGCGGCGCCGGTGCGACCCTGAATATCCCGGTCCCGGCCGGCGCGCACGATGCGCGTTACGAACGCGCCTTCGCCGAACAGATCATGCCGGCGCTGAGTGCATTCAAACCCGAATGCCTGATCGTATCGGCGGGCTTCGATGCCCACCGCGATGACCCGCTGGCCGATATCAACCTGTCGACGAGCATGTATGGCTGGATGACTGCCCGCGTGCAGGAAGTTGCCGAGCAGTACGCGGGTGGGCGCGTGCTGTCGGTGCTGGAAGGCGGCTACCACCTGCAGCGGCTCGGCGAATGCGTCGCCACCCATCTCGGCGTGTTGTGCGGCGCGGCGCAAGGCTGAAGAATTCAGTCAGCGCGACTTACCGCGGGCCGCAAAAAAGTTGTCGATCAGGCGCTGCGGTTCATCGCTGTCGTAGGCCGCGACCAGGGCTTCAACGCCGCGCTCGATGGCAGCCGACATCGGCAGTTCTTCCCAGTCCAGGAACAGGCGCTTCTGCGCCGCGATCGCGCGCGGTCCGGCGGCGACGATATCGGTACAGATAGTATCGACCAGGGCGTCGAGTTCGTCACTCGCGACCAGGTGCTGCAGCAGACCTGTTTGGCAGGACTCCTCGGCGTCGATGATATTGCCGCGCAGCATCAATTCGCGCGCCTTGCCGGTGCCGATCAACTGCGGCAGCAGCGCGGCCTCCACCACCGAGGGTACGCCGACCCGTACTTCGGGCATACCGCAGCGCACGCTGTGATCACCGATGCGCAGATCCGCCGCGGCGGCGATTTCGAGGCCGGCGCCAAGGCAGAAGCCGCGCATCACCGCCACCACCGGCACCGGTGCGGTCCGCATTGCCGTACACAGGTCGTGGATGGAACGGATAAACCTTTCAGCGGTAGCCGGGGTCAGGGCATGCAGCGCATTCAGATCGGCGCCACCGATAAACGCCGTCGAGCCGGGCCCGCGCATGACGATACAGCGCAGGTCCGGCGTTTCGCACAACGCCACGAACTCGTCGCGCGCCGCGCGCAGAATATCCGCGTCGACAACATTGAGCGATTTTCGACCGTGAACGATGACCCGCGCGATGCGGCCGGGACCGCACGCGGTAAATTCAGTTTCGAGGGCTTTCATGGGGTTCCCGTGATGGACTGTGACAGCGTGCCCGACTACTTTAACACCGGGTCTGCGGCTTGATGACCGCGGCGTCCCTCGCTAGACAACCCCGGCAAAGGACGCTAGCGTGCGGCCATGAACATGAGCCTTACTGTCAACGGGCAGACCCATAGCATCGACGTCGACGGCCAGATGCCCCTGCTGTGGGTACTGCGCGACATCCTCGGCCTGACCGGGACCAAGTTCGGCTGCGGCGTCGCCGCCTGCGGCGCGTGCACGGTACACCTCGATGGGCGCGCGGTGAGAACCTGTACGCTACCGGTAAGTGCAGTCAGCGGCAAAACCATCACCACCATCGAAGGCCTGGGCGGTGGACAACCGCACCCGGTGCAAAACGCCTGGATCAAGCACCAGGTGCCGCAGTGTGGCTATTGCCAGTCCGGCATGATCATGGCCGCCGCGGCCCTGCTGCGCGAACGCCCGCATCCCACTGACGCCGACATCGAGCGCGCGATAAGCAATATCTGCCGCTGCGGAACCTACCAGCGCGTGCGCCTGGCGATCGCCGACGCCGCCCGCGACGCGACATGAGTCTGTTTGCCACGCGCCGGCGCTTTTTGCTCGCCGGCATGACTCTCGGTGGCGGCCTGCTGCTCGGTTACGGCTTGTTCAAACCCCGCGACCTGCTCGGCGATCGCGATCTGCTCACCACCCGTGGTGACGAAGTCGCGCTCAATGCGTGGCTGAAAATCGACGCTGACGGCGTCCTCACAGTGGCCGTGCCGCGCGCTGAAATGGGCCAGGGCGTGTACACCGCGCTGCCGATGCTGGTGGCCGAAGAACTCGATATCGCATGGCGCGACGTGCGCGTCGAACAGTCACCAATCGACGCCGTGTACGGCAATATCCTCGCCATGGTCGACACCGCGCCGTTCGCACACGACGACCACGGCTGGCTGGCCAGTGGCATGCGCTGGACGCTCGCGCGCAGCGCGCGGGTGCTGGGACTGCAGATCACCGGCGGCAGTACCAGCGTGCGTGACGCGTGGTTGCCGATGCGCGCGGCGGGCGCGGCGGCGCGCGACATGCTGGTGCGCGCCGCGGCCGCACGGCTCGGTAGCGATCCCACACAACTGCAGGCGCATGACGGCGGCGTCACCGACCCCGGTTCCGGCCGCACGCTGCGCTACGGCGCAATCGCTGCCGATGCGGCCAGACTCGAGCCACCGTCGCGCTTCGAGCTGCGCGAGGCCGGAAGCTATCGCCACATCGGTAAACCGCGTCCTCGACTCGATGTCCCGGACAAAACCAACGGGCAGGCTCGTTTCGCTATCGACACTCGGGTCGAGGGCATGCGTTTCGCGGCGATCCGCGCCGCGCCGGTAGCCGGCGGCCGCGTCAAGCGCGTCGACGTTGCCGCGCTCGAGGCCCACGACGGTGTCGTCAAGGCCGTGGTGCTCGACGATGCGGTCGCAACGATCGCGATCAGCTACTGGCATGCGCAGAAAAGCTTGAATGAGGCGGATATCGAATTCGAAGCCGGTCCGCACGGCGAAGTTTCCAGCGCCAGCATGCATGCCGCCAACCTGGCTGCGCTCGACGAAGGCGACGGCTTCGGCTATGAGGACTACGGCGACGCGCGCGGCGAACTCCACGGCGCCGACATCATTCGCGCCGATTACCGCGTACCGATGCTCGCCCACGCGTGCATGGAACCGATGAACTGCACCGTGCGCGTCGACACCGACGGCGCCGAAATCTGGTGCGGCAACCAGGCCCCGGACCTGTTGCGCATGCTCGCCGCCGACGCCCTCGAAGTATCGACCGAACGCGTGATCCTGCATACGCCGGTGATGGGCGGCGGCTTCGGACGCCGCGCCGAGGCGGACGTCATGCAGCGCGCGATCAGCATTGCGCGCGAGCTGCCGGGCGAAACCGTACAGTTGATTTATTCGCGCGAAGAAGACCTCCAGCACGATACCTATCGACCCGCGGTAGCGTCACGTTTTGCGGCGCGCCTCAACAGCAACGGTATGATCCACGCGTGGCACAACCATATCGCCTCACCGTCGGTCAGCCAGGCCGTGATCGGTCGCGCGTTTCCGCGCCTGCCGCTGGGCGGTCCCGACAAAACCTCGGCCGAAGGCGCCGCGTTTCTGCCTTATGCCTGCACCCATCGCCGGGTCGAGCATAGCGCCGTCCCGGTGCCCGTACCGGTCGGTTTCTGGCGCAGCGTCGGTCATTCCTACAACGCATTTTTTACCGAATGTTTTGTCGATGAACTGGCCGCCGCGGCGGGCGCCGATCCGATCGCATTCCGGCTTGCGCACCTGCGCGAACGGCGGCGCGAAACGCGCGTCCTCGAGCTGGTGCGGCAGATGAGCGGCTGGCAGGAAACCCTGGGCGCGGGACGCGCGCACGGCGTTGCCTTGCACGCGTCGTTTCATTCGATCGTTGCGCAGGTTGCCGAGGTATCCCTCGAACAGGGTCAGATCAACGTGCACCGCGTGGTGTGCGTGATCGATTGCGGCCAGGTAGTCAACCCGGAAATCGTGATCACGCAGATGGAAAGCGGCATTGTGTTCGGGCTGACCGCGGCGCTGTTCGGTGACGTCAAAGTCGAAAAGGGCCGCGTTCAGCAGTGGAATTTTCCCGACTACCGAATGCTCAGCCTGCGCGAAATGCCGGCGATAGAAACCCACGTCGTCGAGAGTGGTGCACAGCCCGGTGGCGCCGGCGAACCCGGCACCCCGCCGATTGCACCAGCGGTTGCGAACGCGCTTGCGCGCCTGACCGGCAAACGCCAACGCTCGCTGCCACTGAAAGCGTGACCGATACAGGGTGACGCTGTACGTCACTTTTCAACGACGCGGCGCGTCAGTCGCGCTCGCCGAACCATAACGGCCGTAGCTTATCGTCGACGCCGCCACGAGGCGTCGGTGTGAAGCGTTTCACAGCCGCGCGACGGAAACGGTCGGATATCTCAGTTTGACCAGTGTGCAGTGTGATGGGCTTGGCATTTCGGCGCCGGCCGCCGAGATTGCCTCGATTCTGGCACTGCGCTTGCATTGATCCCATACAAATCTTTTTCCACTTTGGTTCAATACGATGCAAACACTAA
>CALOBG010000073.1:0-24125 GCA_942490995.1 uncultured Gammaproteobacteria bacterium
CCAAACACAAGAGAGACGATCTGCCCCAAGTCACCATTGGCCTGGCCGTGACCCGGGAAGGTATCCCGGTTCGTTGCTGGGTCCTGCCGGGCAACCAAAATGACGCCAAGTGCGTGGATAAGGTTCAAAAGGATTTGAACGACTGGCGGCTTGGCAACGTTATTTGGGCCATGGACCGGGGCATGACCAGCGAAGAGAATCGAAAGAACCTGCAAAGAGCCGGGGGGCAGTACATCCTTGGTGAAAAGCTGAGGGGTCCCAATATAAATGAAGAAGCCCTGAACCGGGGTGGCCGGTTCAAGAAGGTCAAGGACAACCTCCATATCAAAGAGGTCTTTGTCGGTGAAGGCAGCGGCAGGCGCCGTTTCGTCATCGCCTACAATCCAGAGCAGGCTGAACACGATAAACATGTCCGGGCGAGAAACCTGGAACGGATTGAAGCGGAACTGACGGCACTGAACAAACGATCTGGCAAAGCGTATCTCAAATCCAAATACGCTCTCCTGGCCCACCGGTCCATGGGCAGATACCTCAAGGAATTGAAGTCAGGCAAGCTGAGGGTGGATAAGGCCAAGGTCAGGCAGGCAGAAAAGCTGGACGGCAAATATCTTTTGAGCACCAGTGACAAGAGCCTGTCTGCAGAAGATATCGCCCTTGGTTATAAGCAGCTCATGGAAGTCGAGCGGGCTTTCCGCACTCTGAAATCGACCCTGTCCCTCAGGCCGGTGTACCACACCCGGTCTGATCGCATCCGCTCCCATGTTATGCTTTGCTGGCTGGCCCTGCTCCTGGTGCGGATCACAGAGCTGGAGACCGGTATGACCTGGCCGAAGGCCCGGGCCGAGCTGGAACGTCTTCATTTAGGAGAATTTTTGCATAAAGATGGGCGTATATTACAATACACTGAACCGACTCAGGCTCAGCGCAAGATATTTAAAAAATTGAAAATATCCATACCCAAAAGAGTGAAATCTTTCACCGGAACCCCCTAAAACCCCCTGATTTTGTGGGCACTACACCATTTTTTAGGATTTCTGCATCCCTTTATTGACAGGCATCTTGGAATTTCATGAACCCACCACTGTCGAACACAGGCATAGGTATGGATTAGAACCTGCCGGACTTCTGAAGATAGGATTGGGTCTGGCTGTTCTAAGGATCTGTGTGTTTTTATACCCTGATGACAAAGATAACAGGCGATTTATTCGTTCCTTTGTGGCCGGGTGGGTGTTTAAAATGACCCGGCTCAAGTTGTCCATTGGGTTTGTTATGAAAAAAATTGGTCCGCAGATTCCTTTTATAACATTCCAGTTTGTTCAAGGCTGATGCAAGGAATTCAGGGCTTCCCGTTAATACTGCACTGCCCAGATCTGCTTCAAATTCACGGGTTCTTGAAAGGGCAAGATTAAAAAGAGTGCTGAGGGCTGGCGAGAATATCAGCAGCAGCAGGGGTAATACAGAATATGTACATCGCTGACCCAAATAACCGGGATCAACAGGATTATCAGGATGACAAAGTGCGGTAGACACGCCATACTGCGGCCCCAGTTTTAGAAGTGGTCTCAAAACTGCTCAGACCCGCGCTGGTATCCAACCGAGCACGTATGTTCACCCGTTGCCTCGCCCGACTCAAGGCGACGTTGCCGTGACGCGTGCGCACAGTGATATACGGCGACGAACTCAAAGGGGGAACTATGAATCTGCACGAGTACCAGTCCAAGCAGCTGTTCGCTGACTACGGCATTCCGGTCCAGAGTGGTGAGGTTGCCACCAGCGCCGCCGAGGCCGTCGAGCGCGCCCGCGCGCTGGGCGGCGATGCCTGGCTGGTCAAGGCCCAGGTCCACGCCGGCGGTCGCGGCAAGGCCGGCGGGGTCAAGTTCACCCGCGACCTCGGTGAGCTTGAACAAACCGCCGCCAAATTGATCGGCTCGCAATTGATCACCAAACAATCCGCCCCCGACGGGCAGCCGGTCAACTGCGTGCTGATCGCGGCAGCCGCGGATATCGCGCACGAACTGTACCTTGGCGCGGTCGTCGATCGCGGCACCCGGCGCATCGCATTCATGGCCTCGCGTGCCGGCGGCATGGATATCGAAGAAGTCGCCGCCACGACCCCCGAGCAGATCATTACCTTCAGCGTCGACCCGGTCGTCGGCCTGCAGGACTACCAGTGCCGACAGATGGGTTTTGCCCTTGAACTCGACGCCGCACAGCGCAAGCAGCTCGGTACCATCCTGTCGGGACTCTATCGCCTGTTCAACGAGCGCGACATCTCGCTGGTCGAGATCAACCCGCTGGCGATACTGACGGATAATTCCCTGTGTGCGCTCGACGCCAAGATCAACATCGACGACAACGCGCTTTACCGTCAGGACATCGCGAGCTGGCGCGATGCCAGCCAGGAAGACGAAAAGGAACGCCGCGCCAAGGAATTCGATCTCAACTACGTGACCCTGGACGGCAACATCGCGTGCATGGTCAACGGCGCGGGACTGGCAATGGCGACCATGGATATCATCAAACTGTCCGGCGGCGAGCCGGCGAACTTCCTCGATGTCGGCGGCGGCACCACCGCCGCGCGCGTTGCCGAAGCGTTCAAGATCATCGTTTCCGACCACAAGGTCAAAGCCATCCTGGTGAACATTTTCGGCGGTATCGTGCGCTGTGATCTGATCGCCGAAGGCATCATCACCGCGGTCAAGGAAGTCGGCGTGAATGTCCCGGTCATCGTGCGCCTCGAAGGCACCAAGGTCGACGAAGGCAAGGCCATGCTCGCCTCCAGCGGCCTGGCCATCACCAGCGCCGAGAACCTGGCCGATGCCGCCACCAAAGCCGTCGCCGCAGTGGGAGGAAACAGCTGATGTCGATACTCGTAAATAAAGACACGCGCGTGCTGGTGCAGGGCTACACCGGCAAACAGGGTACGTTCCACGCCGAACAGGCGATCGCCTACGGTACCCGCATCGTCGGCGGCATTACGCCGGGACGCGGCGGCGAACAACACCTCGACCGTCCGATCTTCAATACCGTCGCCGAAGGTGTCGCCGCCACCGGCGCCGATGCGACGATGATCTTCGTGCCGCCGCCGTTCGCGGCCGACGCCATCGTTGAGGCCGCGGATGCCGGGATCAGCGTCATCGCGTGTATCACCGAAGGCATCCCGGTACTCGACATGTTGCGCGTCAAGGCCAGCCTCGAAGCGCGCGGTGGCGTCTATCTCATCGGTCCGAACTGCCCGGGCGTGATCACGCCCGGTGAATGCAAAATCGGCATCATGCCCGCCGCCATTCACAAACCCGGCCGCATCGGCATCGTTTCCCGTTCCGGCACCCTGACCTACGAAGCGGTCCACCAGACCACCACCGCGGGCCTCGGCCAGAGCACCTGTGTCGGCATCGGCGGCGACCCTATCCACGGCATGAGTTTCATCGACTGCCTGCGCCTGTTTGAAGACGATCCGCAGACCGAGGGGATCATCATGGTCGGCGAAATCGGCGGTTCGGCGGAAGAAGAGGCGGCGGCGTTCATCGGCGCCAGGGTCAGCAAACCGGTGGTCGGCTACATCGCCGGCGTGACCGCCCCGCCCGGCAAACGCATGGGCCATGCCGGCGCGATCATTTCCGGCGGCAAAGGCACCGCCGACGACAAGTTCGCCGCACTTGAAGCAGCCGGGGTCAAGACCGTGCGCTCCCCGGCCGAGATGGGACCGGCGATGGCGGCCGCGCTGAGCTGAGGGTGCAGCAGGCAAGCGGCACGCCGGTACACTCGACGAACATCGTGCGACCATTCCGATGCTGCTGATCGCGCTCGCGCAGGCCAACTTCTGCGTCGGTGATATTGCCGCCAACGCCGACAGCATCATCGCGCTCAGCCGGCGCGCGCACGACGAGCACGGCGCCGGCGTGGTGGTATTTCCGGAACTTGCCGTTACCGGCTACCCGCCCGAAGACCTGCTGTTCCGGCCCGGCCTGCATCGCCGCGTCAGCGCAGCGCTGAAGACCATCGCCGCGGCCACGCCGGATCTGCACGTGATCCTCGGTTACCCGGAGCAGGATGGCGCCAGCCTGTACAACAGCTGCGCGGTGTTTCACGGCGGTCAGCGCATCGCCAACTACCGCAAACAGATCCTGCCGAATTATTCGGTGTTCGATGAGAAGCGCTATTTTGCCGCCGGCGACGCGCCCTGCGTGGTCGACGTACACGGCGTGCGCATCGGCTTAAGCATCTGCGAGGACATCTGGTCGCCACATACCGCGGTGGCGAGCGCGGCGGCCGGCGCCGAGCTGATCTGTAATATCAACGCCTCGCCCTATCATCTCGGCAAACCGGCCGAACGCCTGGCGGCGGTGGCGAGCGCGGCGCATATGTCCACGCTGCCGGTCGCCTACGTCAATACCATCGGCGGCCAGGACGAATTGATTTTCGACGGCGGTTCGTTCGCGCTCGGCGCCGACGGCGCGCTGGTGGCGCAGGCCGCGGTCATGGAAGAGGCATTGCTGGTACTCGAGGCGCGCCGCGACGGCGAACGGGTCAGCCTCAGTGGTAGCCATGCCGAGGTGCTCGAAGGCGACGCCATGGTCTACCGCGCGCTGGTCCTCGGGATCCGCGATTACGTGCGCAAAAACCGCTTCAGCGGCTGCGTGATCGGGCTGTCCGGCGGTATCGACTCGGCGCTGACCCTGGCGCTCGCCGTCGATGCACTGGGCCGCGATGCGGTGACCGCGATCTCGATGCCGTCGCGCTACACCGCGGACATGAGCATCGACGACGCGCGCGAAGAAGCGGAGCTGCTCGGTTGCCAGTTTCATGTCGTGCCGATCGAAGACGTGGTGCGCAGTTTCGCGACCACCCTGGAACCGGTCCTCGGCCAGCCCGGCGGCGGCGTTACCGCCGAGAACCTGCAGGCCCGCGCGCGCGGCGTGATCCTGATGGCGGTTTCGAACGCGAGCGGAGCGATGGTGCTCGCGACCGGCAACAAAAGCGAAATGGCGGTCGGCTATGCGACCCTTTACGGCGACATGGCCGGCGGCTTCGCACCGCTCAAGGATATCTCCAAGACCCTCGTCTATCGACTTTCGAAGTGGCGTAACACCCAATCGGCGGCGATCCCCGAGCGCGTGATCACGCGTGCGCCGAGCGCTGAACTCGCGCCCGATCAGAAAGACTCGGATTCCCTGCCACCCTACGACATGCTCGACCCGATCCTCGAGCGCTATATCGAACTCGACATGACGCCGCGTGAAATCGCCGAGCTGGGTTTTGATATCGCCACCGTGCGGCGCGTGGCGGCCATGGTCGACCGCAACGAATACAAACGTCGCCAGGCGGCGCCGGGGGTGCGCATTTCAAAGCGCGCTTTCGGCCGCGACCGGCGTTTCCCGATCACCTCGCGCTATAACGAACAGGATCCCGTCACCGGCTGAACCCACCGCTGCCCCTCGCAGTCTGTTTAGCTGCCCCTCGCAGGCTGCTAATGCACGCGGGTCTGTTTAACCTCTTCGAGTCCCGGATGGTTGGGATAATTGAGTTCGAGTACGCGCACCGCGTCGGCGGCAAGGTCGTTGAGCTCGAGGATCTTGTACGATTTCGCCAGCAGCACCAGTGCCTCGGGCATGGCCGGGGTCTGCTGGTAATTTTCGACCACATAACGGGCGCGGTTGGCGGCGGCGACAAACGCGCCACGCCGCATCAGAAAATTAGCCACGTTGACTTCGTGCTGCGACAGGATGTTGCGCAGATAGCGCATGCGTAGCTGCGCGTCGTCGACATAGATGCTGTCCGGAAAATTTTTGATCAGTTCGCTGAAATCGTTGAATGACTGCAGCGAGGCGCCGGGATCGCGCTGCGAGGGATCCTTGGGCAGGTAACGCTCGGCAAGACCCCAGCCGCGACCGAAATTGATCAGCCCGCGCAGGTAATAGGCGTAGGCCATGTGCGGATGGGACGGATACAGCTTGATGAAGCGGTCGATGGTCGCCATCGCCGAGCCCGGGTCTTCGGTACGGTAATAGCAGTACGCCAGTTCGAGCTGAGACTGCTGGGTATACACGCCAAAGGGGTAGCGCGCCTGCAGCTTCTCGTAATATTCGATGGCGCCCGTGCACGAACCGGAATCGAGTCGATCCTTGGCCGCGTTGTAGAGTCGATCCTCGGGCCACTTGGCTTCCTCACGGTCTTTGTCCGACTGACTTTGCAGGTAGCCGCAGCCGGCCAGGGCCACGCACAGGAGTAAAAAGACGGCGCGCGACAGCGAATAAAAATGGACAAGCTTCATATAAGGGCTGATTCCCCGTGATGGCACGGATTGGGTGGGTTATTTTAGTCTAAACAACGCAATGTGCGGCAGACTTTAACCTGACGGCGGACAGGCTGCGTGCGGGTGGGCACGCCGACAGGGTACCATCCGGCCGCGACCAGGCGCGCTGTACCGACACTGCCATATCAGAGCGATGATGAACGACGACCAGCCCGATACCGTAGCCCAAGCGCCGTTTATTCGACCATGAGCGAAGCCCAGCGCTGCGAACATGCGCTGACCATCCCGCCGGAGTGCGACGGGTTGCGCCTCGACCAGGCACTCGCAGCGCTGCTGCAGCAATACTCGCGCTCGGCAATCAAACACTGGATCGAAGCCGGCGACGCGGCGCTGAACGGCGCGCCGGCCAGACCGCGCACGGCCGTGCACGACGGCGACCGGGTCACCCTGAGCGCGCGCCTCGAGGGCGCCACTGCGCTCCCCGCGCAGGCCGTCGCGTTCGATACCGTGTACGCCGACGAGGCCGTGCTGGTGGTGAATAAGCCGGCCGGGCTGGTTGTCCACCCCGGCGCCGGCAACCGCGATCTGACCCTGGTCAACGGGCTGCTGATGCGTTACTCGGAACTCGCCGCGTTGCCGCGTGCGGGTCTTGTCCATCGCATCGACAAGGACACCTCGGGCCTGCTGCTGATCGCGCGCACCCCGGCCAGTTATCAACGGCTGGTGCGGGCCATGGCAGCACGAGAAGTGACCCGTCATTACGATGCCGTGGTCACCGGCGTGCTGCTCGGTGGCGGCACCATCGACGCCCCCATCGGGCGCGATCCACGCCAGCGCACGCGCATGCGCGTGACCGCCGGCGGGCGCCCCGCGGTAACCCACTACCGGGTCGCCGGTTGCTACCGCGCCCACACCCTGCTGCGCGTCCACCTTGAAACCGGGCGCACCCATCAGATCCGGGTGCACTTCGCCGCGCGTGGTCATGCCCTGGTCGGCGACAGCCGATATGGCGCCAGGCCACGCCCGCCGCGCGCGGCGAGCGCCGATCTGCTGAGCACACTGGAATCGTTTCCACGCCAGGCGCTGCATGCCGCGGCGCTGGCGTTCAAACACCCGCTGCGTGACGAAACCCTGTCCTTCAGCGCGCCGCGCCCGACCGACCTGGCGCTGCTGATCGCAGCGCTGGAGGCCGATCTCGCCGCCGCTGACGGGGCATCGACATGAGCGCAGCCCTCGATCTGGTGATCCCGCGCTGGTCATTGCCGGACACCGTCGGCGCGTGTTTCACGACCCGCCGTGGCGGCGCCAGCGCCGCGCCGTGGGACAGTTTCAACCTCGCTCAGCACGTCGGCGACGACCCGCGCGCGGTCGCCCTCAATCGCGCCCGCCTGCGCGCGGAGCTCAATCTTGAACACGAACCGGCGTGGCTGACCCAGGTCCATGGCACGACCATAAGGCGGCTTCGCGCGAGCAACGGCGATGACATCGAGAACGAGATCGAGGCCGATGCGACGATTACCCGCGCCCGCGGCCGCGCCTGCGTGGTGATGGTCGCGGATTGTGTGCCGGTGCTGATGTGCAGCGACGACGGGCAGGAAGTCGCGGCCGTGCACGCCGGCTGGCGCGGCCTCGCGGACGGCATCCTCGGCGCCGCGGTGGACGCCTTCGCCTGCCGCCCGCAACAGTTGCGCGCCTGGCTCGGCCCGAGTATCGGCGCGGCGGCGTATAGCGTCGGCGCGGAGCTGCGCGAGCGTTTCGTCGCCAGCGATGCGCGCAACGCCCGGCACTTCAGCGCCAACGACAAGGGTGGCTGGTTGATGGATCTGCGCGGCATCGCCGCTGAGCAGCTCAGCGCGCGCGGACTCAGCGCTATCAGCGTTGACGAGCATTGTGTACACGCCGACCGCGCGCGGTTTTTTTCCTATCGGCGCGACGGTCGTACCGGGCGCATGGCGGCCCTGATCTGGATCAAGGCCGGCGCCGAACCGCCTACCTGACCGCGCCAGGCGCTTGATTTAGCGTACTTGCGCCCCCATTTACAGCGCATCGACCGTTCTGATCGCAGAGGCTACCCATGCGCGCCGACAAGATGACCCACAAATTCCAACTCGCCCTGAGCGAGGCCCAGAGCCTGGCACTGGGCCTCGACAACCAGTTTATCGAGCCCATGCACGTCATGATCGCGCTCCTCGATCAGGAAGGCTCGACCACCCGCCAACTGCTGCAGAACGCCGGCGTCAACGTTTCCAAGCTGCGCTCACACCTCGGCCGTGCGGTCGAGCGGCTGCCGAAAGTTTCCGGCAACGCCGGCGACGTGCACCCTTCGAACGCGCTGGTCAAACTGCTGAACATCACCGACAAACTCGCCCAGGATCGGCAGGACGCTTACATCGCCAGCGAGCTGTTTGTACTCGCCGCGTTCGAAGAAAACGGCGAGCTTGCCAGGGCGCTGAAAGACAACGGTGCGGTGGCGGAACGGGTGCGTGAAGCGATCGATGAACTGCGCGGCGGCGAGTCGGTCGGCGATCCCAACGCCGAGGAACAACGCCAGGCGCTGGAGAAATACACCATCGATCTGACCGAGCGCGCCGAGCAGGGCAAGCTCGATCCGGTGATCGGGCGCGACGAGGAGATCCGGCGCACCATCCAGGTCCTGCAGCGGCGCACAAAAAACAATCCGGTCCTGATCGGCGAGCCCGGCGTCGGTAAAACCGCTATCGTCGAAGGCCTCGCGCAGCGCATCGTCAACGGCGAAGTTTCCGAAGGTCTGAAGCGCAAGCGCGTGCTGTCGCTGGACATGGGCTCGCTGATCGCCGGCGCCAAGTTCCGCGGCGAGTTCGAGGAGCGCCTGAAGGCGGTCCTGAACGACCTCGCCAAGCAGGGCGGCCAGGTGATCCTGTTCATCGACGAGCTGCACACCATGGTCGGCGCGGGCAAGGCCGAGGGCGCGATGGATGCCGGCAACATGCTCAAGCCGGCCCTCGCGCGCGGCGAACTGCACTGCATTGGCGCGACCACCCTCGATGAGTATCGGCAGTACGTGGAAAAGGACGCCGCGCTCGAGCGACGCTTCCAGAAAGTGCTGGTCGACGAACCCACTATCGAGGACACCATCGCCATCCTGCGTGGCCTGAAAGAGCGCTACGCCGTGCACCACGGCGTCGAGATCACCGATCCCGCGATTATTGCCGCGGCCAACCTGTCGAGCCGCTACATTACCGATCGTCAACTGCCGGACAAGGCCATCGACCTGATCGATGAGGCGGCCAGCCGGATCAGTATCGAAATCGATTCCAAGCCGGAAAGCATGGACCGACTCGATCGACGCGCGATCCAGCTCAAAATCGAACGCGAAGCCCTGCGCAAGGAAACCGACGACGCCTCCAAGCGCCGCCTCGGCGACCTCGAGAAGCAGATCGCGGAGATCGAGAAGGAGTACGCCGATCTCGACGAGATCTGGAAAGCGGAAAAAGCCGCGCTCGCCGGCACCCACCATGTCCAGGCCGAGCTCGAACGCGCGCGTCTGGAGTTCGACAATGCCAAGCGCGCCGGCGACCTGAATCGCATGTCGGAGCTGCAATACGGCATCATTCCGGCCCTGGAAAAGCAGCTGGTGTCGGCCTCGGAGGGCGAAACCCGGCCGCAGCAGCTGCTGCGCAACCGGGTTACCGAGGAAGAAATCGCGCAGATTGTCGCGCAATGGACCGGTATTCCGGTGTCCAAGATGCTCGAGGGCGAACGCGACAAGCTGCTGCGCATGGAAGACGCCCTGCACGCACGCGTGGTCGGCCAGCACGAGGCGGTCAACGCGGTCGCCAATGCGATCCGCCGCTCGCGGGCGGGCTTGTCGGATCCGAATCGCCCCAACGGCTCGTTCCTGTTTCTCGGCCCGACCGGGGTAGGTAAAACCGAACTGTGTAAGGCGCTGGCGGAATTCCTGTTCGATACCGAGGAAGCGCTGGTCCGCATCGACATGTCCGAATACATGGAAAAACATGCCGTCGCGCGCCTCATCGGCGCGCCGCCGGGCTACGTCGGCTATGAAGAGGGCGGTTTTCTCACCGAGGCGGTGCGCCGCAAACCCTATTCGGTGCTGCTCCTCGACGAAGTCGAGAAAGCCCACCCCGATGTCTTCAATATCCTCCTGCAGGTGCTCGACGACGGACGCCTGACCGACGGTCACGGACGCACGGTCGATTTCCGCAACACGGTGGTGGTGATGACCTCGAACCTCGGCTCGGACACCATCCAGAACATGGCCGACGACGACCGCTACGAAGAGATGAAGGCCGCCGTGATGGGCGTGGTGGGCGGCCATTTCCGTCCCGAGTTCATCAACCGGATCGACGAAGTGGTGGTATTCCACGCCCTGCGCCAGGCCCAGATCCGGGCCATCGCCGAGGTCCAGCTCGAGCGCCTCAAAGCACGCCTGGCCGAACAGGAAATCGACCTCGAGATCAGCACCGCCGCGCTCGACCGGCTCGGCGAAGCCGGTTTCGATCCGGCTTACGGCGCCCGCCCGCTCAAGCGCGCGATCCAGAATCTGCTCGAGACGCCGCTGGCCGAGGCGATCCTGTCCGGCCGCTATCAGCGCGGCGATACGGTCAGCGTCGAATGCGCAGATGACGGCCTGCGCCTTGCGGGGGAACGTCAGGACGCCGCCTGAGGGGCCTGTATCCGAAGCACGCCGTGAGCCGAGCAGAGGCCCCGCGCGGGTCTTCGCTCAGCGCGGAAATCGCCCGTATCTGTAGCTATTTAGCGTCGATTAATCTACCATTTTGTGTGGATTCAACTGACCCCAGAGCGCAATACCATGGCGGTAACGAGTAACCGGATGCCTTTGAGCGGGCTGGCCCGCAAGCTGGTCCTCGACGGACTCCTGGCCGAAGAGGCGGCCGCGGAAGCCTTTCAGGAATCGCTCGGCAACAAGACGCCTTTCGTCAAACACCTCGTTGAAAACAAGATTGTCGACGCCAAAGCGATCGCGCACGCGGCTTCCGCCGAGTTCGGCGTGCCCCTGATCGATATCGACGCACTCGACATCGACACTGACACCATCAAGCTGGTCAGCCGCGACCTGATCCAGAAACACGGCGCCCTGCCCCTGTACAAGCGCGGCACCCGCATCTTCATCGGCGTCGCCGATCCGACCAACCTGCAGGCGCTCGACGAAATCAAGTTCAATATCGGCGGCGGCACCACCGAAGCGGTGGTCGTGGAGTGGAACAAGCTCGCCAAGGTCATCGACAAGGCGCTCGAGGATTCCGACACCAGCCTCGGTAGCATGGACGATGGTGACCTCGAGGATTTCGATGACGTCGAGGTCGGCGCCACCGAGCAGGACACCCACGACGACTCCGAAATCGACGACGCGCCGGTGGTGCGCTTCGTCAACAAGTGCCTGCTCGACGCGATCAAAAAAGGCGCGTCGGATCTCCACTTCGAACCCTACGAGAAGATTTACCGCGTGCGCTTCCGCGTTGATGGTGTGCTGCAGGAAGTTTCACGGCCGCCACTGGTCCTGTCCGGCAAGATCGCGGCGCGTATCAAGGTCATGTCGCGACTCGACGTTTCAGAACGCCGTGTGCCGCAGGACGGCCGCATCAAGCTGAAGCTGTCGAAAAGCAAAGCCATCGATTTTCGCGTCAGCACCTGCCCGACGCTGTTCGGCGAGAAAGCCGTGCTGCGTATTCTCGATTCCGACGCCGCCAAGCTGCAGATCGACCAGCTCGGCTACGAAGATCACCAGAAAGAACTGTTTCTCAAGAACCTGCACAAACCGTACGGCATGTTCCTGGTTACCGGTCCGACCGGTAGCGGCAAAACCGTGTCGCTGTATACCGGGATCAACATCCTGAACCAGGCCGGACATCAACATCTCGACGGCCGAGGATCCGGTCGAAATCAACCTGCCCGGGGTCAACCAGGTCCAGGTTGACGAGCGCACCGGCATGACCTTCCCGAAAGCGCTGAAGGCTTTCCTGCGCCAGGATCCGGACATCATCCTGGTCGGCGAGATCCGCGATCTGGAAACCGGTTCGATCGGGGTCAAGGCCGCGCAGACCGGTCATATGGTGATGTCGACCCTGCATACCAACGATGGCCCACAGACCCTGACGCGCCTGCAGGATATGGGCATTCAGGCGTTTGCCGTCGCCACCACCATCAACCTCATCACCGGTCAGCGCCTGTGCCGGCGCCTGCATCCCGATTACCGCGTGCCTCTCGACATTCCCCCGGAGGCACTGCTCGAAGAAGGGTTCGAACAGGAGTGGATCGACGAAGGCATCAAGCTCTTTGCCCCCGGCGACGGCGGCGCCGATTGTCCGAGCGGTTACAAGGGACGCTGCGGCATCTACCAGGTCATGCCGATATCGGACGCGATGAAGCGCCTGATCATCGAAGGCGCGAACGCGGTTCAGCTTGCCGACCAGGCGGCCGAGGAAGGGATCTGGGATATCCGCAAATCCGGGCTGGCGAAGGCGAAAGCCGGGATCACGAGCCTGGCGGAAATCAACCGCGTTACAGTGGAGTAAGACATGGCGGAAGCAGCAGTTAAATCGGACATGTTCGTCTGGGAAGGCGTCGATCGGCATGGCAAACGTGTCAAGGGCGAGATGTCCGGCAAGAGCGATGCGCTGATCAAGGCGACGCTGCGCCGCCAGGGAGTCAATCCGCTCAAGGTCAAGAAGAAACCGAAGTCGTTCTTTTCCGCCGGCGGCAAAATCACGAGCAAGGACATCACGGTGTTCAGCCGCCAGCTGGCCACCATGATGTCGTCCGGCGTACCGCTGGTGCAGTCGTTCGAAATCGTCGGCCGCGGTCATGAAAACAAGGCCATGCAGGACCTGATCATGACCATCAAGGGCGACGTAGAGTCCGGCGGATCGCTGAACGAGGCGCTCGGCAAACACCCGAAATATTTCAACGAGCTGTTCGTCAATCTCGTCACCGCCGGCGAACAGGCCGGTATTCTCGAGGATATTCTCCACAAGCTCGCGACCTACATGGAGAAAACCGAAGCCCTCAAGTCGAAAATCAAGGGCGCGATGTTCTACCCCATCGCAGTCATCGTCGTCGCCTTCGTGATCACCTGCATCCTGATGATCTTCGTCATCCCGCAGTTCCAGGACCTGTTCTCGGACTTCGGCGCCGACCTGCCGGCGCTGACCACTGATGGTCATCAATATGTCGAAATGGTTTCAGGCCTACTGGTGGCTGCTGTTCGGCGGCATCATCGGCACCGTCGTGCTGATCATTCAGATGATGAAACGTTCGATCAAATTCGCCCATTTCGTGGACCGCCTGCTGCTCAAGATCCCGGTTCTTGGCGACATCCTCAACAAGTCGGCGATCGCGCGTTTCGCGCGCACCCTGTCGACCATGTTTGCCGCCGGTACCCCACTGGTCGAGGCGATGACCTCGGTGGCCGGCGCCTGCGGCAATATCGTGTTCTACGACGCAACGATGAAAATGCGCGACGAAATCGCGACCGGCACGCAGGTGCAGGTGGCCATGCGCGATACCGGCCTGTTCCCGAACATGGTCGTTCAGATGGTTGCAATCGGTGAAGAATCCGGCGCCCTCGACTCGATGCTGGGCAAGGTCGCCGACTGGTACGAACAGGAAGTCGACGATGCGGTTGAGTCGCTGACCAGCCTGCTCGAACCGCTGATCATGGCGGTGCTCGGGGTGCTCATCGGCGGCCTCGTGATCGCCATGTACCTGCCGATTTTCAAAATGGGCCAGGTCGTCTAATTTCGCTTCTGGCTCTGCCTGCGCGTCCTGAAGCCACGCCGTCGCGGAATGTCCGCGGCGGCAGGCTGATGGCTGTCCGCGCTGTGGATGGCCGATGGCCTCGACAACTATGACGCCGCTACCCATCGATCCTCTACTGCTGGTCGGCATCATGGGCGTGTTCGGCCTGATCATCGGCAGTTTTCTCAACGTCGTGATCCACCGCCTGCCGATGATGATGGAACGCGAGTGGCGCTCCGAGTGCGAAGCGTTGCTGAACGATCAGCAGGCTGGCGGCGACGACGCCGCTTTCGATTTGATGCGGCCACGCTCGCGCTGCGCAAGCTGTAACGCGCAGATCGCTGCGCGCGACAACATCCCGGTCGTGAGCTGGCTGCTGCTGCGCGGGCGTTGCCGTCAGTGCGGCAGCGCGATCTCGGTGCGCTATCCACTGGTCGAAACCTTTACCGGGCTGGTGACCGCCTATGCGGCGTGGCATTTCGGTGTCGTCGACGGCCCCGCGACGTTCGAGAGTTATGTCCGCATTCTGGCCGCTGCAGTGTTTTGCTGGTATTTGATCGTACTTGCGCTGATCGACTACGACACCCAGTTGTTGCCGGACAGCCTGACCCTGCCGCTGCTGTGGTTCGGCATTGCCTGTGCATTCCACGGCTTTTTTGTTCCCGACCTGTCCAGCGCCGTGCTCGGCGCCATGTTCGGCTATCTCAGTCTGTGGTCGGTGTACTGGTTGTTCAAATTCGCAACCGGTAAGGAAGGCATGGGTTACGGCGACTTCAAACTGCTCGCCGCGATGGCTGCATGGCTGGGCTGGCAATCGCTGCCCGCGCTGATCCTGCTGTCATCGGCGATCGGCGCCGTGATCGGCATCGGCCTGCTGGTAAGCGGCCAGGTGCGGCGCTCACAGCCGATTCCCTTCGGCCCCTATCTCGCGCTGGCCGGCCTCGTCATGATGTTCTGGCGCGATGCGATAATGGGACTCCTCCCGTCCGGCGGGGTTTTATGAAGCCGGGCCAGCATCGTCGCGCCAATGCCGCCGCCACAGTAACCCGTCACAAGCAGCCATGACCGCCAGCAGCAAACCAATTGCAACCTACGTCGTTGGCGTCACTGGCGGCATTGGTTCCGGGAAAACCACGGTCTGCAATCTTTTTGCCGAACATTTCGGTGTACCGGTCATCGACGCTGACCTGGTGGCACGCGAAGTCGTCGAACCCGGCCAGGCGGCCCTCACTGAACTGGTCGAACTGTTCGGCGACGACATTCTCGACGCCAGCGGCCAGCTCGACCGGCGCAAACTCAAGGCCATCGTATTCGCCGACAACGCTAAACGCCTCGCCCTTGAAGCGGTGCTGCACCCGCGCATACGCCAGCGTATCGACGAACATCTGCGCGAAGTCCGAACGCCATATTGCCTGCTGTGCGTGCCCCTGCTCGCGGAGGGCGGCCGCAGCGAAACTTACGATCGAATACTCGTTGTCGATTGCCCCGAGTCATTACAGATCGCCCGCGTTACCGGCCGCGATGATTTGACACAATCACAGGTCATGGCAATCATGCGCACGCAGGCTACACGAGAAGCCCGCCTCGCCATCGCTGACGACACCATCGTCAACGACGGCGACAATCGGATCCTCGCGGAGCAGGTCCGTGAACTTCACGAACGCTATCTCGATCTGGCAGGTAAGGCGAAAACCGCGGTGGCGCGCACATGAGTACCGATCAATCCGGCAAGCAGGCCAGTTTGTTTCCCGACGCCGAGGTGTCGGTGATCTACGAACAGCCGCTGAATGAACGGATCCGCAACTGCCTGCGCCTGGAACACCTGTTTTTGGGCATTGAATCCGGTATCCAGAGCGGCAGCGAATGGGACGCGCGCGACGCCCTGGCGCGGATGCTCGAAGTATGTGATTTTCTCGTGCGCAGCGATATAAAAGGCGAGTTGATCAAGGAACTCGAACGCGACGTGGCGGTGCTAGGCGGCCTGCGCGCGAATCCGGGGGTCAATCCCCAGGCGCTCGATCAGACGCTCACCTCAATCGGTGAGATCCTGGTGCGCCTGAAGCCTTCGGATTACCAGCCCGGCGCAAAGCTGCGCAACGACGAACTCGTCAATCAGGTCCGCCAGCGCATCAACATCCCCGGCGGTACCTGCAACTTCGATGTCCCGGCGCTGCACTTCTGGTTGAACGCGGAATCGACCATACGCGCCAAACATCTGAATAGCTGGATGGCGGACCTGCGGGTGGTGGAGAAAGCCGCGCGAACCATCCTCGGCTTGATCCGCGAAAGCAGCCATCCGCGCATGGTGACCGCCGCGGGGGGACTCTACCAGCAGCAGATCGAATCCGGCACGCAGTGCCAGATCGTACGCGTGGTGATGCCGTCAAACGCTGATGTCTACCCCGAGATCAGTGGCGGCAAGCACCGCTTTACGGTGCGCTTCTACACGCAGATGAATACCGCCTCCAGGGCTACGCAGGCCGAGCAGGATATACGCTTTGAGCTCCAATGCTGCGGCCTCTAGCAGGGCGGCGAAGAACTACTGCGGAGGCCGTGCGCGGCGTTGCGGACTCGCCTGCGGTCCTCATTTACACCAGTAAACTCCGGTCCTCGGCTCGCCCGCGCCTTGCGCCCGACCTTCCTCGCTACGTTCTTCGCCACCCTGCTGCAGGCCAGGTGAAAAACTACTGCGGATACCGTGGACTGCGTTGTGCACTCGCCTGCGGTCCTCATTTACGCCAGTAAACTCCGGTCCTCGTCTCGCGCACGCCTTGCCCACGGTATTCCTCGCTACGTTCTTCACCACCCTGCTGCAGGCCAGGTGAAAAACTAATGCGGGTGCGGTCTGCGGCGTTGCGCGCTCGGCAGCCAGCCTCATTTACGCCAGTAAACTCCGGTCCTCGTCTCGCGCACGCCTTGCCCACGGTATTCCTCGCTACGTTCTTCACCACCCTGCTGCAGGTTTGAACTGCTGCACGGCGGCCGTCTGCTTTCGGCCGTCGTGCCGACATTCGCTTTGGATGTTCATCCGGCGGATGATCGGATAGGAAGGGTTTTAAAAAACCAAACACCAGTACCACAGGTCTTTCTCAGAGATCGGGAGCGTTCAAAGGGGGTAAATACCCAAAGGCGTGAGACTAAATCGATAGCGAGCAAGCCGTTAGAATCTTAAAGGCCCACCTAAGCGCCCCCTATTCCTCCTCCCCGCGATTCCACTAAGTGGCATGTGTGCTACCTTTTGGACCAAATACCTGACACCGCTAAACACGCAACAGGAGCAGGATTATGACCGCGTTCGGCTTATTTTCGACAACTACCGAAACCACACTGCAACCTGTTGAACTCGCGACGCTCGCCGAAGCCGCTGGTTTCGAGTCGATATTCCTGGGCGAGCATTCACACATTCCAACCAGTCGAATTTCACCGTTCCCATTGGGCGGCGACCTGCCTGATTACTACAGCCATTTTTTTGACCCTTTCATCGGACTTTCGGCAGCAGCGGCGGTCACCAGCACGTTAAAATTGGGTACAGGCGTCGTCCTGGTGCCGGAGCACAATCCTATTCACCTCGCTAAGCAGGTCGCCTGCCTTGACTATATTTCCAATGGCAGGTTGCTATTCGGAATTGGCGCAGGATGGAACGCTGAAGAAATGGCTGACCACGGTGTCGACTTTAAGGACCGGTGGAAATTCACTCGCGAAAGCGTCCTCGCCATGCGCGAAATCTGGACTAAGGATGAGGCGGAATATCACGGAAAATTTGTGAGTTTCGATCCGCTGTGGTGCTATCCGAAACCTGTTCAGGCAGGAGGCCCCCCGGTGTTAATGGGAGCGGGATCCAAATTCGTTCCGAAAAGGATCGCTGAATACTGTGACGGATGGACCCCGCTCGATGGCTGGGGCGATCTTCCGGCAGGCGTGAGGGCGATCCGCGAAGAATGCGAAAAAATCGAGCGCCCGTTTGATGAAATTCAACTCAGCGTGATGACCATGTACGACTTGTCGACCCCGAATATCGGCATCGATCGCATCGGCGAGCTTATCGGAATGGGATTTACCCGCGTCTTACTCGCCATGGATCCGGCCGTGAGTGCCGAAGCCCAGCGCGAAGTACTCGACCAGCATCGCCAAACCGCTGAGCGATTTGCGTGAGTAAAGGACGAACTAGCGCGCTTTCTTGTAATCCAAGCGAGTATCGCTAGCTCATAAGAACTGTCGTCACCCTGCCCTTCGACGCGGTGTCATCCGGGTAGCTCTCGCCCGTTCGCCCGCATTCAGCGCACGACCGCTTTCGAGCGCACAACGGCCCTACGGTTTTGTGGACGCGACAGCCGAGATCGGCCACTTTCAGTCATTCAAGTGATTCAGATTGCTCGACGGTATATAGCCATGACGACCCCATTTTCAGTGACGTCCGTTTTTACCAAACGCAGCTTTTCAAGAGGAGTGGTCCCGCCAAACAATCGCTTTCCCCCACCAACTACAACTGGAAATGTCCAGAGTCGAAACTCGTCGACTAGATCGTGGAGCAATAGTTCTTGAATGAGCTGCCAACTTCCGTGTACCTGGATGAGCGGCCCGTCGTCTTTCTTGAGCTTGCCGATTTCAGTTGCGACATCAGCTGTGAGTGGGACAGAGTTCTGCCATGTCAACCCGGACGGATTGGACGTCACTACGTATTTCTTTGCATCGCTTAATGGCGTGCCAGTCGGTGACTGATGCGCCGCAAATACATCGTAAGTGTTGCGGCCAAAGAGGGCATCGTAGGGTTCAGCCATTGCCTCTTTGCCAACCAGGGCCATGACTTCGTCCCAGTAAGGGTCGGCCCAACCTCCGCGGGCGAAGCCGCCGGAATAGTCCTCTTCCGGGATCTTCGGGGCTTGCATCACGCCATCGAGTGTCTGGAAGGTCAGAATGGCCAGCTCTCTCATTTGCAATCCCTTTGTGCCGTTGTGAATTGAAGCGTGTGCACGGTCTCACTTAAGGAACCTCTGAATAAGTCTGGGCGATGTAGCGTGCTAGTCAAAGCGGGTCGATTCAAGGCGCAAAGTGCACGTTATAGCTGGCTATTGCGAAGCTTTGCAACGCCGAAGCGGCTTAACTCAGGCTGCACGATGCGCGGCCATGGCTTGTTCAGAGGTTCCCTAAATAGCCATATGGCTATATTTTATCAAGAGCCCCTGGATCGAGCATTTCATGCGCTCAGAGACCGAACGCGTCGTCGAATGCTCTCGATGCTCGCGAGGCAGGGCACGCTTCGGGTCCAATGCGTGTTACGTTTGAATTTCTCGCGCAATATCCGGGCACAAAGCTAGTAATAACTCATGAAGGAATTCCATCCGACATTGCATGCACAATTCACGTAGATGGATGGGAGGGTTCTCTGACCAGACTGGAGAATTACCTGGGAGATTGACTGACCGGTTAGGGCACGTTTCGATCTCTCAATTGCCTGCGCCGGGCGACCGTTCACAGTTCGATACCGGCCTATGGACTAGAGAATAGCTTCCGTATATCAGCAAAGGAAGCTAACGATGTTCAATCTATTCGAAGAAAACCCGAAGCAAATTCCCTGGAACAAAGGGAAGCTCACCGGACAAAAACCACCGTTTAAGCCTCAGCAAATTTGGGCGATCCGAATTCGGCTACAAATCGATGAAAGATTGCGCGATCTAGCCATGTTTAATCTGGCAATCGACAGCAAGCTCCGCGGCTGCGATTTAGTCAAACTCAGGGTTAGTGACATTGCGCAAGGCGGACGAGTACAGTCACGCGCGCAGGTTATTCAACAAAAAACGCAGCGGCCCGTCCAGTTTGAAATAACGGACCAAGCTCGTCTGGCTGTGGAGCAATGGATCGAGAAAGCCTCACTCGACCCGAGTGCCTACTTGTTCCCCAGCAGGATTAAAGAATCACCGCATGTTTCGACTCGGCAATATGCTCGCATCGTTCAGCGCTGGGTTGAATCTATCGGTTTAGATCCGACCGCCTATGGCACCCATTCTTTGCGAAGGACCAAAGCGTCACTGATTTATCGGCGTACAAAGAACCTTCGCGCGGTGCAGATATTGCTGGGCCACACAAAACTAGAAAGCACGATCCGATACCTCGGAATCGAAATCGATGACGCACTCGAACTCGCGGAGCAAACCGAGATTTAAAAACTAGCGCGGCGGCCGTCCGTTGTCGGTCGTCGCGCCGCCCTTGGCTACCCCGCCGGCGTCCGAGTGCAGTCGGCCACTAGCGGACCAAACCGACTCTTGAGCGTCGACCAACATTCTTCCGTCTCGATGCCGCGTTCCTCGTCGCCGTCGTCAAACCTTTTCCAAAACGAGCGATGCCGCCGCTATCGGGGCATAATCGGAGGTCTGACACCAACATCCAAGGAGCAATGGTATGCAGTCGCGAATCGTCAGTCTGGTTCTGATTCTGTTCAGTTTGCTACTCGGTTTGGCCCCAATTTATCTCCCCGCGGAGGAGACAGGAGAAGATCCGTCGCTCTACAAGCGAATGGGGGGATACGATGTCATCGCATCTAGCGTCGACGATTTCCTCGAGCGGTATGACAACGACCCCGAGCTTATGCAGTTTCTCGGTGGACTCAATGCTGCTGAAAGCGCCCGGATACGACAACACTTCGTCGATTACCTTTGCGAACGAACCGGCGGGCCGTGTCTCTATCTCGGGCGGGACATGGTGAAGACGCATGAAGGCCTGGCGATTACGGGCGCACATTACGATCGCGTGATGATTCATCTGGACGGCGCTTTTACCCATGTCGGCGTCCCCGTAAGTGAAAAACAGGAAATGCTTAAGATGTTGGAAGCCCTCAGGGCTCAGATGGTTGGCCGGTAGCATCCATCAACGTTTTTCTATGCACGGGACCGCCGCCCGAGGGATGCATGCCGAGACGCTCATCGGCCAGTAAGCGTTGGTTAACCTTGAATCAGAGAGGTCGGCTTCCGACAACCTTGGTTCCGTGCGATGCCACGTGGGGTGACTGTTTCACGCCTAAAACCGGACCGTCACCTTCGGAACTGTTATCGACGAGACCGGCCAGGAACGGCGATTCACGCTGTCGATATCGTCGTGTACGCTGTGTGCCGTATTCGCCTTTTTTCGAGGACTTGTTATGGGTTTCGTAAAAGTCGCCAATTCTCGGGGCATATTTAAGTACTCCTCCGACAATAATGAGCGTCTAAGTCAGGAGCAGTTGGATAGATTGTTCCAACGGCTCGACGATCGATTATCAACGTTATTTCTCCAAAATTGTGGAGGCGCTGTACCTGAACGACGGTTGCAGATTTTTGACGTTTTTTTCAGAACCCACCGACCCGAACGCGGGCCTTGGGATACGAAAATCGCCCAGCCCCAATTCTATTTTTCCAATGTTCGTAATGGTTCAATAATTTTCGACCTAACAGTCTGGGTTGAGGTGTTTGCCTCTATGCGCCGATTCTTAACTTCTTACAAGGATCTTCGCGAGGGTATCTCGGCGGTTTTCAAGGATCTTGATTATTTGAAAGCATATCAAAGTGGTCACGAAACAGATCTACCCGGATCTCTTACGTGGACCGAGATCTATTTGCCCGACCTACGAGAAGTTGAACGCAGCTATGTCAAACATATAGATCCGAATGTTAATAAAATTATCCTCCTCGGAACTGACGGAAAGAAACCTTGAATTACTTCGCGGATCAGCCTCACGACGAATTTCGGTCAACTCTTATTTGCTGGTAAGCGCGCGATAAACCCCACCGTTGTTCGATGTGGATTAGTACGTTAGAGACTGATATTGCCCGGCAGAAGTGCTTCGATGTCTTCGACCGTCGTCGCGCCAGGCAGTTTCGTGAACACCTCGCGCAGGTAGGCATAGGGCTCCAGTCCGTGCGCCTTGGCGGTCTCAACCAAAGAATAAAGATTGGCCGAGGCATTAACCCCGGCGACCGAGTCACTGAACAACCAGGCCTTGCGGCCCATCACGAACGGACGCACCGCGTTCTCGCACAGGTTGTTGTCAATCTCCAGCCGTCCGTCATCCAGGTAGCGCGTGAGCTTGTCCCATTCGTGATGTAAATAATTCAGGGCTTTTACCGACTGCACCAGTCGGCGGGACCTGGGGTAGCACGGATTCAAGCCATCCTCGCATCTCGTCGAGCACCGGCTTCGCGTGCCGAAGGCGGTAGGCGTAACGCTCATCGCACGCCATCGTTACCGCGCCTGTTTTCAACCCGGTATAACTTTTGTATGAGTGATAAACCGCGCCAAGCCTTACCCCGACGCTTGTTCTTCCCTTGTGCTTTCACCGCCTCGTCAAAACGACGACGCGCATGGGCCATGCAACCGAGCTGTTTCAACCCGTTCGTCGCAACCAACGCGTTGTAGCCGTCATAACCGTCAGTCTGAAGGTAACCACGATAGCCCGCCAACAACCGTTGCGGCACCCGCGCCACTTCGCGAGGCGTCGTAATCGTACAAGATGACCCGCTCATCCGGCGGTCCACCGCGTTGCACCCACAGGTAGGATTGTGATTGCGCGCGACGACCGGCTTCCTTCAAAACCTGCACCTGCGTCTCATCCATCTGTACGATGTCATAATCGAGCAGCCGGTCACGCATCAGATTAATCAACGACTGCCAATGTGCCGGCCTGATCATCCAACTCGCCTGCGTACCGCGCGGCAGGTCGACGTTAATACGATTTAAAATCGTCTCCTGCCTGTACAACCTGTAAGCCATCGACATACTTGCAGACCGCGATATGGGCTAATAAGCCCGGTGAGGCCATGCTTTTTTAAATAGGTTTGGCAACGGCGCAGTCTTGATGCACCGCCCGCAATTGCACACATACTGCTTGCGGATATGACGGATCACCCGGATGACCGCCGGCGCAATATCCAGCTGCTCGCTGACCACCTCGCCGATCATTTTCAGCGGCTAGACCATCGTGTGTACACACCTGCTCGGACTCGGGCAGCACATGCACCACCTCGACGCGTGGCAGATTCTCCGGCAGCGGTTTACGCCCACCGCGTTGGCGCGTGTGCGGGGCGATCTCAATCGTCAAGGGTGTGTCGGTCTCGCCAGACTCAGTGGCGTCGGCCTCCGCTTCGTCAAACAATCGGATTTGATCGGGCGACACCTTCACTGCGTGCGGCAAAGGGATCGCCAGAAGCGAGGTTTAAACGTTCTTGAGGAGCGAGACTTGCGTTTTGTAGTTCTGATTATCGGCCATCAACTGCTCATTGCGAGCAGCCTGTTCAACGACCAATAACTTCCAGTGCGTCAACATCATCAGGGAGTTGTTCGAGCACCGTTGACATGCGCGGCAGTATAGCAAAACTGATCGATCTGAGTCGCTATAAAACACTCGCATAATGCAATGTTTTATGACCTTCCTCAGGCATGAACGCGTAGCTTGCAGCAGCCGATGCAGTTGCGTTTCGTTGAGTTCGATCAACGCTTCCGGCCACCGCATTGGCAAGCGGAATTTGTCCTGCTCGAGACGTTTGTACCACAATACGAAACCACTGCGGTCCCAATACACGATCTTCAACTTATCCCGTTTGCGGTTGCAGACCACAGTACAAGGCCCCGGTGAACGGCGAGGTGGGATTGGTCATCTTCAACAATCAACGTCAGGCCGTTGATCGACTTCCAGGAAATCGACCAGTTCACGATGCACCCAGACCGCCGGCACGTCACGAAACATCTCCATCCAGCTTAATCGTTCAGCGCACGCAGCAGACTGGTTAACCAAGGCCACGTCAACGCCTGGCGACAGCTCCAGCGTCGTGCTCGAACCCACATAGAGCCGCAGTACCTCAGGCGCGGCGAACCACCGCTCAACTTCATCGCCTTCATAAGGACTGCGCGGTGCCACTGCGGTTTTGCCCAGCTGACGACGCCGAAAACTGAAAGACTTGGGATTAACTCCGTGCTGGCGGCAACGGGAACGCCGCGGCTGTTAACCCACTTTGATGCGTCCGCCTCTATCAGGGCCTGCCAATCCGCCTGTGAACGTCGTGCCATCGAAAATCCTCATGCCAAATTTACAGCGGGCATTTCTACTACGTCCGGGAAGGGGACTCGAATAGGGCGTCGTTTACGT
>CALOBG010000074.1:0-116304 GCA_942490995.1 uncultured Gammaproteobacteria bacterium
AGGGAGAGAGCATGGCAATCACGAGACCCGGCGCGGACAGCTTGCGCGCGATCGGCGAATCGGTGCATATGGACATCGGCGCACGCGAAGCCGAGGAATTCGCTACGCTTATCGACGGCAACCTGCGCATCTACGAGGTGCTCGACGAGCTGCCCGAGGATCTGCCGCCGGTGAAATATACCCGCACCCTCGGGCAGCGCCCGCTGCCGCGGGACAATCCTCTGAACGCCTGGTACTGGCAGACCGACATTCGTGGCGCAGCGCGCGGCAAACTCAAAGACAAACGGGTCGTTTTCAAGGACAACATCCTCGTCGCCGGCGTGCCGATGATGAACGGCTCGTCCACACTCGAAGGTTATGTACCCGATACTGATGCTACTACTGTGACACGCGTACTCGACGCCGGCGGTATTGTCGCCGGCAAGGCACACAGCGAGTATTTCTGCACCTCCGGGGGCAGCCACACGAATGCGACGGGCCCGATCCGCAACCCGCACGATCCTTCGCGCACAGCGGGCGGTTCGTCGTCCGGCTGCGCCGTGCTGGTCCAGAACGGCGAGGTCGACATGGCGGTCGGCACCGATCACGGTGGCTCGTGCCGTATCCCGGCGGCATTCTGCGGCGTGGTCGGGATGAAAGCGACGTTCGGCCTGGTACCGTACACCGGCGTGATGCCGATCGACATGACCATCGACTACGTCGGACCAATGACCAAGACCGTGGCCGACAACGCGCTGCTGCTCGAAGTACTGGCCGGCGCGGATGGTTTCGATCCGAACCAGGGCGGGATCCGCACCAGCCGTTACACCAAGGCGCTTGATCGCGGTGCGAAGGGCCTACGCATCGCGGTGGTCGAGGAGGGTTTCGGCCACGAAAATTCGGATCCGAACGTCGACGCCGTGGTACGCGCTGCCGCAGAGAAGTTCAAAAACCTGGGCGCCGAAGTGGACACGGTTTCGATTCCGATGCACCGGCTGAGCGCCGCCATCTGGACGCCGATCTATATCGAAGGCCTGGTGGTGTCGATGATGCACGATAACGGTTACGGCAAAAACCGGGCCGGTACCTACGTGCCGAGCCTGATGCGTTATCAGGCCGGCTGGCGCGAGCAGACGCACAAATTCGGTGCGCAGACGAAACTCGTGATGCTGACCGGGGAATATATGACGCAAGCCTACGGTGGACTGTCCTACGCCAAGGCCCAGAATCTGCGCCCGCGCCTGCGGGCGGCCTACGATGCGATCCTGTCCGAGTACGATGTGCTGTTGATGCCGACATTGCCGATCGTCGCGGCGCCGATCCCGGGTCCCGACGCGTCGGTCAGCGAGATTGTCGCGCGCGCACTTGAGATGGTGCCGAACACGCCAGCTTTCGATTTGACCGGTCACCCGTCGTTGTCGCTGCCCTGCGGTGAGGTGGGCGGCCTGCCGGTCGGACTCATGCTGACCGCACGACATTTCGACGAAGACACGCTCTACCGGGCCGCGCAGGCGTTCGAACAGATGACCTGAACAGGACATCAAGCGCGCCGCGACACGGATAGCCACAAGGGAGACAGATGCATGGTACTGGGACACGAGCTTTTCGGTGACGGACCTGAAGGCGTGATCGTGATGCACGATTTTTACGGCTGCCGCGACACCTGGGCGTTCGCGCGCAATTTTTTCGACACAAAGAAATTTACCTGGGCGTTCACGGAGGTGCGCGGCTACGGTGAGTCACGCGGTATCCAAGGCGACTTCACGCCAGTCGAGACCGCGGCTGACATCATGGCGCTCGCCGACAACCTCGGCTGGAAACGTTTTCACATCGTCGGCCACTCGATGAGCGGCATGCTGGCGCAGCGGGTTGTGCTCGACGGCGGCGAGCGCATCCTGTCCGCGGTGCTGAACACACCCGTAGCGGCTTCAGGTCTCAGCTTCGCGCCCGAGGGCTTCGCGATCATTTCAGGTTCGGTCGATGACAACGAACTGCTCGCCCAGGCTTTCGATGCACTGACCGGAGAACGGCTATGCCGGGAGTGGATCGACTTCAAGATCCGTCAGACCCGCTCGACGCGCCTGCGCGAGGCGCAGGCCGGCTATCTCAGAAACCTGACGGAACAGGGATTCCTCGATGAAATCCGCGGTAACACAACACCCATGCTGATCATCATCGGTGAATTCGATATGGAACCGTTCACCGAAGCGACCGCGAAACGCACGTTTCTCGACTGGTACCCGAATGCCGAGATCGCACTATGCCGCAATGCCGGTCATTACCCGCAGCAGGAGGCGCCAGTCTACGTCGCTACCGTGATGAACTCGTTTTTGCGTCGGCAACAGACCGCAAGGGCGTCCGGGCTCGCTGCGAAAACGGGCTAGGGTCGTCCCCCACCAGCGGAGAGGGCACCAAAGTCCGTTTCGGTTCCTGTTGGTCTTTTTTGCAACCGAAGCGTGACTGTCTGCGTACGGCGAGCAGCTAACTTTTTGCGCCGATTCAAGCGTTTTTATTCGGAGTTTTCCTGAGCCGGTTTTCCATCCGGCAGCGCGCACCGCGCGAAGCCGCAAGCCCAATCAGGGCTGGCGCGACCAGTACCATACCGGCCGGGAGCGGGACCACGCCGTAAAGTGGCGCCGCTCCCGTGGTTGTCGTCACCGCGTTGACGCCCGGCGGCAAAAACAACTGAAATCCCAGCGTCGAACCGAATTGTGTCTGCGCGTTCCCGGTAACTTCCGCCGTGACATCGAGGAGCAGATAGAGCATGGCGGTGGGTCCGGTGATCACGCCGTGCATATCCACGCCGAAGGGTGCAAAAGGCGGGCGCAGCGGGTCCTGGAACTGCCCGTCGTCGAAGGCGAACGTGTTGATGCCGCCGAGCACGGCGCTGGTGATATTGGTCCCGCTGATGCCGGTGCGCAGATTTATCAGGTAGGTGCCGGCGATCGGGTCCGCCGATGCCGTACCGTCAAAGTAGAAACGCGCCAGAAAATTAGTCTGCGTGGCGGGGGTCGCGCCGAGGACCTCTAGCGCGATTTCTTCAGTCAGTGCACCGAACACATCTGCTCGGCCAAAAAATCCGCTCGATGAGCTTGAGAATCTGATAGTGCCGTGCACGGCATCGGCGGTTACCGATGCCTGAGCGCTGCCTTCGGCGCCGTTGACCGCTGCGCTGGCTGTGACCAGCGACATATCCTGTTGCTCCGAGAAGTCGGACAGCGGGTTGCCACCGGCGCTGCCCCTGGCGCTACTTCGCGCGGTGGATTCCACCGCCAGCGCCGGCACAGCTAACGAAACAAAAAACAGTGTGAGTACGACGGTGCGCAGGGCGCCGTAATTGGAGCATTTCGACATGGTGATCCCCGACCCAAATCTGACCATGGCAACCGCCACGACTAGCACAACCTTATACGCTTCGATAAAGGCGCTGAAAACGGCCGCCAGGGTTGAAATATGAGTGCTATTACCGATCCATTGCTCTCCGCAATCGCCCTGTCGCATAGCAGCAGGCCGATGCCAGCCAGGTCGGTGCGGTTACAATGGCCACCACGTTGACGCACTTAATCAGAAGGACGACCTATGACCCGCATGACTGCAGCTCTGTTCGCAGCCCTCGTACTGTTCGCAATCCCGCTGGTACACGCGGATGACGCACTGAAAGCCGTACTCGACGCTCAGCCCGCGGATGTCCAGGCGCGTTACGGCGCGCGCCACCCGGCCGAGACCCTGGATTTTTTCGGCATCAAGCCCGGGATGACCGTGATCGAAGCGTTTCCGGGCGGCGGCTGGTACACCAAGCTCATCGCACCGTGGCTGGGCAAAACCGGGCGGCTGATCGGTGCGGATTACGCGCTGGAGATGTACCCGAAGTTCAACTTCTACGACGATGCCTTCCTCGAAAAGAAAAAAACCTGGGTGCATGACTGGCAGCGCGAAGCGACTGGCTGGTCTGGTACGGACGGGGCAGCCATCGGCGCGTTCGCGTTTGGCTCCATGCCGACCGGCATGGAAGGCACTGCCGACGCGGTGTTGCTGATCCGCGCCCTGCACAATCTGGCGCGGTTCGAGAATGACGGCGGCTATCTCAGTACCGCGCTCGGCGAGATCATGCGTGCGCTCAAACCCGGCGGCGTGGTTGGCATTGTGCAGCACATGGCGCCGGTCGGAAATTCTGATGCCTGGGCCGACGGCAGTAACGGTTATCTCAAAAAAAGCTTCGTGATCAAAACCATGACCGACGCCGGCTTCGTGCTGGTCGGTGAAAGCGCCGTGAATGAAAACCCAGCCGACCAACCCGGCGAAAAGGACTACGTGTGGCGCCTGCCGCCGGCTTTTTATGGTGTTGAAGACGAGGCCGCGCGCAAGAAGTACGCTGCGATCGGCGAATCGAACCGCATGACGCTGCTGTTCCGCAAGCCGGAGTAAGGCCAGGCCGGCGCGGCCGAGGAGGTCGCGCCAACCGCAACGCAGGCAGTCTGTCGCGCAGCGCCGTTCGCCTATTGACGTTATAACATAACGTCCTTAGGATCCGGCGGATGGCTGCTGCTCCTCATCGTTACCGGCGTTCGCGCGCTCCGTTCGCAGCCCTGCTGCTGACCGTTTTTGTCCTCGTGACGGGTGCCGTGCCTGCGCATGATGTCGCGCACCATGCCGGCGAGGACCATCCGCAATGTGCGTTGTGTCTGGCACCGTCTGCCGGCGCCGATGCCGTGGATGTCGGCAACAACCTGGCCACGTTCCCGCACCTGACCGTGGTCCCGACGCAAGGCGATTGCGCCGCTGGATTCGTTACCCCTTCACGCCAACCCGCGGCGCGAGCTCCGCCGACTATCCCGCCTCTATCGAGTTGAAGGCCGGCGTTCGCCGGCTGCTTCGAACCTTGAAGATGTCGGGAGCCCTCGCTGATGAAAATCCTGTTCGCTGGTTGCGCCGCACTGTTTGCGAGCCTGCCGGTTGTGGCCGCTGGTGACACTACCGCGGTCTCGCAACCTATCAATCACGCTACTCACGCACACGAGCACCGCCACGATGGCGAGGGCGGGTCGCACGAAGTTCCTGAAATCATCGTAACCGCCGACCCGCTCGGTGCCGTCGACGGCCATTTCGTAGCGCCGGTGACGATCCTCGGGCGCGAGGCCTTGCGCGCCGAGTCGATGCGCAGCGTCGGCGAGGCAGTCAGCAATCAGCCGGGGATCAGTGCGGCCGACTTCGGCGCCGCGGTCGGTCGCCCGGTGATCCGAGGCATCGGCGGTGCGCGTGTACGGGTGCTGGAAAATGGTATCGGGACACTCGATCTGTCGAGTATTTCCGCCGACCACGGCGTTTCGAGCGAAGCGATTTTCGCCGAACAAATCGAAGTACTGCGCGGCCCGGCAACCCTGTTGTACGGTAGCGGCGCCAGTGGTGGCCTGGTCAACGTTGTTGACGGCCGAATTCCACGCGCGCTGCCCGAGCGCTCGGGCGGAGAGCTGTATAACCACTACGACACCGCTTCCGACGGCTGGCTTGGTGCGTTCCGTGCCGACACTGCGCTCGGCAGCCATGTCGCGCTCCATCTCGACGGTCTGCGGCGATACACCAACGACATCGGCATCCCCGGCGCCGCGGCCCGCAACCCGGAACCGGATGCGGCGCGCGGCGTCCTGGAGAACAGCGACGCGGAAACCGACCGTCTGTCCGCTGGCAGTTCCTGGATCGATACGCGAGGCCACGTCGGTGTGAACATCAGCACCTTCAGCAACAATTACGGCGTACCGGGCGCCCATGCCCATGAGGACGGCGACGAGGATCACGGCGCGGATGAAGAGGAGGGCGGCACGCGGCTCGATGTATACCAGATCCGTTATGACCTCGACGCCGCCTACAGGCTTGAACTCGGACCGCTACACGAACTGCGCACCCGTTGGGCCTACAACGATTACGAACACGACGAAATCGAAGCCGACGGCGCTCTGGGCACGCGTTTCACCAACGAAGAATGGGAGGGCCGCGTCGAGGCCGTGCTGGAACCGATGGGCGCGTTTGATGGGGCGATCGGGATCCAGGTGCGCGATAAAAACTTCCACGCCGACGGCGAAGAGGCATTCGTGCCGCCGTCAACGCTCGACAGCCTGGCGTTTTTTGTCTTCGAAAAAGCGGATCTTGGTGTCGTCCATGTCGATCTCGGCCTGCGCTACGAAAACCAGGAGGCCGCGACGCAGGACGGACTCGAGCGCAGCGCCCACGATCTGTTCAGCATCTCCGGCGGCGCGATCCTGCATTACCATCCGTTGCGCGAAGTCGGCGTTTCCGGCGGCTTGAGCCAGCGCGCGCCGCAGATCGAAGAGCTGTTTGCGAACGGCCCGCACCTCGCCACCAATACCTTCGAGATCGGTGATCCCGGACTCGGGGTCGAATCGTCGCGGAACGTGGATCTGTTCTGGCGCGGCCGCTTCGGCCGCATCGAATTCGACGCCACCGCGTTTTACAACGATATCGCCAATTTCGTGTTCCTGGCATCGCAGGATCGAAACGGCGACGGGCTTGCCGACCGTGTCGAAGATGATTTTGCGGACAGCGCCACGATTGTTGCCGATAACGATGCGCTGCTACTGGTGCAGCAGGTGCAGACCAACGCGCGTTTCTGGGGCTTCGAAATCGAAGCCGGTACCGTGCTGTTCGAAGACCGGCGCGGTCGTTTGAGCGCCCGGGCATGGACCGATTATGTTGACGGTGAACTCGCTGGGGGCGAGACGGTCCCGCGCCTGACGCCATTTCGCCTCGGCAGCGAGCTGCATTACGAACGTGGCCCATTCTATATTCGTCTGGCCGTTACCTACGTCGGCGCAGCAGACAATACCGCGCCCCTGGAGACCGATACCGAGGACTACACCCTGCTCGGCATCCACGCGGCCTGGACACAGGCATTACCGGGGGTCGGCGAGGTGGAACTCTTTGCCCGCGGTACGAACCTGCTGGATGACGAAGCGCGGCGGCATACCTCGTTCGTGAAGGATCTTGCCACCTTGCCAGGCCGCGCGGGGCTGCTGGGCATGCGCCTGTCGTTCTGAGCGCCGCAGGATTCGAGGGCCTTCGAACAACGGCAGGCGCTGCGGCCTGCACGCGAAATAAGGGCGCCGGTACTCGACTTGGGCCATAAAGATCAGCAACTTGATGCCGCTACCGAGGGACTGGGCGAGCAAATTGCGGTCACAAGCACAAAGTCGGCGTATGAGAAATCTAAATTCGAGGACCTCGCGCGGCGGTGTGGTGTCCGCTGGTGCTGCTATCGCCGCCGGGACCGTTACGGCGCGCCTCGTGTTCCTGGGCGCGTTGCTGACGAGTGCCGCGGCGAGCGGTGCGGAACTGGAGGTCGAGGTGACCACCGCGGGGCAGGGGCTCGACGGCGCCATCGTGGTGTTATTCGATGCCACGGGCGCGCCGATTATGGTGCCCGAGCGCGTCGCCACCACGCACGTAGTCGATCAAATCAATAAACAATTCGCACCGCGCATTTCCGTAATCGCAACCGGTGACGCGATCAGTTTTCCCAACAGCGACGATATTCGCCACCACGTCTATTCGTTCTCTCCGGCGAAACAGTTCGAACTTCCGCTCTACCATGGCGTGCCCACCGAGCCGGTGAATTTCGATCAGGCGGGCGTCGTTGCCATGGGCTGCAATATTCACGACGGCATGTCCGCGCACGTGTACGTCGCCGATAGCGACGTCTACGCCATCAGCGCGAATGGCCGGGCCGGCTTCGCCGACCTGCAGCCAGGCGCGTACCAGGCGCTGGTGTGGCATCCACAGCAGAGCCGATCGTCACAAGGGCGCCGCACGCCGGTAACCGTGAAGGCGGGAACGGCAAACCGAACGACGGTAGACATCGCATTGGAAACGCTGGCGTCCAAAAGTGGTTCTGAACTGTCGCCCTTGGAGCTGAAGTTCCGGCAGTTACGCCGTGATAAAGAATAGTCTGCACAAAAAAATCGTCGCCCTGGTACTCGGCGCGCTTGCGGTGTGCCAGGTCGCGACCCTGGCGGTGGTATTGCTGGCGGCCCACAACAGCGCCCGCGCCAAGCTCGAACGCGACCTGGCCACCGCCGAGGAAGTATTTCAGCGCTTGTTCGACCAGCGCTACCTGCAGTTGCTGGAGTCCGTCGATGTCCTGGCCAAGGACTTCGGCTTTAAACGCGCGGCCGCCAGCGGCGACGCCGGAACGATCCTCTCGGCACTCGAAAACCACACCGGTCGCGCCGGCGCTGCGATCGGCGTCCTGCTGACCGTCAACGGCAGGCTGCATACGACCGGCGGCGAGCACCGTGAACTGTTCGACAGCGCGGCCTGGGATAAACTCGTAGACGAAGTCCAGGGCGACGACGCCGCGGCGCACACATTACATGTCGACGACAGCGCCTATCAGCTGGTTGCCGTGCCGGTTGAAGCGCCGGACAAGATTGCCTGGCTGTTCATGGGCTTCAAGGTCGACAATGCCCTGGCTGCGGAATTCCGGCGTCTTACCGGGCGCGATGTCTCGTTTACCACAGCTACGGATCGGCCCAGGGTCCTCGCCTCAACGCTCGGCGAAAACCGCTGGCTCGCACTGGCCAGCGGATTGATCGATCTGCCGGGCGGCCAGATGACCCACGAGCTCGAACTTGGCGACGGTACCTACCTCACCCGCATCCACCCGCTCGATAGTATCGACAGCAGTGTATCCGCGGTGATGCAGGAATCCTTGTCCGAAGCGCTCGCCCCGTTTGAGCGGCTTGGCTGGCAACTCGCGGCGCTGTTTGTCGTCACCCTGATCCTGGCAGCGCTGGGCGGCGTACTGCTGGTATCCGGGATCACTCGACCGATCCGGCGACTGGTCGACGTCGCCACCCGGATCGGTGCAGGCAATTACGCCACCGAAATTGATATCAAGTCCGACGACGAGGTCGGTCAACTCGCGGCAACCCTGGATTCGATGCAGTTTGAGATCAGTGAGCGCGAGCATCGCATCATGCACCAGGCGCACCACGACGAACTGACCGGCTTGCCGAATCGCTGGCTCGCCAACGACCGCCTCAACGGCGCAATTCAGCGAGCGCGCCGCAGTGGCTGCAGTTTCACTGTCGCGCAAATCGACCTGTCCCGGTTCAAGCACATCAACGATACCTTCGGCCACCATATCGGCGACGTGGTGCTGATCGAAACCGCGAACCGAATCGCCGCCAGACTGCGCGGCTCGGACACCGTCGCTCGCCTGGGCGGCGACGACTTCTTTCTGATCCTTGAAGGTACCGGGCTGGAGGCCGGGCTGGCGTTCATCGAGAAATTGCGTAAGACGCTGACCGCGCCGGTTGTACTTGACGAGATGAGCGTCTCCCTCGATTTCAGGGTCGGATGCGCGGTATATCCTGACCATGCCGACGACGCGGTGGCGCTGATGCGGCGTTCGGAAATTGCGCTCTACGACGCCAAGGCGACACTGCAGCGCGTAGTTGCCTACGAAAACGGTCGCGATGACGGCAATAAGCGCCAGCTCGCTATCGTCAGCGACCTGGCCATGGCACTCGAACGCGGCGAACTCAAACTCAATTATCAGCCGAAAGTCGATTTCGCCGATGGCGGCGTGCGCCAGGCCGAGGCGCTGATCCGTTGGATCCATCCCGAGTTCGGCTTTATTCCTCCGGACGAATTTATCGGCGTCCTCGAGGAGTCCGGCAATATTTCGATATTGACGCGCTGGGTGATCGACGCCGCGGCCCGCCAGGCGCGCGCGTGGCTCGACGCCGGCCTTGAGATCAAGGTCAGTATCAATCTGTCGGCCATGGATCTGCTCAACGAGGCGCTGCCGGAAATCATTACCGGAACGCTCGACTCCGCCGGGCTGCCGCCACGGCTGTTCGGACTCGAGATCACCGAAAGCGCGGTCATGCGCGACCCACGCATGGCACTGGCGGTGCTCGGACGCCTGCGCGAGGCAGGGTTTACCCTGTCGATTGACGATTTCGGCACCGGCTATTCGTCGCTGGCGCAGCTCAAGCGGCTGCCGGTTTCTGAACTCAAGATCGACAAGTCGTTCGTACTCGAACTTGGCCCCGATAGCGAGGATACCGCGATCGTGCAATTAACTATCGACCTGGCGCATTCCATGGGTCTCGGCGTGGTCGCCGAGGGTGTGGAAACCGCTGCCGGCTGGCAGGTACTCGAACGTTTTGGCTGCGATGTTGCGCAGGGCTACCTCATTTCCAAACCGCTTGCGGCACAGGATTTCGAAAAATGGGTACGCGAAGTTCGCGCCGGTGACGGTGTCTTCAGCGTGGCGGCGGCATGATGGGACTGAGTAATCCGCACTGCCGAAGCGACGCCGGCGTCGTCATAGCGATCCTGCTTGCGGTACTGTGCTGGTCGGCAACCGTGGCAGCAGACGTCCTCGATCTGGTACCAAACAACAGCCGCCTGCTTGCGACCGGCGGCGCGACCCAGATCGAGGGCCAGGCCGGCGGCGGGATCGTGCCGTGGGCGGTGCTCGCCGGGTACGGATCGACGCGGGAGCTCGCCGGCAGCGGCTTCTATACCCACATCGAGCTTGACGACTACGCGCTCGACGCATTTGGCGTTGCGCTCAGCTACGACAACCGCATCGAAGTTTCCCTCGCTCGCCAGGAGTTCGATCTGGGCACACTGGGTGACGCTCTCGGCCTGCCGGATCTCGAACTCAGACAAAATATTGTCGGTTTCAAGTTGCGCCTGTTCGGGGATTTGATTTACGGACCCGCACCGCAGGTCGCCTTTGGTATGCAGTACAAGCACCATCTCGATTTCACCATCCCTGCGGCCGTCGGTGCACGGCGCGACGATGACGTCGACTTCTACTTCAGCGCCACAAAGCTGTGGTTGGCCGGCCTGTTCGGGCGCAACGTGTTTGCTAATGCTACAGTCCGGTATTCACGCGCAAATCAGATCGGTATCCTCGGATTCGGTGGCGACCTCGACGACAGTCGCGACCTGCTGTTCGAGGGTTCGGCAGGCATTTTCCTGACCCGTCATGTCGCCGTTGGTGGTGAGTATCGACAGCAGCCGGATAATTTGAGCTTTGCCGATGCTGACGACTGGTACGACGTATTCGTCGCTGTTTTTCCTACCAAGAACGTTTCTGTTGTCGCTTCTTATGCCAACGTCGGCGATGTCGCCACCTTGAGCGCGCAGGACGGCTGGTATTTGTCCGTGGAACTCGCCTTTTGAGGTAGCGGAGCAAACCATGCAGGCTTACATTTACCCATTGGTGCGCCGCGCGATGCTGGCGGTGGCGCTGACTGCCCTGATCGGATGCGCCGGCAATCCGCGATCGCCTGCGTCGCCGTCGCTGTATAACGACCTCGGCGGCGAGCCGGGAATTGTCGCCATCATCGACCATTTCCTGTGGAACCTGGCGGACGACGAACGCATCAATCGGCATTTCGCGGATACCAACATCGAGCGATTCCGCTCGAAACTGGTCGAACAGTTCTGCAGTCTGAGCGGCGGTCCGTGTGTGTATTCGGGGGACGACATGGCGCGCACTCACGCCGGGCTTGACATCAACGATGCGCACTTCAATGCGGTGGTGGAAAATCTAATCGAGGCGATGGAAGCACTAGAGATCGGCACCGGCGCGCAAAATCGCCTGTTGGCGCGACTGGCGCCCCTGCACCGCGATATCGCGCAGAACTGACCGTATCGTGCGGGTGCGTCCCGCCCACTCAATCCAGCGAGTCTATATCCTGCCCGCGCCGAACGGGTTGTCGTCGTAACGTGGATTGTTGATGAAAACCGCGACGACGCCTGCGGCCTTTAAGCTCAGGACCTCGTCACGGTCGGTGCGGCAGCGAAATTCGACCGGGCAGGCGAGGACCAGCGGCAACGGTACGCGGTTACGGTAGGTCTGCTTCGGCAGGATCAGAGTCGCGCCCGTGATCGTCGCCGGTAAGGTGCTGAGCACTAGGTGCGGAGACGGCGTGCTGAACTGAAGATGGACTTCGCGCAAACCATGGATGGCGTCGGTGGAGGCGCCGCCGGCCCCATAGATATGTGCCGGGCAAAGTTCGACGATCACATCGCGCGCCCGCGTCGCGACCGCAACGATGGTGGACGCGGCAAGTTCCAGGGCCCGCTCGTCCACGGCTTAAGGCCGGTGGCCGGCAAGCTGCAGACCGCGGGCGAAGTCAGCGCTCATTCGACCGCTTGTCGTGCAGGTTGCGCTGCGCGAGCGCGCGTGCGAGTCGCGCGCCGGTTTCCGGACCAGAGCACATGGCATCGAAACATACTCCGACATAGCTTTTGTCGACCAGCGCACCGCTGGCGTCGATCTGGGTCGCCAGCAATCCGTGCAGCTCAACGAGGTTGTACCACGGCACGCCGGGATAAACGTGATGACCGATGTGCCAGTTGATGTTGTTCCAGAAAAACGAATGCACGCGGTTTGAGGTCACTGTTCGGGTGCCCGCCATCTGTCCGCTATCCCACGGGGTACCGTAATGTTCCGCAATAAAACGCATGGAGTTGAACAGCGAAAAAAAGAACACCGGCCACAACCAGACTTCGAGCGTTTTACCGAGCACGCCGTACCGCGCCGCATAGCTCAGGACCAGGTAATAAACTACGATCTTGAGTGCGATTTCGCCGATGTGCACTGCCCACTGACGGCGTTTGAATCTGGCGATCGGATACAGCAGGTTGAAATGGACAAAGCTCAGTACTGCCCCGATCGCCATGTAGGCATAAAACAACATGAAGTCGAGAATCCCGCGTCGGCCCATGGTGAACGCGTCCGGGTCGCGCGGCGAACGGTTGTAGCGGTGATGCTCGAGGTGGTCTTCCTTGAATGCGATAAAAGACGCAAAAATCGGCACCATGGCGACAATGCCGAACGCCCAGCTCAGCGCCCGGTTTTTGCACAGCACGTTGTGGGTAGCGTCGTGCATAAACGTCACGATGCTCATCCACAGGTAACCGATCGCGATGTAGGCCAGCCATGTCACCGCCAAGCTGGTCGATTCCCACGCCAGCCAGGTGAGCGCGACCATCAGGCTCAGGAACAGCGGCAGCTTGATCAGGTTGGGCAGTACACGCAGCGTGGACAGGCGTGAAAGGTCGTCACGCGCAATGCGTGGCGATGGCTGGCTGGACATGGGAAGCGACCTGCTCGAGGCGCGAAACCGGTAGCGTAACACGTTCCCATGGCACGCCGGGTCAGTAGCCCGCAGCCGGCCTTATAATTATCTGGCCGCGCCCATCCGAGCACGCTCATCCGGCGCTATGGAGGATACCGATGGCCACTCTTCAGTATCAGCCTGACCTGCCGGACGCACTGATCACCGCGCCGCGCTGCCGGCTCCGGATGCAACGCCCGGCACTGCGGACGGGCGGCAGGCGAAGTTCATGAACTGGACCCTGTACGGCGCCCCGATCAGTCTGTTTACGCGCAAGCTCGAGGCCGCGCTCGAATTCCACGCCATCGCGTTCGAAAACGCGTCGCGAGATGACAGCAACCGCGCCGAGCTCGAAGCGCGTGCCGGCACCCATCAGATCCCGGTTCTCGCTACTCCGTTCGGCTGGACGCTCGCGGATTCGACGCCGATCATCATGTGGCTCGACACATTGAACCCCAACCGTCGGCTGTTCCCGGCCGATACCGCCGGCGTACTCGTGCACGTTATCGAAGAAGTCCTCGACGAATGGGTGTCGCGCGTGATGGTGCACTACCGCTGGCATTATCCGGACAATGCGCACTTCGTGATCGAAACCATCACCGGAACCCGCGTGACGCGGGCCGAGGCGCTGGCTCACCCGCTGGCGCAATGGGGGCTGCGCGCCTGCCGCGCAACCGGTACCGAGAACGCGCCGCAGCAGGCCGCGGCCGAGTCTGAATACCTGGGCTTGATCGCGGCACTCGAAGCGCAGCTCGGACAGACCCGTTACGCCCTCGGCGATCGTCCGACGGCCGTTGACGCCGCGCTTATCGGTGGCCTGCGCGGACATACGCTGCACGATCCGATCCCGGATCTCAACGCATTTCCGCGCGTGTGCCAGTGGGCTTTACAGAGCGAGCCCTGGGATGGCCACGGTGAGCTCGTACCCCTGCCGGACAGTACGCCATTCGCGGCGCACATGCTGGAACTGGCCACCACGCGGTATCGACCGTTCGCGCTCGCCAATCGCGCCGCGCGCGAAGCCGGCAAAAAGACATTCTCCTGCCAGTGTTACGGACAGGAAGTCAGTTTTCTTGCCCGTGCGTACCCCGAGACATCGCGACGGCTGCTCGCTCAACGCGTCCACCACGGCGTCAGCGCCGCGGCGCGCGCCGCGACCCACGACTGGCTTGCTGCCAGGGGTCTTGCCGACTGTTTTTAGGAGGAGAAGGACAGCGTGACCCCGTAGCCTGGTCGCCGGCCCGCACTATGAATCGTGCGGATACGCGATACTTGTCCCGGAGTTTTCCAGGAAATCGAGCACGGTCGGATTCAGTTCCGGCCACGCCTTGTGCCCGCCGGCGACCTCACAGAAAATCGTGGCGGCTCCGACCGGGCAGGATGCAAAGGCGCTGCACGCGCCGCTGGCTGGCAGCAATTTCGTCGTACAGCCGTTGCACTTCGCCCACCACCTTGCGAGCTGCCGCACATAGTCGGGAAACAGCGTGTCATCACGTTTCTGGATCAACATCGCCGGGGTTGGCGTGGGACATTGCATGTCTACGAGGTCACTGGCGGCGAATCCCGCCGCGCTCGCGGCCAGCGCGTGCGGGCGCAGTGCCACCCCGGGCAGCAGCACGCTCGCTACCGCGGTCGTAGCACCGTCGGAATGGCCGGTCGCATAGATGCGTTGTTGATCGATACACCACTGCGCCGAAATCGCCGTCGGTAACGTCGTCATCATGCGCAGGGATTTGAGACCGAGGCGGCGGCTGCCGGCATACGCAACCACGTACCCGCGCGCCGTCGCCTCGCGCGTCAGGCCAACCAGGCGCTCGCTGTCGGTCGCGCTCTGCCCGGCCGCCGCGTAGACGACCAGTAACGGGTGCGCGTAGGTAGCGCGGTAATTGCTCGGTGTGCGCACGTTGGCACGAAAACCGTTCGCGAATTCGAACCCATCGCTGACGCCCGCGCCGCCCGTGCGCGGCGGTGCCGTACAGACAAGGATTGCATCGGCCGGGTAACTGTATTCAGCCGGCGCCAGGCGCGGGTCGTTCGCCATGGAGCAACCGATCAGCAAGGCCGTCGCGGTCAGCACGAAGCCCCAATACTGGCACAGAGCAGGTGGGCAGACATTCATACCGCACACAAAACGAGGGATCCAGGGACACCATACGCAACTTTGCGGCTAGCGCGTAACGCGTGCCGGGATCTCCCGTCGAGCCGGGTTCGCGCGGAGCGCCCCTCAGCGTGTGGCGATACGTCGCATCGCCAGCATGCCGATCCCGAACAGCCAGAGGCTGGCAGGCAAGGGCACCACCGCCGGCCCGGTCGCGTATATGACGCCACTCCCCGATGAATAAGATGCGCCGGCGGTCAGAATTTCAATATAGAAACTGGCCGTGGAACCGAAGCTGCCGACGGCGGTTGAATCCGCAACGTAATTGCCAAATTCGTTCGCATTGGTGGTGCACCAGATATTGCCGGGGATCGAACACCCGAGCGTCATCCCGGCATTAGCGAAGGCAGAAACATCGAGTAAGCCGGACAAATTCACGATCGGATCCTGGCCGAGAAACGGTGCGGCTTCCATCGCCCACAGGTCCAGGACGACGCTGGTGAGCACGCTTGGCGGCGTAAATGAAAGTCCCCCGCCGGTACCCGACACCTGGCTGATCCCCAGCGAGGCTGCTGTGACCTCAACGCCGCCGACACCAACACCCTGCGCGCCGCCGGAAAGTCTGCCAGTGAACCTGACCGAGACCTTGCTCAGGGGATGCGCGCCGACCGGAGCGCGAATATACAGTTCATCGGTAAACGCGGCTTGAGCCCTGGCAAACGCCGAAGCCTGGTAGTTGTTATCGGTTGCCTGCCCGTCGCCGTTGGCGTCCGTATAAAAATAGGCCATGGGCGTGGAGTTCGCGGACGCGGACACGGATGCGCCCAGGGAGCCCGGGTTAGCGCTGCCGCCAGCATGCGCCGAGACCTGTTGCGTGAAGTTGTGGGTGACGACGCCGTTAGCCGCGGGATCGGGGACAACCTGAACGACTCCGCTCAATGCGGAATCCGCGTCACCCCCTGCGCACGATCCATTCGCGAAGGTTTGTTCGGTTCGGACCAGGATCAGACCGGTACTGGCAAAAATCGGCTCGCTCGCGTGCACGAATCCGCCGCTGGTAAAGCTGCATGAGGTGCTCGCGGCCCACGCGGAACCGGTACCGAGCAGGCTCAGCAGCACGGCCGCCACGCTGATCATCGGCCTTACCCTGCCTGGGCTGGCGGCGAGTGCTGGCAGTAAAGTCGACGGACGGAAAAACTGAGTTTGCATCGGACACCTCTGGTGCGCGCGAATGCGCGCCACCGATTAAGCCCCGATCCCGGAATCTGGCCGTGGACGTTTGTCCAGAGCGACCCCGTGGCGCTATCGAGTCCCGGGTATCCCTGCCTCGGATCGGAGTTTGAGGTGCAGTGGCGCGGCAAGCTACATGAGGTGATCGGGAACGTCAACGTTGGTAGATGGGTAGGACGCGGGCGGTATTCGGAACTGCGACGTGCGCCCGCAAAGAGGGAGGGCAGTAAGGGTATTTCGGCGCGTCTTGCCCGCGTGGGGATAGCCGGTCACTGTCCCTGATATTCAGGCGTAACAACCATCCCGCACCGCTCCACGCGGAGCGATGCGAGGTGATCAAACAGCGGCTTAGCCGTTCATGCAGAAGAAATTGAGCTTGTTGCCGTCGAGATCACGGAAATAGCCAATGTAGAATGCACCTTCACCGCGCGGTCCCGGTTTGCCTTCGTCTTTGCCGCCGAGCGAGATCGCCTTGGCGTAGAGCTTGTCGACCGCGGCCGGGTTCTCCGCACCGATCGCAATCATGGTTCCGTTACCCGCCGTTGCCTTGGATTCGTCGAACGGTTTGATGACCCCGAACATCGGCTGGCCCGCGCCCGTCGCCCACATAATGAGTCGCTCGTTCTCCATTGCGCGACCGGCGCCCATTTCTCCGAGCAGGGCATCGTAAAATTTTCCGGCACGGGCGATATCGTTGGTGCCGAGCGTGGTGTAAGCAATCATGAGTATGTCTCCAGTCAGGTAGTAATGAAAACGAGGCGTCAATGGCCGGCGGCAGTATAGCCATTTCAGCCGATATAGGGACAGTAGCCGCGCTTCGGTGGGTCACGACGTGTATGACGCGAAATGCCGCAATTCGCGTGGAAATTTCGCAAAGTTCGCCGCGGCAGTTTGATTCTCCGCGACGAAGATGATGCCGCATGTCCCCTTAAACCCGCCGCGGGCCGGCGCTCGCGTTCACGGCAGGTCGGTGGTCCGATCTTCGATGGTCCATAACAGACCGTCGCCGTGCACGGCGACTTCGGCTCGTTTAAAAATGCGGTGAGCATGGATGGTGCCGAGCCAGAGCTCGTTCCAGCAGGTCAGCAGGTCTTCCCGCGCTTCACCTGAAAGTCCCGCAACGATGCGCAGGCGGGTATGTTCGATGGCGACTCGACGTCGACTCGCATCGACCTCAACCCGGGTTTGGTCGTCCATGCCCGAAAACATCGTCGTCAGGAACGCGGCGGTGTCCTCGAAATCGCCGTCGCGCAGTCCGAGCATCGCGGCGAGTTCAGCAAAATACTGCAGGCCGATCAGACGCCCGGCGCGGCGACCCAGCGCGCGGGCAGCATCCCGGCCGATCTCCTCGACCAGCGCGCTGATCGCGTTTCTGACATAAGCAACCGCGTAGTTTCGCTTCGCCCGGGCGAGGCGTGTGGCGTCCCAGCCGGCGCTGGGCAGTGTGGGCTGGGCGAGCGGATCGAACGGCGGCGGGTATTCGCCGCGCGCGAACTGCAGCCGCTCGTGCTCTGCGAGCGCGTGATCGAATTCCCGGAAGTAGCCGCAAAAACCGAACTCTTCAGTCATGTCCTCGGAAACGCAGACGAAGCCCAGCCGCGGGTTGTTCAGGGATACACCGTTGTGCGCATACCAGCCACGCAGGAATCCGAGACTGGCCTCGCGTGGTATACCGCAGATCGTGGGTCCGGCAAACATCCAGCGCGGGTAGCGAAACCGCACCCAGGCCTTGGTCGGTGATTGCTCAGCGTATTCCACCGGCACGCCACCGACGGTATTGGCGAGCACGTGGTATTTTGCGCAGGCCACCGCATCGGGCAAACCGGACAGGCCGAGTTTCTCAAAGCTGCTCAGGAAATACTGTTCATGCTGTTGGCGGAACAGGCGGAAAACCCATTCGCCGCAGACTTCGGCGCCTTCGGTAGTGGACACCATCAGCTGCAGACCGAGCAGGTAGGCATGATGCAGCGTTGCCTGGGCATCGCTGGCAGTTTCCGAACGCTGGTTCATCGGGGTTTACTGGCGGTTATCGAAAATCAAATGTTTCCGCGTGAATTCCGTTTGATTAAGTCGTCGTCAGGGTAGCGTCCTGCATCCGCTGCTATTGCCACTGCATGAGGTAGGTTGCGATATCGCGAATGTGTTGCTGGTCCTCAGCGGACAATGGCGCCGGGAAAACCTGCGGCATCGGCGCGCGCGGCTGCTTGATGAACTCGACCAGTTCGTCGGCAGCCATCCTGGTTTTGACCGTGCTCAGATCGATCGGGCTCCAGGCCTTGCCATCGGCGCCATGGCACACCGCGCAGTTGGTGTTGTAGGCGGTCTGACCACGGGCAGCTTCGGAGCCGGCCTGGCCTGCGGCGATTGCGTCGTCAGGCAGGGCCAGAACGACGATGTGCGGGCGCCCCACGGCGCCGAAGATCGAGCGCGAGACATTCCCTGATGTCACCGCCACGTACTGGCGCGTCCCGTGCTGATAGGTGATGACGCCACCCGACAATGAGCCTCCGGTCTTGATCGTGTTGAGAATCTCACCGCTGTCGCTGTCGAACACGAACAGGTCGCCGGCATTATTACCGGCCAGTACGATGCCGCCGGCGGTCGGGGTTACCCCGCTCAGCATCGGGTGGTCGGCGTGGTAGCGCCAGGCAACGTCGCCGGTGTCGGCGCTGAGCGCGTAAAGCCAGCCGCGCGGGGTGCCTATTCCTGACCACACGCCGCCCATATTGTAGCCGCCGACTTCCGGTTTGGTGCCGGGCTGGGACTGAAACAGCGCACAGTAATCGAGTGAACCGACAAACAGGCGATGACGCGCGGGATCGAAAGCCGGACCATTCCATTCAACGCCACCGACCGGCCCCGGGCAGGACACGACCCCTTCAGGTGTTGGCACCGGCGCGGGCTCGTCGACCCGCGTTACCGCGGTGCGGGAGACGCGCTTGTGGCTGCTGCGGTCGATGATGTGCAGGTAACCGTCCTTGCCGGCGGCGGCGACGCGACCCGTGCCTTCACTGTCCCGAAACAGGATGGGTGCTGCGGCGAGATCGTGGTCGTGCCCATCGGCCGGCTTGAGCTGATACCACCAGCGCAATTTACCCGTGAGCGCATCGAGCACCAGCACGCTGTTGGTATACAGGTTATCGCCGGGACGTTCGGCGGGTACAAAATCCGGGATCGGATTGCCGACCGGAATAAACAGTTCCGCCGACGACGGATCGAGTGCGAAGTGCGACCAGGTACCGCCGCCGCCGCCGACCAGGGTCGCCCATACGCTGCCGCCCCAGGTGTCGTGATTCGGTTCGCCCGGCGCGGGGACGGTATTGAAACGCCACACTTCACGACCCGAAACCGCGTCGTAGGCAATGATCCGGCCGCGCACGCCGAACTCGGAGGCCGCGGTGCCGACAATCACGAGTCCGTTCCACGCCAGCGGTGCACCAGTGACGATCTCGCCGTCCTCGGGTATGCCGACCACGTTTGCCCACAGTTCCGTACCGGTGCGGGCGTCGAGCGCGATCACGCGACCATCGACAGTGCCGCGGAACAGACGCCCGGCGTAGTAGGCCACGCCGCGGTTGACCGGAAACGGCGCGGCGTCGTCACGGCGATGCCGATGCCGCCACAGTATCGAACAGTCCGCGGGGTCCAGTGCCAGGGTATCGTCGGCCGTGGTGGCGTACATCACCCCGTCAACAACAATGAGTCCGGCCTGGAACGAGCCGCCATCGGCCGGCTTCACGCGACAGACTTCTTCAAGTTTGCTTGCGTTGGTTTTGTTGATCTGCGTCAGTGGCGAGTAGCGCTGCCCGTCCAGCGTTTTGTTGTAGCTCGACCATTCACCGCCCGACGGATAATTGTGCTGTACAGCATCGGCCGCGAAGTCGGCGGCTTCGACGACGCTGCCAATGGCTCCGGCAGCGCACAGCAGGGCGGCTAGCCGTGTGCAGGCGAATTTTTTATGCATAGCGGGTCTACCGTCAGGTTCAGCGCACCTCGAGGTGCGAGTAAGAAAACTCAGAAGACGATGGGCAGGGTCAGGTGTTCATTGTAGATGAAGTCGCGGTGGTCGAGCAGCGCGGGCGTGATGGCCACGGCGATGTCCGGGTCGTCGTTGGTATAGGCGGGACGATAGTTAGTCGCCATGGGACAGAGATCGGGCGGCAACGGCTGCATGATTGCGCAAAACGTTGCCCAGTAGATGTCCAGCGCGCTGAACGCGTCGCCGATGAAGTAACGCGAACCCCGCCGCCGTTGCGCGGCAAGGGTGGCGTCGAGAATGCGCAGGATCTCGATCATGCGGGCCGTGGCGGCCGCGCCACCGGCCGGTGAATAGTGATACTTTGCGGCCAGTACTTCCCAGAACCGGTAGTCGCTGCTGCCGACGGGCTGCGAGGTCAGGGCGTGATGCGCAAGATAGAGTCGCTTGGCCCAGCCGAAGCCGTTCTCGCCGGCGATTTCATTGATCAGACCGAACATCCGCAGGCGCAGTTCAATGTCTGCCGGCACCAGCGGTGGTTCGGGATTGAGGCGTTCAGCCAGATTGATCTGATCGAACCAGCTTGAACGCGGCCGTTCGTCGTTCCACACCGCGACCGGCGCGCTGGACTGGCCGCTCCAGGCACTGAGCTCGCTCTGCGTACCGTCGCGGCCGAAATCGATGTCGGACGCGCCACGATTGGACGTACGCACCGGGATGTAGGCGATGCCTTTGACCTCGAACAGCGCCTTGCATGCTTCGCGCCATGGCCCGGGTATGGCGTAGGCGCCCAGTACCAGGCGCAGACCCGGCAGCGTGCGCGCGGTGGCGATATGGACGTAGTCGAGTTTGATGTCGTCGAAGCCAAATACCTGTTCGTTGCCGGAACCCAAGCTACGCCGCCCGTTCGGCCGCGCTGTTTTTCGCCTCGATATCGTCCAGCGTTTTCACCAGGGTCGGACGGAACAGGGCGTAGTTTTCGCTCATTGGAAAATGGCCGAGTCCCTTGAGCATTTCGTAATGGACTTCCGGGCCGATGTCTTTCGCAGTCTGCTCGATGAGTGACGGCGGGCAGGTGAAATCATATTCGCCGGAATAGAGATACAGCGGTACCTTGCTGGCGTCGATGCGGCTGGCGCGGCTCGCGTCGCTGTTTTCTTCGCCCCAGAAATACAGGTCGTTGCGCATCGATTTGGGGTGGGCGCTCTGGCACATGCGATTGATCTCGCGGTCGCGCGCGGAGATCCCTGGCGCCATCACCGCGTCGACCAGTCCTGGCAGCATCATCGGCATGTTGATTTTCGGATCGATCCACCAGTCGTGGAAAAACCCGTAGGTCGGGATCCCGCCGGCCATACCGACCAGCCCGCGAAACTTCTGCGGATGTTTTTCCGCCAGGTGGCATGCGATCACCCCACCGATGCTGCAGCCCATGAAAATCGGACGGTCGAGCGCCAGCGCGTCGCCGAGGGCGACGATAAACGTCGTCACCCAATCGGATTTGAGCAGCAGATCCTTTTTCAGGAATTCTCCACTTGCAGGCGGATCGGACTTGCCGTGGGACGGCAGATCATAGGCGATGAAGCGATACTTCTTGGTCAGCTCGCGGTCTTCGAGCAGATGCCGCCACTGTCGGTTTTCGTTGCCGGCCGTATGCTGGCACAGCACCGGGATACCCTGACCCGCCTCGAAGTAAAACACCTTGTGTTTAACGCCGGCTACTTCAACGTTCACGTAGCGGCCGACCGCCTGATAATCGTCCAGCCATTCGGGATCGGGCGCAACCGGCGGCGTACCGTTCAGGTTCCGTCCGGCGGCCACCCAATCGGACAAGGTCAGCATCTGTTGAAACAGGCTCTGGATATCACCCTCGACGCTCATGTGACCGCTGCCGATGGCGGCAAAAACGGCGTGATACATCGGCTCCGGATCCGGTGCGAACAGCTTTTCCCATACGCTTCGCGGCGCAGCCAGGGTGAAAGCGCTGGGTTCCAGCGGACCACCGTTCTCAACGACGTTCTCGATTTTGCCTTTGTGTACTTGCAGGGTGTAACGCGCGTCGTCCGCAACGACCGAAAACGAGCCGGAAAAGTAACGGCCGTTGTGCCGGGCGGATGCATCGGTGTTGACGGCGGTGACCCATTGGTCGATCCAGCTGCGATCAAATTTCATTGTTTTCTCCCCCAAGATAGTCGGATGCCGCTCGGACCGGCATCACGCTTAAGTTACAAAGCATAGTCGCGCGGCACGATCGATTGTAGTGCTGACGCTCGCAGCGCCACGCACCGGCCGCAGCTCCGCATTACTGCGACGCCAGAAATTCGAATGTACGGTCGAACGCACCGTCGTCAACTTCGGCAATCGCGGCGTTGAAATCAATGGCGCCGACATCGCGCAGGCGGTCGAGACCATCGCGGAGCGCGGCTTCATCGCCCACGATGGCGAGATCGGCAGGACCCTTGACCCCCTCGCGTTCGAGCATCGCGCGGTAACTCGGCAGTTGGCCGTAGACGGTCAGGGCCTTGGCAATTTTGGCGCGGGCGGCGTCGGCATCGTTGGTCAGCACGATCGGGAACCCGGCGATCACGCGCGGCGCTTTACGCCCGGCGTCCGCCGCAGCCGCGGCCAGTACCGGGATGGTATAGGACTTCAGGGTTTCGCATCCGACCATCCAGGTGATGGTCCCGTCGGTGTAGCGACCGGCCAGCTTGAGCATATGCTCACCGAGTGCCGCCACGATAATGGGAACCTCACCGACCCCGTCCGCGCCGACCGTGATCCCGCGGACGTGATATTGCTCGCCCTCGAAATTGACTTCTTCACCGCGCAGCAGTGGCGCCAGCACCTGCAGATACTCGCGCATATGCCGGGCCGGTTTGTCGTAGGACATACCGAGCGCGTCCTCCACCATGATCTTGTGGGCGAGGCCGATGCCGAGGGTAAAGCGACCGCCGGAGGCGGCCGCGGCGGTAACCGCCTGCTGGGCGATGGCGGTCGGATGGCGCGGGTAGGTTGGCGTGACGGCCGTGCCGACCTCGATGGACTTTGATTCGCGCCCGGCGATACCCATGGCCATGATGGCGTCGAGCGCAAACACGTTCGCCATCCACAGGGTATCGAACCCGGCCGCTTCGCAGCGACGCGCCAGCGCGCTGATCTCGTCGATGGTGTGGGAACGCCCGATGGCGTTGACGTCGTCGCTGTGCGAGCGCGCGCCGGTCATGAGGCCTTTACGCATGGAATGACTCCTGTCTGCTGTTTGCGATTAACGGGCCCGGCGCTAGTGCAACGTTAAGGCGCCGGCCGGGCGGGACAGCTTAACGCGAACCTGGCAAGCGGTCAGGTCCCTGGTATCTAGGTCGTATTTCCCGGTGATGCTGCGGGCAAGTCGCGCCGGGGTCCGGCCAATCGCCCGCCCGCGCCGAGTAGCGTCTCCCGTCTGGGATGGTGTCTTCGGAATCGCAGGGCAGGACGACAAGCTGCCGATGTTGCTAAAGTGCACCATACCAGGAGGGGCTGCGATCATGACCAGACCGACCCGAAGCCTGCAGTGGATGGCCGTATTTGCCGTGATCGTGATCGTCGGTTGCACCGCGATCGCCGGCCCGCTGGCGCTCGCGTTTGCGTCCAACGTCTGGTTCAACGGCGTGATAGTCGGGGTACTCGCGGTCGGCGTGGCCATCAACGTTCAGCAGGTGGTGTCACTGTATCCGGAAATCGCCTGGGTCGAAGACTGGCGTGACGGCATTGCCAGCAGCGAGGACCCGCCCCGCCTGCTGTCGTCGATGGCGCTTCTGCTGAGCGGGCGCGGCGACATCTCCCTGTCCGCGACCTCGTTGCGCACCCTGCTTGACTCGATCCGGACCCGCCTCGAGGAGTCGCGCGACCTGTCTCGCTACTTCATCGGACTGCTGATTTTCCTCGGCCTGCTCGGCACCTTCTGGGGACTGATGGCAACGGTCGGTTCGGTCGCATCGGTGATCCGCGGCATGTCCGTCGCCGGCGCCGACAGCGCGGCAATATTCGACAACCTCAAAAGCAATCTCGAGGGCCCTCTGGTCGGTATGGGCGTGGCGTTTTCGTCATCGTTGTTCGGACTCGCCGGCTCGCTGGTCGTGGGTTTTCTCGATCTGCAGGCGGGCCGCGCCCAGAACCGTTTCGTCAACGAACTCGAGGAGTGGTTGTCCGGCAGCACGCGGCTGTCGAGCGGCCTGGCGTTCGACGAACAGCTCGGCGGCGGCACTTCGGCCTATGTCGAAGCCCTGCTCGAGAAAACCGCCGACTCGCTCGAGCGTATGCAGCGCTCGCGCAGTGATGAGGAAATGCATCGCGAACGGATGCGCTCGAGCCTGACCGAGCTGAGCGAAGTGTTGTCCGGATTCAAGCGCCTGGTTGGCACCCAGAACGAGCGTCTCGAACAGATTGCTCACGCCCAGGCCGAAATCGCCGCAGAACTGCGGCGCGCTTCCGAACGCGATAACGGGGGGGCGTTCAGCGAGGAACTGCGCGCGGAACTGCGTCTGCTCAGCAAAACCGTCGCCAACGCACTTTCGGCACGCGATCCGTGAGTGTTTCTCAACGCCGCCGTCCGATCGACATCTGGCCGGCGTTTGTCGATGCGGTCGCTTCGCTGTTGATGGTGGTGATCTTTTTGCTGCTGGTCGCCGCAGTCGGTCAGCAGTTTCTCACCGAGGCAATTTTCGGGCGCGACCAGGCGCTCGCGCGCCTCAATTCACGGGTCGATGAACTGGCTGACCTGCTGTCCTTGCAGGAAGCCGAAAGCGTGCGTCTGAATGACCAGCTTGCGCTCAGAAGCGCGAGCCTTGCCGCCACTGAACAGGCGCTCGGCGACGAACGCGAGACGGTTAAACAGCAATCGCAACAAATCGAGGAGCAGGCGGCGGTCGCCGGCGAACAGGCGCGCGCGCTTGAAGACGGCGTCAGGCGGCAGGCCCAGCTCGAAAATGAGATCGCGGCGCTGACCGCGATGCGTGACCGCATCGAATCTGACCTGCAGGCGATCGTTGCCGAACGCGACGACGTGCGCGCACGCCTGAGCGAGGAAGCAGCGATCAACCTCGCTGCGCAGGCCCAGCTCGAACGCCTCAACCTGCAGCTTGCCGAAGTGCGCAAGCAGCTCGCGAGCCTGGCCCATACCCTCGAAGTGAGCGAAGCCGAAGTAGAAATGAAAGACGCGCGCATCGCGGCGCTCGGCGAAAAGCTGAATGTGGCGCTGGCCAATAAGGCCGCCCAGCTCGCACGTTACAGGTCGGAGTTTTTCGGGCGCCTGCGTGACGCGCTGGCCGATGTACCGGGGATCAAGATCGTCGGCGATCGCTTCGTCCTGCCCACCGAGCTGTTGTTTGCAAGCGGGGCCGACCAGCTCGGCGTCGACGGCCAGCGCCAGATTGCGCAGGTGGCGACCACCCTCAAGACAGTGCTTGAACGCATGCCCTCGGATCTCGACTGGGTCCTGCAGATCGACGGGCATACGGATCGTCGCCCGATCCGCACCGAGCGTTTCCCATCGAATTGGGAACTGTCGGCGGCGCGCGCGATCAGCATCGTGCGCGAGCTCATGCGTCTGGGGATCCCCGCTGAACGCCTCGCCGCAACCGGCTTTGCCGAATTTCACCCCATCGATGACGGTGACAGCGAGGCGGCGCTGGCGCGCAACCGGCGCATTGAGATCAAGCTAACATCACGTTAGGAGAAGTTCGAGATCAACGGTGCTGATACACCGCGCGCTCGAATTCGACCGAGGCCGGGTACGACACCGCGTCCTGGAACGGCAGGATCTGCGAACTCCACATGCCGCCGATGCCGTTGTGTCGATCAATCCAGTAATAAGTATTGGCAAGACCCGCCCAGGACAGTTGTCCGGCGGGGCGACCGGTCGGCGCCGGCTCGTCGTTGACCTGGAAGGTATACGACCACGACTTGGACAGGCCCGGGAAAAAATCACCGCTGTTGGCGAGCGCCGGAATCGACGATGTCCAGGCGCCGCTTTTGAGTTTTCCGAGGCCGTTTTTCGCCATCATTGCAACGGTCTCGGCCTTCAGCACGCGACCCTGCGGTCCGTCGCCGTCGTTGAGGATCATGCGAATGAACTTGAGGTAATCGCCGACCGTGCCATACAGGGCGGCACCGCCGAGTTGGAGTTCGGCCGGTTGCGGCAGTACCAGCTCAGGCAGCGGCGTAAGCTGGCCGTCCGGCGCGCGCTGGTGGATGGTTGCACGGCGGGCCTTCATGTCGGCCGAAAGTTCAAAAGCGATGTCGCTGATCTCGAGCGGCGCGAACACCCGTTCGGCCAGCACTTCGCCGAGTCGCTTGCCGCGCAATGCCTCGACCACCAGTCCCAGCCATTCGATGCTGCTGCCGTAGGTCCAGCGTTCGCCCGGATCGTGCAGCAAGGCGTCGCTGATCGCGGCCCGTGTACACGAGAGGATGGTCGGGATCTCGCGCTGCGTGCGCAAGCGCAGCAGATCGTCGCTGAAAAACTCGTAACCCAGCCCGGAAGTGTGCAGCATCAGGTGATTGATCGTAATGTCACGCGCCGGTGCGCGCAGGCGCGGCTCACCTTTGTCATCGAAGCCCTCCAGGACCTGGAGTTCAGCGATGTCGGGGACATACTTACGCGCCGGGTCATCGAGGCTTAGCGCCCCTTCTTCAATGAGCTGCATCACCGCCACGCCGGTAATGGCCTTGCTGCAGGACGCCAGCAGCATGACCGAATCGGTTGCCATCGGCCGCGACTGCCCGAGTTCAAGCACACCCGCCGCGCCCGCGTAGAAAGTGCGATCACGATCCGTGGCCATGGCGACGACACCGGGCGCGCCGCCGGCACGGCTCACTGTAACGTCGAGAATGGCGTCACAGGCACTTCGAAGTGTATTTGGCATAACGGCACCCACCAGTTAAGCAATCGAAAAAATGATAATTGTGTGGACAACTCAATAATGGGGACATTCCTGGTTAATTGGCACTGGTGCTCGGAATCTGTCCCTCGCTTCGGTTCGCAAGACCATCACGGTTGTAGTTCCAACATCACATCACAGAAACCAGGAATGTCCCCGTTTCCCGTGTCCTCGGTCCTCGCCGCAAACTTTTGGCGTCACCGCCCCGACCAGTAGCTGATCGGCGCGGTGACGCGGGTTGTTTTCGAATCTGCCCAGGATACGGTTACCGCTTTCGATCTTGTTTCCAGGTCATGCCGCGCGGAACATCCCACACAGCTTATTGCCGTCCGGATCGCGCAGGTAGGCGAGATACAGCGGACCGAAACCGCTTTCGCGGATCCCCGGCGGGTCTTCGATAGAGGTGCCGCCGTTGGCTACGCCGGCAGCATGCCAGGCGTCGGTCTGGGCCTGGGACGCGCAGGCGATGCCGACGGTGCCGCCGTTGGCGTGGGTGGCCGGCTTACCGTCGATCGGCTTGCTGACGAGGAAGATCCCGTCGTTGTGCATGTAGATCAGGCGGCCCTTGTCGTCGACGATCCCGGGCTTGCCACCCAGCGCGCCGAACACGGCGTCGTAGAAGGTTTTTGAACGGTCGATATTATTGCTGCCGACCATGACGTGTGAATACATAGGTCCCTCCAGGGTGTTATGAGCGGGTACGTATCGTCACGTATGTTCGGTTGAATTTCCAGCGCGACGCAGAGGGTCCTGGAAACGGGTCTTTTCGCGCTGGAGCGCCGTCAGCGCGCGGACCTCGGTTATAGTTGGGCGCGTTCAGTCTTATCTGGAAAGGAGAGGCGAAATGGATCGTATCGATCTTGATGCTACCGTACGCGCGGTTGAGCAGGGCGAGCTACCGGCCTGGATCGCAGAACACCTGCGCGTTTATCGCGAGTCCGGCGGCAAGGAAGGCCACATGTGGGATTCCACGGTGGCCGGGGGCAAAGGGCTGCTACCGTGCCTGCTGTTGCACACCAAGGGTCGCAAGAGCGGACGCAACTTCGTGCACCCGCTGATCTACGGCCGCGACGGCGATAACTACATTATCGTTGGCTCCAAGGGCGGGTCGGACACCCAGCCCGGCTGGTATTTCAACCTGCTGGACGATCCCAGCGTGATCATCCAGGCCGGCACCGAGGAGCTGAACGTCCGCGCGCGGGTACTCGACGGCGCCGAGCGCGAGCGGGTCTGGCGCGCTATGGTCGACTTGTTTCCGCCCTACACGGATTACCAGGCGAAGACGCAACGCCTCATCCCGATATTTGCCCTCGAGCCGGTGTAGGTGCGGGTCGAACGATTTCGGTACCGAGACATCGACTGCGCTCGGTTTCCACGGCGTCATGTTCCCGGAATAGAGATGGAGGAGATCGAATGACCAGCGCCAATGAAGATTTGGTGACCGGCCTGTGTGATGCATTGGTCGCGGGCGATATGGACGCCGTGATCGCGTTCCTGTCAGAGGATGTTTTCTATCACAACATACCCCTCGATCCGGTTATCGGCAGGGCAGGGGTCAAAAAATTCCTGGCTCCGTTTGTCGACACCCCGCATGGTGGCCTCGACAAGATTGAGTACCTGTATACGCTCGTCGACGGACCTGTGGTCATGAATGCGCGCAACGAAATGTGGCGTTACAAAGATGTCACCGTAACCTTGCCGGTGGCCGGCGTGTTCGAGATCAGCAACGGCTTGATCAGCCGCTGGTGCGACTACTGGGATACGGCGACCATGAAACCGATCTTCGACAAAAAAATGAGTCCGGAAAGGGCGCTGCGATAAGCGTCGCCCACGCGAATCGAAGCGGTCTTTCGAGGCCCGAAAAGCGAACGAGTCGACCGCCGGTCGGGAGCATCCCAGGCCCGCTCTCAGCCGCCCGCCCGACTGTCATCAAACTGTCATCAAAATGAAAGATCATGCCGTCCGCCGCAAGGTCTGGGACGTAATCGCAAGCCTGGATCCGGCGACGGGGACGCATCCTGGTGGCCCCGCCGAACAGTCCCTGCCAGGTCTTTGGAGAGCATTTGATGCGCATGTTGATGTGGGCGTTGTCGCTCATGTTGGTAACTCTGGTGGCCGGTGCCCAGACCCTCGAACTTTTTGTCGATACCGAAACCAAACAAATCTATTCTGAACCCGGCCCGAACCGCATTCGGCTGGGGCGGTTTGCACAGGTCGAAGAAACCGCTGCCGCACCGTCGGCGCCGGCGGGGGACGCCGCGACAACGGCACCTGTCATCGTCACTGACACGGACAAAGTCGCCGTCGCGGCGACGAATCCGCCGCCCGCCGCGCCGGCCGCCGCAGCGGCGAAGCCGAAGTGGTACGACGTTCTCTCACTGCGCGGCTACACGCAGTTTCGCTACAACGGGCTGCTTGACCACGACCTCGACGACTACCGGCACTATGCCGACCGTTCGTGGGCGGACGACCAGTCGTTCATGATACGGCGCGCGCGGCTGGTCCTCAGCGGCGACGTGACGGACTGGCTGGCGCTCTACCTGCAACCGGATTTCGCGGTCACGCCGTCGGGTTCGAGCCAGACTCACTTCGTGCAGTTGCGCGACCTCTATGCCGATATTTCGCTCGATCGCAGCAAGGAGTTCCGTATTCGCGTCGGCCAGTCCAAGATCCCTTACGGTTTCGAGAACCTGCAGTCGAGCCAGAACCGGCTGGCGCTCGATCGCAACGACGCATTCAACAGCTGCTGCAAGGATGAACGCGATATCGGCGTTTTCCTGTACTGGGCCCCGGCGCACATTCGCGCGCTGTTCAAGGACATCAACCAGCGCGGCCTGAAAGGTTCGGGTGACTATGGGGTCGTCGGGATCGGCATCTACAACGGTCAGGGCGCCAACCGTTTCGAAACCAACGACGAGTTTCATGTTGTCGCGCGGCTGACCTGGCCGTGGCAGTTCAGTAACGGCCAGATCCTCGAAGTCGGAGCGCAGGCGGTCAACGGACGGTTCATGCCGACGGTTGACAACGGCATCGCCCTGCAGGCGCCGGCGGACGGGTTTCAGGACGCGCGCTTTGGGTTCAGCGCGGTACTCTACCCGCAACCATTCGGCCTGCAGGCGGAATGGAACTGGGGCCGCGGCCCGCAGCTCAGCGACGACCAGCGCAGCGTCGAAGTCGCGGCGCTGAACGGCGGCTATGTGCAGGCCATGTACCGGGTCGAATCGCCCTTCGGTGTCATGATGCCGTTCGTGCGCTGGCAGACCTTCGACGGCGCGATGAAGTTCGAGCGGAACGCGCCGCAGACGAACGTCACCGAAACGGAGCTCGGGGTGGAATGGCAGATCCGCCCGGAGATCGAATTAACCACCATGTATGTGCTGACCGACCGCACGAACGTGCTGGTTGCGCCTTATGAAACCGTCAATGGCGATCTCATGCGCCTGCAGTTGCAGTGGAACTACTGAGGTCGAGGTGTGGCGATAGCGGCAAGCGGGGTATTGCGGCCCGCCGGTGGTGCAGCCGCATTGAATCGGCGCGGCCGGCGGACCTCAGGGGCAACCTCCTGAAATCTCGCCCGGCCGCCGCGTTGCGCCGCTTCGGATTTAATACCGATCACGGGCACCCGCACCGGCAGCAAAAGTTTGCGCTCCGCAAGCCGGTAACCCTTGCAACGCGTACCCGGGTACCATGGACTAGTGCTATTCAGGTAGAGGGGAGGAATCATGAAAATCGGATTCGCGTTTATCGGCGCTATGGCCGCCGCAGATCCCGATGTCATCGCAACCATTGCAACCACCGCCGAGGCGTGTGGCTACCATTCGTTGTGGGCGCCGGAGCACATCGTTTTGCTGGACAAGTATGCGTCGAAATACCCCTACACCGCTGATGGCGTGATGCCGTTTCCAACCATGGAAGTGGATATTCTGGATCCGTTTTTAGCGTTGACTTACGCGGCGGCCGTGACCAAAAAGCTGCGTTTGGGTACCGGTATTTGTCTGCTGCCTGAACGCCATCCCCTGACCACGGCCAAGGAAGTTGCGAGTCTCGACAAGTTATCCAAGGGCCGGTTCGATTTCGGCGTCGGCATCGGTTGGTTAAAAGAAGAATTCGACGCGCTGGAAATACCCTGGGCACGCCGCGCGCAGCGCACCCGCGACTACCTGGTGGCGATGAAATCCTTGTGGGCGGACGCCGAGTCTCAGCACAAGGGCGAGTTTTGTGAATTCCCACCCTTGCGCTCGTTTCCCAAACCGACCCAGACACCCCATCCGCCGATTATTTTTGGCGGTGAAAGTGAGCCCGCCCTGCGCCGGGTTGGCGAAGTTGGGGACGGCTGGTGGGGCGTTAATGTTTCGCCCGCTGCCGCAAAGCAACACCTGGCGACGATCAAGAAATTCGCTGAGGCTGCCGGCCGCGATCCGGCCCGCTTGAGCTATGCGGTGTCGCCACAGTTGGGTGGCCCGATCACGCTGGATGAAGTTAAACAATATGCCGACTCAGGTATCGACCAGGTGATTGTCGGCGCATTCGCCAATGATTCGGCCGCCTATAAAAAGACGATTGAAGCGACCGCGGGATCCCTGGTGGTGCCGGCCGCATCCTTGTAGCGGTGACGCAGTCTGGCGGCGCGTGAGCTTCGGGTTGATTTTGATCATCTCCAAGCGAAGAAACCGAAACAGAATTCGACGGGCCTGGGTTGGCGACTCTAATTTCGCGTATTCTCTGTAATCCGTAACCGATGTGCTTAAGCCATGATTGCGAGTACCCATAGCGTTTAGCGTGCAGATCCCGAACGGCCAGCCGAACTTTGACATCACCGTACGAGTGGGCTGCAGCCTTGCTTATGAGGTCACCGGCAGCGCCTCCCTGCTACTGAATCTGAAGCTCGATCCGGACGATCGTCGCGCCGTGCGGTTCGAAGCGCTGACCTACGGGGATAACCTTCCGGTCCAGGAGTTCACGGACAGCCACGGTAATCGTGTCGCCCGAGTAACGCTCGTGCCGGGAACCAACTGCTTTCGACACGATGCGATCGTTGCGGTTTCTTCGCAGCCCGATAATTACGGTCTCAGCGTCGGTACGCCGCAAGCGCCGGGCGATATTCCGGCGTCTCTACTGCGCTATACGCTGCCGAGCCGCTACTGTGACTCTGACCGGCTGACCGATTTCGCGTGGCAGAATTTCGGCTCGATCGAGCACGGCATGCCACGCGTCCAGGCTATCAGTCGCTGGATCCACGAAAACATCGAATACCGCTATATGTCCGGCCGGCCGGATCTGTCGGCGAGCGATGTATTGCAGCGCGGCTACGGTGTGTGCCGCGATTTTGCGCACCTCGCCATTGCCTTGAACCGAACGTTCAATCTTCCTGCCCGTTATGTGACCGGCCACATGCCCGACATCGGTTTTCCGGATCCGACGAACCACATGGATTTCCATGCCTACGCCGAAGTTTATATCGACGGCACCTGGTTTACGTCGGACCCGCGGTTCCACGTTCCGCGTATCGGACGCATACGAGTATCCGGTGGGCAGGATGCCGTTGACGGCGCGTTTTCGACAATCTACGGCGGCGCTACGATGACGTACTTCGAGGTATGGGCTTACCAGGTAGCACGCGGAGCGGTCGGGGTGGGGGACCCCATCGATCTCAGCCGGCGTCTGGACAACCAATGGGCGGTGCTCACCGATCCCTGTTAGCGCCCAGCAGTCGCCGCTTACCCGGCCGGGCGCGACGGCTGACGCTGCCGGCTTTCGGCAAAAAACGAATTGTCGATCTCGATGGTTTTCTGCGTACACAAGGCCTCGAACGTGGTATAGCCGGGAAGCTTGTAAGTGTCGGCGAGAGGTGCGGTCACCCGTTTCAGAAAGGCCTGCATCGGCTCGCTGTCGACTTCGTCGTAGACGGAAAACAACATCGGCACATCGCATCGCGCCTGTACTTTCGCGTATTGCTCAGGCGGAAAATCGCAACCGAATAACACTGACTGCGTCGGGATCAGCTGTGGCACCGTCACTCGGCAACTGTCCGCGTTCACCGATACCGATCCGCCTTCGTAGACCGGATGGGTGCCGCACATCAGGGTGCCGCAGCAGGTCGTCATGGCGGTGGTGTTATAGGCGTCCGCCCGCAGCTTGGTAAATCGAAGCAGGTCGCGCGATTCTTCGTCGATCAAAAAGCCGTTGGCGAAATAAAAATCATCGATGCCGCGTTCGTAAGCGGCGACATCGGGTGGCAGTGCGTTGCCAGGGTGCTTGCTGGCGGATATCAATCCACGCTGACGGCAGTCGCAGCACAGGCACTCAAGCCGGTAACGCATGTTGGGATCACAAAGCGTGATGCGGCAGGCACCACAGCGACATTGCAGATAGGCGGGCGTGGATGTCATTCGAATAGTGGCTCGTCGAAGGGCTTGCGTCTCTAAGTCCGACCGACGGCTAGCCGGCTGTAGTCGTGCGCATAAAGCGCGAGGGACCCGGAACAGGGACCAGCGACCGGCCGAACGCGGCCATCGATAATGCAGCGACACCCATATAGGTCATGAGCATGCCGGCGATGCCAATGAGCCAGCCGGCTGTCCAGCTCACCATCGGCCACGGTCCCTGGATTTGCGCGGCCGGCACCTGCAGGTTTAGCGCGGCCAGCAGCCCGACGGCGACGGAAAACAACAGCATGGCAAAAAACAGCAGCGCGCTTTGCGCCGCCATGACCGGAATATGTGCCACCAGCACGATGCCGAGGAACGCGAACACCCAGCCATTCATGACCAGGGTCAGTTGCTCAGGCGCCGGCGCGCCGATCGGAAAGACAATGAGCGCGGTGGTGGCGGCCGGCGCTGCCCAGAACAGGATGCCAAAAACGAGGTTCAAGCTGCCGCCGACCGAGTCGCCGCGGCGCAGCGCCACGAGCCCGGTGATGACCTGGACGAGGGCCACGGCTAACAGCCATACCACCAGCACCGGCATGTCGCCGACACCCGCGCGTCCGGTCAGCGCGACCCACACCGCCGTGGTGCCGGCCCCCAGCGAAAACAAAGAGGCGGGCGAGGCATCGCCCCACTCCGGCACGGACAGCGTTGCGGGCATTTCGGGCAAAACAGCACCTCGTTACGAGAAATCGGTGGACAGTTTACTGCGGAAGGCGCGCGGACAGTAACATTGCGGGGCATGTTGACCCGCGCTGGTCCAGCCCAGCCCTGACTCAGCCAGCCGGCGGCAATATGCGCCGCTCGATCAGATCCCTGAGCCAATAACAAAAACTTTCTTCGGTATTGCACACGTCCGGGTAGCCGTGCGCACGGATTTTGATCGCACTGACAAAGGTCGGCGGTGGCGGTTCAGTCATGCCGGCGGCGAAGCACATGTCGGCATAGAAATGCGATTCACCGAGTAGCGCGTCGAGTGGTACCTGCTGCAGGTCATGGCGCTTGACGACGCGGGCCCAGGTGTCGCTGTTCGCCGGAATGTATTCAGACAGCAGCAGCGGTTCGTCCGCACCCACGTCGACCCCGAGTGTTTCAGCCAGCGCCGGCCACATATCGCGGAAAGAAAACACTTCACCATTGGTGAGGTTGTAGGTTTCGCCATGTGCGTTTGGCGATCCCGTTGCCCAGCGCAGGGCGCCCGCCACCAGGCGGACGTCGACCGCTTCCCAGACCCAGGTCGGGCCACCCGGGAATGAAAACGGCAGGCCGAGTTCGCGACGGATCGCAGCATAAACGCCGATAACCGGCGGAATATTCATTACCACCCCGTGGTTCGGTCCGACGATGAGCTGCGGTCTGAAAATCGTGAACTGTAATCCATCGCGGTCTGCCACTTCGCGCAGGTAGTCTTCCTGGCGCCAGTAGAAGTTGGGATGTTTGACGCGCGGCTGGGATTCTCGCGCCGGCACTCGAATCGGGCCAACCGTCAGTCCGTAGGCCTTGGTCCCTTGCAGCAAGGAGAGGTGCTGCAACTTGCCGGTCGCGCGCAGCGGTTCGAGCAGGTTGCGCAACATCGCATCGTTGGTATCGATCTGACGCGGATCCAGCCATCCGCCGACCAGCCCCGGCATCTCGTATACCGCCGTGTAAACAACATGGGTCACCGCACCCAGGTGAGCGGCGACCGCGCGTTTACAGGCGTCGGCGTCCTGCAGATCGAGGGCAACATGATCGATGCCTCGTCCGTCCAGCAGCTCGGGCACACGTCGTGACGCGGCAATCACGTTCCAGCCTGCGGCCTTGAATTCGAGACACGCCGCCGTGCCGACCAGACCACTGGCGCCTACAACCAGGACAGTATTGCTCATGCTTAATCAACCTCAATCGAATAGTCGCGCAGTTTAGCGGATCAGGGCGCTACATGGCGGTGGTAAATGCTAGCGGCTGTCGGCAGTGTCTGCCGGCTCTTTTACGCTGGCGGCAATGGGCATCGCATTAGCCCTGCGGCGTCGGAGATCCCACGGGCAGAACTAGACGGGCCGACTTATCGATCGTTCGCTCAGTGGAGACATTCCACATTTCCCATGGACAATAAACGCGTCCCCCCCCTTTTTGAGGCACTTGGACGGCGCACGTACCTCGCTACCAACGCCCGCAACTAGAAAGTAGCGCAGCGCCTTCTATACTCATCGATGCGTCATCTCTTGTCCGGTGCGGCTCTGCCCATTCGGGCGACGAGCCGAGGGAGGGTGGTCATCATGTTCCCGGTTTCGACACTTTACGCTCACGCTTGCCGGCTTGCGGTTCCTGCCCTGTTTTCCTGGCTGGCATTCGTACCGCTTGCACAGGCGGCCCACGGGCCGCATTTCACCGACGCCATCGGCGCGGTTCATTTCAACATTCACGACGTATTCATGCCGGCCTTCAGCGGGGTGCCAGCAGGTGGGGTATTGACCGCGGGTGGACCGTGCGGCGCTGCAGCAGGCTTTTTTTCCTGTGGCTTCCTCGACACTGCATTCATGCCGGCAGTCGCTAATAACTGGGCCTGGGAAAGCGCGATCCACAACCCAAATCCTGGGCTGTTGACCGCCAAAGTCGGCTTCTTTTTTCCCGGCGGGCCGCTCCTCGGTACGTTGACACTCGGCGCCGGCAGTACTTTTCACCTCGGTATCGTCATAGACGACCTTCTACATTTCGGCGAGCTGAGTGCAAACACGATCTGGTACTCGTGGGCCGGAACCGTACCGATCTTCACCGACGCCGCGGTTGTCGAGCACACCAACGTATTGCCGCTTGGCGCGTTCTTTCATGGCGACTTCTGGTTCCATTTCCATAGTTCGCCAGACGACGCCTTCGTCGTCGATCCAACGATCGATATCAGTGCGCTCGATTTCGCCTTCCGCGACCCGGCCACGCTCGACGATCCGGTTCTGCGCGACCTGGTTTCAAGTCTGGTGCCGATCCCGCTTCCGCCGGCGGTACTGCTGTTCGCCAGCGCGCTGTTCGGGGTAGCGACTATATCTGGTCGACGCCCTCGAAAGTTGCAACAACTGTAATCCGGACGCCGCGCCCCGGCGGTGCTCGGGGAGAATGGGGCCATTCCACGTTTCCGGGAAAATTACCGCCGGCTTTAAAGACGTCGTCGATCTGAAAACGTGGAATGTCCCCGTTTCCCGCTGCCCGATTCAACGTCCCGCGAAGGCGCAGTTACCGGCCCGGAGCGCAGTCAAAAAGTGCGGGCATTCTGTGCCTTTGCTTGCATTCGAGATTGGGACACACGACCGAGAATTATTACCGGAAATCTCAATTGACGCTTACCGGGGCGAGCGCCAGTATTTCGTCCGCAAATCAACAATAACAACGCAATACAGAGTGATCCGAATGAGAATAACAGCGTCGCTGATGGTTGCTTCCGTGGTTTTCCTTGTTGTCGCCGCCAGTTCTGCGTCGGCGGCGACTGCAACAATACGAACCGAGGTTAATACGCTATACGATCCGAACGGCACGAGCTCGGTGCTATGCGGCGCGGGGGATCCGCGCTGCGATGTGGACATCGTGACCAGCGCGCCACTGATTGCCGGCGACGTGGACGGCGTCCTGGCGTCGTCGAGTTTGAGTTACGCGTACTTCTCCGCGACCAATACTTCGAGCGTACCGAACTATCTGCATACCGGCTCGGCGTTTGCCCAGGCGCTGCCAGGGTCGTTGCACGCCTCCGCACAAGTCCATCTGACTGGCACCGGCGGCGGCAACCCGGCACCCGGGGTCTCCGCGATTGGCCTGGTTGCCGTCAATGACCAGCTCAACGTCACGTCGTCGACGCTCGCGAACGGTACCCTCGTCACGCTCAACGTCCTGCTCGATATCACCGGCCAGGGGCGAGGCAGGATCGGGCTCACCGTGCGCGGCAGAAAAGCGGGGATCCCCGGACTCGCCGGCTTGTTCGCCGACGACAACTACGTCCAGAGCGAACTGGAAAGCCTCCAATCCATTTCCGGACAGTTCACCGCGGAAGTGGGGAGCACCCTGACTATCGATTACTACCTGCGGGCAAATACCGGCGTTCAAACCGGAGCCTGGAGTCCGGCACTGGTGCTGAACGGACGCGCGCGGGAATCGCAGTACGGCAATTCCGCGTATCTGTACTTCTCCGCCGAAGACCCGCAGAACGTCGCCCTCGAAGGGTTGAGCGGCTTCGACTATGCGCTGCCGAGCGCGGTGCCGGTTCCGGCGGCGTTTGTACTGCTGCTGCCGGGCATGGCTGCCGTACTCGCGCGCCGCCGTCGACGCGACGGCGCGGTGGCGACGGCGATCTAGTCGTTTGCCTGAAGAGAATGCTTGATCGTTTTCGTCCGACGCAGCAGCGCCAGACCCGGCAGTAACAGCATCCATGCACTCGGCAGCGGTACCGCGGCCGCGGTAAAAGTCAGTCGATCGAATTGATAGTGGAAGACCGCCGGATCGGGTAACACCCCAGTACGGGTCGTATGTACCATTCGAATCCGCCAGTACATACGATGCGCCGAAGGTATCGACCGTTTCCACGCTCCAGAAGATCGCTTGAGCGGACAGAAAGCCACCAACCTCGAGCCATTGCCAGGTGCGGTCTGCCGCGGGGATATACCCGTCCAGCAGAATGAACCGGAGCACGCCGTCGAGTGTCGCATCGCCGCTCACGACAACGCGGTCGTAAACGTCATCACTCGCGATCTCGATCAGCGCTTCTGCGCCGGCAAGGTTGAGGCTGCCGTCGATGGTAAGTGTTCCCGGCGAGTTGCCGGGTGCAAGTACGCTGCCGGCGCCCATATGCACGCTGCTCGCGATCAGTCCGGAGCCGGTCAGCGTGCCCGCGTCTATGACCACCTCCTGGACCTGAAGCACCCCGTTCACCAGGGTGACGGCCGGCTCACCCTGCTGCCGGAAATAGCCGCCGCTGACGTTACCGCGGATATCGATCAGGCCGCCGTCGTTGTTCAGCACGCCGCCACCGACGAGGTTCAAGGTCGCCCCGGCGCGATGCTTGAACACGCCGCGATTCTGCAACGAAAGGAGTGTCATATCGCTGCTGTTGAGCAGTTCACCGCCCGCGCCATTCATGAAAATGCTGACCTCCAGGCGCGAGCCGTCGAGATTGCGTACGCCAAGCGTGCCTTCGTTCTGCACGAAGGCATCGGGGCGCACGATGGCGTCTTCGACATAGCGCTGCACGCCGGGGTTGTTGAACAGGAAATCTCCGGCGAGCTCCGACGCCTCCAGGCGGGTCGCCCCCGGGCTGGCGAAACTCGCGCCGACGATGGCGTCCCCAGCGGCCGACAATCCTCGATCAAACATGTCCAAGCGCTTCTCCGCCGGGATCTCCAGCGCCAGACCGGCCGGGATCCCGCCCGGCGTCTCGAGGAAATCAAACACCTGGTCGAGCCCCGGCGTGCCGTCGCCGAGAAATACCAGCTTCATCGCGGCACCGTTGGCGTGCAATTGGCCGCCGACGATGAGGCGATCGCCGCCGTCGTTCTCGGTGAACTCCATGGTGATCGTGGCCTGGTCGGTCAGCACGAGATCGCCGGTGAAGGCCAGGGTACCGGGCGAGGAACCGGGGTCGATGTTCGGTGGGAACCAGGGCTCGATGGCGCCGATGACCGGATCAAACTCGATTTCGCCAAATGAAACCGAGCTGGAGTCAAACGTACCGTGCCCGGAGACCCGCCCGCCACCGAAAATAATGATCTGCTCGGACGCGTAGATCCTGCCGTTGTTGACGAGTTCACCGCCCGGTCCATTGAAGAATCCTGCTTCTTCGCCGCTCGGGCCGATTTGTAGCCAGCCATCGACCACGAAGCGCCGGTTATTTCGGATCACGCCGCCTGAACTGTCGAGCTCCGCGTTCCGTTCGATGCGGAAAAGCTGATCATTGACGATGCGGCCACTATTGGTATGAAACGCACCGCCGGCGTTCTGCGCATCGCCGTTGAGGACCATGATGTTCTCGTTGGTAATCGACCCAGCGTTCATGAGTTCGTCGACGTAGAGTTCGCCGGCGGGCGCCACGCGCAGGGTACTGTCTTCCGCGAGTGACAGGCGGCCGGTGATATTCGAGATGCCGTCGAGATCGATATGCTGGCCGGCCTCGGCCCGCACCTGGCCGGCGCGTCGAGCTGCCCGCCGCCTTTTTGCGTGAAATTGCCGACCAGCTCACCGCTCGCGCCGAGATTTATCATCCCGGCATTTTCCAGGACGCCATCGGCCTGCACGCTGCCGTCGATCTGGAGCGTGCCGCCCTGTCGGTTGCGGACGCGTCCGAGGGGGCCGCCCTGCAGCGATGCGCCTTCATCGACTTCCATCGTGCCGAAGTTGTCAAGGTTCGGCGGGAGACCAATGAGATCAATCGCGCGATCGAAAATGAGGGACCCGCCGCCGGTGACGCGTGCTGTGCCGCGATTGAGCAGCGTGCCCGCAATCGTGCTGCTGCCGGCGAGCTCGAGCGTGCCGGTGGCCAGCGTTTCGATAGTGCCCGCCAAACTCACTTCCAGCATCCCGCTGCTGTTGAACATCCCGCCGACCCGGATCTGGCCGTGATCCTCGACCGTGACACGGCCCGTGGACGACAGGCTGGTGCCGGCGTCATTCTGCAGCTGCCCGCCCTCGGCGAACGTGTTGTCGCCGCGCAGCACTATCGTGCCGGAACTGTCAGCGGCGGCATCGCCGCGCAGATGAACGCTGCCGCGGATGATCAGAGCGCCAAAGTTGCGCAGCGTGCCGTCGACGGTCAGGGTCTGCAGTTCGCCGACGGTGTAGATCCCGGGGTTGTCCAGCGTGCCGTCAGGGCCCACCGTCACGGGTGCGCCCTGCAGCCAGCCATTGCGGTTGATCAGCGTACCGCGCACCTCGACGTCCGCCTGCTGGCCGAACTGCCCGGCCCGGTTTAGCGCGGTGCAGCCGCGGGGAACCACGGCCGCGGCGGTCAGCGGATTGGGTCCGATGTCGTAGTTGTCGCAGCTCGCGCCGACGGTGAACATGTAGGTACCGACCAGGACGCCGTCGGTTTCCTCGCGGAACGGCGATTTCCAGTTGATTTCTTCATGCGTTCCCGAGAACTGGATCACGCCACTGGACTCGATGCCGACCAATCGCCGGCCCTGGGTGGAGAAGGGTGTGAACTCGCCGTCGGCATAGTAGTTCGGGCCCTGGCTCAGGATCAGGAAGTCCTGCTCGAAGTCCATCGTCGCGCCCAGCGTTACGCTGCGCTGGGCATTGGTCAGACCCAGGGAGGCAACAGCAACAAAGGGTCGGAACAACGGGGTGCTGAAGGAGAGCTTCAGATCGTCGGGGCCGCCGGCGATGGTGATGGCGTCGCGGTTCTCGGGCCGGTTGGTGACGGCGGTACTGAGATAGGTTTGATCGTAGGGCCCCCGGTAGGGTTCCGGGAACGTGTCCAGGAACGCGTGGAAGTAGGGCCCGGAGTAGGTGACGTCGACCAGCTCGTCGCCGAGCGTGATCGAACCGGAGACGCTGGTATCCGTTTTTGTGTGCCAGTCGACCCAGGCGACGCTGTCCGCGGCGTGGGTGTTGGCAATGCCGGCCAGCGTTGCGGCAAGGCCGAGCGTGATCCGGCGGATCCGCCGCGGCCAGACTGGCGCTGACCAACGCCTGAGTGAGTGTGACATGCTGGTGCTCTTTCCCGGTTGGCTGAGGCGTTTCCCGCCATTGCAGACGATCGTACGCGCGGCGCACGGATCGCCACCATCAGACCATGGTCGGGGTCGATACCGACTAAAGTCGGTAGGCAGGTAGCAGACGCACAAGCTGCGTGACAAACCGGGCCGTAACGCGCGACGATCACCGCTGACCGGCCGACCGCGGCCTCTCGATCGTGGTGTCGAATGACCGCCTCTATGACGACCTGCACGTCGCCGGCAGCGCCCGGTCCCTCAGCTCACGCGCTCGCGCTCGACGCACGCGTGGAAGCCGAAATTTCGCGCCTGATGCACGCCCAGGATCCACCGGCGATCGCCACCAATTTTGCCGCGGCACTGCTGGTCGGCTGGCTGCACCGGAACACGCCTGATCAAACTACCCTGCTGGCCTGGATGGCAACGTGGTTCTTCTGCAATTGCGTTTATCTCGGTTTCTACTTCGCGCAGCGCCGGTTGCTGCGCAATGATACGCAGTCGCCATACCTGCGGCCGCTGCATCTCATCGTGGCAACCTTCATTTCGGTGCTGCCGGCAGGTTTCATGCCGTGGTTTTTCTCGCCTACTCCGGAAGCGCTGTATCTGAACACCACGCTGGTGGTTATCTACTGCAGCGGTGTATTCGCCTCCAACACCATGCTGTCGGCTGCCGCCTTCATCGTCGGCGGCGCGACCATCCTGGCCCCGCTGGTGGTGTTGCTGTTCACCCAGCACAGCGTCCACGGCATCGGCATCGGCATCGGCCTCGCGCTGGTGATGTATTTTCTGTTCATGATCCCGTTCTCGCTGTCGCAGTCGCGCGCGATCAGGCGAGCGATCCATGCCGGCTACGAAAACGAGGCGCTGGCACAGCAACTCGCGCTGCAGACGGCCGATGCGGAAGCGGCGCGTGCCGAAGCCGAGGAGGCGGTACGCGCCAAGGCGCGCTTCCTCGCCGCCGCCACCCACGATCTGCGACAGCCGCTGCACGCGTTGTCGCTGACCCTGGCATCCCTGCGGTTACAGGCTTTGTCGACCAAAGTTGAAACCCAGATCGCCCACGCCGACGAATGTACCCGCCATCTGTCGGTGATGTTTGACTCGTTGCTGGACCAGGCACGGCTTGATGCGGGGACCATCGAGCTGCATCTGGAAGCGGTTTCGCTGGGCATGCTCTTTACGCAACTCGAAGCGCAGTTCCAGCCGCTGGCGCGTTCGCGCGGCCTGTGGCTGCGCAGCCGGCCGACCACGGCGGTGCTACGATCGGACCGGACCGCGCTGTGGCGCATTCTTTCCAATCTGGTCAGCAACGCACTCGACGCTACCGACACGGGTGGGATACTGATCGCGTGGCGCGGCGGTGCGCACAGCCTCGAGGTCAGAGACAGTGGCTGCGGTATCGCTGCCGCCCACCACGCACTCATTTTCGACGAGTTCCAGCGCCTGTCCACACGCGGCGGGCCGCCCGGCCGCGGCCTCGGGCTGGGCTTGTCCACCGTGCGCCGCCTGGCGCGATTGTTGGGCGGCGATGTCAGCGTGCGCTCGGCGCTCGGCAAGGGCAGCGTGTTCCGGGTCAGCATCGACCCGGCACAGATCCTCGACGATGTTTCAAGCCCGCGCGAGGCGAAGCCTCGGCCGCTGCCATCGGTACCCGGAGTGCGGGCGCTCACACCGGACGGTGACCCGGCGCAGGTCCTGGACGATGTTTCAACGTCGCCTGCAACGAAGTCCGGACTGCGCGTTCTCGCCGTAGACGATGACCCGGCGATTCGCGCTGCGCTGGCGATGTTACTGCCGCAGTGGGGATTCGAACTGCGGCTCGCCGCAAACGCTGCGGAAGCCTACGCGCAGATCGAGGCGGAGTGGCGCCCGCAGGTGCTGCTGCTCGACCGCCACCTGCCGGACGAATCCGGACTCTCGCTGGGCATTCGGCTGCGCGCGGCGATCGAGCCGACGCCGGCGTGCCTGATCATTACCGGTGACACCGCGCCGGAACATCTCAGCGCGATGCAGGCGTCCGGTTTCGAACTGTTGCACAAACCCGTTGCGCCGCACGTCCTGCACGCGGCACTCAGGGCGTTCAGTGCGCAGTTGGATTTCGCGACGCCCGAACTATTTGAGTAAGACGATGAGTTCCGCGCGTGAGCGCACGTTGAACCTGCGCAACAGGCTGGTCATGTGCATTTTTACCGTGGCTTCGCTGATCCCGAGGTTGCCGGCAATAACCTTGTTCGGCAGTCCGCGCCGCAGCAGTTCGAGGATTTCCTGCTGCCGGGCGGTGATGTCGGTCGATGCTGTGCCGGCGCTCGTGCCGGCATCGCTTGTGCGCGCAGGATCGCTCGGCGGCAACGCGAGCGGCGGAATGTAGCGCCCGCCGGCCAGGACCAGCTCGATCGCCTTGAGTATCAGGCCGCCATCGGTGTCCTTGGGCAGGAATCCGGCTACGCCCGCCACCAACAACTGGCGCATCGTGGTGGCGTCGTCGCTGCCGGAGACCACGATGAAGGGCACGCCGGTAAACCGCGCGACCAGCGCTTCGACCGCCGTGACGCCGTTGAACTTCGGCATGACCAGATCGACCAGCACGAGGTCCCAGTGCAGTTCGGCGTCGAGCAGGGCCTCGAGCTGCAAGCCATCGGCGGCTTCGGTAACGACCACCGCCGGATCCCATTGCGTCAGCAGTTGCGTGAGACCGCCCCGGATCAGGGCGTGATCGTCGGCTACGAGGATGCGCAGAGGAGAGTATTTCGTGTTCATTGGGCGGGTGAGCGGCAGCGCGCTCATTATAACGATCTCGGGCTTAATTGGCTCCTGCGTTTATGTTGCGTGCTTACGCACGACGGCCGTACGCAATGGCAGTGCCGACGCGCAATCTGCACGGCGAGGGCGTTGAATGGTGTCATCATCAGCGAACGTATCGAGTGATACGGTAGCGGGAAAATCCTGGAATGGACCCCGAACCGGGCCTTGTTGCGGCGCGCGGCGGCCGCAAAAACGAGGGATATTCCCGGTTATTGTTACCGCTTTGGCGATCAGAGCGCGCTACCATGACCGTCAGGGTACCGGCGGCGCCGGCACGTCAGGGAGCAATATCCGATGGTCATACGAATTTTCGCGGTCGTGTCGGGGCTGCTTGCCGGCGCGCTGCCGGCCGCCACTTGTGCCGCCATACTGCTGATCAACGATCCGACTTTGCCGGCCTCCGGCGACGGTTTCAATATCACGCGGGATACTGAAACCGGCCTCGACTGGCTTGATATCGATGTTACGGTCGGTCGCACTTTCAACGACCTGACCGGGGGTGACGGCAGCAACGAATTCCTCCCGGGTGGCGATTTCCCCGGGTTCCGCTATGCCCGCCAGGTCGAAGTCACCGGGGCACAGAACGGTCCGCAACTGCCGAGCCTGTATCGAAGCCTTGGCATCAGCCCCTTTGATTATTCCTCGATCGGCGGCTATGCAGTGTCCCGTGCGGTGATTTCGATCGGCGGTTGCCTCGGAGCATGTGCGGTCAACGTCTATTTTCCCAACGTTCCGGCGGCCGCCTACGGCTACCTTTTCGGCACGGTACTGAATAACAACGGTGTCACGCCGGCGTTGTTGTCGATAGAGACCTTCCGCACGCAGGGTTTCAACTGGGGACGCAGTGAACCTTTCGGCGCGCCGGCGTTTGTCGGTCTGCTACCGCCCAACAATCTCCCCCTGCTGCAGGGCAACTGGCTGGTGCGCGCCAGCCCGATCCCGTTGCCCGCGCCGATACTGTTGTTACTCGGCGGCCTGATCGGTCTTGCGCTACGCGTGCGGCCGCGTTGACCGGAACCGGGATACTCAACCGATCAGAATTGAACGCCGGCTGCTAAGCCGAGTTCCGGGCGGCGCTCGCACGCAGGCGAGGAGGCGTCTGTTGTACAGCGAAGTCGAGTGGTCGTTTCACGTTCTACACGTCGGCACCTGCAGGCGCTGCCCGATTTTAAGTGCATAACGGGGCGCGGCGATGCTGTTGGCGGTGGCGATTTCCTTGATACCGCAGCCGTGTTTACGCGCAATTCTCGATAAGGTTTCGCCCTTGACCACGGTGTGCTCGACGGTACGCGCGGCGCCGAGGCGGGGCGCGACGACGGCGCCGGGGATGCGCGCATTCTGCAGGGCATTCAACTCGCTGACCACCTTCGCATCGGTACACCGTTGCGGGTAAGCCGCAGCCGCGCTGGCCGGCGCTTCAAGTCGCGTACCGGCAGGCAGGCGATCATTGGCATCCCAACGTGGATTCAGATTGCGTAACGTGCGAAACCAGCCGCGTGCATTACCGATCTGCCCGAGACAGATGCTGAGTTCGTTGATCGATAACTCAGTGGCCAGGGTGATTTCACCGGGGCGAAGGTCGACCGCTGGAAACTGCAGGCCATACTGTTCGGGATGCATAAATAACCACGCCGCGGCGAGGACCATCGGCACGTAGGCGCGTGTCTCGGGCGGCAGCTGGTCGTACACGCGCCGGTCCCAGAAATGCCGCGTGCCGTTCGGCGACAATCTCGCCATACGCCCCTCGCCGCCGTTATAGGCGCCGAGTACCAGGGCGAGATCGTTGTTGAGCCGGGCGAACTGATCATTGAGATAAGCCACATTGGCCTGCGTTGCCGCCGCCGGGTCGTAGCGCAGGTCGAAGCCTTCGGCGACCGCAAGCCCGTAGCGTTGTCCGGTCGCCGGCATGAACTGCAGGGGGCCGGCAGCGCCGCTGCCGGAAACGGCATGAACCTTACCGCCCGATTCTTTGGCGAGGATGCCGAACAGCAGCGCTTCGGGCAGCCCCGCGGCCTCATAAGCGGGCCACATCTTGTAGCGCATGTACTGGTAATTTTCCCAGCTGTCGAGCAGGAACGGGCGCATCCAGGTCAGCCATTCGCGCAGTGCCGCGCGCACCGGCTCGTTGACCTCGATCAGCTCCGCCAGATCGCGACCGTTGAGCAGGTTCATACTGGCCACGCTGGCCGGAAAATCGATCAGCACCGGTGAACCGGCCGCGCTTTCGACAGCGCTGTTCAAGGCAGCCGTCTCGCGCGTTCGCGGCAGCGCGCTGACCAGCGCGCGCGCCTGACCGTCGAACAGGGCGTCCTGTGCGGCCAGCACACGGGCTAGTTCGCAATTATTGTGTGCAGCGCAGCGCGTAATGGTCGTCGACAATCGATCGTGTGCCGAAGCAAAGCCGGCCTGACTGACGGCGCGGTTGCCGCTGCGCCACGCGTACAATGCCCGCTTGCCGTCGACGAGTGCGGCCTCGGCCTCGGCGTAGAGGGTGGCGACGTCGGGATCCTGGCTGTGGGTTGCCGCACTGATGTGCGCCGGGACTGAGGCGTCGAATCGCCCCGCATCGTTGATGCACCCGCTGGCGATCACGGCGACCAGGACCGCAGCGTTTCTCAGCAAGCCTGCCGGCATGCCTTTACTCCATGCAAAATGACGCAGCACGTTAGCTGTACACGAGTGCGAACGCAATGGTTTATCCTGCCGCTACGCCGGGCGGCGATAGTGGCGCACCCGACCGGCACTGCCCGTTGCGTCGAACCGAAGGAGTCCGACCGATGTCGACCGACTTCCCGCCATTGCCGCGCGACGACGTCGTGCTGGTCCTGACCCATATGCAGAACGAGTTCTGGCACCCGGACGGACGCGGCTATGAATTCACCCGCGCTACCCTGCCTTTCGCCGATACGCTGGAACGGATTCTCGGTGTGGTTGAGTCCTGCCGCGCCGCCGGCGTGCCGATCATCGGTCACAACGAGACGTTTCGCCCCGGGCACCCTGAATTGCGCATGCGCCGCGGCGGTTACGTGCGCGGCTCCGCGCGCGTGCTCGAGGTGCCGCAGCATGACATGGCGGTACGCGGCAGTTGGGGCGCGGCCATGCTGGATGAACTCAAACCGCGGCCGGGTGCTGCCGAGTACGAGATCGAAAACGCCAAGGTCGATCCCTTTACCTGCAGCGAATTCGAAACCCTGTTACGAAATCTCGATCGTCATATCCTGGTGCTGGCCAGCCTGGCGACAAACTTCGGCATCGAGATGACCGCGCGCAGCGCCAACGAACGGGAATACGGTGTCGCCGTACTGTCGGACTGCACCGATCGCATGCTCGGCGAGTACAGTGAAATGACCATGCACACGCTGCTGCCCTATTTCGCCCGCGTCATGACCGCCGCCGAACTGCGCGACGAACTTGCCTGAATCGCCGCACCGCTCACGGTGCGGCGGGCGCTTCCTGCCGGCGTCCTTCGAGCCACGTGCTCAATAACGAGGGGCCGGCGTCCCGGGTGGCGGATACGTCGCTGCCACCGGCGCGGGTTCAGCAACCTGCGCGGCCGCAACGCTGGCCGGAACCGGCACCTGGTGGCCTTTGGCGTACATGCACTGGATGTACGCCTGATCGTAGCGTTGCTGGGTCACCTGACCGGAAGCGCTATACGCGTCGGTGCCCGCAGCGCAGCCGAGCAGTAGTCCGCCGCCCGCGCCAATTGCCGCACCGGCGGCCGGATCGTGCGCCGCCGCACCGATCAGTGCGCCGGCGGCGGCGCCGAGCAGGGTGCCGGCTACTGCGCTATCGACCGCGCCTTTGCCAGCCCCCTGTTGTGCTGAAAGCCCACCCGAATTCTGCTCGGCGTAAACACGGCACTGCTGGTTGTCGACCTGGAACTGATCGAAGCTGGCGCCGCGGCCGGGCAGCGCCATGACGCCGGGGCCGACGGGATAGGTCGCGCAGGCCGAAAGCAGGAGTCCGAGCGCCAGCGGCGCACCTCGCAATGCCATGGCGTGATGCGGCGAGCGCAATTGATCGGCAGATAGTGCTTGTTGCTTCATGGAAGAATTCCTTACTGAACCGGCGCCGGGGCGACGCTGCGTGGATCCACATTCACCCACGGCTGGGTGCAATTCTGCACGGTAGGGTAGTAACCCGCGGGAGCCGGACAGTAGTACCAGACCGTGGCCGGCGCCTGCGCCACCGCCGCCTGCGACTGTACCGCGACCTCGGGTGCGCGCTGGATGTAAACCGGCGGTTCGGGTTGAATGATGACCGTACGCGGTGCGTAGTAATACGGTGACGGTCCGTAGTAACCCGGGCCGAAATAACCCGGCCCCCACATTCCAGGCCCGCCAAGATACAGGCTGAAGTGGCCGCCACGGCTGTGTCCGCCGTAGCCGCCGCGACCACCATGGCCGCGACCGTCGGCAGCGGCCTGCGTTGCAAAACCGGCCATCGCGATGGCAAGCACCGTGATCGCTGGGTAGTTTTTCATAACCATCACTCCTGCTGTCGTGATCCGATGCGGCAACGGGTGCCGCGTTCATGCGCAAAGTATCCGCAGCGAACATGGAGAGACGATGGATAGATTGTGGAGATCCGGGCGTACGGACATTGCGTACTGAGCAGGGTTGTGTCCCGCGGTTCACGCAGGCGCATCACGGGGTTCGAGGCAACCGTATCGTGAAATTCCACCCGGTAGTGTGGAATCGCAATAAGGGGGACATTCCTGATTATCGGAAACCAGGAATGTCCCCGTTTACGCCGCGGCAGTGTAGAAGGTCGCTGTCTGGCGCTGCCCCATGACGAAGAAGTATTGGCGTGTGTGCCACCGAATCATCGGTCCAGGCGCGGGCCGGACGGAAACCCGGAAGCTGATCGGATTCGATAACCCGGTAAAAAACTTTCCAGGCTCGTCATACGAAAGATGGCATCAGGCCATCCGTCTCAAAAGTAAACGAACCGCCACCTGCTCTACTTGGAGCGTTGGCGGTCTTCGGCGCACGCTCGCGCCGCTGTCCTGCTCGTTGTTTTCTAATGTGCTACCTGCTTGTGTGGAAAGGCCGCCGATCTCTTGGTCCGATCAGGGTTTCACGGCGTGATATCGATACGCTCTGTCGGACAACGATATGTCCAACACGCTGATAAAAAGCAGTTCGCTCAGTCCTGTCTTCGGGAAGGCGGAACAAGATGTCGTGCCCGTCCATTGTTGCGCGGTGTGGCCGTGAATACCCCTTCCGGGTTTTACGAAATTGGTTGTGAAGTGGTAAGTGTTTCACGACAAGTCGTCCGCGATTTCAGTTGCACATTTCGCACATAGATCCTCCGTATTTGTTTCACATTTTGCGTCCACTATCTCGTCCACGTAATGACATGAATATTTATCTTCATGGTTCGCCTGAGCAAAACTCGAACCGACGAATTGCAGTTGGCTTACGCGAATATTGCGCGAGAAATTTGATGCGAATTGCGGTCACGGAAACTGTGTTTCCGGCGACGACTTCGCTGTTGTGTGTGAAGTAATACGGAGAACAATGATGAGAACGCAACGAACGAATATATGTGCGATTGCCGCGGCGACCGCAGCACTGAGCCTGTCGAGCGCTGTCTACGCTGGCGCGGCGAAGTCCGACAACGATCGCAACGGTTACTATGCGGAATTACGCGCAGGCGCGAGTTTCGTCGAAGACGCCGATAACGACTCGAATATCAACGCGGTGTTCGGAGGCGCGACCGGATTCGATACCGGGTATACCACCGGCTTCGCGTTCGGACGCGATTTGTCCGCGGCCGAGGCGCTGCCTCTGGCACTGCGTAATCTGCGCGTCGAGGGCGAGTATGCCTACGCGGAGAACGACATCGAGGATGGTGGCAGATCGAATGCCGAGTTCAACGTGTCGACGTTCATGGCCAATGTTTACTATGACTTTCCGGCGATGACGGCGGGTGGCAAGCTGCGACCCTACATCGGCGCCGGTGTCGGTGCGGCGATGATCAGCGCGGAAGGCGCATCACTGCGAAACAACGACGACACAACGTTCGCCTACCAGCTTCGCGCGGGTCTCGCGTACCAGCTACGTCCCGATCTGGAGATCGCGGTAGGCTACCGCTTCCTCGACGCGGACGATCCGCGGTTCGAAACCAGGCCTGGCCGGTTTGAGTCCGAGTACCGCACGCACACAGTAGAAACGGGGGTGCGCTACAGCTTCTAAGTACCCCAACGCTTACAAAATGAAGCTGCGGGGACCGCGTACGATGCCGGTACGAATCAGGCAACGGCGCGGCACCTCGCAGATCCGAAGCTGAGCGAAAACGGACATCCCCCGTTTTCGCCGCTGCCAAAGCGGGTGGGATCAGGGAGATTCGCTGCCGCGCGGTGCGGGCGCCACCGGTGCGAACGCGGCGCTGTCGTTGAGAATGCGAACTTCGCGCTGCGGGAACGGGATCTGCATGCCGTGCTCCTGGATCGACCGCCAGATGGCGTGCAGCAGGTCGGCGCCGACGCGATTGACGCCATCGTCGATGCCTTCCATCCAGAATTCGACCAGGATGTCGATGCCGGAATCGCCGAAGCCCGCGATTTCAGCGTCGGGGCGCTCTTCGATGGGCAGGTCGTCGCCGCTCATCACCTTGGGATGCGCGGCGCAGATCGCGCGGATGTTGTCGAACAACAGGTCAAGGTCCGTTGAGTAGGCAACCTGGAAGTTGAGCGGGTAGCGCTGCTTTTTGTTCTTGTGCGTCCAGTTGGTGTACGACGAGGTGATAAACGTTTCGTTCGGCACCATGACATCCTTGCCGTCGTACGTTTCGAGGACGCCATAGCGCATGGTCAATTCACGCAGGGTGCCGCTGCGTCCGTCTTCGAGTTCCACATGGTCGCCGGGGGACACCGAGCGATCGAGCAGGATGATGATGCCGGAAACGAAATTGGACGCGATCTGTTGCAACCCGAAACCGAGGCCGACTCCGAGTGCGCCACCGAATACCGCCAGCGCGGTCAGGTTGATGCCCATGACCTGCAGCAACAACAGGAAAAATACCACCGTCAGCGAGATCTCGAAGAGCTTGGCGAAGACTTCTCGGGTTCCCGCGTCGAGCGTCTGCTGATTGCGGATCGCCTGTTTGCCGGCGCTGTTTGAGATCCGTCCCAGCCAGAACAGGATGCCGCCAAAGAGTATGGTTCGCAGGAGTACGTACAGCGATATCTTGATGTCGCCGGCGGAGAGTGAAATACCGTCGAGAAACGTCGTGACCAGCTCGAGCTTCCCGAATACGTGTAGCAAGGCAACCGGGATCCCGATCCACGTTATCAACTCCTTGACCAGGCCGCTCTTCACGAAGCGCGTGATGATGGTATATAGGAGAAAGATGACCGCGAGGCTTCGAGCGACACGGATCAGTCCGCTTTGCTGCCATACCTGATCGGCGACGCTGACCCCGATCCCGAGCAGACTGATGTTGAGTAACGGAAACACCAGGTCGCGCAGTTTGTGGACGAAACCACGCGCGCGCGGGAAGCGGGTGTCGCCGGGCTCGGTACGCAGCCAGGCCAGGCGTGTGCGCGCGAACATCGCGAGGAGCAACGCGGCGCCGATGGCGCCGACGATTGTAGCGACCTGTGCGTAGAACTCCGGGCTCGTAGCCCAGACCTGCAGGCGCTCCCAACCCACGTTGAAATGTTCGACCGCCCATCCCTGAATTTCCATCATCTCGCGCCTGCCCTCGGTTCGAACTGCTGTCGTGTGCCCCGATTATGCACGCCGTCACCGTCAAGACCCATCCCTGTGGTGCATTGGAGCGACAGCGAAAGGGCTGGGACAGTAACTATTTCTTGTGCGTAGGTATTTTTCCGCCAGCAGATAAAGCGGGCGCCATGTCCTTATAATCATCGCTCCGGCCGTGGCGACAGCCCCGCTCTCGCTCGCGCGCGGCCTGCCCGAACGCCGAGACTTTGCGTGAAAAATGACATGACCAAGACTCAAAACACCTCGACCCGACCCGACTGCGACGTGGTCGTCGTCGGTTCCGGTTTCGCCGGGATCTACGCCCTGTGGCAGGCACGCCAACGTGGGCTCAGCGTCCGCGGTTTCGAGCGCGGATCCGATGTCGGCGGAACGTGGTACTGGAACGCCTACCCCGGCGCGCGCTGCGATGTGGAGAGCTACAACTACGCGTATTTCTTCGACAATGACATCGTGCGTGACTGGGATTGGTCGGACGCCTGCGCGGAACAGGCGGAAATTCAGCGCTATCTCCGCTTCGCGGCGGAGCGCTGCGACGTGCTGAAAGACATTTCGTTCGACACCAAGGTAGTCTCGGCGAGCTTCGACGACGATACCGGCTGGTGGTCCGTGCGAACCGCCGCGGGCGAAACGGTTGTGTGCCGGTATGCGATCCTCGCTATCGGAGCGCTTTCCGATCCCAAGGCGCCTGACATCGAGGGCGTGGATGACTACGCTGGCGAGACCTACTTCACCTCGACCTGGCCCAGGGACGGCAGCGTCGACCTGCGCGGCAAGCGGGTTGGCGTGATCGGCGCCGGATCATCCGGCGTGCAGGTGATCCCGGAGATCGCGAAAGTCGCCGCCGAAGTCCATGTCTTTCAGCGCACCGCCAACTACGTCACGCCGACCAGCTCGGGACCGATGGATCCGGACCTGGTCGCTGCCCTGCGCGCGGATCCGCAGGCAACCCGCCGTGCGTTCCGCGAAACATACGGTGGCCACACGCCGATGGGGATGGGCGACGAACGCTTCCTCGATCTCGATGCTGCCGGACGCGAGCGGGCATTGCAGCAGGCCTGGGACGGCAAATACATCGCCCTGGCTTTCAGGGATGCCTACCTGCCCGAGGCGAATGCCGCGATCTCCGATTTCATCCGCCAGCGCATGCATGCCCAGGTTGACGATCCGTGGACCGCGGATCACCTGGTGCCATGGGATCATCCGTACGGCGGCAAGCGACCCTGTATGAGCGATGTGTACCTGCAGACCTTCAATCAGCCGCACGTCCATCTCGTTGCGCTGCCGGAGACTCCAATCGAGCAGATAGTTGCCGCAGGGATCAGGACGACCGCCGCGACGATCCCTCTCGACGTGATTGTCTATGCTACTGGCTTCGACGCCATTTCGGGACCAGTGCTCGCCATCGACATCGCCGGGCTGGGCGGAAAATCGATGAAAGACACCTGGGCCGACGGCCCGATCAACTATCTCGGCACCATGGTCCATGGTTTCCCGAATCTGTTCCTGCCGTCGAGCGCCATGTCTCCCTCCGTGCTCTCGAACATGGCAACGCTGGCCGAACAACAAATTGACTTCATATTCGGCACCATCGAGTGGCTCGATCAGCATGGGCGCCCGCTTCTACATCCGCTGCCGGAGTCGCAGGCGCACTGGCGTGAGGAAACCCTGCGCTACGCCGAGCGTCGACCCGGCGCCTTGACCACCAAGAGTTGGTACTCCGGCGCCAATATCCCGGGCAAACCCCGACTGTTCATGGTTTATTGCGGTGGCTTCAAGCGTTACAACGAAACCTGCTTTGGTGAGCTCGAAAACGGCTTTCCCGGCTACGAGCTGCTGGAGTCACCACGCGGACGTCGTGGAGTCGGCGCTGCAAACGGATGAGGTCGACGGTGTTGCACGCACCGTGAAACCGGTTCGAGGCAGCGTCGAAGCCCTGCGCCGGCGGACATCGATACGGTCATGTTAGCGCGACTTCGAAGCGCGCAGTAAGGGAGGGTATATGCAGCAGTTATCCGGCAAGGTTGCCGTTATTACCGGCGCGGCGAGCGGTATCGGGCTCGGGATGGCGCGCGCATTCGCCGCGGCGAAATTGCGACTCGTACTCGCGGATATCGAATCGGCTGCTCTCGCCGACGCGGCGGCGACTTTGACTGCCGACGGCGCCGACGTCATCACCGTGCGGACAGATGTCTCGGATCCGACTGCGGTCGAGGCGCTGGCCGAACGCGCGTACTCCGCGTTCGGCGCCGTCAACGTGCTGTGTAACAACGCCGGCGTTATCGAAAACAACATGCCGACCTGGGAGTATTCACTCGACGACTGGAACTGGGTGCTCGGGATCAATCTGATGGGCGTAGTGCACGGGATCCGGGCGTTCGTGCCGCGCATGCTCGACGGCGGCGAAGCGGGGCACATTGTAAATACGGCGTCGTTCGGCGGACTCATCAGCGGCTCGGCCACGCCGATTTATATCGCCAGCAAACATGCGGTCGTCGCCTTGTCGGAAAATCTGCATCACGATTTTGTCAATCGTGGCGCACCGATAGGCGTGTCCGCGCTGTGTCCCGGTTGGGTGCGTACCGCGATCCTCGAGTCGGATCGCAATCGCGCCGAAGCGGGTGGCGCTCGACGACAAACTCGCGCGTACCCGACAGCGGTTTCAGCAGGGTATCGACTCGGGGATCGAGCCGGACGCCGTGGGACGCCTGGTAGTCGATGCGATCGCTGCCGGGCGTTTCTATATTCACACCCACCCCGAATGGCTCGACGTTGTCCGCGAACGCTGCGATGCCGTTATCGCGGGTGAGCGGCCGCCACGCAGTTTGATCCCTAACCCGGATTTCTCACACGTAGTTAGTGCATCGGGCCTCCGAGAGGATCAAACTTGTTTTGCGTGAACGAGTTACGACCCCTCAGAGGAGGTTCCCGATGCCGACACAGTGTACCGCTGAACAACTGACGTTTTCATGGGCTGGACGCCGCCGCGTGGTGGCGGCGTTCGATGGTGGAACGGTGAGCTCGGATGGCGGCGCGCTACTGCTGGGTAAGGCGGACGCGGCGGTCGGTCTGATCGACCGGCTGTCGCGCTGCTTCATCGACGAGCGGCAGGCTGACTTGGTCGAGCACTCGTTGCGCACGCTGGTCGGTCAACGGGTGTTCGCGCTGGCGCTGGGTTACGAAGACCTGAACGACCACGACGAGCTACGCCATGACCCGGTGATGGGTGCGCTGCTGGGCAAGCTGTCGCCGCGGTTACGCGAGGACTGTGCAGCACTGGCGGGCAAGAGCACGCTGAGCCGTCTGGAATGCTATCCGGCGAGCGGGGCGCATCGCTATCACAAGATCCGCCCGGACGAATCAGCGATCGAACGGTTGTTTGTGGCGCTGTTCCTGGAGGCTTACCGCGAGCCGCCGGCGGAGATCGTGCTGGATCTGGATGCGACCGACGTGGCGTTGCACGGCCATCAGGAAGCACGGTTCTTTCACGGCTATTACGATCACTACTGCTACCTGCCGTTGTACATCTACTGCGGCGAGCATCTGCTGGCCGCGAAGCTGCGGCCGGCGAACATCGACGGTGCGGCGGGGGCGGTGGAGGAGGTCGAACGCATCGTCGCCCAGGTGCGTGTGCGGTGGCCGAAGACGCGCATCGTGCTGCGAGCGGACTCGGGCTTCTGCCGCGAGGCGTTGATGGGCTGGTGCGAGGAAAATGGCGTGGAATACGTGTTCGGGCTGGCACGTAACGCCCGTCTGGTACGGGCGATAGGCAGTGAACTGCAGACGGTGGCGGAGACGTCGGCAGCCACGCAGAGCCCGGCGCGCTGTTTCCGCGAGCTCGCGTATCGGACACGCAAGAGCTGGAGCCGGTCACGCCGTGTGGTGGCCAAGGCTGAGCATACCGGTGACAAATCCAACCCGCGCTTCATCGTGACCTCGTTGTCGAAGCGACGCTGGGCGGCACGGGCGCTATACGAGAACTTCTATTGCGCGCGCGGTGAGGCCGAGAACCGCATCAAGGAATGCCAGCTCGACCTGTTCGCCGACCGGCTCTCGACCGAGACCCTGCGCGGTAACCAGCTGCGCCTGTGGTGGGCGTCGGCGGCTTATGTGCTGATGCACGCCGTGCGCCGCATCGGACTGGCCGGCACCACGCTCGCGCGTGCTTGTGCGACGACCATCCGCCTGCGCCTGTTGAAGATCGGCGCGGTGGTCATGGTCAGCGTGCGCAGGGTCAAGCTCGCGATGAGCAGTACCTGTGCGCATCAGCGGGAGTTCATCGCCGCCTGCCATGCCCTGGACGTCGCGGCGCGATAAGCCGCCCCCACGAACCAGACCGCTTTCCCTGCCATCGACCCTCACCACCGACACCGTCGGGTGGGTTCGCTCGCCCGCAAATAGGCAAGCCGCGTAATCTGCCGGGTTCACGCCAGCGATGCGCGGCTCGCTTCCCAATCGCTACCAGACGACTGCGTTAATCGCCGACGCGGTGAGAAATGCGGGCTAACCCGAAACGATGACGTGGAATCTGCGTCAGTACTACTTTTCTGTTTAGTCGATGAAAGTACGTTTCGCCCTTGATCTGAAGAGCTGTCTTTGGCCATCCGTTGGATGAGAAGCTGATGTTCTGTCGGGCCTAGTGGTCGCCCTGCTTCCGATTTGCGCCGCCAAAAGAGGCGTTTGCCTAGCCGATGCCGGCGTGATTCGTCGGCATCGCACAGGTGAACCGTGGAGCTCGCATAGGCGGCAGCTCACATCGTGTCGGTAATGTAGAATAGCGCGTCGCTGAGAGCCTGTCAGGAATTTTGTGTTTGTGAGCCGTACACTATCCCGGAAGGGAAGGAGGAAGTATGGCGAAGAAACAGCATTCGGCGGTCAGCGCTGAACTCTTAGACGAACTTTTGGCGGGCCAGGACCCGGCGACGGTGCTCACGTCGGACGGTTTGCTTGGCGATCTGAAGAAAGCCTTGGCGGAGCGCATGTTAAACGCGGAGATGGATGCCCATCTCGACAGTGAGTCGGAGCGGCGGACCGGCAACCACCGAAACGGCAGCTCCCAGAAGACGGTTTTGAGCAACGACGGCGAGGTCGTACTGTCGATCCCGCGCGACCGGCACGGCCATTTTGACTCGACGTTGGTCAAAAAATATCAGCGTCGATTCCCCGGTTTCGATGACAAGATCATCGCCCGGTACGCCCGCGGCATGAGCACGCGGGACATCCAGGCGCATGTCGGCGAACTTTACAGGGTGTCCATCTCGCCGATCTCGTTTCGGTGGTCACCGATTCAGTGGTCGACGAAGTCCGCGAGTGGCAATCACGGCCTCTGGCCCGGATTTCTCACACGTAGTTAGTGCATCGGGCCTCTGAGAGGATCAAACTTGTTTTAGCAGAACGAGTTACGACCCTTTAGATGAGGTTCCCGATGCCGACACAGTGTACCGCTGAACAACTGACAGTGGAATGCTGGCTTCGGGGACTTTATCTCGTACTTTAACGGTAGCAAAGCGGTTTTGGCCGGAATCGAGCGCTTATCGAAAGTGTACGTCCGACCAACGTCGAATCGCGAGGCCCGCGTTTCGCCGTACCCACCTTTAGGTTACGTGCGCAATGTTCTTGGCTCGGCCGATAGCGGTACGGTGGCTGGATACTCTGCCCAATGGGCGCCCGACCGCATGTGTACCAAATGTGCATGAGCGGCTCATGCCATACCGTTGGTGACTCGATCAGGAGTAGGAATATCAGAAAGATATTTCCACACATTCATGGTCATTCTAAAGGTTCGACGCAGATGGGGTGATTGCAAAATCACGACATTTCCCGGTAAGCACATCGAGGATGGTAAACGTGTAAAACGTTGGCGACTAACATAGCGGCGGCTGGCAGCGCGGTTAAGGAGCTGACTGCGGTGCGCCCAGCGCGCGCACAGTTCGCGCGTTCCGCAGATTGAGTCCGGGTGGGCCATCCAACACCGTACTCATGCACGGCCGAACTTCGGAATACAGACTAAAGGGCTTGCGCCCGTCCGTATAATGAACTACATGTTGAGCGCGTAATCAGCAGTATAAAAGCAGGGGAGGGACGGGCGTCGCTGCTTCCCTACCTCCAACCGGATGCGTCCCATTCTTATGATCGGCTTCGTGAACCGCAAGGCTTGCGCTGGCAAAAGAATCCCGTTTCGGCCCGCGAACGGAACGTTATCGCTTTCGAAAGCGAGGCAGAGAAACGGCGCGACGGTGGCTGCGAGTTATGCGTTGGGTACTTTGCCGTGGAGGCTCTTAGAAAATTGAACTATGTCGGGTCCCGCGCTGCTAGCGCACGCTCCATATGCCGCCTCCCCCCTCGCGCTTGCGGATTTACGCTCATCGAAGTCATGGTTGTGGTGGTAATTCTGGGGATCCTGGCCGCGATCGTCGTGCCGCGCATCATGAGTCGGCCAGACGAGGCGCGGGCGGTACGGGCGGCGCAGGATCTGCGAGCCGTCGGCGCGGCCCTGGACTTATACAAGCTGGACAATTTGACCTACCCAACCACCGAACAGGGGTTGGAGGCGCTGGTGCGCGCGCCAGCCCAGCTCGCGCCCGGCGCGCGATACAAAAGCGACGGCTACCTGGCGACCCTGCCCCGCGATCCCTGGGGAGCGCCCTATCATTACCTTTCACCCGGGCAACACGGCGTGTACGATCTTTATTCCTACGGTGCCGATGGCGTTCCGGGCGGTGAGGAAGCAAATGCCGACGTTGGCAATTGGACGCTCGACGATTAGTCCCGCGGCCGAAGGTGGCTATACGCTACTTGAAATCATTGTCGTGCTCGCCATTATCGGGGTCCTGCTTGCGCTGAGCAGCTTCGTAGTACCGAATTCCGCAGCAGATAAGCTCGACCTGGCCGCGAAACGATTGCTACAAACCGTTCAAGCCTGTCGGCAAGGCGCGGTACTCAGCGGCACGCCCACCGGTGTGTTGCTCGATTCCGAAAGCTATACACCACTTCAGTACCGCGCGCGCTGGTTGCCGTCGTCCCGCGCTGCCGAGGCGCCATACCAGCTGCCGGAGGGATTGGGGCTCGATGTCACGGTTACCCAGGGTGAGCCGCAAATCGTCTGCCTCCCTGACGGTGAAACACTGTTCACCACATTTCAGCTTCGGCACGCCGTAATCGGTGTCTATTACGAATTCGAACAGGACGAGTTCGGCGAAGTTGCTGCCCATCGCGTCACCCCAGACTCATGAAGTGGTCAAGAGGTCGTGGCGGATTTACGCTAGTTGAGGTGCTCGTCGCGCTTGCGATCGTCGGGACCGCACTCGGCGCCACGCTCATGCTGATCCGAACCGCCATCGACCATGAAACCTACCTCGAGCGCCGCTTGTTTGCCAACTGGGCGGCCGACAGCATTGCCAACGCATATCGGCTGCAGCCTGTATCTGTTGACCAACTTGAGCCAGGCGGCGAAGTTGTGATCCTGGGACGGACGTTTTCATTCACCTTGAAGGTGTCCCAGGCGACTTCGGCCCACACGTCGTCGCAATTCGGCGGCGGCCATCGCGTTTTGGTCACGGTCGGGGACTCCGAATCGGACACGGTGGCGTTAGCCGAACGCAGATTCGAGATGAAGTCAGTAAGTGACCGGCTATGAAAGTCAGCGGCGCGTCGGGTTTTACGCTGCTGGAACTCCTGGTTGCGCTGGCTGTCTTCGCGGTAATGAGCGTGCTGACTTATGGTGGTCTGCGCCAGATCCTGAGCCTCGATGATGGCCTTCAGATTGCCAGCAAGCGTCGTGGCTACCTCGAGGCGGCAGTGACTATCCTCGAGCAGGACCTGCGGCAAGCCGTTCCTCGTAGCGTGCGCGATGAGTTGGGCGACATCGAACCCGCATTGCGTGCCGGTCTCGTCGGCGAGACGCTGGTTCTGACGCGGGCCGCGCTGGGTCTGCCGACCGCAATACAACGCACTGCGCTTGGCCGGGTTCGTTACCGGTTCGAGAACGGCATTCTCTATCGCGATACCTATTCGGACCTGGACCGAACCGTTGAGTCGACCTATCGTACTCGACGTTTACTGGCCGGACTGAGCGACTTCTCTCTACGTTTTTTCGCCGATGATGTGTGGAGTGAATCGTGGCCGCGCGCGACCGGCACGCAAGATCGCGAAAGCCTGCCGCACGGGATCGAAATCACAATCAATTTCGCCGAGGGGTTGCAATTCCGTCGTCTCCTGGTACATCACGAGTGAATTCGTCCTGTCATTCCACTGAGCGCGGTCTGGCACTGATAGGTGCGATCATTGTCGCTGCTATCGTGACCGGGCTGGCGGTCGGGATCGGTCAACGGATCCATTTCGGGATCGCGTCGACCGTGCGCACCCTTGAGGCGGAGGACGCGAACGAGGTTTTTCGATCTCTGCAATACGAAGCGCGCTCAATATTAAGGCTGGATCTTGAGACGACACTTGCGGATCATGCTGATGAGCCCTGGGTGACACAAACAATCGTTTCCGACATAGAACCGGGCAATGGCAACGCGCGCTTGCAGGATCTACAGGGCTTATACAATCTGAATAACTTGGTGATGAGTGTCGAAACCATGCAGCCCGCTCAAGCCATCGACGCGTCACCTGACGAGGACACGCCGGAAGTCGACGTCGGCACAGCGGTCAATGATGTGTCTTATGCCAACCCTGCAGAAGTGCTAGCCGGCAACGGTGACGATACCCAACCGCAATCGCCCAAGCCCACCCGGTGGACGGTTGCCGTGGCGCGGTTCGCACTGCTGTTGTCCGCATTGGAAATCGAGGACAGCGTGATCCCGGCAATCCTCGATTGGCTGGATGCGGACAGTGATACGCGTTTCCCCGGCGGTGCGGAAGATGATTACTACATGAGCCAGGAGCAGCCCTATCGCGCAGCAAACCGTTCGTTCGCGGATATCACCGAATTGCGCCTGGTACGAGGGATTACGCCCGAGATCTATGCGCGCCTTGCGCCATTCGTCAGCGCACTGCCGCATCCCAGCGATATCAATGTCAACTTCGCTCCGATTGAGGTGCTGATGGCGATCGGGCCGGGTATCGATCGCGGAACAGCCGAGATCCTCAATGCCAATCGCAAAACCCAACCGTTCCGCTTAATTCCTGATTTCATTGAGACGCCGACGCTGCTCGGCCGCCCGATTCTAGACAGCGGCCTTACGACCAACAGCACCTGGTTCGCGCTGCAGATGCACGCCAACGCCGGCGAAAGTCACTATTCAGCCCGAGCCGTCATTGCGCGCAACGCACCCGATCAAATCCAAGTTCTGGGCCAGGTCCGTGGTTATTTCGGCGAGTGATGCCGTGATTGCCCGTACTCACCCGAGTACTTCGGGATGCGTCTATTGGCTGGATGGCGAACGATGGCGGACGGCGGACTGGGCGACCTTTGCCCGCACGCTGGGATCACGACCATGGGTGCTGTTGTTCGACGGTTCCCGCACGACATTACTGGAAACCACACTGCCGGTTCGAGACCTTGCCACCGCTCGGCGCGCCGCGCCCTACGCCGTCGAAGAGCAGCTGGCCTCGCCGCTTGAACAGACCCAACTGGCGACCGCGTCACTCGGTAACAAGAGGTACGCAATCGCGGCGGTCGACCGCGCGGAACTCGATGCGATCAGCCAGCAGATCCGTCACCACGGCCTTGAGCCCACATGGGTCGTCCCCGAATGTTGCGCCGTGCCGTGGGAAGAGAACGGCTGGTCCATCGTGGTTGATGATGATTGGGCCGTCGTCCGCACCGCGGCCTGCAGCGGCATAAAGCTGTCGTTTGAATGCCTTGCCGAAATCGTGCCGCAGCTACGCGAACAGTTTCCGCAAACGGCTCGGGTAGAGATTTATACCAACCGTGCTCCGGACGAGTTTCCCAGCGCTGTTTTCGCCGGTTTGGACCTGACCTTTCATGGCCCGTTGAGCGCTGCGTTGATGATCGCAACCCTCGAACGACAGCAGGCGCCGCTGCTGCTCGACGCTTCGGCCCGCGCCGGTCAGCATCGTTTGGCGCGCCGACTTTGGCGCGCGACCGCATCGACCGCGCTGCTTTTGGCCATCGCCTATCCGGCTTTTCTCGCCTGGGGTAATGCCTCACTCGCCCGCACCGAAGCTTCGCTTAAACGGGGGAACCAAACGCTTTTCACGACGATATTCCCCGAGATCACGCGCGTCGTTGACCCCCGGGTGCAGGCGGAGCAGGCTGTTGCACAGTTGCGTGGTCGCCAGGAGACGGCACCCCGATTTCTGGATCTGTTAGCAAAGTTTGATCGCGCCTACAAACCCGTCGGCAACGAGAAAACCGGGATCCGCGCAGTAGCTTTTGCCAGCGGGACGCTGGAAATCGGCATTGACGTCGCGGATATGGCCGCGCTTGAACAGACCCGCGGTGCACTGCAAACGGCAGCTCTCGCCGTGGACATTCTTTCCGCGGAATCGTCCGATAGTGGCGTCATTGCACGCCTGCGGATCAGGGAAACACCATGATGCGCACCTGGTGGGAAACGCTCAGCTTTTCCGAGCAAGTCATTTTATATGTCGGTGCGTTCATGTTGATCGCGAGTGCCTGGTATGTATTTCTGGTTGAACCGCTCATCGAGGCTCGCGAGCTGGTTTTGGCGCGCGTCCATGCAGCGCGGGCGTTGCACCGCGATTTGCGCGAGCTGGGTGGCGACGTTCGGGAACTTTCGGCGCAAGGCCGTGCGTACAAGCTGTTCGAGCGTGATCTGTCGATGATTTCCGTGATCAATCAAACCGGCGCCCGTACCGGCACACAAGGCTTCATCAAACGGATCAATCCGCTAGGCGCGGATTCTGTCAGTCTATTTCTGGACGATGTGCCATTCGCCCGTCTGAGCGCGTGGCTCATCGCGCTCGACGACGGCTACGGCGTCATGGTCGATCGCGCCGTGCTCGAGCGCGCTCAGCCGGGTCTGGTTGATGGGCAGTTGACCTTAACAGCGCGAGCGGCACGATAACAATCGAGTGGTTGTGCTCGGGGTGCGCGATGCCCTCATAACAAGGTGTTCATGTCAAAGATCGGCAGCAGGATCGCGATAACGATGATCAGAACGATGCCACCCATCAACAAGATCAGCGTGGGCTCGGCGAGACCCATTGCGATTGATAACGTCGTCTGTGTGTCGCGCTCGTGTGCCTCTGCGGATGAATCAAGCATCCGAGGGAGCTTGCCCGATTGTTCGCCGTTCGCGACGAGGTGGGCAAGCAGCGGCGGAAATCCGCCCACCCGCGCGAGACATTGGCTCAGTGCGGCGCCTTCGCGGACGCGCTCGATGGCGTCCGTGACTTCGATTCTTGTGGCGCGGTTTCCGACCGCGGCTGCCGCAACGCGCAAGGATTCGAGCATAGAGTATCCGCTATTAAGCAGGATCGAGAGCGTGCGGGCGAATCGGGCCGCGTCCGTATCGCGGATCAGCCCGCCTGCGATCGGCAAGGCAAGTAGGATCTTGTCAATGAGAATACGGACGCGCGCGCGGCGCAACAGTACCCGCGAAGCGTATGCACAGAGCACGACTACAGCGAGTACTTTGAGTCCGTGGTTCCGAACGAACTCGGTGGTGATGATGAGATAGCGGGTGATCGGCGGTAGTTCACGTTCCATCTGATCAAAGACCGTCACGATCTCCGGCACGACATAGGCCAGCAATCCGGAAACAACGAGCACAGCAACGATGCTCAAAACAGCCGGATAGATCATCGCGAGCTGCAGGCGACGACGGATCTCCTGCTGACTTTCCATGAAATCCGCGAGACGCGCTAAAACGGTCGGTAAATGTCTCGTCTGGGCGCCGGCGCCAACGGTCGCGCGGTAGACTTCCGGGAAACTGTTTGGAAACTGATCGAGCCCGCTGCTCAAGGTTTGCCCCTCAAGAACACGTGCCCGGATCTCAAGAACAACACGCTGAAAGTTTGCGTCGCCAGAGCGCTTGGCCAGGCCGGTCAGCGCGTCGTCGAGCGGCAGTCCGGATTCCAGCAGGGTACCAAGCAGGCGCGTGAACAAGATCACCTGAACAGTTGACAGGCGAGGACCGCGACGTCCGAATCGCGAAGCCGCGGCGCTCGTTGCCGGACGGCGCGCGGCCCGAACCTCGAGCGGCAGCAGCCCTTGATCGCGCAAACGCTGCCGGGCCTGCGATTCGGACTCGGCTTCGGTAACACCCCGGCGACGATCACCGCTGTCGGTCAGCGCCGTATAGTCAAACGCAGCCACGCGCGCCCCATGCCATTCAGGCCGCCGTCGTCACACGAACCAGTTCCTCGGCGCTCGTGATTCCCGCCAGTACCTGCGCGCGTCCGTTCTCAAAAAGGCTCGGTGACGAGATGCGTGCATAAGCCTCGAGCTCAGCTTCCGCTGCCTCAGTCTGGATCAGATGTCGCAAGTCGATGTCGACTGTGACCAGCTCGTAAATCGCACAACGTCCCCGATAACCGATCTGAAGGCAACGCGGGCACCCGGCCGCTTCGTACAGGGTATGTCCGCGCAGTTCTTCTGTATCTAGTCCCAGACGTGCAGCCATCGTGCCATTCAACGTAGTTGGCTGTCGGCAGAAAGTGCAAAGTTTGCGCACCAGGCGCTGGGCCAGCACCCCGACCAGGCTTGAGGAAAGCAGAAAGGATTCGGCGCCCATGTCCCGCAACCGCGCCAGCGCGCCGACGGCGGAATTGGTGTGCAGGGTCGACAAGACCAGGTGGCCAGTCAAGCTGGCCTGGATCGCAATTTGCGCAGTCTCCAGATCGCGGATCTCACCGACCATGACCACGTCCGGATCCTGGCGCAGTATCGCTCGCAATCCGCGCGCAAATGTCATCTCAACTTTAGCATTAACCTGGGTTTGGGCGATGCCGTCAATGTAGTACTCAATCGGATCCTCAACGGTCATCAGATTTTGGCTGTGATCGTTGATCCGCGACAGGGCCGCATAAAGCGTCGTCGTTTTACCCGAACCTGTTGGTCCTGTGACGAGAAAAATACCGTGCGGAAGATGAATAATCCGGTCGATCTCGGCAGCGGTGCGCGCATCCATGCCGATTTCTTCGAGCCTCAGGCGTCCCGCCTGCTTATCGAGTAATCTTAGAACGACGCGCTCGCCGCTCCCGGAGGGGATGGTCGAGACTCTAACATCGACCGGTCGGTTTGCGATTTTCAAAGAAATGCGGCCGTCCTGTGGCACGCGGCGTTCGGCAATATCCAGCTTCGCCATGATCTTGATCCGTGAAACAAGCAGTCCGGCTATCGCGGCTGGCGGCTCCATGATCTTGCGCAATACGCCGTCAACGCGCAGCCGGATAGCTAGGCGCGACTCGAACGGTTCGATATGGATGTCTGATGCGTTCTGGCGAATCGCTTCGCTGATGATCCCATTGATAAGCCGAATAATCGGCGCATCGTCCTCGCTTTCGAGTAGGTCAGCGGGCTCACCGAGACCCTCGGCGATCTCAGTGAGGTCGAGGGCTTGATCAAAGACCGCGGTGTTGTCGCCATTCTCCTGCGCGCTTTGCTCGAAGGTCCGCTGAAGTTGTTGTTCGAATTCGTCGTCGCCGAGCTGTTGCAGATGAGTTGCACTGCCGAGGCATCTTTGTGCCTCGGACAAAGCGCTCACCGATACGCCAGTGCGGAAAACGATAACCGGCACACCGCCATCGGGCGCATCGGCGACAAACAGGCCATGGCGCTTCGCGAATGCGAACGGCACGTTCATTCGTACAAACCGTCAAAAGCCCGCAGCCGTGGCGCTTCCTGCTTTAATAGCCCATGCCGCGCCGGCTCTGCTTCTTCCCGCTTTTCGCGCAACTCATCGTACCGTTCCCTGGTGACTTCCCGGCTCGCCTCAGGATCGCGCACGATCGATGGCCGCAGGAAAACCATCAAATTGGTTTTCCGAACGTCGCTTCTCGTATTTCGAAACAGTTGTCCGATCACCGGAATGCTGCCGAAAAAAGGCACTTTCTGCTCGTTCTCGCGCAGGTCGTTTTCGATCAGGCCACCCAGCACGACCATGTCTTTGTCGTCGACCAGGACTTTGGTTTTGATCGAACGCTTGTTGGTAATGAGATCCGCGCCTGACGTCGAAGCGTCAACACTTGATACTTCCTGCTCGATCTCAAGTGTGACCGTGTCGCCGTAGTTGATTTGCGGCTTGACGCGCAGGACGACGCCCACATCCTGACGACTGATAGTTTGGAACGGATTCTCAGGGGTCGTCGCCTGGTTGGTAAACTGGCCCGTCACAAACGGTACATTCTGGCCCACCACGATCTCGGCCTCGGCGTTATCGAGTGTCATCAAGGTCGGCGTCGACAACACATTGGTATAGCGATCGCTCGTCAAGGCACGCAGCAGGATCCGGATATCGCCGATCCCGCGGAGGTAACCGAAGCTCAATCCTTGACCAAGGCTTATGCCGCCTAGGTCAGGCGCTGCGCCACTTATGCCGCCGGCTTCGGTGCCCGGTAACAGCGTGCCACCGAATATCCCGTTGCCGCCCTGGTTGGTCTGCCATTGCACGCCCAGTTCATCTGCTCGCCCGGTGGATAGTTCCGCGATGATCCCTTCGACCAGCACCTGCGCGCGACGAACGTCGAGTTCCTTAATGACATCGAGCAAACGCCGCAGGCTCGTGGGCGGAGCTTGTACGATCAAGGTATTAGTCGCTTCATCGGCTTGAATACTTGCGCTTTTTCCGGAACCTGGTGTGGCGTTCGGGGAAGTTTGCCCGCCCCCTGCAGAGTTTGATGCCTGGCCACTCAAAACGCCCTGCAGCACGGGGACCAGGTCAATCGCCGAGGCAAACTTCAGGGAAATGACGACCGCCTCACCCGGGCCGCGGTCAGGTTGGTCGAGTGACGCAACAAGCTTGCGGACCCGGGGTAGGTCCGCAGCCGGCATGTTAACGATGACGGTATTCGTCCTTGAATAGGGGACAAAGGACTGAACGCTTCCGGGTGTAGAACCTTTTGTCTGCGTGACGCCCTCGATGGCGTTCAATAGCGGGACCAAGTCGTCGGCATCGGCATGCGAAAGCTCGATGAGTTCGATGCTGGTCTCGCGCTCGGTATCAAGCTGTGCGACAAGATCAATCAGACGGCGAATGTTCGCGGAGCTATCAGCAACGATGAGGGTGTTGCTGGATACGGAAGCCGCCAGGTGTGCCTCCTGTGGGAGCAAGGGCCGCAGGACTGCGACCAGTTCTGCAGCACTCGCATTTTTCACGGGGATTACGGCCGTCACCAGTGCGTCGTTCCCGCTCATCGGCCCGCGCCGAGAAGGGGCTTGACCCTCCTGTTTGGCGATGGCGTCAGGAATGATCTTGACGACATCCCCGCTCGGAACCGCGGCGAAACCGTGGACCTTCAGGATCGATAGGAAGATGTCATAAAGTCCGTTCGCATCGTTTGGCGCAGACGAGATCACGGTTACCTTGCCCTTTACGCGCGGGTCGACGACGAAATTTCGACCGGTGAGCTCGGAGACGCTGGATATAAAGGCGCGAATGTCAGCGTCGCGAAGATTGAGCGTGATAGCGCCATCTTCCTGACGAACGCCACCATGGTCATAATCATTCTGGCTCGCCGCGACCAACGGAAATGCGAAAAATAGAACCGCGATCAATGCCCTTAACAAACCGCGGTGTGCGCGATTTTTCGGTATCACCGACGCGTCATTGCACACGTGAAGCGCCCGCAATATGGGACCGCAATAACCCTGTCCGGGAAATAATCCCATCTCCGATGTAGATATCGACCCGTTCATTCGCTCCTCGTTAACGGCCGTCGCGTGTTGCGGGCGATATTCGTCGATTTCTGCGTCTTGTTGATGGTCGTCGAGCCAGGTTGAGCGGCGACCGCATCCAACTCTGCGAGCGGCAGCTCGAGGAGCTCTCCGTCGCGGTCAATAACGACACGGTTGGATTCGATATAACGAATCGCGGCGCCGCCCGGGATTTCGTCGCCAGTTCGATAACTCCGGTCTTGCGTGCCAGATCCGTCAAGGACTACGTAGGACGCCTCGTGGTTGCTATGCATGATGATGCCCTGGACGGTCACCCCCAAGGTGGCGAGCGGCAACTCTTCTGGCGGTAAGTCCTTGTTTGCAATGTACGATACTTCGGGATCGGGTTTGGGCTCGGTTAATGGGGCCGTCGCGACCGTGCCGAACAGGTGCGCACCGATCGTAGTTTGGCGGTGTCGAACTGGCGCCGGTTCGTCGACCGGAAAGCCGTCGGTAGGTTCTACTACCGCGGGCGCTTTGCCGTTCGTTGCAGCTTCGAAATAGGTCGCATGGCATAGCCAGATACCTGATAGTGCAATGGCCGCCATCACGCCGATTGGGGCGAGGACGGCTGGGGAGACAGGCACCGCGTGCGACAAGGAACCGCGCATTGGAAAATCGACTAAGGTTGGGCAGAATAACGATACCGCAAGTCTGACGTTATTTCGCGATTTTCGAGGGGGTGGATAGCCAATCAACATTCAGGGTCCGACCGCGTGCACACGATGGGGTCGCGCCTGGCTGCCGGAAATGGGTCACCCGAAAGGGGCTACCGTAATAATTAGCAGGTAGGCACTGACCGGCCAGAATGGAGATTTTCGGGGCCGGCGACGCTTAGCACGACGTGCTGATGCCACGGGCGCGCCGTAAGTACGGCCGCGCCGCGCGCGGATCTGGCCTTTTCGTTTCAGGAAAGTGCGACCTTTTTTTAATCTCGCCTCGTGTACCACCATGCCAGCAGGCCGAGCGCGACTACGGCAAAGCTGATCGCAGGTTCGGCCGGCTCGTGTAGCGCGGCGAGCCCCGCGAATCCCAGTGTAGCGGCGACAAATATCGCCGGCACCCACGGGTAGCCCGGCACTGGCACGGCCACGGCGCCTTCACGGTGGCGCAGTTCGAGCAGGCTGGCTACGGTCAGCGACGCGGATAGCGACAGCGTGAAGCCGAGGTAGGACAGCAGCTCCTCGAGCCCGGCGATCAGGATCACCGCGATTGCTAACACGGCCTGCAGGGCAATGGCCGCCGTCGGCGCGCCGTCGTGAAGGCGGAATATGCGTGGCAGCACGCCGTCCGCGGCCATGCGCGCGTAGACGCGCGGCCCGGCCATGATCATCGACGACACCGAGGTGGCCAGAGCCAGCGCGACAACCACGCGTACGAGCAGCGCGAAGTCGGCGCCACCCACAGCCTGCGCGGCGCGCGCGGCTACGTCCTCATGCCCGGCTACCGCGGCGGGTGGCGGCGCGCAGACAAAAATGGTGTTCAGGGCAAGGTACAACACGCTCACGAGTAAGGTTCCGATAAGCAACGCGCGCGGCACGTTGCGCCGCGCATCGCGCGCCTCGCCGGCGATGTAGACGGCGGCATTGAAGCCGGAATAACTGAGCGAGATCCACATCACGCTCTGCGCGAAGGCGCGCCATTCGAATGGGACCGCGGGGACGCCCACCAGTCCCTGCCAGCGTGTCGGCGGGCTGTGCACCAGCGCGGTGACGATCAGTGCGAGGATGAGCGCCAGCTTGAGCACCACCAGCAGGTTCTGCCCGATGCTGCCGAGACGCAGCGCGAGGCCATGTGCGCTGGCCGCGAGGGTGACTACGCCAATGGCGATAGCGTCATGCGGCAACCAGGTCGGTGTCGCCGCGGTCCGCACATAAGCCTCAAAGGCGATGGCGGCGAAAGCGATGGCGCCGCTGAAACCGGCTAGCAGCGAGACCCAGCCGGCGACAAAACCTGCCGCCGGATGCAGCGCACGGGACAGAAACAGGTATTCGCCGCCGGACTCGCTCATGTGCCGGGCGAGCGCGCCGTAGGACAGCGCGCCGGCCAGCGCGATCACCGCGCCGACCAGCCACGCGGCCATTACGCGCCCCGGGGTGCCCAGATCGGCGAGCGCGAAACCCGAGGTAGTGAACACCCCGGCGCCAATCATGTTGGCCACGACCAGCCCGATCAGCGTGGCGAGGCCGAACGGCGCGGCGCTCATCGCGCGCTCACCGGCGCTCGAAGGCAATGAAATAGTTTTCTTCCAGACCCTCCGGCGCCGCAGCCTCGACGCGCTTGAAGCCGGCGCGCTCGATCTCTGCGATGACCGTGGCGCGCCCGGCGCGCACGTGCGCCAGGATCCACGGCTGGGTGCGCCCGGGAATACGCTCGAAATCGATCACCAGGAACCGTCCGTTCGGTGCCAGCGCTCGGTGCACCGAGGCCAGCACCGCGCGCGGGTATTCGATGTGATGATAGACGTCACACATGAACACCACGTCGACCGAGTTCTCGGGCAGCGAGATCGAGCGTTCGTCGCTGTGGATCACTGAGACCTGTGTGAGGCCGGCGGCTCCCACGCGTTCCCGCAGGTGCTCGACAAAGGCCGCCGCGATTTCGACCGCGTAAACTTTGCCGGCACTGCCGACTGCCTCGGCGAACAGCGGCACGAACAATCCGGTGCCGGCGCCGACGTCGGCAACGCGCATACCGGGCCTGAGCCCGAGCGCGGCGACGATGGCGTGACGTTCGGCATACACCTCACGGCTTTCGCCCTCGAAACGCCGCACCCATTCGGCGACGTTCATCCCCGGATCGAGGTAGTGGCGATTGGCACCCGGCCGTACGCTCTGCTCCTCGGCGCCGGCCAGCGCGCAAGCCACGACAAGCAGTAAAGCGGCGAGGGGTGAAGCTGGTCTGCGCATCGGCGATCTCCGTAGGGGCGGCCCCAATTGTCCCCGATCCGGGACCGGGCCCGCGAATCGTAAAGGCCGCCGGAATCGGTCCGGCATACGGCAAGACCTGACTCTGCGCGTTCGTTTCCCGTTAATGAGAGTTAAAATTGACTTCGACGATCACAACTGTCGATAGAAAACCGAGGGCGCGGCTGGAGATCACATGCCTGTCGATCCAGAAGAAATCGCTGACGCATACCGGCGTGACGGCTTTGTGTTTCCCTACGACGTGGTCGACGAGCCGCAAGCCAATATCATCCGCGCGGACCTCGAAGCTGCCGAGGCCGAGCTGGCCGAGCAGCCGGAAAAACTCGCCCTGTTGCGCGCCTATCCCGATCGATTGCTGCCCTCATTTGATGCCCTGATCCGTCATCCGCGCCTGATCGCGGCGGCACAAGAAATCCTGGGTCCCGATCTCGTCGTTTGGAGCGCCGGACTATTTCTGAAGGAGGCGAATACGCCGAGCTACGTGAGCTGGCACCAGGATTTAAACTACTGGGGACTGGACGACGCGGACGAAGTCACGGCCTGGGTCGCGCTGTCGCCTTCGAACCGGGCCAGCGGTTGCATGCGATTTATTCCCGGATCACATCGGAACAAGCTCGTTGAACACGTTGATTCCTTCGCAAAGGACAATTTGTTGTCTCGCGGTCAGCAGCTGGCTGTAGAAGTGAATGAAGCGCTGGCAGTCGATGTGATCCTGAAAAGCGGACAGGCCTCGCTGCACCATGGCCATTTGTTTCATAGCTCCAACCCGAACGCCACGGACGATCGCCGCATTGGCGCAGCTATCCGTTACATGCCTACCTCAATGAGGCAGATGTCAGGCGACCGTTCGCTGGTCACCCTGGTCAGCGGAGAAGATCGTCATGATCACTTCACCATCGCGCCGACGCCCAACGGACGTTTGTTGGAGGAAGACTTCACACGCTGTCGAATTGATGCGGCCATTAAGGCCAAGATCCTGTATGCCGGCGCCGAAAAGAATGGCGGACAGCGCTATCGCTGAGAAGCACGCCGGCCCGATTTGCTGCGCCGAGGCCGCCAGCATCGCGTAGTACTTGTCAGGCAAAGACCGTATATAAAACACACACGAACCGTCAGACCCGAGCTGGGGATGCTGCAATGGCAAATGAACCGATACTGTATATGAATGGCGCATTCGTTCCGCTGAGTGAGGCCGGAATATCGCCGCTGGATCAAGGTTTCCTGCTTGGCGACGGCATTTTTGACGTCGTCTCGAGCTGGCGCGGGTTGATCTTCAAGCTTGATCGCCACATCGATCGCCTGTTCGATTCTTTGCACGCAGCGCGACTCGAAACAACACTCAGCCGTGACGGTTGGCGTGAAGCAATTATCGAGACCGTACGCAGGAACGCGCTGGAAGATGCCAGTATCCGCTTCATCGTGACGCGGGGCGTGCCACAAGGCGTGGTTGCGGATCCGCGCGTCATTACCCCGACCGAAATCGTGTGGGCCGCCCCTTATGTTTTCCTTGCCGACGAGGCGAATCGCAAACGCGGCGTGCGCATGATGATCAGCGCCACACGAGGCTTCGCGCCGGATACACTGGATCCGCGCTTCAAATGTCTGGACCGCCTGGCGTCACAACTGGTCCGACTCGAAGCGCTGGAAGCGGGCTATTACGACGCCATCTGGCTCGATGCCCACGGTTACGTTGCCGAAGCAGCCGCTTCGAATATCTTTATGGTCAAGCACGGCAAACTGTATACCCCGGCCGGCGGCATTCTGCGCGGGATCACGCGGGAAACGTTCTGTGAACTGGCCATCCGCGCCGACATCGAAGTCTGTGAAACGAACATCACCGCTTTCGATCTGTATGCCGCCGATGAGGTATTCACCACCAGTACCGCCGGCGGCGCGCTCGCCGTGCGAGAAATATCCGGCCGCGCTATGCCGGCGCCCGTCCCCGGGCCGGTGACGCGCAGGCTCGATGACATGTATTGGACGCTGCGCGAATCGGGTGAATACGGTACTCCGGTGGGACCTTAGCTGAGATCCGGGGCCACAAGGCTGGAACGCACTGACTATGCGCTATGCTCCGGTAGTCAGTCCGTCTGCGCGTGGCGCGCAGACGGCGCGCGTTCAGTACGCAGATCCGCGGTCGCGCTTGTCGCGGGATGCATGCGTCGTGTTTTCCGGCTGCTGGCGGCCGGCTCGGACCGTAAGTCTTGCAGGGGAGAGTCATGATCAATTGGCGTGCCGGCGCATCGACCTTGATACTTTTGACCGGGCCGGTGTGCGCGCCGTCACTGGCGGCTGCAGAACAAGCCGGGGCAACGGCTTACTACGCGCATTGCGCAGCCTGTCATGGCACGAAACTGGGCGGCGCGTTCGGCCCCCCCTTGTCCGGCGCCGACTTCGTCGGTAAATGGACAAACATGGGGCCGGGCAGCCTGCTTGCCCTGGTGGCGGCGACGATGCCGCCGGTCAATCCCGGCAGTCTCGATGCACAATCCTATGTCGATCTGACTAACCTGATCCTCGCAAAAAACGCGCTCCCGCTGCTTGGTGCGGATGCGCTAGCGCGCGTCGGCGGCGGTACCGCAATGCCTACCGCTGCGGGCGGGTCCGAATCCGGCGGTGCCGGTGCCCCGGTCGTGAACGAGGATACGCAGTATCGCGCGGCGAAGGACCGCCACGATGCGTTGCTACGCGCGATGACGCCGGTCGATGAGGCCATGTTGCGCAAGCCGCCGGACGCGGATTGGCTGAACTGGCGACGCACCGATGACGGATGGGGCTTCAGTCCGCTGACCGCGATCAACAGCGCCAACGTTCGTCACCTGCAGCTGGCCTGGAGTCTGTCGTTGCCGGCGGGTACGAACCAGATCACGCCGCTGGTCCACGACGGCGTTATGTTCGTCAACAGTAACGGCACCGTGCAGGCGCTCGATGCGGCGAATGGCGACTTGCTGTGGAAATTCTCGCGCACGCCGGCCGGACCGCCCACCACCCAGCCGCGCAATCTCGCAATTTTTGGTACCACGCTCTACGTGCCAACGCTCGACAACCACGTCATCGCGCTCGACGCGCGAAACGGCGCGGTGCTATGGGATCACCTGATCGAGAAATCGGCCGGAGTATTGCGTCTGACCGGTGGGCCCATGGTGGTGCATGGCAAAGTCATTCAGGGTGTGTCGGGTTGTTCCGGAGCGGGGCATGCGGGTGGTTGTCTGATCGTGGCGCTCGATAGCAAGAGCGGCGAGGAGGTATGGCGCTTCAATACCGTTGCCCACCCCGGCACGCCGGGCGGGGACACCTGGAACGGTGCGCCGCTCGAGCGCCGCTTCGGCGGTTCTGTATGGATGGCCGGCACCTACGACGAGGCACTCAATCTGGTTTATTTCGGTACCGGCCAGACCTACCACATCACGCCCCTGATGGAGCCGAATCCGGACAGCCAGGATTCGAACGACGCACTCTATACCGATACCACGCTCGCCCTGAATCCGGATACCGGCGCACTGGTGTGGTACTACCAGCACCATGCGCGCGAAGTGTGGGATCTGGATTGGGCTTTCGAGCGCACCCTGGTGACCTTGCCGACGTCGCTCGGTCCGACGCGCGCGGTAGTCACGCTCGGCAAGCTCGGTATCATGGATGCGCTCGACGCAAAAACCGGCGAGTACCTGTCGTCCGTCGATCTTGGTCTGCAGAATCTGGTTATTGCGATCGATCGCGAGACCGGGCGCAAGACCACCGACCTGGCGCTGGAACCGGAGGCGGGTAAAGCGAAGTTTATCTGTCCGTTCCCCGGCGGCGCGCGCAGCTGGCCGGCAACCGCGTATGACCCCGAGCGCAAAATCCTTTACGTACCGATGTTCGAATCGTGCATGGAGTTTGTATGGAAGCCGGGCGAAGACTGGGATATTCAATACACCGTCACCCCGCGACCGGACAGCGATGGCAAGTTCGGCCGCGTCGCCGCGCTCAATCTGGAGAACGGCGAAATCGTATGGCAGCGACGGCGGCGCGCCTCGCAGGCGAGTGCGATCCTGGCGACTGCCGGCGGACTGGTGTTCGAAGGTTCGCGTGATCGCTGGTTCCGTGCCTCAGACAGCGCCACCGGCGAGCCGCTGTGGCAGGTCCGCCTGGACATGACTCCGAATGCGTTCCCTATCACTTACGCGAGCGGCGGTACGCAGTACGTTGCCATCACCACCGGCGGTGGCGGTCCGGTCGATGTGTCGTGGCAGACCCTGACCCCCGAAATCGATAACCCGGCAGGGGCGACGACACTGTGGGTGTTCAGAAACGGCGTTGAGTGAGTGTGCGATGGTCAGGCCAGAAACCGTCCCTGGTCCAGGGGTGAATTGAATTCGTCGTGGTACAAATCGAAACTATCTTGTTAGGTCACGCTGGACCACGTTTGGTCACCTTGGATAATGTGAAAAAACTGTGCCATTCGTTTTGACATCATGACAAATGGCTGAACGTCGAAGTCACCTGCGCCAGAGTCTACGAATTCGTCACCTGGAGAATTACCACGTGAGCTCTTATTTCAAATATTCGAAAGCAGGTTGTTTCGACGCTTTTTTGTCAAAAGTTACGGTTGAATCACAGCCCGCCGACTCGTTAAGCCGGGCCAGCAAGTGATCGGGAAAATCCACGTTCGATTTTTTATAATCGTCTAATGCTCGCCACACCACGTCCGGTGTAGAGACTTCGAGCTGCCCGACCTGTAGAAGCTTCTCAACGATGGCCGCGATTTCAGTTCTGCTTTGTTGATAATTAGTTTCAAGGACCCATGCGAGCTCGCACAATACGATCTGGCCGATGTAGCAGGGGTGCTCGTCCGTGCAGGTCGTTTCAATAAAGCGAGAGGCGAGTGCTGCTTGTTTTGGGTCGTCCTGGACCAGATAGCGCACAAGTACATTGGTATCCAATCCCGTCATACTTTGGTCGCTCTGGCTTTCACAGTCGCTTTCATAACATCGATCGAGACGGGCTTGTCGGGCTTGGCGATAATGCCTTTTAACGTCGTAACATTGGTCGTCATCGGAACGAAGCTGACCACACCTTCGTCATCAACCAGAAAGTTCACTTTGTCTCCTGGTTCGAGGCCAAGCTTGGCTCGAATGTCTTTCGGGATCGTGATCTGCCCCTTACTTGTAATCGTTGCGGCTGACATGGTCTGCTCCGTGAATACTGGCTTACTTTACAGCATATTCCTTACTATTAAGTAAGACAATTATCAATGGGTCCCCTTTCATAGGCGCTCGTGGTCCAAAAAAATCGAAGCTGTTGAATAACCCCGACGTTTTGGCCGAGAGGTGAGCCGGCCAGTGCCAGGTGTGCACCGTCAGAGTGTTTCAGAAGGCGTTTCAGGAGGGGTTCGGGACAGCGTGTTTCAGGACACAGCGTGTTTCAGGACAGGCATCGACCGAAACGTCTATTTTCATTTTGAAATCATACGATTGCTGTTAGCGAAGATGATGCCTGTCCCGATTCTGCTCCGATTCTGCTCGATTCTGCGTTGTCCTGAAATGCCTCCTACGCCTTGATTGACTGTAGACCGTAGTCTACAATACGTTCGTGGTCGAAATACGGGAATTCGTTGACGAATACGAGGTAAGTCCCTTCGACGAATGGCTAACTCGTCAAGACATCAAGGTTCGTGCACGGGTGCAATCGCGGTTAACCCGACTTCAGGCCGGTAATTTTGGTGACCACTAGAGCGTGGGCGCCGGGATCCACGAGTTGCGGATCGACTTCGGCGCGGGCTATCGCGTGTATTACGGGAAAGACGGAAACACGATGGTGATATTACTTGGTGGCGGTACAAAAAAACGTCAGAACAAAGATATCGACAACGCGAAATTACTTTGGACGCAATACAAGCGGAATAAATGACATGGCTACTAAACCTTATCGAGCAGCAGACCACCTGACTTGCGCAGAAGAAATTGCCGAATATCTCAATGCGGTGCTCGATGAATCTAGCGGTGATCCCACCATACTGCTGCTGGCCTTTCGTAACGTTGCCGAGGCAGTTGGCGGCGTATCTGAATTATCCCGACGTACGGGACTAGACCGCGCCGGACTATCTCGCGTGCTGTCGGGCAAAAACTCCCCGAAAATCGATACCGTCAGAAAGATCGCAAGTGCGTGTGGCGTTCGTATGCAGTTTAGCGCCTAAGCTCTGCAAATTTTCGAGGGTATCAAGTTATCGAGGTCGGGGTGACAGGATTATTCGGCCTATGGCCTCACCCTTCGGGCCGCCGCCGCTGAAGCGGCGACGTTAAACTTCTCTACGAGAAGTTGTGATCAGTCCGTCGCGGCGCGTCGGCCTGTTCTCCCTCACCTTCGGTTCGGTCGTGAACCTATGAATACGGTTCCAGCCGCCGTCGCCCACTTTATTTTGCCCATAAAAATTGGGCTCCTCTCTGGCGAGAGCCCAATTTTTCCGGTCAAAATAAAATGGTCGGGGTGACAGGATTGATCAACGGCTCGCTGCGCGATCCGTTGTTCTCCCTCACTGCGGTCGGTCGTGAACCTATGAATACGGTTCCAGTCCCCGACGCCACATTTCATACGCTCACAAAAATCTGGCTCGCTCTCTGCTAGAGCCAGATTTTTCCGAGCGTACGAAATGGTCGGGGTGACAGGATTGATCAGTCCGTCGCTGCGCGGCGGCCTGTTCTCCCTCACCTGCGGTTCGGTCGTGAACCTATGAATACGGTTCCAGCTCCCGTCGCCCACTTATCGTTCAAAAAAAATCCCGCGCTCTATCTCTTGCGAGAGCGCAGGATTTTTTTTGAACGATAAGTGGTCGGGGTGACAGGATTCGAACCTACGACCCCTGCCTCCCGAAAGCGCGTGCACACCCGTTTGGGTTCAACTACTTAAAGGATAATACAAATTGGAACAATCACATAAGGTCACGTTGGATCACGTTCGGTCACGCTGGATTGTGTTCGCAGTGTGACAAAATTGTGACATTCGCTATAGCGTTGTTAAAAAGAGAGGAGCGACGAAGCCACCTGCTCTAGTATTTGTGAATTTGCCTCCCACAGGCTCATTTTGAGACTTTTTATTATGAGCGGTTCAAAATGATCCTTTAAATTAATAACATATATGTTATTATAAAATATGACTGAAGTGCTTGAATATGAGGACGAAGACGGTAGCCATCCTTATTCAAAATGGTTCGCTTCGCTGAATGTTCAAGCCGCGCTAAAGGTGCGCACGGCGATCGCGCGGATGGAGAACGGTAATTTCTCCAACACGAAGTCCGTCGGGCAAGGCGTCAGTGAATATAAGCTCGATTTTGGTCCGGGCTACCGGATTTATTTTGGTAAGGACGGCGTGAAACTCGTCATCTTACTCGGGGGCGGGACCAAGAAACGGCAGCAGCGTGATATTGATGTCGCTCAAAATCATTGGAAAGCCTACAAGCGACGAAAAAAGAAAGGTCAGTAACATGGCACTAACAAGAGAATTTAAGGAGACGGTGCTCGAGCGAGCACGGAAAGATCCAGCGTTTCGTGTCGGACTACTTACCGAAGCGGCACAGTGTTTATTAAACAATGAAAACGGCGTGGCAAAGACGCTGCTCCGGGACTACGTGAACGCGACTATAGGCTTTCAGGGGCTCGGGGAAATTGTCGATAAAAAACCCGCGAGCTTGATGCGGATGCTCATTGATAAAGGTAACCCGACGATTGATAATATGTCTGAAGTGTTGGCCGCGGTGCGTCAACATGAAGGCATTGAATTCGATGTTGGGGCGAGTTAGTTCGTGAGGATAAGGACACCGATCGAAATAAATTAGTCAACTTGCCGCGGGTGAATTTCGTAGTTCCACTCACCGTGGAAGTCATTGCGATGTAGAGACAGCGTGTGGGTTGTGGTTCCCGAAAACTCATATAGCAAGGAATCAAGCCGCTACTCGTTCGTAATGGTGATGTAATCCACCGAGCTCGGGAAACTGAACAACGATCCCCGATCCCTGTTGCTGCATTGGTCGAGAGCTTGGGCTATCCATCTCCAGCGACAAATGCGTGCGCCACCGATGGTAATAACTAAAGTAGCTTGTCAGGATCCGTTTCAATTGACGCTCGTTCAGTACGACGATGTGATCCAGGCAGTCGCGCCGGATGCTGCCGATCATTCGTTCCACGTACGCATTCTGCCAAGGGCTCCGCGGAGCTGTCAGGATCTCTTCGATATCCATGCTTTTGACGCGCTTACGGAATTGGCTCCCATAGATACCATCGCGATCCCGGATCAGGTATTTCGGTGCCGAGTCGAACGGAAATGCTTCTACTATCTGTTGCCCAGTCCAATGCGCTGTCGGGCGTGCGGTGACATTGAAATGAACGACCTGGCGCCGATGATGGGAAAGGATAACCAAGACGTACAACATCCTGAATCCTACCGTCGGTACAACTAGAAAATCGATTGATACGATGTCCTTCGCGTGATTGTTCAGAAATGATTTCCATGTCGGCGACGGCGGTTTCCTGGGACGCACGCGGTACTTCTCGACCGTAGATTTGGCGACGTCGATGCCGAGCTTACGTAGTTCGCCGACAATCCGTGGCGAGCCCCAGCAGATGTTCGCTGCCGACATCTTCCGGATCAAGTCTATGATCTCTTTTGGTACCGGCGGCCTACCGGGCTCACCATGATTGCTCAACTTAGTCCAATGATCCCGAAATCGTTTTCGCTGCCATGCAATCACGGTCGCCGGCTGAACAATGCTTAGGGTATCCCGCCAACCAGACCACAGTCGTGCAATCCAAGACCACAATATTCGATCACCCCGCTTTATTCGCGGGCGCGTTGTTGAGCGTTGATACACCGTGATTTGATGTCGCAGCGCGACGATTTCCAATTGCAACGAAACGCGTGACCGAAACATCGTAGACGCGAACGTCAACAGCGCATTGATAATGGGTTTCACGATCCTGGATCCTTATCGACACGGACAAACGCCGCAAATCGCAGGTTGACGGTGCAAGAGAATTTCGTCAACAATTTCAACGAGTACGGATATTCGGGAAGGACAGCTGGACATCGGGCTGATCACGCAGATTTGCGATGACAACCAGCAGCTCGGTCGAGCACTTACAATGGCACGCACGCTCGCGAAATCGCCGCGCTCGGCGATGCGCAAAACAAAAATGCTGATCAAGCGGGCCGAAGAATCGGTGCACGATCGAGTCGCGGCCGAGCTCGACGAGTTCGACGAACTACTGCAAACCGAGGCGGCCCGGGAGATCATGACGGCGTTTGTGGAGAAGCGCGCCCCTGATACGACGCGCTTCGATTAGGGTCCTCTTTAACGCGCAGGAAACCTCGATGACTGCAGGAGTATTGAGCGGTTATGAGTAATCCAGAAAAGTGGACTTACCCCGAATTCAGAACGAGGTTTGCGTACCTATCGTATACCGGGCAGTTAGCTACGTCGTTTTTAAAGTTAACTAATCGATAGTTCTAGATTAATTGGTCGGGGTGACAGGATTCGAACCTACGACCCCTGCCTCCCGAAGGAGGCGAGCGTAATTGAAAATACCTTTAAATTAATCACTTAGCGCACTCGGCCCCGCGCAATCGTGACTGGAGATGACAGCTTACGACTGGCGATGACTGCTGGTGGTCACGATTTGGTCACGTTGGCCGCCACTGTCGTACGTCCGAATCTGAACTGCGAGTAGAAATACGTGCGCTGGTTTCATCAACGTATCACCCGTGATACATTGCGATATGGGCAACGTTACGATCCGCGAACTAAGGAATAAGGGCAAAGCCGTCGTCGACCGCGTGTTGGCCGGCGAACGCCTCACCGTGACCCGTGCGGGCCGACCGGTCGCGGAGTTGCGTCCTCTAGCCAAACCCGGACTCGATGCCACCACGCTCCTGAATCGGTGGCAACACCTGCCGGCCGTAGATCCCGACGCGTTGCGGCGTGATATCGACGAGGTTCTGGACCCGAGCCTATGAGCGAGAGGGGTATCCTCGACACCAGTACGGTGATTTTGCTACCACGGCTGACAAACGCCGAGCTGCTACCTGGCGAACCAGCGATCACTGCGATCACCCTTGCGGAACTGTCCGTCGGGCCGTTGGTTGCTAGCAGCGACGCCGAGCGTGCCGCCAGGCAGGCGCATGTCCAACAAGCGGAAGCTGACTTCGACCCGATCCCTTTCGACGCTGCGGCAGCCAGAGCCTTTGGCCAAGTGGCCGCTGACTTGCGACAGGTCGGCCGCAAGCCAGCCGCACGAGCCTATGACGCGCTTATCGCTGCGACGGCGATCGCCAACGGATTGCCGCTATACACCGTCAATCCGGACGACTTTCGTGGCATTAGCAAGCTCGAACTGGTCGAAGTTCCGCATCCTGATCGCTGAGCTTGTGCGGTGCGAATCGTTCTGACCAACCGACTGCCATCGTATTTTTGCGCGATCAGCGTCCGGTACCATCGGAGCAAAGTATCCGCGGTTACCAGAGTTTCGATCTCGAAGAGTCCACGCCGGCCAACCAATTTGGCCTTTGCCGCGAGGCGTCGTCGCTGGGCGTCGGTGAAGAACAGGCGCCTATTGCCGAGTTGCTCGCGCAGCACTCGATTTTCCGCTTTCAGGTAGGCGATGACGTCTAGCTGGGAGCGATTTACCCAGCCTGCGAAAATCAGCATTAGGAATTGGATTTGGAGCCCGTACATTGATGTGGGATTAGTTTAGGTTGGGCGGCCAACGCTAGGCGGCAGGTATCCAGTATAGGTCTGCGCAACGTACAGAAATTACAGCCTTTTCTGGACGGCCGAGTTTCGGCACACTACGACGACCGGCTTTCGCAGTTTACGTAAAATATTCTGTTCGTTTATTTGTCCGGGCCACAGACGTAACGCATTCTCTCTGACCCGCGGTGAAGACGACGCTGTCTTTCCCCGATTCAGCTCACAACGTCCCGATAGTCTCTCGGCTCGTACGGGGCGAACACTTCCTTGAAAGGTGCCAGCCAGCCTGTTTTGCGCAGTGGGGAGATGTGCAAGTCCACCAGCAACTCGTCATGGTAATGAAGCATGTGCAGCAACAGGCGCGCGGCGCGGCCACGACTGAATGGCATGCTTGTTTGCCTCCATACGCGCTGTGCCGCGATATCCGTCTGCATCAATTCCTTCGTCGGCAGGTCGTGTTTGCCCTCCAGTACGTCCGCCAGCCAACGTGCCTGCAAATTATAAGTCAAGACGCTCGCGATCGTAGAGGCATAACCAACGAAAGCCAGACCCTCAACTTGCGGGTGGAGCATCTGACGATAGAGGTAAAGACCATCGTCTGCAAAATGGAGTGAGCGACGCAGATCGTCATCGAGAAATCCGTAGTCTGTCTCCCAGCCCGTCGCGAGAATGACGACGTCTATCTCGCGGTGGCCGCCGTCTTTCAGCACGAGGCCGCGTGCGGTGAACTCATCGATTTCAGTCATTAAGGGTTCTATCGCGCCGCTCCTGAGGCTGCGAAAAAACTCCGGGCGAGGCAGCATGACTGCCTCGCCGAACGCATCGAATTCGATGGGCTGGCGAGGGATGAGGCTGAGTCGCGAATTACCCCGTGAGCTGAGGCCGAATTGCGCGATGAGGAGTAGCTCCACGAGTCTCCACCACAGCCATACCAGGGGCTTGCCCAGCGAATGCAAAGAGCGCTCCAGGATCGAAGGGCGGTAGTAGGGCGGAAGCAGCGTGCTGGTCAGGCGATTCAGCATCGCCCATTTGAACGGAACGAGTTCCAACAGCTTCGTCGGCACCGGCCAATGGACCTCCCGAAAAATTAGAAACGTGTTAGCAGCTATCGCGGTCGATTCGAGTGCCGCGTCGGTCGCACTCTTACCGAATCCGATCACGGCGACATTCTTGTCCGTGAGCTGTTCACGGTGCTTCAACGCCGACACGTGAATGATTTCACCTTCAAACGTATCTTGCCCGGGGAACGATGGCATATGCGGCTTATTCGAGAACAGCCCAGTGCACACGACGACGAAATCGAAGTGCTCTTCGTGCATCGCGCCGTCATCCTCAACTCTCAATATCCAGCAAGCACCGTCCGGCGCTTCACTGACGTTTGTGACGGAAGCGCCGAAACGAATGTTGGGCCATACCTTAAACTGCCGTGCATACCGCTCGAGATACTGCTGAACCTGTTCGCCCGGCGTGAAATCGGGCGTGTCCGGCTGGTGCGGGAAGTCTGGAAACTCGTAGAGCTCTCGTTGGACCTGGAGGCCGAAGTTCGAATAGCCCCCGGCCCACACGCCGCCCAGCGTCCGGCTGCGCTCGAACACGGTGCACGAATATCCCCGCGCAAGTAGTGTCTTGGCAGTGACCAATCCGGCGGCGCCCGCGCCGATGATGGCGATTGTCTTTACGCTGCGGATCTCCGGCATTCAGTGCCGTCCTGCCGGTAATCGACTACGCCACAGGCGATGCAGGCCGAACACGCCGCAAGCGATCAACCACAGATACAGGACGTACGCGCCGAAAACCGTCCACAGGAAAATCGTCCAGAGTCCGTAATAGAGGACCGTCCACGTTCTCCCCAAAGTGAAACCGGGAAACGTAAAGTCGGAGCGGGCGAAAATTCGCCGCGCGAGCCCAGCCGCATGGATAAGGCCCGCGGCTGCGCCGAAGGCGCAGCCGATGAGGATTGCGGTATTCATTTAGTAGCCCTTGCGCTTCCCGGAATGACGCTATGACGATTACGCTTTTACCGCGATAATTTCGAGGTACTCCGCTTCGATGGTCGTTCCGCCGTCCCGTGCGGTATTGTGTTCGTGCCAATGGGCTTCGAGGTCATGCCGCAGCGCCGCCAGTTTCTCCGGCTCTGACGCCAATGTCGCGAAAGCGCCATTCGTCGGGCCGTAATACGTGCGGAAGAACTCGACCACCTCCGCAGGCGAAAAGGGATACCGCACCGGGTACATTCGCTTTGTGATCTGGAGTTCCTCAACGCCGTCGCTGAAGCGTTCGCGCACAGTCTCCTCGTCGCCCCATAAAACGGGCGAGGCCATACCGGCCGGCGGAGGCACGTAGCTGCCGTTGATCTTGAACATCCGACCCAGGAACCCGCCCGGCGTCCAATTGCCCATAATGACCCGCCCGCCTGGCCGACAGACGCGAAGCAGTTCGGAGGCGACTCGCGCCGGCCTTGGCGCAAACATCGCCCCGATCAGACTGAAAACCACGTCGAAGGCGTCGTCAGCGAAGCCAAGCGCTTCGGCGTCCCCTTCTTCGAAACGGATTCTCAATCCCTCGGCTTGTGCGCGCTTTCTCGCCTGTTCGACCAAGTTGGTGGCGATGTCGACTCCGACAACGGAAGCGCCAAGTCGCGCTGCCGGTAGCGAAAGCTGTCCCGCCCCACAGGCGACATCGAGTACCTCGTCGCCTGGGCGTAGCCCCATGGCGTCCAGAAACGCCAGTGCCCCGGGCTCTAGGTATTGTGCGAAATGACCATAATCGCCCGCCATCCACATGGACTTCAGGCGGGATTTCAGTGCATCGATGTCGGGAATGGATGTCATTTGTTCTCTCTTTGTATTGAGGGCAACCATCAGGTAGTCGAGATCTTCTGTCTCATCAACCGACAGCCACCGGCAGGTGATTGGTTGCCCATGCCTTCATCCCGCCACGGAGAAGGACGGGTTCTTCGAAGCCCACATCACGCAGGAACGAAATCGCCTGTGTCGAGCGCTTGTCGGAAAGGCATACTACGATGACCTTTCGTTGCCGATACGCGCCTAGTTCATGAACGCGCTCTGTGAGCGATGGGAGTGGAAGATTAATGGCGTTTTTTATGTGGCCACGCGGACTGCTGAACTCGTCGGGGTTCCGCACATCGATGACCACCAGTTCGTTGCTGCCCAACCTTCGATAGAGCTCCATCGCATCGATTGTGTCGATATCAGAGTTCGGCGTCGGCACCTTCCGGAGCTTCCTGATAATCAGTGAAAGGAGACTCATGAGACTAATTACCCCGATCATGATCAACGCCGTGCGAATAAGACCAGCCGCACCGGCCGCGGCCTCTCTTCCCAGGTGGCCGAGGTAGCTGTAGGCGAGCGCACCAGGAAACATAAAGACAAAGCTCGCCCAGACATAATGAGATAGCTTGAGCCGGGTCAGACCGAGTGCGTGGTTAAGCGCGTTAAACGGAAGTATTGGGACGAGCCGAACCAGGCCGACGAACTTCCATCCCTCGGATTCGATCCCTTGCATCAGCGTGGGTAGTTTGGCGTGGAGTCGTGCCGCAACCAAGTCTGAGGCCACGTACCGCGACAGCAGGAACGCAAGTGTGGCGCCGGCGGTCGCGCCGGTCAGGCTATAGAGCGCGCCCGAAAGCGGTCCGAACATCGCACCGCCGGCGAGCGTCAGCAGTCCTCCTGGCAGGAGCAGGACGGTAGTTACGGCATACACTCCGACGAACATGAATGGCGATACGTCACCGGAACTTCGCAGCCATTCGACGACAAGGTCGGTGTTGATGCCTTCTCGGTGCGTAACCGTGAAGGCAGCGGTCATGCCCGCTATGAGCAGAGATATCGCCCCTACCCGCGCGATAACGGACTTTGTCACGAAGGCGCCTTCGGGATGGAAGTTGGCGATCGGCGATTGACCGTGTAGTCATCGACCGAACCGACGAAAGGAAGCCACAGCATCCCATCGAGTCGATCGACCTCGCGTGGATCGCGAAAACCCTTCAACCCGATCGTCATCTCGACATGGCCCTCGGCTGGCTGCGCGCGATAGGTGCCGAATAGCCGATCCCAGGCCGACAGGTTAAAGCCGAAATTGCTATTGGTTTCGTGCGGCAGCGCTGAATGGTGTACCCGATGCATGTCCGGGGTCACGATGACCCAGCGCACGACTCGCTCAATCGCGGATAGGATGCGTACATTTGCATGATTGAACATAGCGGTCGCATTGAGCAGAATCTCGAAAATCAGCACTGCAAGCGCCGGCGGACCAAGCGCAAGGATCACCGCGCATTTGATCAACATCGACAGAAATATTTCGATTGGATGGAACCGGGCACCGGTCGTCACGTCGAAATCGAGGTCAGCGTGGTGTACGCGATGCAATCGCCAGAGTGCAGGGACCGCATGAAACAATACATGCTGAAAATAGATGGCGAGATCGAGGACGACGATCCCGATGAGTACGCGGAAACTTTCGGATAGTTCGACTTGCTGCAGAAGTCCCCATCCTTGATTTGTTGCATGTAGCGCCAGTCCGGTCGCGGCGACCGGAAACGCGACACGAAGGGCAATCGTGTTCAATACAACCAGGGCGAGGTTGTTGGTCCAGCGAACTGATTTTGCAACCGTGAGCGCGCGACGCGGCGCGATGAACTCCCACACGGCCATCACCGCAAAAACACCGACAAAGGCGCTCATGCGGATTGCTGGTTCGTGCGCGAATATGCTCAACGCGATACGCTCCCTATGCAGATTACGGATCAGCAGCCATACTATTCAATATATTTATTGATTATAAAGCCTTCCATGTCAAGCAGCGGATTTAAGAAGCAGTTATTTGAGCAGTTCGCCCGGGTGGGGAAAGCGGTGGGCAGCGCTCACCGGCTTGAAATCCTGGAGTTACTCGCACAGAGCGAACGCACTGTAGAGTCATTGGCGCAGCTCACGAGCCTGCCTGTAGCGAACGTTTCTCAGCATTTGCAGTATCTCCGTAAAGCGTCGTTGGTCAGGGCGCGAAAAGTCGGGCTCTATGTGCACTACAGTCTCGCGGCGCCCGTGGTGGGTGAACTGCTTTCAGCGTTACAGAAGGTCGCCGAATGCCAACTCGGTGAGGTGAACGAGCTAATTCACGCTTACCTTACGAGCAAGGACGAATTGGAGCCGGTGTCGCGCACGGCCCTTCTGGGCCGCGTCCGTGACGGACTGGTAACGGTGCTGGACGTCAGGCCCGCCGAAGAATACGCGGCAGGCCACGTGCCTGGCGCGGTCAACATTCCCCTGAAGGAACTCCCGAAGCGATTGCGGGAATTTAAGCGAAATCGCGAGATTGTCGCCTACTGCCGCGGCCCGTACTGCATCCTCGCATTTGAGGCAGTTTCACAACTTCGTGCCAAAGGCTTTAAGGCCCGGCGCCTTGAGGATGGTTTTCCGGAATGGAAAAACGCCAATCTGCCAATAGCTACTGGATGATTGGCGGACGGACACTTGGGCTTGATCGTGCCGACAGTAGGAACCTATCCCTTGCGATCCAGTCGACAGCAGTTTTCGCTGTTTTGGATTGGCGGGCACTTGATATCGCCGTAAGAGCAGAACACACAGCAGTTGCCTTGGAGAGGGCGGAGCAACTCTCCACAGCTTCTACATTCGTAAAAATACTGGCAGGCAGCAGTGGGCATTTCCTCTTTCTGCGCGTGGCCACACTTGGGGCACGTCAGCAATGAGAATGGCTCGATTCTTTCAGTCATGCCTTTATAGTAGTACCTGTAGTTACTACGGATACAAGTGTAGATGTTCCCATGCCGAACAATAGAGCGCTGATTGGAAAAGTTGCTGCTCAAACCAGGTGCAATATCGAAACGATTCGCCACAATGGAAAGGAAGGCTTGCTTCCTGCGCCGAGTCGCACCAAAGGCGGACAACGGTCCAAATCAACTACCTCACCGAAACCGAGGTTAAGACGCTGTTCGATGGGGCCAAGGCCGCGCGCAACCCCGAGCGGGCGGCGTTGCTGATTTAGATGCTGTTGCGTCACGGATTACGCGAAAGCGAAGTACGGCTTCTGCGCCGTGAATCGCTCAAGCTCGATTCCGGTCAGATGTGGATTGAGCGCATGAAAACGGCTGCTAGAGGCATCGCCTAATTGATGATGATGAGTTGCGGCTCCTCCGCCGCTACTGGGGAACCCGGCAAGATAATTTGCTCTGGCTGCATGGTTCCGAGCGGAGGCAGCCCTTAAGCGGTCGCAGTGTTTGGGTGACCGTCGCCAACGCGGCGGCTAATGTCAAATTACCCCACGCCCACCCGCACATGCTCAGACGCCTCTGCGGTTTCTATCTCTACAGCAAAGGCAACAACAGCCGGCTGATCCAAGATTACCTGGAACAGCTGAGTTCCGCGAGCACCAAGATATATATTGAGTACGCAGCCCTCGCAATGTTGATTGCGCAACTAGTCGCCAACCACTAAGCTCTAACTTATGACTCGACGCAGGCGATCATTCATCCGCCGTCTCCCGCTGCTATTGATGCTGGCGATCGGGCCTGTGCACGCGCAGACACTGTTCGCGTGCGCGATGATGGATACGGTCGTTCAGGAAACCTGTTGCTGCGATGAACACGATACCTATGCCGGGTCGGATTGCGACGATGGGATGGCGGGCGAAAACGGTCCGTGCTGTGAAAAATCCGTAGAACTGAGCATCGACTACAGCGCGGATCAAACAGCCGCCATCGGCAAGCCGGTCGAAGTCAGATCGGATGTAGATCCACCGACGGCGACCCTGGTTGCCACTATTCAGTTTGCGCCTGCGTGCAGTGCGGCCGCCATCGCCTGCCATCGCCTGGATGGCGTCCATCAACCGGGCTCCCTTACCTACCTCCTCACGCAACGACTGCGTATCTAGACCTGTCTCTTCTCGACCTCGGGTTGCGGTAAATCGCCGCTCCTGAGCACGTTACATATTTGATTTGTAACCAAGAGAAGGAGATGGGTAATGCCATTCCGACTTCTAGCGCACACTTTGGTGGGCGCGGTGCTAGCACTGACCATGGGGCCCGCGCACAGCGAACCAACGCCTGTAAAGCCTGCCGGAATTGAGACCGGAAAGCAGTTTACCGCTGCAGACCTCGTGTCCTGGGTACTCGAAGCGAATGCGGGGCTGGCCGGAATACGCGCAGCGGCCGAAGCGGCCGCATATCGTATTGAACCCGCGGGCTCGCTCGACGATCCGATGCTGAGCTATGGACTTGCACCGCTCACCAGCGCGCATAGCGGCGGGCCGGATCAGAAAGTCGATGTCAGTCAGAAGATCCCCTGGCCGGGGACCCTGGCGGCGCGCGAATCCGGCGCCCGCTACGAAGCCGTTGCCGCTGACCGTGACGCCGACGCGTTGCAACTGCAAATTGTTGCCCAGGCAAAATCCGCGCATGCCGAGTGGCGCTTTATCGAGGACGGCGTGGCGGTACATCACGCGATCGAGGCGCTACTCGATGAATTGATCGCAACCGCGGAAACGCGCTACGCCGCGGGGCGTGGGTTCAAGCAAGACGTGCTTCAGGCCGAGGTGGAGCGCGCCGATCTGGATAACGAGTTGCTTCGTTTACTTCGCCAACGCGCCGTTGTTCGAGCGCGCATTAATGCGCTTCTGAACCGTGCACCCGATGCCTCGTTGCCTGCAGCCGGGCCACCACCTCCGCCAACGTCTCTGCCAGCACTCGATCAGTTGCAATCGCTGGCGCTCTCACAACATCCGAGCCTCGCCCGCCTGGGTGCGCAGGTGTCTGCCAGCAATAGTCGTATTACGCTGGCAGAGAAAGCCTTCTATCCTGATTTTCAGGTGGGGGTCGGCTACAACAGCCTGTGGGACAACCTCGACAAGCAGCTTGTCTTCGGGGTCGCGATCAACGTTCCGATTGATCGTAGCAAGCGTCGATCAGAGTTAGGTCGTGCCCGTGCCGACGCGCGTCGCGCTGAATGGTCGCTGCTGGATCGGCGGGCCAATTTGCTTGCGGAACTCGCACAAGTACACGCGGAAGTGGTCGAAGCACAAGCCTCGGTCGCACTCTACCAGGAACGGCTCGCCCCGCTCGCCGTTGAGTATCTCGAAGCGGCGCTCGCCGACTATCAAAGTGGCACCGGTGCTTTTCTCAACGTCATCACTGCCGAAAAACGCAAGCTACGTACCGACCTGGCCCTGGCCCGTGCGCGGGCAGACTACGCCCGTCGTTTAGCCGAGCTCGAGCGTTGGGTCGGCGGTTCGATGGAACCGGCGCGGGCGGCGATACCAGGAGCCGATAAATGAGACTGCCAAAGCGCTTTTTGTGGTGCTCTGCAATCGTCGTGTCGGTGGCGCTCGGCGTCGGAGCCTATATTTTTATTTAGTTCGACGCCCCCCGCCGCGCAGGCCGCGGCTGGTGGTCTGAAAAGACCGCCCGTAAAACAACGAGTCCGGGTCCGCGGTTGGTGGTCCATGGGCGGGCCCGAACGGCGAGGGGGGAGCCCGGGGGGTATGCGGAGATGGCGCGCTATGGGGGCCATGTCGGCGAGGGGCGCGCGACCTGACAGAGAGAGCGCCGGGTCACTATGAGGGGGATGTGCGATCGACATGCCGCGTTACCGCCGAGGGTGATCTTGTCGTTGGGATCGATCTCGATCCGACCACCGCGCAGATTGGGGATAACAAAATCACGATCGAGGTTCGAGACGAGACCGGCCACTCGGTCCAGGGCATTGCGGTCGATGCCTATGCACAAATGGCGGCCATGGGAGCGATGGCCGCGATGCGCGCTCCGGCCGGTCTGAAGGAGGTTGCTCCCGGGCGCCACGAAGGGACGGTAAAACCTCCCTATGCGTGGCGAGTGGCCACTGACGGTGGAGATAAAGGGCCCGCCAGGGCGGCGACGAGCGTTTGCAGTTTGATCTTGCAACCGATCGGGAAGGGCTCGCGATCGCCGCTGGCGCAACATTGATCGGGGGCGCGCAGGAGCCATCGGATGACGTGAACGTTATCACGATCGATAACCGCCGCCGGCAAATGATTGGTGTGAAGACGGACGCGGTCACGCACCGTGACCTCGTGAGGCGGATCCGTGCCGTCGGAGCAGTGAAGTTCGATGAGCGTCGGTTATCCAACGTGACTTTGAAGTTTGATGGCTACATCGGTGATCTAAAAGCTGATTATGTGGGGGCCGCGATCAGCAAAAATCAGGTGCTGTTCTCCGTCTATAGTCCCGAGTTACTCGCGGCACAGCAAGAGTACCTGGAAGTGCGCAAGCGTCGCGCCAAACCAGGGGCGGAGGATGCCCTGCTATCAGCGACTCGCCAACGACTCGCGCTGTGGGATATGTCAGCCGGCGAAATCGAGGCCTTGGAACGGCGTAACGCGCCGCAAAACTACGTTGCCATGTATGCCCCTCGCAGCGGCACGCTGATCGAGCGCAACATTGCAGCCGGAAGCGCAGCTCGGAAAGGCGAGACGCTGCTCGTCATTGCCGATCTCTCGCGCGTGTGGGTTGAGGCGCAAATCTTTGAAGCCGATCTCGAATTGGTGCAGGTTGGCATGTCGGCGATGATCAGCTTGCCATACCTGCCAGGGCATACCTATTCGGCGAAGGTCGAGTACATCTATCCCTATCTCGACAGCGCCAGCAGGACCGGCCGAATTCGATTGTCGCTCGACAACGCTGACGGGGAACTCAAGCCCGATATGTACGCGGAGGTGTCGCTCGAAGCGGAGCTGGGTCACCGGCTCAGTGTGCCGGAGGAGGCAATACTCATCGCCGGCGACGCGCGTGTGGTCTTCGTCGATCTCGGTGGCGGCCGTCTCAAGCCGGTGCACATCAAGGCAGGGCCCAGCACACAGGGATTCGTGGAGGTCCTCGACGGCGTGTCGCTCGGAGACATGGTGGTCACGTCCGGTAACTTTCTCATTGCGTCTGAAACCCGGCTCAAGACGGGGATCCAGCAATGGTAGACACCACTCCGGGATCTGCACGCCACGGGCTTCCCGCCTGGCTGATCGCCTGCTCTGCGCGTAACTGGCTGCTGACCCTGCTAATCGTCGGCGCGGCGGCGGCGTGGGGTTGGCGTTCACTGATGGATGCACCGCTCGACGCGATACCAGATCTCTCTGACGTTCAGGTCATCGTTTTCACGAACTGGGCCGGCCGGAGTCCGGATCTCGTCGAAGATCAGATCACCTATCCCCTGACCACGAGTCTGCTCGCGGCTCCCGGCGTGCGCTACGTGCGCGGGCAGAGCTTCATGGGACTCTCGTTTGTGTATGTCATCTTCGACGACGGCACGGACATCTACTGGGCGCGCTCCCGCGTGCTCGAATACCTGAACTCGACCGCGGGGAAACTGCCGGAAGGTGTGCGACCGACGCTCGGGCCGGACGCGACCGGTGTCGGCTGGGTGTACCAGTACGCTCTCGTCGACCACAGCGGACACCAGAGTCTCGCCGATCTGCGCAGCCTGCAGGACTTCAACCTGCGCTATGCGCTCGAGGCCGTGGACGGCGTGGCGGAGGTCGCCTCCATCGGTGGCTTCGTGAAGGAATATCAGATCAACGTCGATCCGAACAAGCTCGCTTCGTTTGGTATCCCGCTCGACAAAGTCGTCGCCGCCGTGCGGGCATCGAACAACGATGTTGGCGGGCGCGTCCTGGAGGTGGCCGGGCACGAGCAGTTCATTCGCGGGCGTGGCTACGTGCATTCAGTCGCGGACCTCCAACAAGTTGTTCTTGGCGTCAGACCGGGCGGCGTGCCGATCCGGGTGGCGGAAGTCGCCCAGGTCAGTATCGGCCCCGCGCTGCAACGCGGGCAGGCGGACCTCGATGGCGAGGGCGTGACGGTCGGGGGTATCGTCGTGATGCGCTATGGCGAGAACGCGCTGCGCGTCATCGAGCGCGTCAAGGCCCGCCTCGATTCACTCGCGCCCGGTCTGCCCGAAGGCGTCGAGATCGTGCCGGTCTACGATCGCGCAAGCCTGATCCAACGCGCCATCGCGACGCTGAAAACGACCCTGCTCCACGAAATGGTCATCGTCTCCATTGTGATCGTGGTCTTCCTGCTGCACATTCGCTCCGCCTTCGTCGTCATCCTGACCTTGCCGATTGCCGTGCTGCTGGCCTTCATTCCGATGTATTACCAGGGCCTCACAGCGAACATCATGTCGCTCGGAGGCATTGCGGTCGCGATCGGGGCGATGGTCGATGCCGCGATCGCGATGATCGAGAACGTCCACCGCCGGCTGCATCTGTGGCAGGCGGAGCGACGCGACGATGCGGCGCATGAGGATCCGGGGGAGCGCGTCGCCGTTATCGTCGATGCGATGCAGGAAGTCGGGCCGAGTATCTTTTTTGCGCTGTTGATCATCACGGTTTCGTTTATTCCCGTGTTTGCGCTCGAAGGTACCGAAGGCCGCCTGTTCAAGCCGCTCGCGTTCACGAAGACCTACTCGATGTTTTTCGCGGCAGTACTTTCCGTGACCCTTGTGCCGGCCCTTGCCGTGCTCGTCATTCGAGGGCAGGTCCGCAGCGACGCGAGTTGGCACAATCGCGCGTTAACGTGGCTGTATCGTCCGGTAGTTCGCCTGGTCGTACGCCTGCGCTGGCTGGTCGTTTTCGTTGCCGCACTCGCTATTGCCTCGATCTGGCCGGCCTATCAGAAGCTCGGTAACGAGTTCATGCCGCCGCTGAACGAAGGCAGCATTCTGTACATGCCGACGGCGCTGCCGGGCATAACGCTCGAAGAAGCGACACGCGTAATGCAGACCATGAACCGCCGGCTCAAGGCGTTTCCGGAAGTCGAGCGGGTCTTCGGCAAGGTCGGACGCAGCACCAGCCCGACGGATCCCGCGCCCCTGTCGATGATCGAAACTAATGTGATGCTGAAACCGCAAAGCGAATGGCGTGCCGGCATGGACTGGGACAAGTTGATCGGGGAGATGGATGCGGCGATGCGCTTCCCGGGTATGCCGAACATCTGGTGGATGCCGGTGCAGACGCGGACCGAAATGCTTGCAACCGGTATTCGCTCGAATCTCGGCATCAAGGTGTTCGGTCCGGATCTGGCTCGCATCGAGCAGATTGGGATCGACATCGAGCGCGCGCTCGCGGGCGATCCGCGCACGCGTGAACATACGCGCAGCGCTTTTGCCGAGCGCGCTACCGGTGGTTATTTCCTCGACTTCGACATCGATAGGGCAGCCGCAGCGCGCTTCGGCCTGAATGTCGGTGATATCCAGACGGTGATCGAGGTGGCGATAGGCGGCGCCCGTGTCAGTGAGACCGTCGAAGGCCGTGAACGGTACGGCATCCTGGTTCGCTATGCACGGGACTATCGCGACCGTATCGCGGCGCTCGAACGCACATTCGTCACGACGGCCACCGGCGCGCAGATCCCAATCAGCCAGGTCGCTGACCTGCGCTTCCGCACCGGCGCGCCGATGCTTCGCAGCGAGGACGGCCAGCTCGCGAGCTTCGTGTTCGTCGATGTCGATCCCCAGATCGGCATCGCGGATTACGTGAACAACGCGCGTAAAGTCGTCGAGGAAATGGTTGAGATCCCGAGCGGCTATCGCCTCGCCTGGGCCGGCCAGTTCGAGTACTACGAACGGGCACGGGCGCGCCTGGAGATCTTGGTGCCGCTCACACTATTTCTGATCGTCCTCATGCTGTATTTCCACCGGCAATCGCTCGTCGAAACGGCGATCGTCATGCTGGCCGTTCCGGCCGCGCTCGTCGGCAGTCTGTGGTTGCTCGTATGGCTGGATTACAAACTGAGTGTCGCGGTTGCCATCGGCATGATCGCCGTCGCGGGTCTGGCAGTCGAACTCGGCATCTTGATGATGCTTTACCTCGACATAGCGTGGCGCAGTTACCGGGACAGCGGGCGGCTGAAGACTTTCGGCGATCTCGAATCCGCCATCGTCGAGGGCGCTGCGCTGCGCCTGCGTCCCAAGCTGATGACAGGATTCGCACTTTTCCTTGGCCTGGTCCCGATCATGTATTCAGCCGGAACGGGCTCGGACGTCATGAAACGCATTGCAGCGCCGATGCTGGGCGGTGTGGGGTCGGCGTTGCTGCTGGTGCTGATGGTGTTTCCGGCGATTTTTTCAATTTGGCGGGGCTGGGGGTTGCCCGCGTTGGGTGTGCGGGCGCAGGTCGCTGGCAGTACGTCCGGAGACGGAGAGTTGCCGCGCGCATGAATGCGCACACCGTTCGCAAGAATGGAGGCGGATTAAGAACAGGAACTCCAGGCACTAAATCTGTGTTTGACGTGGGTCGACCTATGTGAAAACATATGATCATGTGTTCATATGTATAGTTCATGAAAGAAAAACACCAAAATGCCGTCAGATTGAGCTCCGAGGATGCGGTCGCGCAGCTGGCCGATGTCTTTCGTCTCATGGGTGACCCGTCGCGCTTGCGGATCATCCTGGCCTGCTTGAATGATCCAATCAGCGTCGGCGACATTGCGACGCAGCTTGATCTTTCGCCGTCTCTGGTCAGCCATCACTTACGTTTGTTACGTGGAGCGCGCGTATTACGCGCGGAACGACGTGGCAAACAGATGTTTTACTCAGCGTTGGATGAACACATTCGATGTGTGATTGACGATATGGTCGCACATGTCGATGAACCCCTCGGCATCGAGGAGGCGGATTGATGGTCGCCTGCACGAATTGCCCGTCCGATGCGGGTCCCGCTGAGTTCGGTAACCCAGTATTCCGTAAAATTCTGTGGCTGGCGTTAGTTGCGAATCTTTCGATGTTCGTGGTCGAAATCGTCGCCAGTCATCTCAGTGGCTCGATGTCGTTACAGGCCGATGCCATAGATTTTTTCGGCGACGCCGCAAACTATGGCATCAGTCTTGCGGTCGTTGGCAGCGGATTGACCACGCGTGCCCGCGCGTCCCTGTTTAAGGGCGCGACGATGGCGGTCTTCGGCGTGTGGGTAATAGCAAGTGCGGCATACCGCGCGTTTTCAGGCAGCGAACCTGATCCTGCGACAATGGGCACGATTGCCCTGCTCGCCCTGGTGGTAAACGTTGCGGTCGCCGTACTCCTGTATCGCTATCGCAGAGGTGACAGCAACATGCGATCAATTTGGCTATGTAGTCGCAACGATGCCATAGGCAATGTGGCGGTTATGGTGGCAGCCGCCGGTGTATTTGCCAGTGCGTCCCGTTGGCCGGATCTCATTGTCGCCGCCGTGATAGCGACGCTTAGCTTCGCTGCCGCCATTGTCGTTATTCGATTGGCAAACGCAGAATTACGCGCCGAACGCCATGGTAACGAGCCCACCGCGGCCGAATTTCGGTTATCCTGAGCGCTCAATGCGACAAGCCCTCTACTATTTTGTGATGCTCTCCGTGCTCTTCATGAGCCTGGACGGGGCGGCCGACACCGTTATTGAGGGGCATCCGCATAGCGGTGACCCGACCCATCAGGGCGATAGCCTCAAGCATTCATCGCCGGAAGCTCCCGTGGATGGCAAACTCAATCCGGATCATTGCGAGCATTGTTGTCATGGTCACAGCGCCAACATTGTCGTGCTGGTGACATCGAAAATGTCGATGTCAAATGCCGGCGATCTACCCGCTGGTTACTCCCGTCTTACTCGTAGTTTATCGCTACCTCCCCCGACGCCACCTCCCACCGCCTGAATCATTTTCCTCTTTGAGGATCGTGTACCCCGAACAGCGTTCGGCGTGCATTTCGATGGATTGCTTTCGGAAGATGATTTATGCGAATTTCAAACTATGGACTCGCCCTTGTTTTGGGCGGCCCAATGCTATTCATGCCCCCAGTGGCGGCTGCGGCAGTCGATAGCGCCGGAGACTTTGCGGGCGCCGGTTCTGCGTTAATCCGCTACGTCCAAACAGTGGTCGAGGCGAACCCTCGCGTGCAAGCGGCACGTGCACGGCTTGCAGCGAGCGGTGCGCAGCGGGATGCCGCATCCCAACACCTCTACAACCCTGATTTATCACTGCGCACGGAAAACGCCGAAGTGAATACCTACACGCTCGGCATCAGCCAGACGGTGGACTGGAACGACAAACGCTCGGCTCGCACCGCTGTCGCCGAATCGAATCGTCTGGTTGTTGAGGCGGAGTACCTCGCTGCTCGTTGGGAAGTCGCCGTCCAATTGCTGGAAGGACTTGCCCTGTACCAGACCGGTTCGGAACGCGGCGAATTAGCCGAGTTACGCAGACAGCTCATGGCCGACTTCGCGGACCTCGCTAAGCGACGTTTTGATGCCGGAGACCTGGCCCAGGTTGATTTTTATCTCGCCACGCTGGCCTTCGCCGATGCGCGTATACAGAAAGCAACAGCGGCAGCGTCACTCGCCGAAGCCCGGCAAATGGTGCGAAATCTGTCGCCCGATACGACCCCGGCCGAGTGGCCAGCCCTTCCGGCGCACATACCGACATTACCAAAAAGTGCGGAGCAGCCGCATTCATTAGCGCTCGCACTTCCACAGGTGCTGGCAGCGCGGCGTGGGATCGACGTCGCGGATTCCATTGTAGCGCTTCGAGAGCGCGAACAGCGGCCCGATCCGACAGTAAGCATGGAGGGCGGGAAAGAGGGGGACGGGATGCTGATCGGCTTAAGTGTATCGATCCCTTTGTTTGTCCGAAATCGATTCAACCAGGAAGTCATCGCGGCGAAAGCGGAAAGCACACAGGCCCAGCAGATTGCCGCAGATGTATTGCAGCGAGCGCATGCGCGGCTCGTCAGTGCGGCGGAACGCTACGAACTCGCGCGCAACGCATGGGGTGATTGGGAGCAAATGGGGCAGCCGAGCCTGGAGGGACAAAGCGAACAGCTGCGCAAACTTTGGCAAGCGGGGGAACTCAGTTCTACCGAATACCTCGTGCAAGTGCGCCAAACCATAGATGTTCGGGAAAGCGCCCTAGATCTGAGGCAGACCCTGTGGCGCGCCTGGTTCGAATGGCTGTGGGCGTCCGGCCAGGTAGATACCTGGCTCGGCCAGGATACAACTCGATGAATCGCAACCCGCCCGGAACTGCAATGGAGAACCATCCGATGACCGAGTCGATAAGCATGAAAGCGCTGTGGGCACTGTGTCTAAGTTTAGTGTTGATTAGCCCGACCTATGCCGAGGAAGAAGGCCACGATGCTCACGAAGAAGAAAGCGGCACGATTGAGCTGACAGCGGATAAGCAACGGGCGGCGGGTATTGTGGTGAACCCAGTCGCGATACGCGCCCTGAATGAAACCTTGCGCGTTCCCGGCGAGGTGGTCGTAAACGCCTACCGATCGGCGCGCGTCACACCTCGGATCACGGCGCAAGTGGCGGCGCGCCATGTGCGGCTCGGGGATAGCGTCAAAGCCGGCCAACGACTGGTAACCCTTTCGAGCGTGGCGATGGCGGAAGCGCAAGGCGAGCTAGTCGTCGCAGATCGCGAGTGGCAGCGGGTGAAGGCGCTAGGCCGAACGACAGTCTCCGAGCGGCGCTACACCGAGGCCCAAGTCGCACGACAACAGGCCCTGGCCAAAGTGCTCGCCTACGGTATGACCAAAACGCAGGCAAGCGCCCTGATCAAGATCGGTGACGCCAGTAAAGCGACCGGCGAGTTCGACCTCACCGCCCCGCAAGCCGGTACGGTCTTACGCGACGACTTCATCATGGGTGAATTGATCGAGCCCGGTCGAGTGCTAATCGATATCAGTGATGAATCGATCATGTGGGTGGAGGCGCAAACCGTCCCGGGCGGCTTGCCGACGGTCAGTGAAGAGGCCAAGGCGCGCGTGAGTTTTGATGGCATGAGCTGGATCGACGGCACCGTCGTTCAGCGTCACCACCGCTTGGACGAAACGACGAGAACCCAGGGTTTACGCATTGAAGTGAGCAACGTAAACGATCGATTGCATCCCGGTCAGTTTGTCGAAGTCGAAATCGTGACCGGTACTGGGGACCCCGTGATGGCGGTACCGAGTACGGCGATCACGTTGATCGAGGGTGAGCCAAACGTATTCATACGCGAACAAGGTCATGAGTTTCGTGCGACACAAATTGAGATCGGTGCGACGGTAGGGGATTGGGTGGTGGTTCGTTCGGGCCTTGCAGAGGGCGACGAAATCGCGGAATCGGGCGTGTTTCATCTCAAATCACTGATGCTCAAGTCTTCGCTCGGCGAAGGCCACGCGCACTAAGGGAACTCAAATGCTCGAAAAACTTGTTGAAGCGTCTCTTCGCTACAAATTCCTGGTGCTGATCATTTTTGGCGTTATTGCCTTTCTAGGCTGGCGCGCAGTGGTCACAGTGCCGATCGACGCGTTTCCGGATGTGACCCCGGCGCAAGTCAATATTTACACCGAGTCCCCAGGTTTGGCGGCAGAAGACGTCGAACAGCTCCTGACTTTCCCTATCGAATCAGGGTTGGCGGGCCTGCCAAAAGTCCAGGAAATTCGCTCCGTCAGTCTCTTCGGACTGTCGTACGTCGCGGTCTATTTTGATGACGACATGGACATCTATTTCGCCCGTCAGCTTGTGATGGAACGGTTGCAGGAGGTGGGCGACCGCATTCCCCCTGGATACGGTACGCCCGAGATGGGCCCTAATACCTCCGGACTGGGTCAGGTGTTCTGGTACACCTTGGAGCGCGCGGATGAAAAATTGAACGCGGCTATCACCGACATGGATCTGCGTACTTTGCACGACTGGACTGTGCGTTTGATCCTGCGCACGGCTGCGGGCGTTGATGACGTTATGTCCTGGGGCGGTCAGGAACGGCAGTTCCAAGTGGTGATCGATCCCTTAAACCTGATCAAGTACGACCTGACGTTCACCGACGTCATGCAGGTTATTGAAGCCAACAATCGTCAGGTCGGCGGGCAGTACATCAACCTCGGTGCTGAACAGTACCTCGTACGTGGCCTGGGTCTGGTCCAGAACGAACAAGACATCGGCGCTATGGTCGTGAAGGTTGAGGACGGCACACCGGTGTACTTGCGCGATATTGCCAGTGTCGTCCAAGCCGGCGCGCTGCGTTTCGGCGCGGTAACGCGGGACGGCAAAGAGGTTGTGCTCGGCATGGCATTATCGCGCCTGGGCGAGAACGCTGCCGCCGTTGTCGAGGCGGTCAAAGAGAAGATTGCAATTCTTGATCAATCACTCCCCGATGGCGTCACGCTGCGACCTGTGTATGACCGAACCGACCTCGTCGATAAAGCCGTAGGTACGGCCGTCCGCGCCCTCGTCGAAGGTTCGGTCCTGGTCGCCATTGTCTTGTTCCTGTTTCTCGGTGAATTGCGCTCTGCCATCGTCGTGATCACTGCGCTTCCGCTCGCCATGCTGATCGCGTTCATTTTTATGTTGGAAGCAGGGCTGTCGGCGAATCTGATGTCTTTGGCAGGTCTTGCGGTCGGTATCGGCATGATGGTCGACGGGGCTGTCGTGATGGTTGAAAACGCATTCCGCATCATGGCCGAGCGGTTGGAGTCGGGCGAACCTGTGGATCGCACCAGCGCTGTGCTCGTCGCCGCAAGAGAGGTTGCCAACCCGATCGCTTTTGCGATCCTGATTATTATCGTCGTGTTTTTACCGCTTTTTGCCCTGGAAGGTCTTGAGGGAAAGCTCTTCAAGCCGATGGCATTCAACATTAGTTTTGCGATGGCGGGGTCGTTAGTGCTGACGCTCTCACTGATCCCGGTTCTGGCGGCGCTGATCCTGAAGCCCAAAAAGGAGCGTGATACCTGGTTGGTGCGCGCGATAAAATTTTTCTATCTGCCGTTGCTCGGATGGTCGGTAGGGCACAAAAAAATTGTTGTCAGTCTGGCCTTGGCGTCGCTTGTTGGGAGTCTTGCGCTGTTTCCGCTCCTCGGCAAAGAGTTCATGCCGCAGTTGCAGGAAGGCTCCATTATGTGGCGAGTGACCTCGATCCCATCGGCGTCGCTTGAGCAATCTATTGAGATCTCAAAAGACATCGAGAACGCGCTCTCCGAGTTTCCTGAAGTGGTAACGACGGTAGCCATGATTGGGCGGGCGGAAAAAGGCGAGACCGCGGATGTTAACTACATGGAGATCTACACCGAGCTTAAGCCCGAGAGCGAATGGTCGGGTGGGCGTAACATCGAGCAGTTGGCCGAAGCGATGCGCGAAGAACTCGAGGTTGTCGTGCCCACAGCCGTCGTCGCCTTCACACAACCAATCCAGATGCGTGTTGAGGAACTTATCTCCGGTGTGCGGGCGACCCTTGCCGCCAAGATCTACGGGGAGGACTTGGCGGAACTCGATCGCCTGAGTGAAGACGTCAAGAATGTTATTGCCGGCATCGACGGGGTAGCCGATCTGTCCCTGGAAGCCAACGTTGGAAAACCCCAGATCCGCATTCAGGTCAAACGCGACCAGCTGGCGCGCTTCGGACTCAACGCCGACGATGTATTGGCGGTAGTGCGGACCGGGATCGGTAATGAACCCGTATCGACCCTGATCGACGGAGTGCGTCGTTTTGATATCACCGCGCGTTTCAATGACGACTCAAAGTCATCAGTTCAGGCCATCGAGCGCATCCCACTGAAAACAGGGGGCGGTGCCATCGTTCCGCTTTCCGCAGTAGCCACGGTGACCGTCGCAGAAGGCTATTCCTTTATCCGGCGGGAGCAGCTGCAGCGTTATGCGGTGATCCAGATGGACGTGCGCGGAAGGGATGTCGATAGCTTCGTTAAGGACGCGAACGCAGCGATCGATTCGCAGATTGATCTGCCGTCGGGCTATTGGATTGAGTGGGGCGGAGCGTTCGCGAATCAGCAACGCGCACTGGCGCGTCTGTCAGTAATCGTCCCGCTGACGATCTTCTTCATTTTCGTCCTGCTCTACACCGCATTTAACTCGGTCAAGTACGCGACCCTCATTATTGCCAATGTACCGTTCGCGACGATCGGTGGACTCATCGCCTTATATATCAGCGGGCAATACGTTTCCGTGCCTTCGGCGATTGGATTCATCGCAGTTTTCGGGGTCGCCATGCTCAACGGCATCGTGCTTGTGAGTTTCATCAATCAATTGCGGGAGCAAGGCCTTAGCGTGTCGGAGGCCGTGAGAAGAGGGGCAGAACTCAGGCTGCGACCGGTTTTGATGACCGCGAGTGTCGCGATACTCGGCTTGCTTCCTATGTTGTTGTCGTCAGGCGTTGGCGCTGAGACACAAAGACCCCTGGCATCCGTCGTCGTCGGGGGGCTGATCACATCGACGCTGCTAACGCTGGTGTTGTTGCCGGTGATCTATGAGTGGATGGAGACACGGGGCGAATCGGCTGGCGAAGAGAGGCGCGAGTTGACGTGAGTTGATTCCAAAAACGGCACAACGACTACAGGAGACAACCATGGTAGCTAAAGAGGTAAAGGCGTTCATTCACAGAAATCGAGTGGCTGACGTGGTGGACGCGCTCAACAAGGCGGGGTTTCGCAACATCACCGTCGTCGATGTGCAGGGCATGCTGAAAGCCCTAAGCGACAGGGAGCAAAACTATTCGGTCGAGATCGGGCAGAAAGTGGTTAGAGAGATCAAGCTGGAATTGGTCTGTGATAACGAATCTCGGCTGGCCGAGGCCATCGCCGCGATCCGCGACAACGCTAGGACCGGCCAACCGTCCGCTGGCTGGATTTTTGTCAGCGATATCACGACGGTCATTGAAATCACGGGCTAGGGCAGTCGAACGGAGCGTAGTTATATGGACCGTAAAAAATGACGGGCAGAGCAAAACTCGACCTCCAGCTGGTACTGCCGGGCGTGGATAGCCAACACGACGCCTGTCTGGATCGTCTCCGCGACCTCTTGCAGGCGAAGCGCGGTGTCGAACGTTCGCATGTGCTCGAAACAGGCGATCGAAGTGCGGGCCATCTGTGCGTGCACTTCGATCAAGACCTGGTTTCTCTACAGGACGTGCGGCGCTTTGCGCAACAAGCCGGGCTGCAGCTACAGGGGTCCTATGGTCACCTGTACGCGGACATCGAACCCATGCCGGAACGGCGGGCTCGACGTCTGGCCCGGTCGCTGGAAAACGAGAAGGGCATCCTCGAAGCGGTCGTCTCCGGCGACGGATCGGTTCGGGTCGAATTCGATCGCGAGCTCATCGACGACGACGGCGTGCGTAGTCACATAGAGCGTCTGAGCGGCGCCGCAGAACACACGGACGACGAGCAGCACGCTCACGGTGGTATTTTTGGCGAGAGGACCGAATCGATTTTCGTCGGCCTGTGTGGCGCCACACTGTTGCTAGGTTGGTTGTTACCGAAAATTATGACGGTTCCAGGGTGGATCCCGCTCTCCATCCTGATCGGTGCCTATTTCTTCGGCGGCTGGTTCACGGTCAAAGAGGCCTGGGCCAACTTGCGCTCCGGCCGCTTTGAGATCGACTCATTGATGTTGGTCGCGGCGCCGGGGCCGCGGTCCTCGGCGCCTGGGAAGAAGGCGCTTTGCTGTTGTTCTTGTTCAGCCTTGGTCATTCTTTGGAAGCCTATGCCATGGGGCGTGCCAAGAGAGCGATTGAGGCATTGGGGGAGTTAGCACCGCGGACCGCAACCGTTCGCCGTAACGATACGGTGCAAGAGGTTGGGGTCGAGACTCTACGGATCGGAGACGTCGTCCTCGTCAAACCGAACGAGCGTTTGCCAGCCGACGGTTTTGTGAGCGATGGCGAGAGCAGTGTGAACCAGGCTCCGATTACCGGCGAGAGCGTTCCGGTTGATAAGTCTCCAGCCCCAGACGAATGTATGGCCGCCGCGAGTCCGGATCAACTCGACCCAGCACATCGCGTTTTCGCCGGTTCGATCAACGGTGGCGGCGCTCTTGAGATCCACGTGACGCGGATCGCTGCCGACTCTACGCTGGCGCGCGTGGTTGAAATGGTGCGCAATGCCGAAACACAACAATCACCGACACAACAGTTCACCGATCGGTTCGAGCGGATCTTTGTCCCGGTTGTTCTTGTTGGCGCGGGGCTCGCCATGTTTGCCTGGGTGGTTATCGACGAACCGTTCAGCGCCAGTTTCTATCGGGCGATGGCGCTACTGGTCGCGGCAAGCCCTTGCGCATTGGCGATCGCGACGCCCAGTGCCGTGCTCAGTGGTGTCGCGCGAGCGGCGCGTGGCGGTGTGTTGGTGAAAGGTGGCGCGCCGCTGGAGCATCTGGGCCGACTGAGCGCGATTGCCTTCGACAAAACCGGCACGCTAACCGAGGGTAAGCCGAGATTGACCGATGTCGTGCCTTACGAGGCCGTCGACGAGGAATACCTACTGCGTGTTGCCATCGGCGTTGAGGCGCTGAGTGATCATCCCTTGGCCGCGGCAGTGGTACGGGACGGTAAGGAGCGGCTTGGTTCGGTCGAATCTTTCGCGGCGTCGCATCTTAAGAGTATCACCGGGCGCGGCGTGACCGCCGAAATCGAAGGTGAATCGACGATCATCGGCAAGAGTCATTTGTTTACTGAAGTCGAAGGACCGCCGGTTCCGGCCGCGCTGCGCAAGCTGGTTGAAAAACTCGAATCCGACGGCCGCACGACGATGATAGTGCGCCGCGGTTCCACCTACCTTGGCGTGATCGGGTTGATGGATACGCCCCGTGAGGCGGCGGCAACCGTCATAAAGCGCCTGCGGTCCTTAGGCATTAAGCGCATGTTGATGATCTCAGGCGACAACCAGCAAGTGGCCGATGCCATCGCGCGCGAAGTCGGGTTGGATGAAGCATGGGGAGACTTGATGCCTGACGACAAGGTCACGACGATCAAGCAACTGCGATCGGAGGCCAACGTTGCGATGGTTGGCGACGGCGTCAACGATGCGCCGGCCATGGCCAACGCCACGGTGGGCATTGCGATGGGCGCCGCGGGCTCAGATGTCGCTTTGGAAACCGCAGACGTAGCGTTAATGGCCGATGATCTCAATCATTTACCGTTTGCGGTGGGTCTCAGTCGCGCGACCAGTCGCATTATTCGACAAAACCTTTGGCTCAGTCTCGGTATCGTCGCCCTCCTGGTGCCCTCGACACTCTTCGGTTTGAGTATCGGTGCGGCTGTGCTGCTGCACGAAGGCTCCACGGTCATTGTCGTGTTCAATGCGTTGCGGCTGCTGGCGTTCGATGTTGCAACAGATTTGAACGGCGATGACGGTGGTTAGTGCGGATCCTTCACGGCTGGAGTCGGGCTGTGAAGGAAGAGGTCTCCCGACCAAGAATGTCGCAAGTTATTGTGACTACGGAAAGATCGGTCGACATATTCGCTGGATACATCGTTGTCGCCGAAAGTCAGGCAACTTTGGAAGTTGCGGGCTGGCCGAAACGCGCACTGAGTATGCAGGCTATTTACGAGTCTTGTTTATTGGAAGCGCCATTTTTACGTCTTCCTGCGCATTGATGGACCACTACGTCGACGCGCCAGGCATCAAAGTCGAGCGGATACAGACACGATTCGCATATATATCGTCAGCGAACTTTTGGAAGGGCCGGAACGGTTATTATCTACGCGGCTCTGTCATCCCGAGGGCAATTAACAAGATGCCACTCTCAGGCCACATAGATGTCGCGATTGTTGCTCCAAACGGATCGAGCACGACCTGCTTTACGATGCGGCATCGAAATCCGCCGCGTCAGGTGCGTAAGCCGTTTTTTATTCGTTTCGAGAAATTGCCGGAGCCTGGCAGCATTGTGCGCCTAAGGCATCATCGCAGTGCGATCCACGAGGGTTGTGTCGCTTAGCGTGGCTGGCGCAAAGTCACCACGATAACGGGATACGGGGCACGACGTTCAGCGTGCAAATGAGTCGCGGAATTGGCGAAACCGCGGCGAACAAGACGAGCGTCCCGAATTCAAACGAGGCAGTGGTCAGACGGCTCGCCGGTTCGAGGCGGCCGCAAGTTACTGTTTCGACACGAACCAAGAATAACACCGCTGTCGTTTAATATCGGCGAAGGAGTCTCGTTCGAAATCCAAGTGTGACAAATCGCGGTTGCCGCGCGGGCAAGCCGCTAAGTAAAAATTACTTAATCAATTGAATTTGTAGTATTTAAATGGTCGGGGTGACAGGATTCGAACCTACGACCCCTGCCTCCCGAAAGCGCGTGCACACCCGTTTAGGTTCAACTGGTTACAGCGTAGTATAAATTCAAACAATTACATAGGGTCACGTTGGATCACGTTCGGTCACTCTGGATTGTGTTCGCAGTGTGACAAAATTGTGACATTCAGTTTTGCGTTGTTGCAAATGCATGAACGACGAAGCCAGCCGCTCTGGTATTTACGAATTCGCCTCCCACACGCGCCCGTCGCTCATACGACGGGCGCCTGTCCAGTATTTCAACCAGCGCTTGCGAGGCGGCCGGACTCATGCCAGCGGCCCAAGCGCAGCAATTGGCCTGGGGTTGCATTTGTGCACTCGCCGTCTTTGAACGTCACCACTCCGTTCACCATGATCCAGCGGTAACCTTCTGCGCGCTGGATTCGACGCCACTCGTTGGCCGGAAAATCCCACGCCACCTCGTAGTCAACCTCCGGCACGCGTCGCAGGTTTTCGTAATCGTAGACGACGATATCGGCGGGCGCGCCCTCGCGCAGGAAACCACGGTCGAGGAACCCCGCCGCCTGTGCCGGCAGATAACTCAAGCGATAGTGGGCCTGCTCCAAGGTGAGCTGTCCCGTTTCGCGCACCAGCCAGGCAATCATGTCGGTTGGAAAAGAGCCGCCAGTGAAGAACTTCGTATGGGCGCCACCGTCGGAAATGCCGGGGATAACGTACTGGCAACGCGCGAGTTCGCCGACATTCTAGGCGTCGAGGCTCGCCAGGACGTTGGTGCGGAATACGACTTTCAAGCCACCGGCAACCGCGATGTCGAGCATCGCCTCGATGTGATGTTTGCCTTCTTCCTCGGCGATGTCGCGCAGTCGGCGCCCGACGTAGTGCGACAACTCGGGGTGATCCGGCGTTTCCTGGACGATCAGCAGTTCGATTGGTCCGCCGACTCCCGAGGTGACCAGGATCTCCTCCTCGACGATCATCTGCTTGCGAACCTCGGGATCGGAAAGCTTCGCCACGCGCTCTTCGATGCTGCCCTGTGTGGCATCGTTCCAGGCCGGGCTCGAATCGTAGAGATTCCAGTGCTCGAGCGTGAAATGGAACGGCGCACGTACAGTGACTGCCTGCCCGTACACCTGCAGTCCCCTCTCGAAGCAACTGGTCAGCCAGGCGATGGCGCGTTTGTGTACGTCTTCACAACCCGGGTCGTCCATGGCGAGCACCGCGTTGAACAGCACGGGCCGGTTGGAGCGACGCGCAATTTCCTCCACCACCTTGCGGTCTTCAAGGTTGGCGTTGCGCACCGGGTCGCCGTCGGTCGCGTTGATGATTTCGACGAATCCTTCGCCCCGTTCGTGCAGTACATCGGCAAACGCATACAGGGTCTCAGGGGAGACCATGTCTGTTGGCATCGGGGTGCCGTCGAAGTCCGCCTGGATAGAGTGCGCGCCAAGCCGCTGACAACTCCAGCCCATCATGCCGGCGTCCATCGCTTCGTTGATGAGTCGTTTGAGCTCCCCCATCTCGTCCGCACTCGGTTCGCGACCCGCTTTCGCATCGTCCAAGCCGAGGACGTGCACCAGCAGTGGGTTCAATGGCACGTAGTTGAGCAGATTGACACCTTTTGGCAGCCGCTCAAGGTGGTCCATCCACTCCGGCAGGGTTTCCCACTCCCAATCGAGTCCCATGCCTTCGACCATCGACTCGTAGGGGATCTGCTCGGTGCGCGTCATCATTTGCAGCAGGCGTTCGCGCTTGTCCGGCGTCGCCGGCGCGAAGCCGAACCCGCAGTTACCGATTGCAACCGAGGTGACGCCATGCCAGCCCGAAATCGTGCAATAGGGATCCCAGTGGATCTGGGCGTCGTAATGGGTGTGTAGATCGACAAAGCCTGGCGCGACGACGAGCCCGGTCGCGTCGATGATTGCCGCGCCATCCGTATCGTCAACGCGGCCAATTTTAGCAATACGTCCGTTGCGGATGCCGATGTCGCCCCGGAAACGCGGCAGCCCGGTGCCGTCGATGATAGTGCCGTTTTTGATGACCGTATCGAATTGACTCATGAGTGTTCCCCTCGTATGCCGGCGGTGCCGGCCGTTGTCGACCGCAGATCTTCAATAACTATGGACAACTGCTATCGGAAATAGTGTTCTTGACACGCCAATAACTTTGCATTTAGCGTCAAACAATGGGAACGGACAATGCGGTTCTGATCAGTGGCACCCTGATAGGCGCACGCGAGCTGATCGGCGAGCTCGGTGGCGACGCCGCCGCGGTCGCCCGCAAGGCCGGCCTGTCCGCCAGGGTATTCGATGACCCCGAGCTGTTCGTGCAGGCGGGCCATATTATCGATTACCTGGAACTGGCCGCTGCAGCGTGCAATCGTCCTGACTTCGGTCTCCTGCATGCCCGCCGGCTGCCCCTCGGGATGCTCGGGCACGGCTGGATGATCATGCGCGCGGCCGCGACGATCGAAGAGGCACTGATGGATTTTGTGCACCTTTACGGACTCTATACGGATGCCGGCTCTCTCAGCGCTAAACGGTGTGACGAGGGGCTGTGGATAGCGTCGTCGTTTCTGCCCGTCGGTCGCATGGGAGTTACCCAGGCGATTTACCTGACATTGGGATGCATCTGCCTGTTCGTGCGCGAGAATCTTAGCCACCGCTGGCAGCCGCAACGCATCGAAATCCGCACAGTACCAGTCGATCCTGGGCCGTTCGTGGAGTTTTTCGGACCCGGCATGTGCCACGGACAGGATCGCGACGCGATCCTCATCGACAAGCACACGCTCGCCTTGCGCATGGGCGGGGGTGGCGAACATCGCGCATTACACCGCGCCATGGTCAGCCAGACCGCCGGGCAGGGTACCGCCGCCGTTGCTCAGGTGAAGTCCCTGTTGCAGGTATTGGTGCGGCACGAAGATTGTTCAATCGAAACGATAGGCGAGGCGCTGGCCGTCTCCCCGCGCACGCTGCAGCGCCGGCTCGAAGCGGCGGGAACCAGTTACCGCAAACTCGTCGACGAGGTGCGGGCGGACCTTGCCTGGCGTCACGTCAAGCGCTCCGGAATGAGATTAAATCGCGTTGCCGACCTGCTCGGCTACCACAGCCCCGCTGCCTTCAGCCGCGCTTTCCGTCGCTGGTTTCAGATGAGCCCGCGCACCGCGCGTCGGACTTGATCGTCGACCCGCACGGACGCCATTTGCGCTAGGTCAGTTGCAGCAGTCTGCACGAATGACGCGAGTTCACATGCGTCAGCGCCGTGCTCGCGGCGGGGGCGAATTTCAGCTGCCACCGTCAGCCGGTTCGATTAGCAGGGCGTGGCGGTCCCCGCCAGGGCCAGGATGTTGCGCCGCATTAAATTTTAACGTTGTTAAAATAATTTATACGTGCCAGTATCGCCACGATGATGACCAGCGAACCCACTTTGCGCGATGTCAATATGGCAAAACGGCGCCAGCGGATCCTGCTGGAGGCGCGTAATCTCATCACGCGTAGTGGCTTCGATGCGCTCAATCTGCGCGCACTCGCAGCCGCGGCCGAGGTTACTGTTCCGACCATCTACAACTTGATCGGTAAGAAAGAGGCCTTGGTCGTTGCCTTGTTTACCGATGTCCTGTCCGAGATTGAACAAAGGGTCAGTAGCCATCAAAAGGCGCAGCCGCTGGCAATGGCGGAAGCGGTCGTAACCGAGTCGATTGCCTTGTTCGAAGAGGACGAAGATTACTACCGGGCCGCATTTCTAGCGGTTGAGTCTCTGGATCAAAGCGGCACCCATCACGACATGGTTGCCGAACTGTATCGCTGGGGCGAGAGCCTGGTCAGCTCCGGCTGCGCAGCTTGCCGCAGCGCGGGCTTACTGCGCGGTCGAATTCCGTCGCGACTGCTCGATGAGCAGATCCTGCGCAGCTATCGCACCAGCTGCCGAGCCTGGGCGTTCCGACAAATTTCGATTGATAAATTTCGTGCTTCCGCGCTGGCGGATGTTTACATCTCGCTGGCGGCGGATGCCGTCGATACTTTTCACGCAACCCTCATGAAAAAAATTGCCGCGCTTGAAGCAACTGCATCGCCCGGTGTCACCAAACGAGCGCGACGCGCCAAGGAGTAGAACCATGGAACAAACTCAACAGGTCGATCTGATCAAAAGCATGCTCGACATGATCGACAACGATACGACCTACGACGCCGGTCGCCTGGTCAAGAACCCGACCTCATCTTACGTGTCCAAGGAGCTTGCAAAGCAGGAGTGGGAATCGTTTTTCGAGAATCACGCACAAGTCCTTGGACTGTCCGCCGATCTGCCTCAACCCGGCAGCTTCGTGACCAACAACGATCTCGGCATTCCTATCCTCGCTACGCGTGACAAGGCGGGCAAGTTTCATGCTTTCGTTAATGCCTGTCGGCACCGTGGTGCGATGCTGACCGAGGATGAACGCGGCGATAAGCACCGCTTCGCCTGCCCGTTCCACGCTTGGACCTACTCCAGCGACGGGCAGCTGCTGGGTATTCGTGAACCGAAAAAATTCGGCGATATCGATAAGTCATGCACTGGGCTGGTTGAGCTTCCCAGCGAGGAAAAGTACGGCCTGCTTGTGGTCCATCCGCAGGTCGATGGAAAAGTCGACATCGATGAATTGCTCGGTGACCTGACTGAGCAGATCAAGTCCTGGGATCTGGGTTCAGCGACTTATCTCGGCGGCGGTTCGCTGGACAAGCAGCTGAACTGGAAGATCGCCAATGATACGTTCGGTGAAAACTACCATTTCCATACGCTGCATAAGAGCACCCTCAACAATCTATTCTACGGTGATGCCACCGCCTATGCGGAATACGGCCGCAATCATCGACTCGCGGTGGCAAGCCGCTATGTCGACGTGATGAGGAAGCGTCCAGAATCACAATGGAACGCAACCGATGCCGGGATTGTGGCTTATTACCTTTTCCCGAACACGCAAGTGGTCATGTTCAACCGGGTCATCACCCTGTTTCAGATATATCCGAATCGCAATGAAGTAGGACGCTCGCTGACCCGTGTAACCAATTATTCCGCGCAACACATCGGGGCGACCGAGGCCGATGAACCGGCGACGAAACTCGAGGGAAAATCGGTCTACGACGCCGACATGTCGAAACGGGTCGAGTTCAATCTGGAAACCCAGATGGAAATCATGAACAGTACGCTCGATCAGGAAGATTTCTACATGGGTACGAAGTCCCAGCTGACCGCCGACAGCGGTAAGGTCGAACATTTTATTTTCGGCCGCAATGAGCCCGCGCTGCATCATTTTCATGCGAACTACCGTGACGCGCTGGGTTTGCCGCCGCTCGAGGAGTATCGGGTCGGATAAGCGTTCGGTCGGTCTTACGCTGTGGCCGACACGGCCAACCCTGGCCTGACGATACGCGCTATGACGGTGCGATAAGGTGACGACGATGGACAAGCCCTACGATCTTAAAATCATCAACGCCGAAATCGCTGATGGCAGCGGTGGGCCGTTGGTCAGCGGCGCTATCGGCATTCGCGATGGGTTACTGGTTGCCGTTGGCGATGCGCCCGGCGAGGCGACGGAAACCATTGACGCGGCGGGCCACGTCGTCGCGCCTGGTTTTGTCGATATTCACACCCACTATGATGCGCAGATCATGTGGGACCGAATGCTGACGATATCGCCCTGGCATGGTGTCACGACGGTAGTAATGGGTAATTGCGGTTTCAGTGTTGCGCCGACGCGGCCGGAGCACCGCGACATGATGATCCGAACCCTGGAAAACGTGGAGGGAATGACGGTCAGCGCATTACAGGCAGGGCTGGGCGAACAATGGCCGTTCGAAACCTTCCCTGAGTACCTTGATGCCATCGAAACGCGCGGCATCGCGATCAACGTCGGAGCGATGATCGGGCACACGGCATTACGCACCTACGTGATGGGCGAGGATGCCACAGAGCGCGAAGCGAGCGCGCCTGAAATTGAGCAAATGCAGGCGCTGGTGGAAGAGGCCATGCTGGCCGGCGCGCTCGGCTTTGCCACCTCTAAAGCGGTTACCCATGTCGGCTACCAGGGTAAACCGGTACCGAGTCGCGCAGCCGCGTTTGACGAGATCCGCAGCCTGGCCGCGGTGCTGCGCAAGGTCGGGCGTGGCGGGGTGATCCAGGCGACCGTTGGTCCGACGCTCTCCTATGATGAATTCGTGGAATTGAACGAGGTATCGGGATGCCCGGTTAGCTGGACGGCATTGCTGGCCGGGGCTGCGATCAACGACGGCACGGCAAGCGAGCAATTGCAACGTTCCGAAGCCCTGATTGCGGCAGGCCATCAGGTTATCCCCCAGGTGACCCCGCGGCCGTTAAATTTCGAGTATCAACTCGCTGCGCCGTTCGTGTTTGAAGCGATGCGCATGTTCCGCCCCGTCTCGGCCGCCGACCACGAGGGCAAGAAACGACTCTATGCCGACCCCGAGTTCCGTGCCAGCGTGTGGGAGAAGCTCAACGGACGGGTGCCCGAAACGTTTAAGAGCGGTTTTCGCGGTACCGTGATCTCCGAAGTGCCGGGTAAGCCGGAACTCGATGAGCGAAAGCTGTTTGAGGTGGCGGCGGAGCGCGGCGTCACGCCGGTTGAATTACTGTTTGACCTCGGCCTTGGATCGGATCTGAAGGCACGCTTTCGCATGCCGGTGGCTAATCACGAGGAAGACGAAGTCGAAGAATTGCTGCTGAGTAAGGATACGGTGCTCGGTTTGTCCGATGCCGGCGCCCACGCCAGCCAGCTTTGCGATGCCTGCCTCACGACCTACCTGTTCCGGCGCTGGGTGCGCGAGAAGAAAGTCATCAAGCTCGAAGAAGCCGTGCGTATGGTGACTTCGCGACCGGCCGAGGTTTTCGGCATTCATGATCGCGGTCGTTTGGAGGTGGGCCTCGCCGGCGACGTTGTTATTTTCGACCCGGACACCATCGGCGACGAACCGCTGCGCCGCGTGTGGGACTTTCCTGGTGGCGCCGATCGACTCGTGTCGGGCGCGGTCGGCATCGACGCTGTCATCGTCAACGGCCGACTCCTTCGCCAGAACAATGTCGATTGTGTTGACACCAACGGACCGCTCCCCGGACGCTTGTTACGAAACGGCCGGGCGACTTCATTGAATATCTAGTGCGACTGAAAAGGAGCTACAGCGATGCTGAAACCCGTCATTTCCGCCGATAGTCACGTCAGCGAACCACCGAACTGCTATACCGATTACATCAGTCCGAAGTTCAAGGAGCGGGCGCCGCGCCTGGTGCACGATGAGAAGCGCGGCGACATGTTTCACATCGAGGGGAGCAAGTCGCCGATCCCGATGTCGCTGGTCTCGGCGGCGGGCAAAACACCCGAAGAACTGTCGGCAACCGGCGCGGTATTCGAAAAATTGCACCGCGGCGGGTGGGAACCCCATGCGCGCATGCTCGACCAGGAACGCGATGGCATCGCCGCTGAAGTTATCTACCCCTCGGTGGGCATGGAACTGTGCAATATCCCGGACATCGATCTGAAACAGGCCTGCATGGAAGCCTACAATCGCTGGCTCGCGGAATTCTGCGAGCCCTTTCCGGATCGTTTGATCGGCCTTGGCCAGTGTGCGGTGAAGACCACGGAAAGTGGGGTCAGGGAATTGGAGGCGATCAAGGCGCTGGGATTCAAGGGTGTGATGCTGCCCGGGATTCCGGGCACGACGGAAGACTATAACGACGAGAGCTACCGCGGTTTCTTTGACGCGATGGTCGACCTGGAACTTGTACCAAGTTTTCATATCCTGACGTCAGGTGGCGGACTGGAGCAGGGTTTTCGCGGGTCCAAGATCAACTCGTTCATGTCGATCGTGCGCGGGAATCAGGACCTGATGAGCATGTTTGTATTCGATGGGGTGTTCATGCGCCATCCGAAACTAAAAATCGTATCCGCCGAAGCGGATGGCGGGTGGGTGCCGCATTACATGTACCGCATGGATCATGCGTACGCGCGTCATCGGCACTGGATGCGCGGCAAGGAATTGGAGAAGTCACCCAGCGAATACTTTCGGGAACATATCTACTTTACGTTCCAGGATGACTACACCGCGTTCCAGTTCAAAGACTACGTCAATCTGGAACGCATGCTGTGGGCGAATGATTTCCCGCATTCGGACTCGACCTGGCCGCACTCACAACAATTGCTGGCCGAACAGTTGTCGAATATGAGCGATGACGAAAAAAACCTCATCGTGCATGACAATGTTGCCGCGCTTTACGGGCTCAATACTACGTCACTGGTGGCCGCAGCTTAGAGCCAAGCATCGTAGTTCGATGAAGACGCGCGGAGATTAGGTGCACGGGCGCACCCGGATCTGCCTGAATGGAGCACGATGGGGACTGAGCGGGGGGCAGTTGGAGTAATCCGCTCCTCCACCACTTAATCGATCTCCACACAGATCATTCCGTTGCCGTCGACATGCACCGCGTAAGTCCGTACCGCGATATTGCACGGCGCTTTACTCGCCTCGCCACTGCGGATATCGAAGGCCCCGAGGTGGAACGGGCAGATGATCTCGTCGCCGTCGATATCACCCTCGGATAATGATGCTTCACCGTGGGTACACAAATCATCGGTGGCGAAAAAACTGCCGTCGACGTTATACAGGGCGATGGGCGGGTGGCCCGGAATGAGGAACTGGCGTACTTGGTTGGCGCCAAGCGTAGCCGCAGGAATGGTGGTGATGCGCGCCATACTTGTGGGCTGTCGGGTTAAGAATTCCCGTCCAGATTAAGTTTTCGGTTGCGTGAAGTCGACCACGTCGGCGCATGCCATGTGCAATTGACGTTTCCTGGCGCGAGGTATAACTTCCAACGTCATTGTCCGCCGTGCACCGGTTGTCAGCACCTCCCGGCGACGGCGGCCGAATGAGGGGAAAACAATGTCAGCGACCGACCTGCAACTACCTGAACAGTTCGCCGCCCTGGAGCGCTTCGCCGCCGAGTGGGCTATTCCTACCGAAAAAGGCCGCAACGATTTCCGCGTCTCCCGGCCGCAAGGGGAGCTCGAAGACTTCTACCAGACCATATTTCCGTTGATGGACGATCTATGTACCTACATCGATCAGTTTTCACTCGACGCCATGCCGCGTCCTGCGGAGCGCTTGCTGCGCCTCGGCCAGATGCTGATGGAAGTCGTACCGGCGGTAGAGGTCTATCGCCAGCCCGATGTGCCGAATGCGTTTGCCTTTGACCGATTCCACATCATTTCACCAGACGACCCGGTCAAAGTGCGGGATAATTGAGGGAGGACCTCCGTATGGCCAGTACCGATCCGAGCCTTGAGACCGAAGCCCAACGCTTGCCAGACTGGGCGAATAAACGACCGGTGGCCGAGCGTTACCCCGGAGTCGACACCGGCGAGATGTCCATCGAACCCTACGTCTCTGAAGAATTTTTTGAACTTGAGCGCGAAAAGATCTTCAAAAAGATGTGGCTCTATGTAGGCCGTGCCGAACGAATTGCGAAGGCCGGCGACTACTTTGTACAGGTCATCGAAGCAGTCCGCACCCGCAAGGATGCCACGTCTCCTTCGTTCATCATCTGCCGCGACAATAACGGCGAGGTGAGGGCTTTCTACAACACTTGCATGCATCGCGGCACAACCGTTTGCTGGGAAGATCATGAGTGCTGGAAAACCTCGCGGCGCAAATATTTCTCCTGCCGATTTCACGGTTGGGTATACAACCTCGATGGTTCTTTGAAATCTGTGCCCGACGAGAACCAGTTTTTTAATCTCGACAAGGCGACGCGGGGATTGAAACCAGTCCATTGCGCGGTGTGGAAAGACTTTATCTTTATCAATGTAGACCCTGCGCCGAGCCAGACCCTTAATGAGCAGATCAAGCCGCACGCCGAACTGCTCAAGGATTTTCCGTTTGAGAAAATGCACAAGCGTGGGATCTGGACAGCCGAGGTTAATGTTAACTGGAAAGTCGCAATGGACGCGTTCCAAGAGGGTTACCACGTCAATACCGTACATGCGTCGACCTTGCCCGAAGCGTTCAACGGGCCGCTCAACCCGAATTGCCGTCCAACTTCAATCCGCTTGTTTGATGGGGGTAATCGCTCGGTGACGTTTATGGTCTCGCCGACGTTCGAACCGCCGGAGGTTGAAAAGTGGGTGCGCCGGCGGGGTTCGAGCTGGTATGCCGCGGGCGGTGCGGAATCCGCCAAAGAATTTCCCGGCACCAACCCTGACGGCGATCCGTTTTTCGCTTTCGACTGCCACGGATTTTTCCCGAATATGCTCGTCGATCCCTATATCGGCGGCTATTACGGGCACGAGTTCTGGCCGATCTCGGTCAACCGCACGCGCTGGATCGGCAGTATCAACTTCATGGCGCCGACCAAGCCCAGCGATCTGATCAGCCATGAGCATGGCAAGACGCTGCTTCGCGATGCATTCCGCGAGGACACCGTAACGCTTGATGCTACCCAGGTGGGGCTCGAATCCGGCGCGCTGGAAACGACAGTAATGTGCGACGGTGAAATGGCTCCGCGGCATGTCTATCAAACGGTCGTGGAGATGGTCAATCGGTGAACTTGCCCTCAGCGCTGGCTCCGGAACCTGATGTATGCGTGAATTGATTCGGGTTGTACTCCTGGCGCTCGTGGTCGTGTCGCCGGTGCGGGCTCTCGTTGTCGCCGGCTCGGTGGTTGATAACAACGGCGGGCCAGTTGCGTGGGTCCGGATCACCGTGCATGGCAACAGCACTGTGCCGGCGACGACCAGCGTGTTTACGACCGCCAGCGGTGAGTTCGCCACGCCTTCAATCAA
>CALOBG010000075.1:0-16130 GCA_942490995.1 uncultured Gammaproteobacteria bacterium
GGACACATAGCGCACTTCAACTTCGCAATCGTCCGGCACCGGCTCGCCCGCCCGGCACAGCCGAATCGTGAACGGTCCGGCCGCAGGTGGCCGCGCCTGAGTCCCGGTTACCAGCACAAGGTCGGCGTCAGCGGGCGTTTCGACTGCTTCAAAACGTTTCGCCAGCCGCGCCGGCAGCGCGGCCGCGTCGGCTATCGCGATCCGACGGACCGCCTGCGACGGCGATCCCAGGGCGGCCGCGGCGCGCTTCGGTGCGGCGGTACGCGACAGGAAACCGGTACGCACCATGTTGCCGGCGACCGCATCGAGCATGAGCGGCAGAAAGTTGTCGATTTCGACTTCGATACCGACATCAAGGGGCTGCGCGTAACCATCGACGAGGCAATGCGCAATGGCATCGACCGCCGGGTACAGGTGCGCAACGCGCGCGCCGCACCAGGCCAGCTCGCGCAACCTGGCCGGCGCATCGTCACCACGCAACATGCCCTCGGCGTCGTCAGGAGCTTGCCATGCGGATCGATCCCAGCGTGCGCCGGCCTCGGCACGCCTGGCGATGGCGGTGGCGCTTTCGATCAATTCGGTCGGCTCGGCGAGGTGGTCGATCAAACCGGCTTCGTGGGCTTCCGCCGGGGTCACCGGTTGACCGCCGAGCAACAGCCGCGCAGCGAACGCCGGCGAAGTCAGGCGCGGCAGGCGCTGAGTGCCACCGGCGCCGGGTAACAAGCCGAGCAGCACTTCCGGCAGGCCCAGACACGACGGTGCGCTGCGCACCGCGACCCGGTGATGGCAGGCCATCGCCAGCTCCAGGCCACCGCCCAGCGCGAGGCCGTTGACCGCGGCTACGGTCGGTACGGTCAGGCGTTCGAAGCGGCGCAGCAGGTAGCTCAGGCGAGAAAACGTGGCCCTGATCGCGGCCGCGTCGTGGTTGAAGCGCATGCTCGTAAAGCCTTCGACCATGCTCAGGTCGGCACCGGCCATGAACGCGTCCTTGCCGGAACTGACGACCAGGCCGCGCAGCTGAGTATCGCTCTCGATGCGCGCGACGAACTGTTCGAGTTCATCGATCATGGCGTCGGAAAACACGTTGAAGGGTCGACCCGGCATGTCGAGGGTGACAATGCCGATGCCCTCGCTGTCGATAGCGAAGCTCAGGTTGGACATGGGGAATTCACCTGGTTGAAGAATTTCTCAAAAACCGCCGCGTTCGCGGGCAGCGCGCGCGGGACGACCTCGAAGCCTGAACAGGCGTGCGAAAACTTCGTACACGATCCGTGGCGTGCGGGTCGCGCGTCCGGCTAGCGTTCGACCGTGCATCCCTGCACGTTCTCACTGCCCTCGCGCTGCGCTAAACCCTCCCTGGCCCGCTTGCACTCGAGGCCGCCGGACCCCCGACCCACACGCCACCAGCGCCTGCGCGTCCGATTATTCCGCGCACTTATTCAGTCGTGCGCTTTGCCGTTCGTCATTTTCAGCATATTGGCCTTGATCGCGCGCAGTACTCTGGCCGTCGCGCGGACGTCCTTGGGATCGATGCCGGCCAGGATCTCGGCATTCGTCGGCCCCGAAATTTTGCGCATCTTATTGACCACCTTGCGCCCGGCCGCGGTCAGGAAAATGCGTTTCACGCGCCGGTCGGTGGCATCGGCACGGCGTTCGACCAGGTGAACGGATTCGAGTCGATCGACCAGGCCACCGAGCGCGACCTTGCCGAGATCGAGTTGCGCGGCGAGTTCCGACTGCGCCATCCCGTCCTGCCGCGACAGGTAGGCCAGCACCCAGGCCTGCGAACGCGTGACTCCGGCCGGCTTCAGCGCGGCGTCGTAAATCACTCGACGCAGACGCGAAGCGTCATGAATATAAAAGCCGAGACGGATAGCCCAGTCCTCGTCCGTGCCGTCGTCGTCAGAAGGCGCACGGACCAGTTGTTCGTCGCCATTCGTCATGTCATTGCTCCACTGCTCAGCGTCACCGGCGAGGATGCCGGCAACTTCGGATAGTGTATCGACATTAATCATAAGCAGGCGTAAATACGTTTGACAGAGATAATAAGCATGCTTACTATACGCTTGCTTTCTTATTCGTCAAGCTGAATCCAGTGGCTGCAGGCCGCCCAAGGACCGAGGTAAAACCGTGGACTTCGATGTAAGTGACGACCAGCGCGCGATCCGCGACGCGGTGAGAGCCATTGCCACCCGCTTTGACGCCGACTACTGGCTGGACCGCGATGACGACGGCGAGTTTCCGCACGCCTTTCACGCCGCCATGGCCGAGGCCGGCTGGCTCGGCATCACCATGCCGGAAGCGTATGGCGGCAGCGGGCTGGGGGTTACCGAAGCGGCGATCATGATGCACGAAGTGGTCAGCCACGGCGGTGGCATGGCGGCGGCCTCGACGGTACACATCAACCTGTTCGGTCCCCACCCCATCGTGGTCTTCGGCAGTGACGAACAGAAGGCACGCTGGGTGCCGCGCCTCGTTGCCGGTGACGACAAGTGCTGCTTTGGGGTCACCGAGCCGGACGCCGGACTGAACACGACGCGGATCAAAACGTTTGCCGAAAAAGTCGACGGCGGTTACCTCGTCAACGGCCAGAAGGTATGGACCTCGACCGGCCAGGTCGCCAGCAAAATCATGCTGCTCGCGCGGACCACGCGCTACGAGGATTGCAAACGCCCGACCGACGGCATCAGCATTTTTTATACCGATGTCGATCGCTCCAAGATCGAAATCAAGCGGATCCCGAAAATGGGACGCAAAGCGGTCGACTCGAACGCGGTGTTTATCGACAACCTGTTTATCCCCGACGAAGACCTGGTCGGCGAGCAGGGCAAAGGTTTCAGCTACATCCTGCACAGCCTTAACCCCGAGCGCGTGCTGGTCGGGATCGAAGCCATCGGCATCGGCCAGGACGCCCTGCGCCGGGCAGCGAAATACGCCGGCGAGCGGATTGTGTTCGACCGCCCTATCGGCATGAACCAGGGCATCCAGCACCCGCTGGCGGAAAACTGGATGGACCTCGAAGCGGCTTACACGATGGCGATGAAAGCCGCCTGGCTGTACGACAACCAGCGACCGTGCGGCGCCGAAGCCAATACCGCGAAATACCTCGGCGCCAAGGCCGGTCACGATGCCTGTCTGCAGGCGGTACTGACTCACGGTGGTTTCGGGTACGCACGTGAGTACCACGTCGAACGCCTGCTTCGCGAAGTCACCGTCACGCGCATCGCGCCGGTCACCGAACAGCTGATCAAATCGTTCATCGCCGAAAAGGTGCTGGACCTGCCGAAAAGCTACTGAGTACGCCCGATGCTTGAACGCACCATTTTCGAACCCGAGCACGTTCAGTTCCGCGACGCGGTGCGGCGCTTTTTCGCCGCCGAACTGACCCCCAATATCGCGCGCTGGGAAGCGCAGGGCCAGGTCGACAAGGACTTCTGGCGGGCCTGCGGCGAACAGGGCCTGCTGTGTCCGGATATGCCCGAAGCCTACGGCGGCGCCGGACTCGATTTCCGCGCCAACGCCATTGTGCTGGAAGAAACCTCGTTTACCGGTTCGGCGACACCGGCGTTCGGCGTCCATTCCGATATCGTCGCCCACTACCTGCTGAAATACGCCGACGAGGCACTGCGCCGGACCTGGATCCCGCGCATGGTCGATGGCACCGCCATCGCCGCTATCTGTATGACCGAACCCGGTGGCGGCAGCGACCTCAAGGCCATTCGCACCACCGCGCGGCGCGAAGGCGAGACCTGGAAGCTGAACGGAGCCAAAACGTTTATCACTAACGGCGTCACTTCCGACATCGCGATCATCGCCGCGCGCACCGGCGCCGAGGGCGGCGCCAAAGGCATTTCCCTGTTTTTCTGCGAAACCGATCGCGAGGGTTACCAGGTCGGGCGCAAACTCGACAAGGTCGGCCAGCATTCCTCCGATGTCGCCGAGATCTTTTTCGACGACCTGGTGATCCCGGCCGGCTACCTGCTCGGCGCGGAAAACCAGGGTTTCGTCTACATGATGCAGGAGCTGCCGCAGGAACGGATGTCGATCGCGGTGACCGCGCACTCCGCCGCGCAACGCGCCTATGACATCACCGTGGATTACGTCAAACAGCGCCAGGCGTTCGGCAAAACGCTGCTGGATTTCCAGAACACGCGCTTTGTTCTGGCCGACCTGCGCACCCGCCTGCAGGTCGGGTGGGCGCATCTCGATGCCTGCATCAGTGCGCTGCTGAAAAAAAAGCTCACCACCGACCAGGCCGCTTCGGCCAAGCTGTTCCATACCGAACTGCGCTCGGAAGTGACCGATGCCTGTGTCCAGCTGTTCGGCGGTTACGGCTACATGAACGAATACGAAATCGCACGGCTGTGGAAAGACACCCGCGTGCAGCGCGTCTACGGCGGATCGTCAGAGATCATGAAAGAACTGATCAGCCGGGCGATCTGAACGATGTCCCTGCCCGCCCTGTTCGACTCGCTGGCCGCGCCGATCGTGGCGGCGCCGATGTTTATCGTCTCCAGCCCAGACCTCGTGATTGCGCAGTGCACCAGCGGCATCGTCGGCTCGCTGCCGGCCCTGAACGCGCGGCCGCAAGCGCAGCTCGACGAGTGGATCACGTCGATCAAATCGGGTCTGGCCGCCCATGACAGCGCCAACCCTGGGCACCCGTCGGCGCCGTTTGCGATCAACCAGATCGCACATCGCTCCAACGATCGGTTGATGGAGGATACCGCTACCATCGTCGAACACCGAGTGCCGATCGTGATCATCAGCCTGTCCGCGCACCGCGACATCGTCGACGCCGTACACGCCTACGGCGGACTGGTATTCAACGACATCATTTCCGATCGGCACGCCCGCAAAGCCATCGACAACGGCTGCGACGGTCTGATCGCGGTGGCGGCCGGGGCCGGCGGCCACACCGGCAAGGTTTCGCCGTTCGCACTGCTCGATGAGATCCGTGCCTGGTGGGATGGTCCGCTGGCCCTGTCCGGCGCCATCGCTTCCGGTCACGCGGTCCTGGCCGCTCAAGTGATGGGCGCCGATCTCGCCTATATCGGCTCGCCGTTTATCGCCACCACCGAAGCGCACGCCGATCCCGCGTACAAACAGCAGGTCGCGACCGCGAGCAGCGCCGATATTGTCACCACGGATTACTTCAGCGGCGTGCCGGCCAATTTTCTCGCCGCCTCCATCGAACGTGCCGGTCTCGACCCTGCTAATCTGGTCCGCGACGCGGACAAAACGACCAACGTCAGCCCGTCGAGTGATTCGCACAAAACCTGGCGCGACATCTGGGGCTGCGGCCACGGCGTCGGCGCGGTTACCGACATCGTACCGGCGGCCGAGCGCGTACGGCGCCTGGTCGACGACTACCGTGCCGCGCGCACCCGCTTCGGCATCAACTGATCACAAACCACAGCAGAGGACTCAGCACTCATGGATCTCGGACTCAAAGACAAAGCCGTCATCGTCACCGGCGGCGGCTCGAACATCGGCCGCGCCATCGTGCTCGGTTTTGCGCGCGAAGGCGCGAAAATCACCATCGGCGATATCGACACCAGCCAGGCCGCGGCGGTCGCCGACGAAGCCCGCGCGGCCGGCGCGGCGGCGGTCGAAGTGGCGGCCTGTGACGTCACCGATCTGACCCAGGTGCAGGCGATGTTCAAACAGACTACCGATGCCTATGGCAGCGTCGACGTGCTGGTCAACAACGTCGGCTGGGACGACCTGATGTTTTTTACCCAGACCACCCCCGAACTGTGGGAAAAAATTATCCGCATCAATTTCGTCGGCATGCTGAACTGCACCTATACCGCGCTCGGCATCATGGCGCCGCAGAAGCACGGTGCGATCGTCTCGATCAGCTCCGACGCCAGCCGCCAGGGCGAGCCGCGCGAAGCGGTCTATGGCGGCATGAAAGCGGGGGTCAACAGCTTTATGAAAACCATCGCCAAAGAAAACGGCCGCAACGGCGTGCGCTGCAATGTCGTCTGTCCCGGGGTCACGATCCCGGAAGACGATGCCGAAGTCGGCGCAAACAGCATGTGGGTCAACAAGGACTCGATGTTTACCGCCGAGCAGCTCGAAGCCATTGCCAAATCGCTGCCCCTGAAAAAAGTCGGCCGTCCCAACGACGTCGCCAACGCGGTGCTGTTTCTCGCTTCCGATGTGGCCGGTCACGTGACCGGGCAGATCCTGAGCGTGAGCGGCGGCTACTCGATGATCGGCTGACCGCCGGATTTAAGGAAAACCTGATGAGCAACTACGAAGACATTCTTTATGACGTCAACGGCCGCACCGCGACCATCACCATCAATCGGCCGAAAAAGTACAATGCGTTTCGGCCGCGCACCGTGGTCGAGCTGATCGACGCCTTCCAGGTCGCCGGCTGGGATCAGAACATCGGTTCGATCATCTTCACCGGCGCCGGTGACAAGGCCTTCTGCACCGGCGGCGACCAGTCCGACCACGCGGGCGGCCAGTACGGCAACAACGACGCGCGCGGCGCGGTCGGCATGCCGGTCGAGGAACTGCATTCGGTCCTGCGCGATATCCCCAAGCCGGTCATCGCCAAGGTCCGTGGCTATGCGATCGGTGGTGGCAACGTGTTCTGTACCATCTGCGACCTGACCATCGCCGCCGAAAGCGCGCAATTCGGCCAGGTCGGACCGAAGATGGGCTCGGTCGATCCCGGCTTCGGCACCGCCTACCTGGCCCGCGTCGTGGGTGAAAAGAAAGCGCGCGAGATGTGGTATCTGTGCAAACGCTACAGCGCGCAGGAATCGCTGGCGATGGGACTGATCAATGCCGTCTATCCCGACGATCAACTCGATGCGGAAGTGCAGAACTGGTGCGACGAAATCAACAAGCGCAGCCCGACCGCGATTGCGCTGGCCAAAAAAAGCTTCAACGCCGATTCCGAGTCGATCCGCGGCATGGGTCAACTGGCAATGCAGGCCATGCGCCTGTACTACTACACGGAAGAGTCGCAGGAGGGTGTCAAGGCGCTCAACGAAAAACGCGATCCGGAGTTCATGAAGTACTACCGGTAAGCCAGGTTAACAATAGTTATCACGCCGGGCTCGCACCCGGCGCTTGGTGGCGGGCTTCAACTCTGGCAGTCTATTGCCGACACCATCTGGACAGCCATCGGGTAGACCGCCATATGCTTGACGAGACCTTGCCGATCGAACTCGCCGGCGCGAAGGCGTTCGACCCGTTCGCCCATGACGACGCTGTCGAACACACCACCACCCCGTTGTGGCGTGAAGCCGGCTGCGGACTCGAGTGGGCGCGGCTGCGCTTCAGCCCGACCTGGTACGGCGTCGGTGTCCCGCGTGGCAACGGCGAAACGGTGCTGTTGATCCCGGGGTTCCTGTGTGGCGACGCGATCCTGCTCGAACTGCGGCGCTGGTTGAAACGGATCGGCTATCGACCGGCGCTGTCGCGGATCAGTGTCAACTACGATTGCCCGAACCACACCCTGAAACGCCTGATCCATCGCGTCAACACGCTCGCCGATGCCAACGGCGGCCGGGTTACCGTGATCGGCCACAGCCTCGGCGGCATGCTGGCCAAGTGCCTGGCCCAGGCGATCCCGGAGCGTATCGAAAGGACCATCACCCTCGGTTCTCCCATCCAGGCGTTGGTCAAAGCGCATCCGGCGGTGATCGGGATCTGGGACATCCTGCGACTGACCCAGGGCGGACTGGTCGGCCGCAACCTGCTGCCGTCGTGCGGCAGCGGCCACTGCACCTGTGATTTTGTCCGCCATTTGAACCTGCCACGCGTGGTCGCCCCACCGCAGTATTCGATTTACTCGAAAACCGACGGCGTGGTCGATTGGAGCAGCTGCGAAGAAGCAATCCCGGCGCACAACACCTGCGTCAACAGCACCCACACCGGCATGGTGTTCAACGCCGAAGTCTACCGCGCCATCGCTGCGCGACTGGCGGAACCGGCCGTGCGCAAGGCAACCTGAACGCTGGCGGGTAACCGCACGTTGGTGCGAGACTCATGTCCCTGACAGAGCCAGCCGCCCATGAGCGACAATAACGAACCCGGCGCCGAAGCCAACGAATTACCTGCCGCCGTACGCGCGGCGATCGCCGATCACCACGCCCTGTATCTGTCCGACCCGCAGGCCGCGCATCTATGGGACCCGGCCGTGATCGGCGTGCCGGGCGGCCCGGTTCCGTGCCTGCTGCTGTTTCATCGCGGGCGCAAGTCCGGACGTCGCCTGAACACCATCCTGCAGTACTACCGACGCGACGGTCAGATTGCGATCGTGGCATCCAAAGGCGGGGTCGCCAATCACCCGGCCTGGTATTTCAATCTGCTCGACGAGCCGGCCTGCGAAGTCTGGATCGGCGCGCAGCGCAGCACCGCACTGGCGCGGACGGTTACCGGTAAAGAACGCGAGCCGTGGTGGCGGGCGATCACCGCCGAGCAGCCGGTGCAGCTCGACTACCAGGCGCGGACCGCGCGCGAGATCCCGATCGTGGTGCTGGACCTTAAAGGCGCCGCGGCTTGACCAGACGACCACACGGGCCGCGAACACCCGCGTAGCCTGCCCCAGGAGCAAAACTGAACATGATCAAACTCATTGTATGCGCCGTGCGCCGACACGATTTCACGTTCGAGCAATTCGATGCCTACTGGCGCGACCAGCACGGGCCACTGGTGCGCTCGGTAACGGAGTTCACCCGCCACGTACGCAGCTACGTACAGTGCCACCTGTCGACGGCGGACGTGCCGCTGATGCAGGGCAAGGATTTCGACGGCATCGCCGAACTGCTGTTCGACAGCGTCGACGACATGCACCAGGCGTTCGTCGAGCCCCGTTACCTCGAAATCATCCGCCCCGACGAACTCAAGTTTCTGAACATGGAACAGTGCCGGAGCTTCGTCACCGAAGAACTCACGGTGATCTGAGCGCCATCAACTGAAACTATTCCGCGCCCGCAAACGCACCTGATCAGGTACCACCGAGATCGCGCTCAGCGTCGCTCCTGTCCAACCGACGCATGGCATCGCCAAGTTGATCTTCGATCGGCAATAAATGCCGGCTATCGGCATCGAATCCGGTCGGCAACAGCCATGCGCGTTCGCGCGAGGTCTGCGTTTTTGCCGCCGCCATGATCAGCGCGGAGAGCGTGCTATCCCCTTCCACATCGAGTTCGGGCAGCTTCGCGGCGAGTTCGCCGACCAGCGCACGCAGGGCTCGGCTGCGTTCGACCAACTCGTCGGGTTCAGCGCGCGCTCGCGCGAGGGTATCCGCGCCGGCGGCCGCCGCAGCGGAAAGGGCCTCGCGAGTTTCGGCCGACCCACCCAGGTGCGCTGCCAGCGCAGCGGCGAGTTCAACGTAGCGTATCAGCTCGTCGCGATCGTAACGGTAGGTCAGGCGCTGACGCTGCTGCATCATGCTCAGCGTGGCAAGCACCAGGGCGCCCTGCTCGGTCGCGGCAGCATTGCGTGGATCCACGGCCGGCAGTACTACCTGCTGCATGGCGCGGATCAAGGTCGACAGTTGCAATTCGGGGCGCAGATCCACTTCAGGTTTCCTCCAGCAGGGCATGCAGGTCGGCCAGCACGCGGTAGCCCATACCCATGATCCAGACCAGCAACAGGTCCTGATGAGTTTTTTCGCCGCTGGCAACCCGGTAGGCCGACGCGATCAGGTTCACGGCGACCCGGTAGGCGTTATAAATCCGGTAGTACTGCAACACGGAAGGGATCACGTTGAGACCCGATTCCTGTTCGTAGCGCCGAAAAAATTCCGCTTCGGGATACATACCACCGACCAGAAAGGTATGCCCGTCCTCGGCGTTGTGCCCGAGCGCGGCAAGGCTGATGAGGGCAAGGTCCTCATGGCGGTCGCCGAGATGCGCGAGTTCCCAGTCCAGCAACGCGGAGATCTGATCGTCGGCCTCGGTGAACAGGAAGTTTCCCGCTCGGTAGTCGCCATGCAACATGGATACGCGGTCCGGAACCGGCATGTGGTCGCGCAGGTAGCGCGCCGCGTATCGCACCAGCGGGACATCCTCGCCGCAATCCTCCAGCCACACGCGTTCCCACTTGTTGAGCTGCCATTCGATCGCCTGGCCGGCGCTGTCCGGCTTTTCAAAGGCTGGCAGCGCGGCGCCGTGCCAATCCCAGCTATGCACGCGCGCGAGATGCCGGACAAACTGGGGGGCCAGTCGCCGTCGCCGCTCGGGCCCGAAATTGATCCCCAGGTTACTCACATTGCTGCTTGCGTCGGTAGGTGTGGCGACTCCGTCGGCGAACGCGTAGATCAGTGCGGGGTATGGAAAAAACGCTGCTTCGGCGTCCAGCCATAACGGCTCGGGAACCGGTACGACACCGCGCAGCGCGGCCAGCACCTCGAATTCCTGGCGGCGACTGGTCTCGACCACCGAGGCCGCCGGCTCCATGCGCAGTACGCAGCGCCGCGTTTCGGCACCGCTCAGCGTGAAGGCCATCTGGATCTTCGACGCACCGCCGGCCAGCCAGCGCGCGTCGTGGATTTCGTATGTGCTTTCGCCGGCGCTCTTCAGCAACGCGCGTACGCCGTCGATCAGGGTCGCAAGAGGCACCGGCTGAAAGGGACCGCCGGCGCGCAGCCGCATCTTGCGCGTCAGCACGGCATCCGTCTCGCGATCGAGCGGGTAGCGCGCCCGCAGGGTGTCGAGCCAGGCCGATGACGGCGAACTTTTGTTGTCGCTCAGCATGGGCTCAGTGTGCGTCTGAAGTCGGTAGGTGCACAAGCCGGCCATGCGTCAGTGCCACAGGCGAGCGTTGACAGCGGGCGGACGCCCACCCTAACTTGTACGTCTTTAACACTGCGGTTACGCATACGGAGGTCCGGCATGGGCACATCGGCACAACAAGCAGGCACTGGACTGACCGCCAGCGGATTTTCGTTCGACGCCGCGAGCGTCGACTGGAGCGATTTCTTCACCGCCGGTACCTATTACCGCATTCTCAACGTCGACGTCGAAGCCGGCACCGCCGACATGCTGGTCAAGTTCGAACCGAACAGCCAGTGTATGTATCACCGCCACGCCGCCACCACTTCGACCCTGGTCCTGGCCGGCGAGCTGCGTGTGCGCGAGCAGATCGACGGTGGCGAAGTCGTGCGCGTCAAAGCGGCTGGCAGTTATTCGTGCGGCGGCGAAGGCGAAGTGCATATCGAGGGCAGCGGTTCAGAGCAGGCGATAATTTTTTTCGGCATGCGCACATCGACCGAGGTTATCTACGAACTGCTGAACGACGACCTGAGTCTGCGCCGCGCGGTGACGGTAGCCGATTTCGATCGCGACTGGCGCGAGCGCTGGCCCGAAGATACCCAGCCTGAATAGGCGACCGGCGTTGCTCGGTCGCCGCGTTCCGGCCACAACCCTGCGCGGGCGGGTTTACGCCACGGACCGCCCGTGCCCTTGCCAGTACGGCGCGCGCAGATCTTTTTTGGCGATTTTGCCGCTGCCGGTCATCGGAAACGCGGGGAAAAAATCCACGCTCTTCGGCACCTTGTAGCCGGCCAGTCGCGGACGGCAATAATCGAGAAGTTCTTCGGCGGTGACGGTGGCGTCGGGTTTGCACACCACGCAGGCTTTGACCGCCTCGCCCCAGCGCTGGTCCGGCACGCCGATGATGGCAACCGCGGCAACCGCAGCGTGGGTGGAAAGTACCGACTCGATTTCGGTGGAATAGATATTCTCGCCGCCGGACACGATCATGTCCTTGAGGCGATCGTGGATGTAGTACAGGCCATCCGCGTCGCGAATGGCAATATCACCGCTGTGATACCAGCCGTTTTCGAACGCCGCCGCGCTCACCTCCGCTTTGTTCCAGTATCCGCTGGCCAGCGCCGGCGAGCGGATCAACAGTTCGCCGGGGACGTCATTCCCAACCTCGGCGCCAGACTCATCGACTATGCGCAGCTCGATCAGGGGCAGCGGGCGGCCACATGATTTCAGTTTTCCTTCGGTTTCCAGGTCATGCTCGTTGGGGCGCAGCAGGGTGACCGCGCCAGAGGTTTCCGTAGCCCCGTAGAACTGCATGAATTCGCCGGGGATAGCCGCGATCGCGCGCTTGATCAGGCCAAGCGAAATCGGCGAACCCGCGTACATCACCAGGCGCAAAGAGGAAAAATCCGCGCTTGCGGCGGCCGGGTGGTCGAGCAGCATCTGGATCATCGCCGGCGCGAACGCGGTGATGGTGGGCTTGAGCGCGGAAATCGCCGCGAGCGCGCTGGCCGGTTCGAACTGGCGCGCGATCAAGACCGACATGCCGTTGTACATCGACTGCAGGGACAGGCCGATGGCGAGCAGATGAAAATTCGGTAGCGCGACCAGGAAACGATCCTCGGGACGCCACTCGAAGGCCGGCTCAAAATGTTCGCACAGGCGCATGTGGTTCAGATTGTCGTGGGTAATAACCACGCCCTTGGGATCGCCGGTAGTGCCGGAGGTGTAAAGCTGGATAGCGCCGGCTTCCATGCTGACCGGTGGCAAGGGCGAGGTATCAAAACCCGCGAACCAGCTCCTGAACGGGTCGGCGGCGGCTGAACGGTCAACCAGCGTGGTCGGGATAGCCAGCCCGGTGGCCTGTGATATGGCGTTCCACTGCTCGACGAACTCGGTTTCGACGAAGGCGTAGGCGGCCTCGGCGTCTTTGAGGACGGTACATAATTCCGGTTCCGACAAACGCCAGTTGAGCGGGCAGAAACACGCGCCACGTTTGACGGTGCCGAACAGCGCAACAAAAAAGTCGTCGGAGTTTTTGCCGAAATACACGACCCGTCGGTCACTGTCGACGCCGCTCGCGGCGAGGCCGTGTGCAACCTGGGTTGCCTGGGTATCGAGTTCGCCGTAGCTGGTCAGGTGATCGTCGTAAATCAGCGCGGTGCGGTCCGCGGCGCGACGCCCGTAGTAGCTGAGGTAGTCACCCAGCGTACGAATTTCCTTATACACCCACATTCGTCATCCCCTCCTCGCCGCGACGTTCAGGTCCGAGCCGGACCTGGCGCCGGAAATATAGTAATCATGTGTACTATATGCTATATTATCGATTCTCCACAAGCGTCAGGCGGACTCGCGATGGGATTGATCAGCAGCATATTCGGCCAGCGTACCAGTACCGTCACGGCACAGCCCTCGGGGCTGCGCTTCGATGTCAATCGCGACCAGTCTATCCTCGAGGCGGCGCTGGCCCAGGGCATCGCGTTTCCGCACAGCTGCACGGTCGGCACCTGCGGCTCGTGCAAATGCCGCCTGGTGTCGGGCAAGATCCGCGAGATCACGAATTTCGGCTACGTACTGAGCGCCGAGGAATTGCAGGGTGACGTCATCCTCGCCTGTCAGGCGGCAGCCAAAACCGATCTCGAACTCGACGTGCCCGGACTGGCTGACAAACGCCTGCACCCGTCGGCGGATTTCACCGCCCGGCTTAGCGCCAGCGAAGACCTGACCCACGATATCAAACGCGTGACCCTGACTCTCGACCGGCCCGTACAGTTCGACGCCGGTCAGTATCTGCACCTGGCCGTCGAAGAGGTTTACGGCGCGCGCGCCTATTCACTGGCCTGCGCCCCGCAGGCCGACGGCAATCGCGAAGTCGAGTTTTTTATCCGCCGCGTGCCCGGCGGCGTGTTTACCGAACTGCTGTTCAGTGGCGGCCTCAGCGATCAGACCATCAAGGTCCACGGGCCGTCGGGGAATTTCTGGCTGCGCGATTCGCGCGCACCGATGATCTGTATCGCCGGCGGCAGCGGACTCGCGCCACTGGTATCGCTGCTGAGCGACGCCGCGGCGCGCCACGTTGGCCGCCCCTGCGTGGTGTTGTTCGGCGCCCGCACCCAGGCCGACCTCTACGCGCGCGACGAATTGCGTGCAATCGGTGAGGCCTGGAACGGCGCATTCACGTTTGTGCCGGTATTGTCCGACGAAGCCGAGGACAGCGACTGGCAGGGTGCGCGCGGCCTGGTCACCGAACACATCGCGACCAGCGCGGCCGACATCGCCGGCGACGATGCCCATGCTTACCTGTGCGGGCCACCGCCGATGATCGATGCGGCGATGCCGGAACTGGCCAAGCTCGGCCTCGCCGCCGAACACATTCACTTCGACAAGTTCCTCGACGGCAGCCACGGGCTGCACCGTGAGGAGCTTGACTAAATAGGCGTGCCAAGACTTCGTACACCATTCGTGGTGTGCGTATCCTATTATTCCGCGCACTTATGCAGCGCCCGGCAAACACCGCCTTCTCGCGCCGCGCAACCGCCTGCAGCGCGTTCCAGGCGTCATCGGTACGGGCCATGCGTGCCAGGGCCTGGGCTTCGAGTTCGATCTGCGTTTCCAGAGGCTGATCGAAAGTGGACAGCATCAGACGCTTGATTTCGCCGTAGGCGAGGGTCGGACCATTGGCAAGTTCGTGGGCCAGTGCATGACTGCGCTCGCGCAGGCTTGCTTCATCGGCCAGCACTTCGTTGATCAGACCGTAGCGACAGGCTTGTTCGGCATTCCAGGTCAGGTTGCGCAGCAGGAAATCCAGCGCACGGCGCTGACCCACGCGGCGCGCGAGGTGATACGTGGAGCCGGCGTCGCTGGCGAAGCCGATCCCGGCGAACGCGGCGTAGAAACGCGCGTCGGCGCTGGCGTAGGCAAAATCGGCGGCCGCGGTCAGCGCCACGGCACCGCCGGTGACGAGCGAATGGCAGGCGATGATGACCGGTGCATCCATGCGCGCGAAGCGTGAGATGCCGGCATGCAGCGGCGCCGACCAGCTTTTGATTTTGTGCGGCAACGCGTCGCGGTCGCTGCCAAAGGCCTTGAGATCGCCGCCGACGCTGAAGTATCGACCGCGCGCCTCCATCAATACCGCCCGCACCCGTGGGTTTTCGTCGCATTCCACCGCCAGCGCGGAATACTCCCGGCAGAACGTGCCGTCGAAGGGATTGCCGCGTTCCGGCTGGTTCCAGATGATGTGGGCGACGCCGTCGTCGATGGTCAGTTCAAACGCGTCCAATTCCATGCTGCAATCCTCGCTGGCGGACGGCCCGGGCGGGTACGCCGTGGGGCTGGACTCAATTTAGTAATCATGCGTACTATATGCTACGTTATGTTTATTGCCGAGTCACCTCACCGCCACCGGCGGCCGCGGCTCGGGGTAACCGCGTCGCGTACCGCGACGGATACTCAGGGGAAACCAGCATGCAGATCAGCGCCGCGGTGACGCGCTCACCAACCCAGGCGTTCAGCGTCGAAACTCTGGAACTCGAAGCGCCGCGCGACGACGAGGTACTTGTGCGCGTGGTCAGCGCCGGCGTCTGCCACACCGATCTTGCCGCGCGCGATCAGCAGTTACCGGTGCCGCTGCCGGCGGTGCTCGGCCATGAAGGTGCGGGCGTTGTCGAACAGGTTGGTAAAGCAGTCCGCGATCTGCAGGTCGGTGACCAGGTGGTGCTGTCGTTTGCTTCCTGCGGCGCCTGCGCGAGCTGCGACCACGGCACGCCCGGCTACTGCGCAAACTTTTTCCGCTCAACTTCGGCGGCGTGCGCGCCGATGGCAGCGTCGCGCTCAAATGCGGTGACGAACCGATCGCCAGTCATTTTTTTGGCCAGTCATCGTTCGCCACGCATGCGCTGGTCAATCAGCGCAACGCCATCAAGGTGCGTGCGGACGCGCCGCTGGAACTGCTCGGCCCGCTCGGCTGCGGCGTGCAGACTGGCGCCGGCAGCATCATGCGTGCACTTGCCTGCCCGTCCGGATCGGCGCTGCTGATCCTGGGCGGCGGCGCGGTCGGGCTGAGCGCGGTACTTGGCGCGGTGGTGCAGAACTGTGCACACATCATCGTGCTCGAACCGCACTCGGCGCGGCGCGAGATGGCGCTCGCGCTCGGCGCCACCCAGGTCATCGATCCGGGCACGGCCAGCGATCTCGCCGCGGCGGTGCGCGCCATCGTGCCCGGCGGCGTCAATTTTGTGCTCGATACTACCGGGCGCAACGCGGTCATTGCGGCGGCGGTCGGTGCCCTGGCGCCGCAGGCGACGATGGGGATCCTGGCCGTACCGGCCAGCGCCGACGACGTGACGCTTGCGGTCGACGTGATCAGCCTGCTCGGACTTGGCT
>CALOBG010000076.1:0-4198 GCA_942490995.1 uncultured Gammaproteobacteria bacterium
CATTTTTGCCGTGCAGATGGCCAAAGCGGCTGGCGCCCGTGTCATTGCAACCTCGTCGTCGAACGCCAAGCTCGAACGTTTGAGCAAGCTTGGCGCCGACTACCTGATCAATTACCGCGACACGCCGGAATGGGGCGCCGAGGCGATGGCCATGAGCGGCGGTCGTGGTGTCGATGAGGTGGTCGAGATCGGCGGGCCGGGCACCCTGCCGCAGTCGATTGCCGCGACCCGGGTAGGCGGACATATTTCCCTGATCGGTGTATTGACCGGCTGGGGCGGCGAAGTCCCCACCGCCGCGGTAATGTGGCGGAATATCCGCATTTCCGGCATCACGGTCGGCTCGCGCGAACACCAGCTGGAGATGACACGCGGTCTCGAGGCATCCGCGCTGCGTCCGGTGATTGACAGCAGTTTTGCTCTCGACAAAATTGCCGACGCATTCGCTCACCAGGCCTCGCAGAAACATTTCGGCAAAATCTGTCTGACGATCTGAACAACGCCGTGAGCCTCGAAGTCCAGGCAACCATGGCCTGCGCGCCAGCGTGTGGCCGCGCGTAAGCGATACAGGAGCGACCTTATGACGAGCAGCCCCGGACTTGATCCGCACGCGGGTACGCCACTCATCGCGTACCAGGACCTCAAGACCCTGACCGTGAATCAGGATCCGGCCAATCCACGCGTTGCACGCATTACCTTCAACCGACCGCGGCGCCTCAACGCCATCACCTTCGATACCCCCGGTGAAATCCGCCGCGCGGTGCAGGCCGCGAATGATTGCAACGACATCCACGTCATCGTTCTGCAGGGCGCCGGTCCGGCGTTCTGCGCGGGCTATGACATTGGCCTGTTCGCCGAAGGCAGTGACGATCACCCGTGCAAGCAGGAAGCCGAACACTGGGACCCGATGCGTGATTATCGAACCATGCGCGGTTACACGGATGACTTCATGAGCCTGTGGCGTTCGCATAAACCGACCATAGCCCGCGTGCACAAGTATGCTATCGCGGGCGGCTCCGATATCGCCCTGTGCTGCGATCAGATCGTCATGGAAGACGATGCGCGCATCGGCTACATGCCGGTTCGAGTATGGGGTTGTCCAACCACCGCGCACTGGACCTACCGGCTCGGGCCAGAACGCGCCAAACGCATGACCCTGACCGGCGATCTCATCGACGGCAGCACCGCCGAGCGCTGGGGTCTGGTCAGCGAATCGGTGCCCGCCGCCGAGCTGGACACCGCGGTCGACCGCCTCGCCGCGCGTATCGCCAGCGTGCCGAGCGGCATGTTGATGATGCAGAAAATGATCGTCAACGAGTCGCTCGAGCGTATGGGACTGCTCGCCAGCCAGACCCTGGCGACGGTGTTCGACGGCATCACGCGTCACAACCCGGAGGGGGTATGGTTCCGGCGCTACGCGCAGGCCAACCAGTTCAAGGCCGCGGTCGAGTGGCGCGATTCCGGCAAGCCGATCCCGGAAGGCGACGAAGCGCGCGAAGCGATCAAAATCCTCGAAGCGCAGATCCGCGAAATGCAGGGTGGCGATGTCTGAAGCCGAGTGTGGCCAGTCTCGCGACTACTTGTTCCACGACGGCAGGATCGCGACGGCTCGAGAAACAGCGGATCTTCAAACTCGGCGGCGCTCGAACGACGTGCGCGTTCGTCTGCTCAGGCGCTTTTTTCCAGGGCCAGCCCGGCGTTGAACAGATGTGCCTCGCCGAGCGCGTCGGCGACCAGCTGAAAACCGAAGGGTACGCCCGTGTCGTCGTGGCCGGCGGGCACGGACAGGGTCGGGCAGCCGCTCAGATTGGCAGGCGCGGTAAAAGCCACGAAGCGTCGCATCGCGGCGCCGCGCATCTGTGCTTCGGCCTCGGCCACGCTCGGTGTGAGGCTATGAAACGTCGGACTGAGATGAACACGTCGACGCGCAATGGCGCTCGATAGGCGACCGCGTAGCGGCGCGCGCGGCAGTGCGCGCCAGGCGGACCTCGGCGGCATCGATGCGGCGGCCGAATTCAAGCAGCGCAGCAAGACCTGCGCCAAATTCAGTGGCGCGCGCAGGGTAGCTTGCGGCGTGGGCCTGCACCGCCTCGCTGGCACACAGGGTCAGCCAGGCGGCTACGGCATCTTCCAGCCGCGGCACTTCGATCGGCACGATCTCGGCGCCGGCGTCACGCAGCCGTTGCGCCGCTGCGCCGAGCGCCGCCGCGATCGCCGGATCCAGTCCGTCATTACAGTAATCTGGGTCATAGCCGACGCGCAGACCGCGCGGATCGGCATGTTGCGGGTGCCATGGCGTAACGGGCTCGTGCAGCGACGTCGGATCGTGGTCGTCGCGGCCGGCAACGGCCTCGAACAGCAGCGCGACGTCCGCCACCGAACGCGCAATGGGGCCGACGTGGTCAAACGATTCGGCCAGCGGAAATACGCCATAACGACTCACTCGACCCCAGGTCGGTTTGAGGCCGACCAGCCCGCAGCAGTGACTGGGAAAGCGGATTGAACCGCCGGTGTCGGTGCCGAAGGAGCCGTAACTCAGGCCGGCAGCGACGGCCACTGCCGAGCCGCTCGACGAAACACCGGTCCAGGCGCTGTCGTTCAGCGGATTCAGGGGTGCGGTGATGCTTGAGTGATGCGCGCCGCTGGCGGCCTCGGTGGTCTGGTGTTTGCCGAGCAGTACCGCGCCGGCCTCACGCAGCCGCCGCGCCACGCAGGACTCCATACCGGGCTGCCAGTTCCTGTACACCACACTGCCGACATGGGTGGGAACCCCGGCGGCGGCGATGATGTCTTTCAGGCCGATTGGCACGCCCAGCAGGGGTGAATGCCCGGCGCCGTTTTGGCGTGTCGCATCAGCGCGAGTGGCGGCATCCAGGGCCAGGTCGGCAGCTACGCTGGCGTAGCTGTGAAGGCGGCAATCGAGCGCTTCTATGCGCGCTAACATGGCTCGGGCCAGCTCGAGCGCCGAAAACTCACGCTCAGCCAGGCGCCGGGATATCTCGACCAGGGGCGCTTCGAACGGGTAATCCATTGCGTTAATACCTGCTAATTCTCGCGCTTGTCGTTTGTCCTATTATGGCATCGCGCGGACGGCGCGTTCCCGCTTGCGAGGTGGCGTTATGAATTACCGCAATCCGATCCTGGGGGTCGTGAGCATTGTGATCCTTACCGCGGTTATCCGCGGTGTCGACGCGGCGGACGAAGTTGCGCCGAGCCCTTACGGCCCGGCCGACGAACGCGGCGCGTTGAACCAGCTCGATGATGCGAGCCGGCTCGCGATACTGTCGCGGGTCGCCAGCGGCAAGGTTTATGACCTCAGTGTGGAAAATTTTCCCGGCATGCCGGGCCTCGTTCATCTTGGTATGGGCGACCCCGACTTTCATATGTGGATGACCCACACGCCGGATGGTCTGCGCGTGGAAGGTGTGAATCCCGGCGATCCGGCCCACCCGATCGCGTTGTACGACGATGCCGTGATCATGTCGAGCCACACCGGCACGCACATCGACGCGCTCAATCACGCCGGTTACGGCGACAAAATTTTTAATCGCTTCGACCGCGCCGATCATCTCGGCAACAAAGGCTGGACGGTCGCCGGCAGCGACGAGATCCCGCCGATTATCACGCGTGGGATCCTGATCGACGTGGCGGGCGACAAAGGGCTCGACATGCTCGCGCCCTCGTACGAGATCACGCCGGGCGATCTCGAATCAGCGTTGCTGCGACAGGGCGTAACGCTCGGCGCAGGTGATGCGGTGTTTATCCGTACCGGGCGCATGACGGTGTGGCCGGATCCGAAGCTGTATGTCCCGCACGAGCCGGGTATCGCGCTGGCCGGCGCGCGCTGGTTGCTGGACCGCGGCGTGGTGCTGATCGGCGCAGACAATATCGCCGTCGAACGTCTCCCGGTGCAGGGCAAGGCGGTGCACAGCTACGCCTTCGCGGAGCGCGGTGTGTGCCTGGTCGAAAATGTCTGGCTCGAAGACCTCGCCGCCGATCGGGTCTACGAATTTGTGCTGATCGCGGCGCCGATCAAGGTCCGCGGCGCGACCGGCTCGTCGCTGCGGCCGCTCGCGCTGCCGCTGTCCGCTGCGCCCTGACTTCGGCGGCAGGTGCGGCCGCCCTGGTTTCAGATTGCGCCGGACTTCATCTGCGCGACGATGTGGTCGGCCTGGCGCAAGGCCAGGGTGACGATAGTGAG
>CALOBG010000077.1:0-9894 GCA_942490995.1 uncultured Gammaproteobacteria bacterium
GTTCGGCGTCTTCCAGCTTCGACAGGTCGGCGGCGACCACCATGCCCTTGCCGCCATCGGCTTTCACCCTGGCCAGGGTTTCGTCGAGCGCCGCCTGACGGCGCCCGCAGCCGATCACCGTCGCCCCTTCGCGGGCAAACAGCTCCATGCAGGCCTGCCCGATACCGGAACCGGCACCGGTAATAATCGCAATCTTGTCCTCGACCCTGCCGGTCATGCCTGTTTCTCCTTTCTACGGGCGTTGAAACCCATCACAAACGTTCTATCAAAGTCGCGTTGGCCATACCGCCCGATTCGCACATCGTCACCAGTCCCCGGCGACCGTTGTTGTGCTCCAGCGCGCGTAGCAGGTTTGCGATCAGGCGTCCTCCCGAGGCGCCGACCGGATGACCGAGCGCGATGGCGCCGCCGAAAATATTGAGGCGTTCGGGATCGGTCGCAAACTCCTTCTGCCAGGCCAGCGGCACCGACGCGAACGCTTCGTTGACTTCATAAGCGTCGATTTCGGCAAGCGTCAGTCCCGCGCGTTTGAGCAGCTTGCGCGTGGCCGGAATGATCGCGGTCAGCATCATGATCGGGTCGTCGCCGGTGGTGGCGAAATGGGTGATCGCGGCCCGCGGGCTGAGCCCGAGTCGTTCGGCCAGCGACGCTTCGACGATCAGCATGGCGCTGGCCCCGTCGGTGACCTGGCTGGCATTGCCGGCCGTCACCGTCCAGCTCAGTTCGGGATACCGCGCGCTCATCTCCGCGTTCTCGAACGCCGGTTTCAGGGCCAGCAGTTTCTCCAGCGTCGAACCCGGCCGTATTCCTTCGTCGCGCTCGACCCGAACCGTTGCGCCATCGGCGTCGGGCGCGTCGATCGGCGCGATGTCACGCGCGGCGCCGTGTTGATCGGCGGCGGCACGCTGATGTGAGCGCAATGCGAAACGTATCCTGGGTCTCGCGATCGAGACCCCAGCGCGCGGCGATGCGTTCGGCGGAAATGCCCTGGCGAATCATGCCGTCGGGGTAGCGGGCGTGAAAACGGCTGCCCTCGTTGTCCTTGCCCATGCGGTTCACCCGCATCGGCACCACGCTCATCATCTCCACCCCGCCGGCGATAACCGCGTCGTAGGCGCCGGCGATCACGCCCTGCGCGGCGAAATCCATCGCCTGTTGCGCCGAACCACATTTACGATCGAGGGTCACCGCCGGCACCGATTCGGGCAGGCCGGCGGCGAGCACCGCCTGGCGGCCGATATTGCCGGACTGTTCGGCAACCTGGATCACGCAACCGGTGATCACGTCTTCGATCAATTGCGGATCGATACCGGTGCGTGCAACCAGCGTCTCCAGCACGTGGGCATAAAGATTGACCGGGTGCAGGCCGGCCAGGGCACCGCCATCGCGTCCGCGCCCGAACGGCGAACGCACGATATCGACGATCACCGCGCGGCGCTGACTCATGAGGATTTACGCAGGCTCAGTTCGAAGCCGGCCGACTTGACCTGCACGACCGGCGAGCTGGCGATTTTCATCAGCCGCGCAACCTGGTCGAGCTCCGGCGAGGACAGGTACGGATAGGTGGTTTTGACCGGCCCCGAGGTACGCATCTTGTCGAGGCCCGGTCCCGGCACCAGCGCACGCAGGATCAACTCGTCATCGTCATCGGTACCGTATTCCTTGCGCAGCTCCTCGATACTCGGCTGGGCCGGCGGGGTCGACGACACTTCCTTGCCGCGCGGCGAGGACATGATGCGATCCATGATGTCGGGATCGATCGGTCCGGCCGGTTCGCCGTAGAAACCAGCCGCGTATTGGATCACCTCGTCGGGGATCGACGAATAACGTTTGCCGGTGATGATGTTGAGTACTGCCTGGGTGCCGACCAGCTGACTGAACGGTGTGGCCATGCCCGGGTAGCCGAGTTCACGACGCACAACCGCGGTTTCCGCCAGTACGTCGTCGAGGCGATCGCTCATGCCGTGCTGCACAAGCTGCGCCTTGAGGGTGCCGACCATGCCGCCCGGCACCTGGTGCTGGATCGACATGACATCGTACTCGGCGTGTTGATTGACGAGAAAGCCGGCGGCCTTGCCGACTTTCTCGAAGTGATCGGCAACCGGGCGAAACAGCGCGGTGTCGACGTCGTGGGTATGGCCGAGCAGTTCGAGATTGCGCGTCATGATCTCGACCGACGGTACCGACGGACCGTTGGCCATCGGCCTGACCGCCGTGTGCAGAATGGTGACGCCAAGATCGACGGCGTCGAGGTAAGCCTTGGCCGATTGTCCGAGCAGGTTATTGGAATGAAACTCGATCGGCTTACCGCGGGATTTCGCCATGATCGCCGGCACCAGCGTCTGCAGGCGTTCCTTCTCGAGCACGCCGGCGGTGTCGTAGAGCAGGATGGTGTCGATGTCGTCGCAGGCGGACAGTTCATCGGCCTGTTTAGCGTAGTAGGCGTCGGTGTGCACCGGGCTCAGGGTAAACATGATCGCGCCGGCCACTTCTGATCCGAACTGCTTGGCAACCGCCGCGAGGCGCCTGGTTTTGTCGTTGTTGAACAGCACATCGTAAACCCAGAAGCTGCGCACGCCGTGGACATTGAGCTGACGCATCCACGCGTCCATCAGCGAATCCGGGGTGACGCCGAACGTGACCGATGCGTTCGAACGCATGCCGCCGCGGATCGGCGTGCGCGGCATGGCCTGGACCAGCAGGTCGAGGCCGTCCCAGGGATTTTCGTAGCAATACTTGATCTGGCATTCGAACATCGACGAGCCGGTCAGGTCGATCACCCGGTAACCGCTGCGATCGATGATCGGCGCGACGGGTAAAGCCATGCCGGCCTGCATGCGCATGCCCCACAGGCTCTGCTGCCCGTCGCGCATGGTTTCATCCAGTAATTCGATATGCGCCATGCGACCTACTCCTTGCTACTTTGTTCGAACGTCGGCAGCAGCGTCTGCTCCAGCCAGCGGGTATGAAAACGGTTGTCGCGAAAATCCTCGTGCGCCACGATCGCGCGCAGCAGCGGCAGATTGCTGGTCAGACCGTCGATGGCAAAATCGTCCAGGGCATCCGCCAGCCGCGCAACGGCAGCCGGGCGGTCGGCCGCGGTGACGATCAATTTGCCGATCATCGAATCGTAATACGGCGGCACCAGGTAGCCGTCCTCGCAGTGGCTGTCGACGCGGACACCGGCGCCGGCGGGCGGCGACCAGCGCGTGATCCGGCCCGGGCTGGGCATGAAATTATGATAGGGATCCTCGGCGTTCAGGCGGCATTCGATGGCGTGACGGTTGAGGCGGATCTGATCCTGGCGCGGCAGCGCGCCGGGCTCACCGCCGGCGATACGGAACTGGGTCTGTACCAGGTCGTGACCCGTCACCTGCTCGCTGACCGGGTGTTCGACCTGGATACGGGTATTGACCTCGATGAAATAGAACGCTTCGCGCTGAACATCGAACAGAAACTCGACGGTGCCGGCGTTACGGTACTTCAGCGAGGACAGCAGGGTGACCGCCGAGGCATGCAGCTGCGTACGCAGATGATCGGGCATCAGCGCGCACGGCGCTTCCTCGACGACTTTCTGATAACGGCGCTGCACCGAGCAATCGCGCTCACCGTAGTGCACGACCCGGCCGGCGCCGTCGCCGGCCACCTGCACCTCGACGTGACGGGCGTTTTCGACGTAGCGCTCCATGTACAGGGTGCCGTCACCGAACGCTTCCAGCGCCTCGGTGCTGGCCTTGTCAAACGAGTCGTCGAGCATCTGTGCCGCGCGCGCGACAAACATGCCGCGCCCGCCTCCACCGGCCGAAGCTTTCATGACCACCGGATAGCCGAGGGTTTCGGCGGCCTTGCGCGCATCCGCCACGCTCGCGATCTGATCGGTGCCCGGCACCAGCGGCACCCCGGCCTCACCGGCAATCGCGCGGGCGCGCAGCTTGTCGCCCAGCGCGTCGATGACGTCGGCGTCTGGGCCGACAAAAATCAGGCCGTGTTCGTCGCACAGCCGCGCCAGCGCGGCGCGTTCGGACAGGAAGCCATAGCCCGGGTGGAGGGCGTCGCAACCGCTTTTCAGCGCGGCATGAACAACCAGCCGCGCGTCGAGATAGCTCTGTTTGGAAGGCGCCGGTCCGAGCACGATGACCTGGTCGGCGAGCCGCGCCGCGGCGCTGTCACGGTCTGCCAGTGACACCACCTGCACCGCTTCGATGCCGAGTGCATGCGCGGCACGGATGATGCGGACAGCTATCTCGCCGCGGTTGGCGACGAGTACGCGCTGGATGGCCATAACCGCTCCGGCGGCGCCGCTTACGCGCTCGGCTCGATGATCATCAGCACCTGCTGATACTCGACCATCGCGCCATCGCTGACACACACTTCGCGCACCACACCGTCGACCCCGGCCTTGACCGGCGTGAACAGCTTCATGACCTCGATCAGGCACACCTCGGTACCGGCCGCCACGGTCTGGCCGACTTCGATATAGGGTGGCGCGCCGGGTTTCGGAGCACGGTAAAACGTGCCGAGATTCGGTGCCTGTACGGCGACCATGCCGTCGGGAATGGTGACCTCGGCGTGCGCCGGCGGCGGCGCAGCGACAGGCGGGGTCGCGGGCGTGGCAGCGACGGCGGGCGCGGCGCTGACCGCCGCTGGCGCGCTGTGTGCCGACGGCGCCAGGGCGTGGGGGTCGTTGGACAGAAACACTTCCAGCGTATCCGTCTTCAAGTGCATTTCCTGCCAGTCGGAGCGGTTGAACAGCTCGATCAGGTTTTCGATATCTTCTTGTGTCGGATTGCTCATGGCACCAGGATCCTTCAACAACATGGGTTGGGCGCGGCGCTCAATCGCCCGCGACACGGTGATTGATTGCCGCCAGCATAACCGGCAGCGGATGACGCGCGATGATGACCTCGACACCGGCGGCGATGGCGGCGGCGACACCGGCGTCGGATTCGATCGCGCCGCCGCGAGCCGCCTTGTGGCCGTGCAAAAGCTGCGGCAGTCGCGCGCTGTCTTCGCCGCCTTCAGTGACATCGAGATCGAGCGCCGCAAGGTCGTCCGCCGCGCCCGCCTCCATCACTTTGATCGGGCAGTGCTCGGCGGCCCAGGCGTGCAGTTCGCGCAGACGCGGGTCGTCGTCTTCGCTTGGATTAACGACCGCCAGCAGTCCGTCGTAAACCACGCCGTTATCGGCATCGACGGTGACGTTTTTGCCGGCCAGCGCGGCCAGCGCGCCGGCGCCACAGCCGACGATACACGGCACGCCGAGCGCGCGGCCAACGACCGCGGCATGTGAAGTCGAACCACCCTGCTCGGTGATCACCGCGACCGCGGCAATCATACCGTGAACGTCCTCCGGACTGGTCGTGGCGCGGGCCAGGACGACCGCCTCACCGGCGGCGTGACGACGCTCGGCCTCGTCCGAATCGGTCACGACGATGCCGGCGCCGACACCCTGGCAGGCCGGCTCGCCGCGCGCAAGTTCCTGTGCGGCGGCGGTCGCGCCCTCGGCCAGGCAGGGTTTGAGCAGGGTCCGAACCTGTTCCGCGCTGACTCTGGACAGCGCGGTTACGGCGTCGATATGGCCCTCGTTGGCCATGTCGACGGCGAAGCGCACCGCTGCCTGGGGCGCGCGTTTCGCGGCCCGCGATTGAAGCAGGAACAGTTTGCCGTGCTGGATCGTGAATTCGATATCCTGAACGTCGCCGTTGGCCTGTTCGAGGGTGCGCGCCGCCGCCATCAGTTCCGCATGCACCGCCGGCATGGCGGTTTCCAGCGCGCTCAGCGGCTCGGGGGTAAACTTGCCAGAGACGACGTCTTCGCCCTGCGCGCAGTGCAGGTATTCACCATAAGGCGCCGGATCTCCGGTCAGAGGATTGCGGCTGAACAGCACGCCGGTGCCCGAGCTATCGTCGAGATTGCCGAATACCATGGCCTGCACCGTCACCGCGGTGCCGAGCTCGTCGGGGATGTTGTTATGTTTGCGGTAACGTTTGGCGCGCCGCGAGTTCCATGACGCAAACACCGCCTCGACGGCGGCCAGCAACTGTTCCCTTGCGCCATCGGGTACCGCCGCGCCCTGGCTTTCGATCGCAGCGCCGAGCGCAGCCGGGCCATCGAGTCCTTCGGGCAGCGCCAGCTTGAGCACGATGCTCGCGTACAGCTCGAGAAAGCGGCAGTGCGTGTCGCGGCCGAAACGCGGGTCACCCGACTCGGCCGCGAGCGCCGCCTCGGTGGCGTCGTTGATACCGAGGTTGAGCACCGTATCCATCATGCCCGGCATCGAAACCGCGGCGCCGGAACGCACCGAAACCAGCAGGGGTTTGTCGCCGCGACCGAGCGTGCGGCCACTCTGCGCTTCCAGCCACGCCACCGCGGCGTCGATTTCGGCAACCAGTCCCGCTGCGATCGCGCCGTCCTTGAGATAGGCCCGGCACCCCGCGGTCGTGATCACGATCGCCGGCGGCACCGACAGCCCGAGGCTCTGCATGTGCGCAACCGACCAGGCCTTGCCACCGATCAGCTCACGCGCCGGCGTTGCACTGCCGTCGAGAGCGAGCACAAACTCTCCCAGGGGCTTGGCCACGCCGGTGATTACTCTTCGCGCTCGCGACCGAGCACGCGCAGGATGTCCTCATGCATCTCGAACCACACCGTGTGGTAACTGTCGATAGTGGCATCCGAAACCCATGCGCTGTCGCCATCCTCGGCGCGCTCGAGCGCCGCTTCGAGCTTGGCCCGGTGATGGGCAAAGCGCGGCACGCTCGCGGCAAACGTCGCCAGCACCGGCTCGATCTTCTCATCGATGTTACCAAGGCGGTCGATGATCTTGTCGTCGTAATCGGGGTCAGAGTGATCGTTGGCGACTTTTTTGCCGCCAACGCTCATGGTCTGCCAATCGGTGATGACCTGTTTCAATTCGTTGTTGATCACCTCGAAGCGCTCGTGCGCCGCGAGCAGGGCCTTGTTGCTGCGCGCCTCGGCGTAAAAACGCGAGTACTCCGATTCAACGATCATGCGCCCGGCCGGGGTCAGCAGGTACTTGTCGTTGACCAGCGCCGCGCGGCCGCGGGTGACCGCATCGCCGAGCAGCTTGTCGACGGTAGCCGGCGCCAGTCCGACGAGTTCGGCCACCGCCGCACCGCTGCCGTGTTTCTTGACCGCCAGCCCGTGCAGGGCCAGGTGTGTTTCGTTCATCGTGCTCCCCTTGAGTTCGTTTGTCTCGCACGCGCGCGAGCGCGGGCATGCGCCAGAAACTTCGGCGCCGCGCCGTGTGCCCGATCAGATCTGTCAGCGGCCGAGAATATTGACGCAGGTAACCGCTTCCTCGATACCGACGATGCCCCCACCATTCTGGTTGATGGCGATTTTAGCCCCTTCGACCTGGCGTTTGGCGGCTTCGCCACGCAGCTGCGTGACCATCTCGTAGATCTGGCCCAGACCGGTCGCCCCGATCGGATGCCCCTTGGACTCCAGGCCGCCGGACGGGTTGGTCGGAATGCGCCCGCCGAGGCGGGTTTCGCCACGCTCAGCCGCCGGACCGCCGTCGCCGAGTTCGCACAGACCCAGCGCTTCGAGTTCGATGATTTCGCCCATCGCGGTGGCGTCGTGGACCTCGGCGAGGTCGACGTCGTTCGGTCCCAGCCCGGCCTGCTCGTAAGCTTTCTGCGCGGCCAGCCGACTGGCATGTTTCTCGAAGTTCGTAATCGAGCGGTTGGAGCCCGACTGCAGCACGCTCGCCAGCACGCGCATGGTGCGATCCTTGTTTGCCTTGATGCGCTTCAACCCTGCCGCGTTACATACGATCGCGGCCGCCGCGCCGTCGCTGATCGGCGAACACATCGGCACCGTCAGGGGGAACGTGATCGGCGCGCCGGCCAGCACTTCTTCAACCGAGAAGGCTTTCTGGTACTGCGACAGCGGATTGAGCGTGGAGTGCTCGTGATTTTTCGACGCGATCGTGGCGAGCTGCTTTTGCGTGGTACCAAATTCACGCATGTGCATACGGCAGAAGCCGGCGTAGATATCCATGAACACGCTGTACGGCCGCGGCGAGGTCGAACCTTCCGGGATTTCGACGCCGTGCGCCATATCGGCGAAGCGCTCCTTGCTGCCTTCGATATCGTGCACGTCCCAGGCGCCGTCAAAAGCGCTGAACATGCGCGCCTTGTCCTCGGAGAACATTTTCTCGACACCGATGGCGAGCGCGATATCGGCGGCGCCTGATTTGACGTAGCTCACCGCCATGTGGAACGCGGTGCTGGCAGTCGCACAGGCGTTCTCGACATTGACCACCGGCACGCCTTCGATACCGAACGGGCGCAACGCGATTTCGCCGCGGACCATGTCCTGGCCTTCCATGTGGCCCTGCACGCAATTGCCGAAAAAAGCTGCCTCGATCATCCTGGTGTCGCAACCGGCATCGGCCAGGGCACTGTTGAGCGCCTCGCCGGTCAGGTCCTTGAGGCTGCGATCAAGGTGCTTGCCGAAATGCGTCATGCTGACGCCAGCGATATATACGTCGTTCATAAGCGGATTCTCCTGTGGCGCCATCAGCGGGCGCCGGCGGCGCGGTACCGGCTGGTTATTCTTGAAGCAGGTAGTTTACCGCGTGCGGATGGGCCGTGGCAGCGCGGATCGGCGCAATACCGGCGATCGGAGCCGTGCAGCCCCTGCGGGCGCGGGTTCAGCGCCACTGAGTGCCGGTCCGGGTTGATTGACTACTGTCCCGACTCGAAGCGTTCGACCCAATCAACCACCGTGTGGTACTGGTGGCGCAGAGCAAGTTCATGATCGTGAAATACAAACTCTTTTATCAGCCCCTGCCGGAGTGATTGTTGGATACGTTCAAGGGTATTGCCATCTTCGAGGACCGCATCGCGCAGCTCGACCATTGAATTTTCCTGGCCGAAGCGCTGCGCGGCGTTGCTTGCCGGTCGCATGAAGCCGCGCATCTGCCAGATCACCTCGTTTGGACCCAGCGGCCACATCTGGTGGGTGAAATACATGCCGCTTCCGATCACGATAATCCAGCCGGGAAAAAATACCGTGACGTCGATCGACCAGTTTTCGGCGCGCGTTTCGTTCAGGCCTTTCGGCAGCACCGCCCGCTCATCGACGCTGCCGCTGGTGATCGACGGCCCCGGCGCATTCTGGAACGCCAGTCCCTGCACCGGGTTCGGCTGATAACGCATATTGCCGACCACCGACATGGTTCGATGAGGACCTTTCAGGCGCACATCGATTAAACGACCAAAAGGATTGTCCGGCCCCGCCAGGGTATCGGTGACCGAGCGTTTGTGCAGAACGGGTACGTGGTAGGTTTCGCAGAACGAATCAACCATGCATTTCCAATTGGTTTTGACCAGGCCTTCGTATTCGAAGCACTGGGTTCCCTGCGCGAAAGGATAACCAGCCAGGTCGCGGCCCTGTTCGCCCATGAACGCCGCCAGCGTCATAGCGGGTTCATTCTCGAGATTGACAAAAATAAAACCTTCCCAGGTGTCGAGCGCCAGCCTCGGCAGCGCTTTCGCACTGCGATCAAGATCGTAGAAAGCTTCGGCGTCGGGAACCCCGGCCAGATTGCCGTCAAGCGCATAGGCCCAGCCGTGGAACGGGCAGCGAAACACCTGGCAGTTGCCTTGCCGCTCGAGCTCAAGATGGTTACCGCGGTGCTGACACACGTTGTGAAACGCGCGGATCACATCGTCTTTGCCGCGCACGACCAGGATAGACATCGAAAAAGTCGGTATCTCTTTGACAAAAAAATCGCCCGCAGACGACAGCTGCTCGACCCGTCCCATCCACAGCCAGGCGCGACGGTAGATGGCGCGCATTTCCCGTTCGTAGAACGCCGGGTCGTGGTATATCGAGGTGGGCACCGGTCCGGTGCCCAGTTCC
>CALOBG010000078.1:0-11104 GCA_942490995.1 uncultured Gammaproteobacteria bacterium
GCCGAAGCGGGGTTCTGTCAGCCGCGGATATCCGGGCTTACTTCTTCATCGTCTGTTCGAACATCCGTTCGATGCGATCTTTGTTTTCGTTGCAGCAGGACATCGCCGATTCGGCGGTGCTCTTCGCCGAGGCTGCAGCAGCCTGGGCTGCGGAATCTGGCGGTAGCCTGGGCCGCCTGGGCGGTTTTCAGCGCCGCGGCGGCGTCGCCAGCGGCGCGGCGGGCGTCAGAGATTGCGCTGGTGGCCTTGGCTTCGACCGCGGACAGCTGTTCCGGCGATACGGTCGAGCAGGCGCTGGTGAAGGCCAGGGCCAGGCACAGAACCGGCAACTGCATACGTGCAACTAAAGTTTTATTCATCGTGGCTAGTCTCCTCGGGACAGGGTTTTGACTCTGCGTCAAGTTTTGCAAAAATCAGTGTTTTACCGGCAAATTCGGTTGCGGCGGATCATGAAGGATTTCCTTGTGCTACGCAACAAATCTCTTTCATCAGCTGGCGCGGCTGCCGAGAGTGTGCGCCGGGTCGCAGCCCGGGCTGCTCTTCACGGCTCCTCGAGGCGCGCCGCGGCACCGGGATCCTGGGCTACCGGCGCGCGGCCCCAGCCCGCGCCGGCGGCATTGCTGACGCCGCGGGAGCGTTCATCGAAATGCGCCAGGATCAGCTGGGTGACGGCGCGGTCGAAGCTGTCAATCTTGTTACTGTCGCAATACTCGCTGAGCCAGCCCAGCGCCTGTTCGAGATTCAGATCACCGAGCGCGTTGTAGGTTTCGGCGGCGACGGCGTTGTAGGCGGTCAGGTAGCCCATCAGGTAATCCCGGAACGGCTGGCGTGCCGCACTGTCAGCCGCACTGACCTGGTATTGATGACAGGATCGGCTCCCGGCCCCCCAGATTGCGTAGTTGCCGGCCGCGTCGGCGCCATGCACGGCCGCACCCGGCGAGGCCGCGATCATCGCCGTCAGTAGTAATGCTCTGACGGCCGTCGGCCGCGGATCAGGACAGGCCGCGGATCGGGTTGTTGCGATTGAATTGCGATTTCAGGAACTCCATTTGATCGGCCAGTATGCGGCGGTTCGACAAGGCCAGAAATTCCGCCCAGTTTGGCACATAGGGGATCGCCAGCAGCGGCATGGCGGCCTGCTCGGGCGTGCGTCCACCTTTCCGCGTGTTACATGATTTGCACGCCGATACGACGTTCGACCAGACATCCCGGCCGCCGCGCGACAGCGGTATGACGTGGTCGCGGGTGAGACCGTATTCGTTGAATTCCCGGCCGCAGTACAGGCACAGACGCGCGTCACGGCGGAACAGTTCGTGGTTGCTCAAGGGCGGTACGTTGCGTTTGGGGTGGCGGCCGCGTTTGGAATGTTTGACCGCGATGATCGAGTGTACGGTAATCGAGGAGCGCTGCCCGGAGCGTCGTGCCACGCCGCCATGGAAGGTGAACGCGTTTTCGCCGGCGGTCCAGGCGACCAGTTCGCGCGTATACAGACACACCGCGTCCTGCCACGGGATCCAGCGTATTGGTGTGCCGGCGATGTCGAGTCTTAATATGAGCGGCGTAGCCATGTTCTGACCCCTGGGTCGGTTCGGGCTAAGTTCTAGACCTCACTGCGGGTATTCGTCACAGGCCGTAGGATCCTTATGGTCCGAACGCAGCAAATTCTCTGCGCTTCGTTTGCGTGACGCAAGCACCGGCGCAGCGTGCTGTGACGCGTGACGGCAGAGTCAAGGAGTCGATGGTGGCCGATATTTCCAGACTACGCGAGTTGATGCGGACGTTGCGGGATCGCGATAAGGGATGCCCCTGGGATCTCGAACAGAGTTACCGCACGATCGTCCCGCACACCCTCGAGGAAGCCTATGAGGTTGCCGACGCGATTGAAACTGACAACCTCGCGGCGCTGCCGGGTGAACTCGGCGATTTGTTGTTCCAGGTGATTTTTTATTGCCAGCTGGGTGAAGAAGACGGACGTTTCAGCTTCGACGAGGTTGTCCGTGCCCTCGAACACAAGCTCACCGATCGCCATCCCCATGTTTTTGCCGGCGCGGCGTTTGCCAGCCGCAAGGCAATCGGCGAGGCGTGGGAAGCGGCCAAGGCGCGTGAGCGGGCGGCCGCCGCGGCGACCAGCGAACTCGACGATCTCCCACTCGCCCTGCCGGCGCTGTCGCGTGCGCAGAAAATGCAGAAACGCGCTGCCCGCGTCGGCTTTGACTGGCCGGATGCCGAGGGCGCGTGGCGCAAAATCAGCGAGGAACTCGCCGAACTTCGCCGCGCCGCCAGTGAGGAGCCCGGCACCGACGCCATCGACGACGAACTCGGTGATGTCCTGTTTGCCGTGGTCAACCTCGCCCGCCACCTTGGACTCGAGTCCGAACGCAGTCTGCGTCAGGCGACGCGCAAATTTGAGCGCCGCTTTCGCGCCATTGAACTCGCCCTCGCCGAGCGGGCCCTGTCGGTGGCGACCGCGACGCCGGAGCTGCTCGACGAATTGTGGGAGGCGGTCAAGACACAGGAAAAAAGTACGGGTGCCTGAGGCCGACGGGCTGCCTGGGCGGAAAAAACCCGCCCAAGACCAAGAGCGAGTTCAAGCGGAGGTCTGCGTCGCCACGAGGACGCCCGCTGTCGGTGGACTTTGCAGGATCGCGTGCCAACTTTCCGGGAAACGGAAAAAAAAATCGGTTTTATCAGTGAGTTAAGATGTCGCGCCGTGAGTCAAAAATCTGACGCGGCCTGGCGCGGGTGCCGACGGCGCGCTTTCCGGTCGCCAGCGTCGGGTTTCGGCTCAGCGATCGCGGGCAACGATATAGTCGGCAATCATGGCCAGCGTCGTCGCCGCCGTTCGCCGAGTGGCTGCAAGGCAGCTCGATCGCCTCGTCGCACAGGGCGCGGGCCGTCGCCTTGGCGCCTTCCATGCCGAGCAGCCTCGGGGTAGGTCGGCTTGTCGCGCTCGGCGTCGGAGCCCTGCGGTTTGCCGATCACCTCGGTGTCGCCTTCGACGTCGAGGATATCGTCCTGCACCTGGAAGGCGAGGCCGATACAGGTGGCGTAGCGTTCGAGCCGCGCGGCAAGGGCATCGTCACGGCGGTTGCTGGCGAGGAAGCCGAGGCGCACGCTGGCGCAGATCAGCGCGCCGGTCTTGTGCTTGTGCACGTTCTCGAGCGCGGCCAGGGTGAGCTGGTGACCGACCGCGGCGAGATCGAGCGCCTGGCCGCCGGCCATGCCGTCCGAGCCGCTCGCCCGCGCCAGGACCCGCACCATGGCGAGGCGCGTAGCGGCATCGTTAGGACCGTCGTCTTCGCGCAGCAGGGCGTCGAACGCCAGCGCCTGCAGGGCGTCGCCGGCCAGGATCGCGGTAGCTTCATCGAGCTGGCGGTGACAGGTCGGCCGGCCGCGTCGCAGATCGTCATCGTCCATGGCCGGCAGGTCATCGTGGATCAGCGAGTAGGCGTGGATGAATTCGACCGCGGTGGCCGGCCCGTCGAGCGCCGGGTCGGCGCTCGAGCGCCGCGCCGGTCGCGTAGCAGAGCACCGGGCGTATGCGTTTGCCGGGGGCGAGCACGGCGTAGCGCATGGCTTCGTGCAGACGCGCCGGCGGCTGGGTGGCCGGGGGCAGGTATTTTTCCAGGGCGTTATTGGCCCTGACCAGCAAAGGTGCAAGATGATCCTGAAGCATGTTTAAGATTTTCAGTCGGCCGTGGGGACGTCGAGATCCTGCAATTGCTCGGTTTTTCCGTCGCTGGCGAGTTTCATGACTTTCTGTTCGGCGACACGCAGGGCCTGCTGACAGCCGCGCGCGAGTTCGATGCCGCGTTCGAATTGTTTGATCGATTCTTCGAGCGTGAACTCGCCCTGTTCCATTTTTTCGACCAGGGTTTCGAGTTCGCCCATGGCCGCTTCGAAATCGATAGGCGCGGATGATTTTGCTGATTTAGCCACGGTCGCTTGTGATCCTCTCGACGGTCGGGCCCGGCAGCGGCGCCGGGGAGGGCGGCAACTCTACCCACGGCCATAGCGACGGTCAACGCAGCGGGCCGCTTGACCTCGACAGGCGCTGTACTTAGACTCTGTCCAACTTTAGACTTAGTCTAAGTTGCGTTCGAATAATGACCCTGGACCGCATCGGCCCACCGAGGAGGAAACCACCATGTCCCTGAAAGGCACCAAGACCGAAGATAATCTGAAGGCCGCTTTTGCCGGCGAATCGCAGGCCAACCGCCGTTACCTGTACTTCGCACAGAAAGCCGATGTCGAAGGCTTCAACGATGTTTCCGCCGTGTTCCGCTCCACCGCGGAAGGCGAAACCGGGCACGCCCACGGTCATCTCGAGTATCTCGAGGAAGTCGGCGACCCGGCCACCGGCGAACCGATCGGCAGCACGGAACTGAACCTCAAAGCAGCGATCGCCGGCGAAACCCACGAATACACCGATATGTATCCGGGCATGGCCAAGTCCGCGCGCGATGAAGGTTTTGATGAAATCGCCGATTGGTTCGAGACCCTGGCCAAGGCCGAACGCTCGCACGCCAACCGCTTCCAGAAAGCGCTCGACACGCTGGGCTGACGCGCCTCAGCGCCGGCACGACAGAAAGCCGGGGATGCCCCGGCTTTCTTTTTGCGGCGCGTCGACGCGCTCGTCCGGCGCTGCGGCGGTTAAAGGTGCCGCCACCACAAGCTGCTAATCAGTGTCGCCGCCGAGGGGCTGAACGGCGCGACCAAACGATCCGGAATCGAATCACATGGCTGACAACGAGAATCGCGAAGGTGGTCTGGATGCCCCGACCCGGCATCCGCTGGACTGGCAATCGGCCGCGTTCTACGACGAGACCGCACTTAATACCGAACTCGAACGCGTCTACGATATCTGTCACGGCTGCCGCCGCTGTGTGAGCCTGTGCAACGCGTTTCCGACCCTGTTCGATCTGGTCGACGAATCGTCGACGATGGAAGTCGACGGCGTCGACAAGGCCGATTACAAGAAAGTCATTGACCAGTGTTACCTGTGTGACCTGTGTTACATGACGAAATGCCCCTACGTCCCGCCCCACGAATGGAATGTCGATTTTCCGCACCTCATGCTGCGCGGCAAGGCGGTGCATTTCAAAAATCACGGCGCCACCTTGCGCGACAAGGTGCTGACCTCGACCGACGCGGTCGGCAAACTGGCCAGCATTCCGGTGGTCGCCGAGACCGTGAATACGGTCAATCGGCTGAAACCGGCGCGTGCGGTAATGCAAAGCACCATCGGTGTTCACGCCGATGCGCCGCTACCAAAATTTCACAGTAATACCCTGCGCAAGCGGGTCGCCAAACGCCCTCTCCGCGAGGAACTCGATGCCCGCATCGCGCTGTTCGTGACCTGCTACGGAAATCGCAACGCGCCGGCTGTTGTCGAGGACATGATCGCGGTGTTCGAACATAACGGGGTGGCGGTCGAACTGGTCGCCAGCGAACAGTGTTGCGGCATGCCTAAACTGGAGCTCGGCGATCTGGAGACGGTCGAGAAACACAAAAACAAAAACATCCCGCCGCTGTTGGCCCTCGCCGAGCGCGGTCTGCGCATCACCGCGCCGATCCCGAGCTGCGTGCTGATGTACCGCCAGGAACTGCCACTGCTGTTCCCGGACGACGCTGCGGTCCAGACCGTTCGCGAAGCGTTTGTCGACCCGTTCGAGTTTCTGATGGCGCGCCATCGCGACGGCCTGCTGAATACCGATTTCAAGCAGCCTCTGGGCAAAATCGCCTACCACGTACCGTGCCATCAGCGCGTCCAGAACATCGGCCTGAAAACCCGCGACATGCTGCAACTCGTACCGGATACGGAAATCCTGGTGCTCGAACGCTGCTCGGGGCATGACGGCACCTATGCCGTGAAGGCGGAAAACTACGAGTTCGCTCAGAAGATCTGCCGCCCGGTGGTCAAGCGCATCGCCGACGGCGCGGTCGATCATTACATCAGTGACTGTCCGATGGCCGGTGAGTTGATCGAACATGGGGTCGGCGACGCCAGCCACGCGAGTTCCGCTTTTACCCTGCTCAAACATGCTTACGGGATCTGAATCCATCATGGCCGAGAAACTGACCCGCGCCGACTTGCTGTCACTCGAGGCGTATCACGACCAGCGCGCGCAGATGCGCCGCGAGGTCATCGCGCACAAGGCGCTGAGAAAAGTGGTTATTAACGACCACGCGGCACTGTATTTCGAGGATCGCCTGACCGTGCGCTACCAGATCCAGGAAATGTTGCGGGTGGAAAAAATATTTCAGGGCGAGGCGATAGCCGAAGAGCTCGCCGCCTACAACCCGCTGATCCCGGATGGCGATAATCTCAAGGCCACGTTCATGCTCGAGTACGACGACGTCGAGGAACGTCGCGCCGCGCTCGCCAGGCTCGTTGGTATCGAGGATCGCGTGTGGGTCGCCGCCGGCGACGGGCCGCGCAGCTACGCCATCGCGGACGAAGATCTCGAGCGCGAAAACGCGCACAAAACCTCGGCGGTACATTTCCTGCGCTTCCAGCTCGACCCGGCGACGATCGCCGCGCTGCACGCCGGCGCGCCCTTATCGATCGGTATCGATCACGAAAACTACCGTGGCGAGCAGTCGCCGGTTGACCCGCGTACCGCCGCCGCACTCATCAAGGACCTCGACTGAGCGGCCCGTTCAGATCCCCTGCGCGCGGGCTTTCGCGCAATAACAATTCCAATCATTTTAAGCATTTGCCATAATCGGCTTAAGCGATCCCTGATATAACGACCTGGCTTTTTTTTGGCGGCCGACAGCGGCCGACGGACACCCCCCTGTGAGCGCACGCTACGACGCCGCGGATATCGAAGTGCTGACCGGCCTGGAGCCGGTACGCAAGCGCCCGGGCATGTATACAGACACCTCGCGCCCCAACCACCTGGTCCAGGAAGTGGTCGACAACAGTGTCGACGAGGCGATTGCCGGCCACTGCTCGCAGATCGAAGTTACCCTGTTCAAGGATAATTCCGTCGCCGTCAGTGACAATGGCCGCGGCATGCCGGTCGACGAACACCCGGGCGAGAAAATTTCCGGGGTCGAGGTCATCCTTACCCGCCTGCATGCGGGCGGCAAATTTTCGCGCAAGAACTACAAATACTCCGGTGGTCTGCACGGTGTCGGGGTGTCGGTCGTCAACGCCCTGTCGAGCCGCCTCGAGATTGCAGTCAAGCGCGGCGGGCGCGAATACCAGATGGCGTTCGCCGGCGGCGAGGTGCACACGCCGCTGCGCGAAAGCGGCCGCGTCGGTGCGCGCAACACCGGCACCAGCATTCATTTCTGGCCGGACCCGAAATACTTCGATACGGCGAAATTCGCGCTGCCCCGGATCAAGCACGTGCTGCGCGCCAAGGCCGTGTTGTGTCCCGGTCTGCGGGTGCGTCTGTTCGACGAAGCCAGCGGGGAAAAATCCGAGTGGCTCTACGAGCACGGTTTGAAAGATTACCTCGCCGAAGCCATGGCCGGGGCCGAGCTGGTGCCGCGGGAAGCATTCATGGGCGACATGGAAGGCACGCACGAGGCCGTGACCTGGGCCCTGCACTGGTGCGCGGACGACAATGAACTGATCACCGAAAGTTACGTCAACCTGGTGCCGACGGTGCAGGGCGGCACCCACGTTGGTGGCCTGCGCCAGGGCCTGCTCGATGCTATGCGCGAATTCTGCGACAACCGCAATCTCCTTCCGCGCGGGGTAAAACTTGCCGCCGAAGACGTCTTCGAGCGCTGTGCTTACGTGCTGTCGGTGAAGCTTGAGGAGCCGCAGTTCTCCGGCCAGACCAAGGAGCGCCTGTCGTCGCGGTCGTGTGCGGCATTCGTCTCCGGGGTCGTGCGCGACGCGTTCAGCCTGTGGCTGCACGGCCACGTCGAGTCGGGCGAACGGATTGCAGAAATCGCCATCGCGCGCGCGCAGCGACGGCTCAAGGCGGCCAAGGTCGTGCGCAAAAAAGTCACCGGCAGTGGTCCGGCGCTGCCCGGCAAACTCGCCGATTGTTCGTCACAGGACCTCGAGCGTACCGAGCTGTTCCTGGTCGAGGGCGACTCCGCCGGTGGTTCGGCCAAACAGGCGCGCGAACGCGAAACCCAGGCGATCCTGCCCCTGCGTGGCAAAATCCTCAATACCTGGGAGGTCGAGTCGGCGCAGGTGCTGGCTTCCAACGAAGTCCACGACATTTCCGTGGCGCTCGGCATCGATCCGGGGGTCAACGATCTGACCAACCTGCGCTACGGCAAGGTGTGTATCCTCGCCGACGCCGATTCCGACGGTCTGCATATCGCGACCCTGCTGTGTGCATTGTTCGTGCGCCACTTCCGCTGCCTGGTCGAGGCCGGGCGCGTCTACGCGGCGATGCCACCGCTGTACCGTATCGATGTCGGCAAGGAAGTGTTCTATGCGCTCGACGATGACGAGCGCATCGGCGTGCTCGACCGCATTGCGGCCGAGAAAATCAAGGGCAAGATCAACGTGCAGCGCTTCAAGGGCCTCGGCGAGATGAATCCGCTGCAGTTGCGCGAGACCACCATGGCCGTCGACACGCGTCGCCTGGTGCGACTCGCCATCGATGCCAACGACGACACCGAATCCCTGATGGACATGCTGCTGGCCAAGCGCCGCGCCGGTGATCGCCGTGCCTGGCTGGAACGCAAGGGCAACCTGGCGAGTATCGAGTGAGGGGAGCAGCAGCGCATGGCTAAGGGGGATACTTTCGATATCGAGCAGATCCCGCTCAGCGAATTCACCGAGCGGGCCTACCTCGATTATTCGATGTACGTCATTCTCGATCGCGCGCTGCCGCATATCGGCGACGGTATGAAGCCGGTCCAGCGCCGCATCGTTTACGCAATGTCGGAACTTGGTCTTGACGCAACCGCGAAGTTCAAAAAGTCCGCGCGCACCATCGGTGACGTGATCGGCAAGTTTCACCCGCATGGCGATTCGGCCTGCTACGAGGCCATGGTGCTGCTCGCGCAGCCGTTCAGCACGCGCTATCCGATCGTCGACGGTCAGGGCAACTGGGGCTCCAGCGACGATCCGAAATCGTTCGCCGCAATGCGCTACACCGAGGCCAAACTGGCCCCGTACGCCGACGTCCTGCTGGCTGAACTCGGCCAGGGCACGGCCGACTGGGTGCCCAATTTCGACGGCACGCTGGAGGAACCTTCGATTCTGCCGGCGCGATTGCCGAACGTGCTGCTCAACGGCACTACCGGCATCGCGGTCGGCATGGTCACCGACATTCCGCCGCACAACCTCAGCGAAGTTGCCGAAGCCTGCATACACCTGCTCGGCGCGCCGCGGGCGAGCGTCGCGGAGTTGTGTGAGTTCGTGCGCGCGCCGGATTTCCCCGGCGGCGGTGAAATCATTACCCCGCAGGCCGACATCGAAGCGATGTATGCGAGTGGCAATGGCAGTATCAAATTGCGCGCCTGCTATGAACGCGAGGACGGCAATATCATCGTTACCGAGCTGCCGTTCCAGAGCTCCGGTTCCAAAATCCTTGAACAGATCGCCGCGCAGATGCAGGCCAGGAAACTGCCGATGATCGAAGATCTGCGTGACGAATCGGACCACGAAACGCCGGTGCGACTGGTGCTGGTGCCGCGCTCGAATCGGGTCGACGCGGACGCCGTCATGCAGCACCTGTTCGCGACCACTGACCTGGAACGTAACTATCGTATCAACCTCAACGTCATCGGTCGCGACGGCTTGCCGGCGGTAAAGGACCTGCGCACGCTGCTGCTGGAGTGGCTGGAGTTTCGCACCGATACCGTGCGCCGGCGTCTGCAGCACCGGCTGGACAAGGTGCTGGCGCGGCTGCACGTGCTCGAAGGCTACCTGATCGCGTTTCTGAACATCGACGAAGTGATCCACATCATCCGCACCGAGGACAAACCGAAACCGGTGCTCATGAAGCGCTTCGAGCTGAGCGATATTCAGGCCGACGCGATCCTGGACTTGCGCCTGCGGCACCTGGCCAGACTCGAAGAACAGCGGATTCGGGCCGAGCAGGGGGACCTCGAGAAAGAACGCAAACACATCGAGCAGACGCTCTCATCCAAGCGCCGCTTGAAGACCCTGGTCCGCGACGAAATCCGCGCCGATATGGAAACCTACGGTGACGAGCGTCGTTCAGCCCTGGTCGAGCGCAAGGCCGCGCAGGCGCTGTCAGAGACGGAACTGATCCCCGCCGAACCGATCACCGTGGTGCTGTCGACCAAGGGCTGGGTGCGCGCCGCCAAAGGTCACGAGGTTGATCCGCGCGAACTGAATTTCCGCAGCGGTGACGGATTCCAGGCCGCCGCGCGCGGGCGCAGTAATCACAGCGCGGTGTTCTTCGATTCCAACGGTCGTGCCTACACGCTGCCGGCGCATACCCTGCCTTCCGCGCGCGGTCTCGGCGAGCCTTTGTCCGGACGCCTGTCACCCAGCGACGGCGCCACCTTCGCCGGCGTGATCATGGCCGACACCAGTCCCTACGTGTTGATGGCCTCGGATTACGGTTACGGTTTTGTGGCCGAGGTCGCCGCGCTGATGACTCGAAGCAGGAACGGCAAGCAGGTGCTGAGCCTGCCGTCCGGCAGCCGCATACTGCCGCCGGTGGCGGTCAATGATCCGGACGAAGACTGGATTGCCTGTGTGTCCAGCGCCGGCCACCTGCTGATTTTTCCGGTCGGGGAATTGCCCGTGCTCGGGCGCGGTAAGGGGCAGAAAATCATGCAGATCCCGGCCGCCAGGCTCAAGGTTCGCGAAGAAATCATGCAGGCCATCACGGTGCTCGGGCCGGAGGACGATCTGCGCGCCTATGCCGGCAACCGTCACCTGACCCTCAAGGAGGCCGATCAGGATCACTACGTCGGCGAGCGTGCCCGCCGCGGTCTCAAGCTACCGCGCGGTTTTCAGCGCGTCGAACGCCTGGAGCCGGCCGAGTGAACGGCTCCAACCACAAGCCCACGGAGGTAATCAAATGAACGCGAATAGCCCTGCTTTATGCACCACCCTGCTGACCGTACTGATGCTCGCTCTGAGCGTCGGCGCCGGCGCCGATCAGATCCCCGATCCCGGCGCCGCGCAAAAGCTGGCGAT
>CALOBG010000079.1:0-9336 GCA_942490995.1 uncultured Gammaproteobacteria bacterium
GACTTTTTTTGTAGCCATTGGTCGAAACGTTGGCGAGATTGTTTGAGATCACCGCCAGGCGCGTTTGCTGCGCGTCAAGACCGGTCTGGGCGATATTCAGTGCTGATGCCATGATTGATTCCGTCGTGATGCGGGCCGATTACGATCAGCCGTTGAGATTCAGAAGACGGGCGCCGGCGGCGTCCATGCGTTGCGCCGTATTCATGGCCTTGATGGCCATTTCGTACTGGCGTGCGTGGGTGATGATGTCGACCATCGCCGATACCGCGTTAACGTTACTGCCCTCGAGCGCGCCACGCGCCACGCGCACGCTGGCGTCGGCGACCGCGTTGGCGCCATCGGCCATGCGGAACATACCGTCGTCGCCTTTGACCAGATCGCTCAACGCCGGGTTGACGAGCTTGATACGGTCGACCTGGGCGAGGGTATTGGCTTCCTGCCCGAGCGGGCGGATGGAAATCGTGCCGTCGACACCGATGACCATCGACTGGCTCTGCGGCAGCGCGATCGGTCCGCCGTTACCGAGCACCGGTTGGCCGGCGCCGGTCAGCAGTTGTCCATTGACGGTCAGCTGCAGATCGCCGGTGCGGGTATACGCTTCCGTGCCATCCGGCGCGATCACGGCGATGAAGCCGTCGCCGTTGATGGCGATGTCGAGTTCGTTACCGGTGGTTTCGATCGAACCCGGGGCAAAATCGATGCCGGGACGTTCGGTCATCGAAAACACCCGCGAGGGGTGGCCGGGACCGTACACCGGCATCGCGCGCATCGCCTCGAAGTCGGCCTTGAAACCGCTGGTACTGACGTTGGCGAGGTTGTGCGTCGCGATCGCCTGCGCGTTCATGGTCTGTTTGGCCGCCGACATGGCGAGGTAAATCATGCGATCCACGGGTTTGCTCCTGGGCTGCTGGTCAACGTGCCTTAACGAATATTGATCACGGCCTGGGTGATCGCATCCGCGGCGGAGATGACCTCAGTGTTGGCCTGGAAGTTACGCTGCGCGATGATCAACGCGACCAGTTCTTCGGACAGGTCGACGTTGGAATCCTCCAGCGCGCCGCCCTGGATCAGGCCCAGGCTCGAGGAGCCAGGACTGCCTTCCAGCGCCGCACCGGCGGCGAATGACTCGGCCCAGTTGTTCTGGCCGAGCGGACGCAGGCCCTGCGGGTTGGCGAAATTCGCCAGTCCAACCTGCCCTTGCACAGTGACCTGGCCGTTCGTGAAGCGCGCCAGCACGATGCCTTCGCGGTCGATGTCGACACTCGCCAGACGGCCGGTGGTAAAGCCGTCCTGGGTCAGTTCGTTGACCCCGAACGGCGCGCCGAACATGGTCGAATTGCCGAGCGACAAGGTTACGTTCATGGGGTTGACCCCGGGGGTCGGTGTGAAGGCCGGAATAACGATATCGCCGGACGCCGGAGTCGTCAGGTTGCCGGCGCCATCAAAAACCAGCGCGTTCGGACCGGATACCGCCACGCCATCGACGTAGGTGCGCGCCTGCCAGGTATTGACCGCTGCGTCACGCACAAAATACATCTGCATCAGGTGCGAGCCACCCTGCGAATCAAACACATTCAGCGCGGTCGTTTCGTTGTAGGTGGCGGGGTCGAGCGGATCGAACACCGCCACCGCCGGCACCGTGGCATTCGAATCGAGATTAGCACCGAGGCCGACCGCTGCGGTCGCGACCGGCGGGTTGTTGGCCTGCGACAGGAACAGGTCCTGCAGCGAGCCGTTGATGTTTCCGCTGGCGTCAACGCCGTAAGCCTGCAGACGTTCACCATTGGCGTTAACCTCGTAACCGTTGCGGTCGGTACCGAAGGAACCGTCGCGGGTATAGGCCCGTTCGCCGTTGTTGTCGAGGATAAAAAAGCCCTGTCCGCTGACCGCGAGATCCAGCGCGTTATCGGTAAACGAAATATTGCCCTGCTCGAACTGTTGCGCGACGCGCGCAACGTCGACGCCGCGGCCCGAGGTGCCGTTCGGTACACCGCCGGCCGAAACCGCGTAGACGTCCTGGAAATCGACCCGCGAACGCTTGAAACCGGTAGTCGCGGAATTGGCGATATTATTGCCGGTGACGTTGAGATCGGCCTGCGCGGCCTGCAGTCCCGAAATGGCGATATCGAATGGCATGGTGTTGTCCTCGTGGAAGTACGGTTGGTTACAGGATTTCGAGCACGTCGCTCATCTGGACGCTGCCGAATCCGTCTACGTTCAGGGTCGGGGCGAGACCGTTGCGCGACAGCGAAACGCTGTCGACACGGGCGGTGACTTCGCTCTGCACGGCCTGCTCCTGGCCGTTGATGGCGGCGTCGAAACGCACGCTGTAGCCGCCCGCGGGCAAGGCATTGCCGGCGTTATTGAGGCCATCGTAAGCAAAGCGCACACGTCCGCCGGGCTGCGGTCCGAGCGAGGCCTGGCGTACGATCTGGCCGGCGGCGTCGGCAATGGTGACGCGCACGTTGCTGGCCGCGGCGGGCAGATTTGCTGACAGCTGGACCGCTTCGCCAGGATTGAGCGCGAAATGCTCCGATGGCATGACCACCGCGCGCCCGACCATGGTCGAGGCCTGCAGGGCCTGGCTGGATTGCAGCGACGACGCCAACTGCGCGAAGGAAGCCTGCAGATCGTCAATCCCGCTGACGGTGCTGAACTGGGCGATCTGGCCGAGGAAATCACCGCTTTCCATCGGCTTCATCGGGTCCTGGTTCTGCAGTTGGGTCACCATCAGTTCAAAAAATGCGGCCTGGCCGATTTTGCCCTGGTCCCGGGTCGTTTCAGGCTCTTTCAGTTGATACTGATCGAGGGCGCCGGGAATGAGTCCGATTGGTTTGTCCATAACGTTACCTTTGCGAAACGATGCGGGCTCGAGGAGCTTATTGGCCGAGCGCCAGGGTTTGTTGCAGCATGCGCTTGGAGGCTTCCATGACTTCGATGCTGGTTTCGTAGCTGCGCGAGGCCGAGATCATGTTGGCCATTTCTTCGACGACGTTGACGTTTGGCATGAACACATAGCCGCTGTCGTCGGCGAGCGGATGATGCGGCTGATACTCGCGTCTGAGCGGCGCATCGCTTTCGACGATGCCGAGCACTTCGACGCCGCTGACTGCCGCGCCGCCCGGTTCGAGTTCGTTGAACAGCAGTGGCGCAAATACCGGCTGACGGGCGCGATAGGTCGCGCCGCTGGAACTGCTGGCGCTGTTGGCATTGGCCATGTTGCTGGCGGTCGCGTTCATACGCACCATCTGGGCGTTGAGGGCCGAGCCGCCGATCTCGAGAACATTGAACAAAGACATGGTTATTCTCCGCGCAGGGCGCTGATGAGTCCGGAAATGCGACCGTTCAGGAACGTCACGCTGGCCTGGTAACGCATGGCGTTATCCAGAAACGCGGCGCGCTCGGCCTGGGCGTCGACCGAGTTCTGGTCGAGCGCGGCGGCGTGGGGCTGACGGTATTTGAGGGCGTAGCCGGCGCTGCTGTCGGCACCGACCGCGCGATGCTCAGGGCGCGTGGTGGTAAGTTGGGTGCCGGCCGCGTGCTGACCGAGCACTTCCCTGAAATCGATGTCGCGGGCCCGGTAGCCAGGTGTATCCGCGTTGGCCAGGTTGGCAGCCAGGATCTCGGCGCGGGCCGAGCGCAGGGCCACAGCCTGCGGATGGATACCAAGGGCGTCGACGAAAGAAGGCATGGGTTGCTCCGCGAATTCAGTTTGCGAAACTCTTAGCGAAACCCGTGCCAACCCTGTTGCCGTCGCGCAATCAATAACTTACCGAATGACCTGGGGCGCGCGGCCGAGTATGACGGCAATCGCTGCCGCGCGCTGCGGCAAGGGATCTCCGAGTGGCAAAGGCGCGCTGCCGCCGGTTGCGGCCTTGCCGCCGCCGACGCCGGTGTTACGGTTCGTGATGCCGGTTCTGGCACGCTGCTTGCAGCGAACCGCCCATCCGTCACGAATCGGTCATTAACTATGAAGCGAAGCTGTGCAACGCTGGTCCTTTTCCTCGCCGTTGGCGCCGCGAACGCGGCCGGGATCCAGAGCCTCGACAGTATCGAAGCGGCGGTCGGCAGCTTTGTTACCGCCGCGGTTGCGTCCGGCGACGATGTCGAATTCACCATCGGCCGCCTCGATCCGCGCCTGCGCCTGGCGCAGTGCGAACAGGCGCTGAACGTGCGTAATACCCACGCCGCGCGCCAACGCGGCCCGATGTCGGTTGAAGTGCGCTGCGCGGGGAATAAACCCTGGGTGCTGTATGTGCCCGTGGAACTGGTGCGCTATGCCGAAGTTGCGGTTACGCGCACCCCGGTCGCGCGCGGCCAGGCGCTGACCGAAGCGGATCTGCATCTCGAACGGCGGCGCATCGATCCGCGCCAGGCCGATTACCTCACCGACCCGGCCGTCGCCTACGGCCAGGTCGCGACGCGCGCCATCGGCCCCGGGCAGATCGTGTCGCAGCGCCTGCTGCGCCGCCCACGCCTGGTGCGCCGCGGCGACCAGGTCGTACTCAGCATCGGTACCCGTTCGGTAACGGTCCGGGCCAAGGGCGAGGCGCTGCAGGACGGCGCCGCCGGGGAACGGATCACGGTGCTCAACTTGAGTTCGGACCGCATCATTCAGGGCGTGGTCAGCGCCACGGGAGAGGTCGTTGTACGCACTGGCACAATGCTGTAGAACGAAAATCAGGGCACCAGCGACGATCCGAGGTGAGAGTGCGACCGCTTTCTCACTGCGCCGCGAGCGATTAAAGTTTTGCCCCGAATACCCGCTAATTGGCCCATAACCAAACTGGAAAATGCACATGGTTTCAGACATCAAAGGTCCCGGCGGCCCTGCCGCGCATAGTGTTAACGCGGGCCTGCGCAAAGTTGACCAGCAGGGCGCAGCGGGCAGCGCTGCCGCTGGCGAGCGTAGCGAAGTCGTCACTGTCACCGATCTGGCGGCGCGCCTGCAGAAGCTGTCCGACTCCGTCGCCGATCTGCCGGTTGTTGACCAGGCCCTGGTCAACGAGATGCGTGAAGCGCTGGCAAACGGCGACTACCAGGTCGACGAGCGACAGATCGCCGACAAACTGGCCTCGTTTGAAAACCTGCTCGGTCGCCTCGATCGGAAATAATCGGACCACCATCCCGCATGGATAATGTGAAACAGCGCATCGAAACCCTGCTCGGCGAACTGGCCGGCAGCCTCGAGGATGAATTCGCTGCGCTCGCGGCGCGCGATCTCGACGCGCTGACCGCGGCGGTGGAACGCAAAGCGGCCCTGATCAGCGAACTCGAAAACGAAGCCGGCAATTATTGCCGTGCCGGCGAACAACTGCCGCACGACTGGCCGGATCTTCGCGCCCTGGCCGCGCGCTGCGCCGACGCCAACCGCATCAACGGTGGCGCCATCGCGCTCAACCGCAGCCTCGTGTCCGGCCTGCTCGATACGCTCTACAGCGACCAGCAGCCGAGAACCACGACCTATGACGCTTCGGGCAGGATCGGCCCTCGCGATCATGCCCGCCGGGTCGGTTACATCTAAGCCCGAACGAGCGTCATCGGTGATGGCGCCGACGGACCCGCGCGCGCGCGGCTGCGCCTGAATCCGCGTCCCGGCCATGCCGTCCGCCCGCACCCTGCGCGATAAACTCAAGCTCACCTTCGAACGCGGCGCCAGCGACACCGCAAGTCAACTCGCCCATGCCGAGCAGACCCTGCTTCAGCAGATCTTCAAGCGTCACTGCCTGCTCGAAGTTCGCATCGCCGGACACGAAGCGGCCTTTCAGAGCGCAATCATCGAACTGGTCGCTGAAAAAAACTATTTTGTCCTCGACGCGCTGACCCCCGCCGAGGGCAACGAACTGACTGCGAACCGACCCGCGGTAACCATCAAAACCCGCATCGACGGTATGGCGGTCAGCTTCGCTTCGCGCATCCTGGCACGCGGCGGTGACGCGACGGCGCCTTACTACAAGGCCATCTATCCGGATACGCTCGACTATCCGCAGCGACGCGGTGATTTTCGCGCCACCGTGCCGCTCGACAACGCGGTGACGGTACGTTTCAAGGCCAGCACGGGGCTCAGTTTCAGCGGCGACGTGCGCGATTTGTCGCCGAGCGGATTTTCAGCGCGCGTGCACGATGGTGAGCAGCACGCGTTCGACGACGCCGCCGGCGTCCGCGGGCACTGTGAAATCGAATTCAGCGACGGGCAGTGTATCGACGCTACGATCGAGATCTGCCACGTATTTGCCGCCGAAGGTCGCGCCGCGCCGCGGGTCGGCGCGTGCTTCGTCGATCTCGACGCCCGCACTGAGCGCACCCTCGAACGTTACGTTGCCAGCCTCGAACGCGCGCAGGCACGTCTGCGCTGAATCCGCCGCCGCCACACCAACGCGTCGCGCCCGCGATCAAGATCGTGGCGCAGCGCAACCCGCGCCACGGCGAGACCGAGTTCGCGACATATCAGCTCGGTTCGCGCCAGCACAGCATCCGTACTCCACGGCACATCGGCAAATAGCGCCGACGCGTTGGTAGCACTGGCGGGGATACCGATCAGCCAGTAACCACCATCGGCCGCGGGGCCGAGGACCACCTGGGCGCCGTTCGAAAGCAAGCTGCCGGCAGCCGCCAGATCCGCTGCGCTGAAGTCAACGATGTCCGAGCCAAGCAGTACGGCCGCATTACCGGCGTCATTTTCGCGCGCCAGCGCGCGTGCCATGCGTCGTCCGAGGTTGCCCAGGGATTGACTACGCACCAGCCAGCCGCGCCGCCGCCAGCGCCGCGCGAACCAGGCGCGATCACAGGCATCAGCCGGCATGAGAATTCGACGTGCGCCGCGCACGCTTTCGGCTTCGGCCACGGTGCGTTCGAGCAGCGACGCATACAGCCGCGCCGCGCGCGCCGCTCCGACACTCCGTGCAAGGCGGCGTTTAACCGCGCCGGGGCGCGGCCGACGCGCGAAAACGATGATGCTTAAGCGCGTTCGCGCCACGTTCAGCGATAACCGTAAATGCGGGCCAGGCGTGTGGCCGGGACACCGACGAACCACGCCAGGCGCAGCAACCACATCATTACAACGGTGCGCGCAATGCCGTCGCGCCGCCAGCGCCGCGCCGAGGTACCGACACGCACGGCCAGGCACTGCGGACGACAGTGGCGTTTGAGGATGCGGCTGAGTTCGATGTCTTCCATCAGCGCGAGGTCCGGAAATCCGCCTACCGCGACAAACAATTCGCGACGCACGAACAAGGCCTGGTCGCCGGTCGCAATCCCGCTCAGTCTTGAACGCAGGTTCATCAACGTCTCGATGACGCGGAACGGCGTGGCCGGGTCAGTTATCGCGATATCGAAACGCCCCCACCCCTGCGATCCCCGGTTTGCGGCCAGCAACACCGCGCGCGTGCCCGCGGCAATAGCGGCGTCCGCGTGTACGAACCACAGCAACTCACCACGCGCCGCGCGCGCGCCGGCGTTCATCTGCCGCGCGCGACCGCGTGGCGCGAGCAGTACCCGCGTGGCATGTGCGGCAGCGACCGTCGCCGAGTCATCGGAGCTGCCGCCATCGACGACGATGAGTTCATCGCCGGCAGCGCGCCAAGGCGCGAGCATGGTGAGCAACCGGGCCAGATGCTCGGCATCGTCGAGGACCGGGATCACGATCGAAATCGCCGGCGCCGCAGCGGCCGGGTCAGGCGGTGAGCGCGCCACCACAACTGCTGCCGCGTCCGGCCGTGCACGCGAAACAATGCGCCGCCACCGCGATCGGCTGACCGGCCAGCCCGCCTGCGTTCAATTCGGACAGGTGACGCCGCTTGCGGCCCGCGGGGATCGCGAGCATCTGGTTGAAATCGCAGTCATAAACCCAGCCCTGCCAGTCAACGCTCAGCAGCGTGCGACACATCACGTGTTCGAGATTGGCGGTCTCGAAATTCGCCACCAGGGTCGCCATATAAGCTTCCAGCTGCTGCTCGCGCGCAAGCGCATGACGAAAGCGATTGATCGGCACGTTGGTGATCGTGAGCAGGCGGTTGAAAACGATACCCTGCGCGCCGAGCTCGCGTTTGTAATCCGCCTCCAGCGCGGCCGGATCGGGCGGCAGATTCGGACCCTGAGGGTTGTACACGAAATCCAGTTCGAGGCCGCTGTCAGGATCTCCGTAGCCGACCTGATTGAGTGCCGCGACGCCCCGCAGCGAAGCGCTGAAAACACCTTTGCCACGCTGCGCATCGACGTTATCCGGCGAATAACACGGCAACGAAGCAACCACCCGCACGCGTTCGGAGGCGAGAAACGCGGCCAGGTCCTGCTGGCCAGGTTCGTTCAGCACGGTCAGGTTGCAACGGTCGATGACCGTCGCCCCGGCACGCGTGGCGGCCCGAACGAGGCGGCGGAAATGTGCGTTCAGTTCCGGCGCACCGCCGGTCAGATCGAGGTTGCGGATCGAATGTTTGCGAATGAACGTGAGCACGGTGTCGATGGTTTCGGCGCTCATCATCTCGGTCCGCAGCGGACCGGCATCGACGTGGCAGTGGTTGCAGGCCTGGTTGCAGCGGTACCCAAGGTTGACCTGCAGGGTATCGAGCGCACGGCGCTGAATAGACGGAAATACCGCTCGCGATCCCGGCTGGCTGGAAAGGTCCGTCATATTATTCCCTGTAGTTCCTGGTGCCGAGGCCAGCCGTCGAAACTGCGGCTGCGGGCGGCTACACCCGATTTAGAGCCTGCGACGCGGCCAAGGTTCAAGTGACCACGACCGCCGTCAGGGATCGCCGGGCTTATTGCCACCGATCCCGAACACCGCCACCAGGATTGCGCCGGCGATGACCGCCACGGCAATGATCGCGGCGACGTTCAAGCCGGCCTCGAGCGCCGCATCGCCAGCTACCAGGCCCAGAATAACCGCCACGGTGAGGGTGACGGCGGTGAGCACGATCAAGGCGATACCGACCTGGATCGTGCGCAATAAACTTGGGTTCATCAGCTTGCTCCTGCGCGCGCCGCGGCGGCATGCGCGCCATCATAACGCGCCCGCCTGCGGTGGTGAGAAACGGCCGCGGCCGCCGGCTCGACGCGTTTTGTGTGCGGCAACCCTGCGCCAGATCAACAATTCCGCATCCGGCTTGAACTTGTGCGCCGGTCTGCCGTTAAAATCCTCGACTATGCTACAGCCGACCCAGAAAACGCTCGCGGCGGCGCATGGCGCCGGTGCGGGGAGCAACGGAGCGGTTGAGCGTACCGATTTACCGTCAAGGAGAACGGACTTGAAAACCATGAATCGCCGCGGCTTCGGCCGTACCATCGTCGGCGCCGCCGCCGCAGCCGTCGTCACCCCGACCACCCTGCTTCACGCCG
>CALOBG010000080.1:0-7669 GCA_942490995.1 uncultured Gammaproteobacteria bacterium
GGTCGATAAAAAAGCGCACCAGCGAGTAATGCGCGTTCTCGCCCGGCTTCAGGGTTTCAAGAACGTAGGCGGGAAAATCGTCGAGCACGGCGTCGTCGACCCGGGTTACCTGCTCGCGTTCATCGACCCGGTAGAAATAGGAAAAATCTTCATAGGTGAAATCGGTACCGAGGATGGAGCCGAAAAAAGACTTGCCGGTGACGCGGCGGACCCGCTTGATTTTCGGTGAGTAGGACATGTACGACACCACATTGCGATCGGCATCGTCGTTGATCAGGACCCCGAGCCCGCGATCATCGATCGGCTGCATGACGCGGACCAGGACCCGGGAGTCATTGTCGTCAGAGCGTTTCCAGTGCATCTCGCGCAGCGATTCCCGCACGAAGCCGTTTTTTCCGACAACCTGTACTTTCTGGATCTGACGCGCGGTTTTGCTCGGCAGCGCGCGGTCGGCACAGGCGCGCACCTCGGGATCTTCGATGCGCGAGGTATCGAAAGCGGCGCAGAGCGGGGCGCCGAACAGCAGCGCGACCAGACCGGCGCTGAGAAAAGAGGCTTGCAGCATGACGAACTCCGGCCGCGTTACGCGGCGCTCAGCGGTTGAGAAAGCGACCTCAAAATGCAGTCGGGACCGTCACGCGGTGCGCGAACCGGCCTGCAGCGCGCAAGTTGCCGTCAGGGTGGCATAATGTCAAATGATGTTTAAGACTAGTTGCATGATATTTTCGAATGAAAAATGACACCACCAGCCAGATCGACCTGCGGCGTATGCGCGCCATCGTCGAGGTCGCTCGAGCCGAGGCCATCACCACCGCGGCACAGACGCTTGGGCTGACCCAGTCGGCGGTGTCGCGCACCGTGGCCGAAGTCGAAGAGGCGCTCGGGCAGCGTTTGTTCGACCGCCTGCCGCGCGGGATCCAGTTGACCGACACGGGACGCGCTTTTGTACAGCGCGCGCGGCGGGTACTGGCCGACGTCGACGACCTGATGTCGGAATTGAGTGCAGAACCAAGCCGCATCACCGGTCGCCTGCGCCTTGGCATTGCCGCGACCGGGTTTCCCGCCGTGGCCGCCTGCGCAGCGTTCGCCGGGCTGTATCCGGACGTTGCCATCGAGACCGTGCACGCCTCCGAGCAGACCTTGTGTCCGCGCCTGCTGCAGGGTGAACTCGACATGGTTATCGGCTCATCGAATTATCTGCAACGGTGGCGTGAACTCGAAGTGAAGGCGCTCACGCGCCTGTATTTCGCCTGCATGATGCGCAAGCAACATCCCTTGTCACAGGTTCGGCGAGCAACGGAAATCGAAGTTCTGGGCTACCCGATGGTGCTGCCGGAGAGCATCGAGGCGAGCTATTCGGACATCGCGCGCCGCTACGCGCACCATGGGCTGCCCAAGCTGCAGCCGCGCTATGTCACCAACAACTTCGAGCTCATCGTTGGCCTGTTGGAGGCGACCGATGCGTTCATGCCGATGATGCACCCCGAGGCCGCGTTCGGCGGACTCGGCGAGCGCTTCATGCTGCTGCGCGACGTGGTCGAAATGCCAACCCATTACGTCAGCTTCGCGTGCGTGGCGCATCGCCCCCAGCATCGCGTCGCGGCGCTGTTCGGCGCCCTGCTCATCGATACGCTGGAGGACCGCAGCGGTCGCTGAGGGGTGGCGCACCCGGCTCAGGTCGGGCCAGGACGCGGGCTGCTCATGTCGTCGTCGTCCTTGACCCAGCCGGTCAAGGCATTGCGCATCGCGGCTTCCACCGAGAGATCGATTTCGGTGGTCCACTGGCGCGGTACAAACAGGGTGAAGCCACCGATCTGGTAACTCATCGGCAGGTAAACAGCGATCATGTCACCGCTGGCGATGTCATCGTCCAGGGCCTCGACGTCGCTGCGCATGCGGATGCCGACCATGGTGGCGTCCAGATCCGGATGGCGGATGCTCACCACCTGGCCGGCGCTGGCCGGATTGTCCGACGCAAACAGGGTGGTCAACTGCTTGAGCGCGGCGTACAGCTCCTTGACCACCGGGAGGTTGCGCAGTGGCGCCTCGACCAGTCGGTACAGGCCGCGCGTCAGGCGCGAGGAGACCAGCGCGCCCAAGGCAAAGATCGCGACCAAGGCCAGGGCGATCCCCAGGCCCGGCAGGTCCGGCAGTCCCGGCAACAGCGCCGCCAGCACACGGTTGCAGACCTGGTTCAGCCAGGCAATAAAGTAGTACATCGAATAGATGGTGATAAAAATCGGCAGGAAGGCCAGTAGACCCCGGAAAAATGTGCGGACAAGAATTTGCATGGCGGAACCTTGACTCCCTTTATCGCCGTCGTCAGCCTCGCGCTGTCGACGGCCGCGGCAGCAGCATATACAGCAGCAGCGCAAATGCTGCCGCAACCGTGCAGGCGGCAAAGGCGACGCGGTAATCGCCGCCCGCATCGCGCAGGTAACCGGCCATGGCCGGACCCCAGGCACCAAGCAACCCACCACCGGCGATAAGCAAACCGCCGATCGTGCCGGCGTGGGCGGGGCCAAACAGGTCACCGACCAGGGCCGGAAGCAACGATGCGAAACCACCGTAAAAAATTCCGAACGCGGCCGCACCGAGGTAAACCATGGCGACGTCTTCGGCGCGCAGGAACAGCATGAAGGCGACCACCTGCGCAGCATAAGCGGCGATCAATGCGCCTTTGCGCCCGATGCGGTCAGAAGCCGCGCCCAGGCCGATATTACTGCACAACGCGAACAGACCGATGATGCTGACCACAAGTGAGGCCTGGTAGGCGCTGCTGCCGAGGTCATCGGCAAAGCTCGCGATGTGCACGAAAGGGACGCCGACCGTGGTCATGGTCGCCGCGAACGCCGCGAGCAGGATCCAGAATGCCGGCGTTGTGCGGGCCTGCGCGAGCGTCAGGCTGGCGGCTGCGCTGTCAGTCGCGGCGGCGGCGTTGATCGCGGGTTGCGGGTCACCATCTTCGAACAGCCCGAGATCCTGCGGTGCGCGATAAAGAAAGCGCGCTACGATCTGGGTTACCAGCAGCACCGCCACACCGAACACCAGCAATCCGGCGCGCCAGTCCGCGCGCGCGATAATCGCCGCGGCCAGGACCGGTACGGCGACAATCCCGCAGCTCGCCCCACACGAGGCAAGCCCCAATGCCAGGCCGCGTCGGCGACGGAACCAGCGCACCAGGGTCATGTTGCAGGGTATGTAGGCGCTGCTCATACCGAGTGCCGCAATCAGGCCGTAGTAGAAAAACAGTTGCCATTGCGCACTCATGTGGCTGGTTGCGATGAGTCCGCCACCGAGCAGGATGCCGCCGACGGCAATGACCCGGCGCGGCCCCAGCGTGTCGGTGAGGCGGCCGCTGACCAGGGTAAAGCTGGTATAAACCACACTGTACAGGGAAAACGCGCCGCCCAGGCTGGCCCGCTGCCAGCCGAGGTCGTTAACCATGTGGGGCACGAAAACCCCGAACGAGTACTGGATGCCATAAGTCACGAACAGCACGACGAACGCGCAGGCGGTGATAACCCAGCCGTAAAAGGGTTTGTCCATTCCGAGACCCGTGGCGACGCCGGTACGGCAGTCCAGAGCGCGATGGTACGGGCGGCGAGCTCGCGACGGCCAGCGTTATCGACTACGAAAAATCAATTAATTTGCCGAAATGCCGCCGCGCGGGGCCGGGATCCCGTTTGCTGTGGTTCGTGCGATGATACCCGCGTCCACGCACGACGAAATGCAGGAGGGGATTGCATGAGCATCGAACCCGGTAGCCTGGCGGCGCGAGACATCGCCAGCGTTTTTCATCCCACCACCCACCTCGCCGCGTTGAACGCCAACGGTCCGATGATGATCGTGCGTGGCGAGGGGATATACGTCTGGGACGACAGCGGCAAGCAGTACATCGATGGACTTTCGGGGTTGTGGTGTACCGCGCTTGGTTACGCCAACGAGGAACTTGCCCAGGTCGCCTACGAGCAGGTCAAGAAGCTTGCCTATGGCCATATGTTCATGGACAAGAGCCACGAGTCGGCGATGTTGCTGGCCGAGAAGCTGAAAGAGATGGTGCCGGGCGACTTCGCACGGGTTTTTTTCGGTCTGTCCGGCTCGGACGCCAATGACACCCAGATCAAGCTCGTTCATTACTACCACAATGCCATCGGTAAGCCGGCCAAGAAAAAGATCATCGGCCGTACCAAGGGCTATCACGGCATTACCTTCGCCGCCGCCAGTGCCACCGGGCTCGAGCCGTTTCACACCGGTTTCGACCTGCCGGTGGCCGGTTTTCTGCATACCGATACACCGCATTATTTCCGCTACAAACTTGACGGCGAGAGTGAGGAGGAGTTCACCACGCGCCTGGCCGACAATCTCGAGCGCCTGATCCTTGACGAAGATCCGGATACGGTCGGCGCGTTTATTGCCGAGCCGATCATGGCGGCGGGTGGAGTTCTGGTTCCGCCAGACTCCTACTGGCCGAAAATTCAGGCGGTGCTGAAACGCTACGATGTACTGTTCATCGATGATGAAGTGGTCACCGGGTTCGGCCGCACGGGTCAACCGTTCGGTGCCCAGACCTTCGATCTGAAACCGGACACGATTTCTCTCGCCAAGGCGCTGACCTCGGCTTACATGCCGCTCAGCGCGGTGATGGTTCCGGATTTCATGTACCAGGCGATCTGCGACGTCAGTGAACAATGGGGACTGTTCGGGCATGGCTTTACCTATTCCGGGCACCCGGTCTCGACCGCCGTCGGCCTGCGCGTACTCGAGATTTACCAGCGCGATCTGGTGTTTGAAAATGCCGCGCGCATGGGCGTCCAGTTTCAGCGCTACCTCGCTGCGCTGAACGACCATCCGCTGGTCGGCGAGGTGCGCGGCAAAGGCATGCTCGGTGCCTGCGAGCTGGTGCGTAACAAACAAACCGGTGAAGCCTTCGATGCGCAGGCCGCGGTCGGCAAGTATTGCCTCGAACGCATGAAAGCCAACGGACTCATCTGTCGCGCGATCGGTGATTCGATGGCGCTGTGTCCGCCGCTGGTATCATCCGGCGACGAGATCGGCGAGATTTTTTCGCGCTATACGCGGGCGCTCGACGAGACCCTCGACTGGGTCACCAAGGAAGGCCTGCTCGCGGCGTGAGCGGCGGCCGCGCGAGCGGCCGGCGCGCGGTGTTCGCAATGGCGCGCCGCGCGGCTTGCGGTCAATCGAGTGTGGCGCCGGGGCGGGGCCGGTGTATGCGCCGGTTTCGCGTCAAATTTTAATCAAACAGTTACAGGTAGTTTCAGGGCATGGGGGAAACACTGAACGTGGTCATGGCGGGCGCCCGTCTGGCCGCCGTGGGCATGGCCACGGTGTTCGTTTTTTTGACCACCCTGGTCATCGCAACCACGGCGATGTCGGCGCTGGTACGGCGCTTTGTGCCGCCCGCGGTGGCGTTGTCGAAGACGCCACCGCGGGGTCCGTCCGCAGCGCCTGAACTGGTCGCGGTTCTGACTGCGGCCATCCACGCCCATCGCAGTAGAATCAATCAGCCACGCCCTTGAGCCCAGCCATGAGTCACAACAATCAGCCGCGACCGCCGGCCGCGGCACTCGGTATCACCGAGCTGGTGTTGCGCGATGCCCACCAGTCGCTGTTTGCGACTCGCCTGCGTATCGACGACATGCTGCCAATTGCGAGCAAGCTCGACGAGGTCGGCTACTGGTCCCTGGAGACCTGGGGCGGGGCGACGTTCGACGCCTGTATCCGCTATCTCGGCGAAGACCCGTGGGAGCGTCTGCGCAGACTCAAGGCGGCGATGCCCAAAACCCCGCAGCAGATGCTGTTTCGTGGTCAGAACATACTCGGCTATCGGCATTATGCCGATGACGTAGTGGAAAAATTTGTCGAGCGTGCCGCGGTCAACGGCATCGACGTGTTTCGCGTGTTTGACGCCATGAACGACATGCGTAACCTCGAAACTGCGATCGCCGCGGTGATCAAGCAGGAGCGCCACGCACAGGGCACGATTTCCTACACCGTATCGCCGGTGCATACCGTCGACATGTGGGTAGAGCTCGGCCAGCGTATCCAGGATATGGGCGCACACTCGGTGTGCATCAAGGATATGGCCGGCCTGCTGAAACCCTACGTCGCCTTCGAACTCGTGTCGCGCTTGAAGGCCCTGCTGGAGATCCCGATCCATATCCAGTGCCACGCCACCACCGGTCTGTCGACCGCAACGTATTTGAAATGTATCGAGGCGGGCATCGACAACGTCGATACCGCGATATCTTCGATGAGCATGACCTATGGTCATTCACCCACCGAATCCCTGGTCGCGATCCTGGCAGGGCAGGACCGTGACACCGGGCTCGACATTGAACTGCTCGAGGAAATCGCCGCGTATTTCCGCGACGTTCGAAAAAAATATGCGCAGTTCGAAGGATCGCTGAAGGGAGTCGATTCGCGCATTCTGGTCGCGCAGGTGCCGGGCGGCATGCTGACCAATCTGGAGAACCAGCTGCGTGAGCAGAACGCCAGCGACAAACTCGACGCCGTGCTGGCCGAGATCCCGGCGGTGCGGCGCGACCTCGGCTATATCCCGCTGGTGACGCCGACCTCGCAGATCGTCGGCACGCAGTCGGTGATCAATGTGCTGATGGGTGAGCGCTACAAGTCGATCACCACGGAAACCGCCGGCGTGCTCAAAGGCGAGTATGGCGCCACACCGGCGCCATTGAACGCCGAACTGCAGGCGCGTGTGCTGGACGGCGCACAAGCCATCACCTGCCGTCCGGCCGACTGCTTGAAACCGGAGATGGATAAGCTGGAGGCGGAACTCGACGCGCTCGCGACGCAGAAAAACTTCCAACTCGCCAACGCTCGTATCGACGACGTGCTGAGCTATGCGCTGTTTCCCCAGGTCGCGACTTATTTTTTCGAGCACCGTGGCGATCCCGCGGCGTTCGAACCCGCGCCTGACGGTGAGCAGCGGCCGGCAACTGCTGATACGACACCGGCGGCAGACAGCGGCGGTGTTTACACGGTCACGGTCGAGGGCCGCAGTTACGTCGTGCAGGTCAGTGAGGGCGGCGATATCGAACACCTCGCGGATGCCAACAACCCCGTTGCCGCGCCAAGCGCAACGCCATCGGCGTCGCCAGGACGCACCATCGCGGCGCCGCTTGCCGGCAGTATTGCGCGCATCGCGGTAACACCGGGACAACGCGTTGCGGAAGGTGACACCGTGCTGGTGCTGGAGGCGATGAAGATGGAAACCGCGGTCTGCGCACCGCACGCCGGGACCGTCGCCGCGATCGCCGTTGGCGTCGGCGACAAGGTTGGCTCCGGCGATCCCTTGTTGACGCTGACAGCCTGAGCGCAGGACCGGTTTGAAAGCGCTCAGCCCTGCCGCGAGGGTGCCCGGACGGGGCGCCGGATATGAGCGTGCGGTCGTCCTCGCACGCCTGCATTACAGGTCCTGAGCGTGGACATGGTCCAGCAGATCTGGAGCGGATCGGGGCTGGCGCAGCTCGAGCGCGGCCAGGCCGCGATGATCGTCATTTCTCTCGGCCTGTTGTACCTCGCGATCCGCAAACAGTTCGAACCGCTGCTGCTGATCCCGATCGGCTTCGGTGGCCTGCTGAGCAATATTCCCGGGGTCGCCATCGCCACCGGCAGCGGCATCCTG
>CALOBG010000081.1:0-5064 GCA_942490995.1 uncultured Gammaproteobacteria bacterium
AGCCCCGCCAGTGCGGGGCTTTTTTGTGGTCGTCCGAGTAATCACATGGGCACGGGTACCAGGGTGTAACCGCGCAGGGTCCGGGCAAATTCCTGTAGCGCCTGGATACCGGTGGTCTCCGCCTGCTGGCACCAGTCCTGCAGCGAATCAAGCAGCGATTCGCGGCTCGCGCTGCGCTGCTCATAGATCGCCTGCAGACGCTGACGAAAGCCGTACACGACTTCGAGCCGCTGGCTGAGGCTGAGCGCCTCGGCCAGCGCGCCACGTTCGCGCTCATTGAGTCGCTCATCGGCGCGCAGCATCAAACGACCAAGGGGCTTGAGTTTGCCGCGCATATCGCCCGGCGCCTTCGCTACTTCCTCACGGTGTACGCGTTTGACGACCATCCGGCCATAGTCCGCCATGACATGCAGCCGCGAGCCGACCACCGCCTTGAGGGTCTCGAAATCGACCGCGTGTTTGGCGATATCGACCTTGGGCCTGGCCGGCGCGACCTTGCGTACCGTGGCCAGTCCGAACATCTCCATGATGCGGATATACATCCAGCCGAGATCGAATTCCCACGGTTTGACCGAAAACTTCGCCGAGCTGCCGAAGGCGTGGTGGTTGTTATGCAGTTCTTCGCCGCCGATCAGGATCCCCCACGGCACGATGTTGGTGGAGCAATCGGCGGTCTCGAAATTGCGGTAGCCGCGCCAGTGAGCGACGCCGTTGATCACACCCGCGGCAAAAATCGGGATCCACATCATCTGCACCGCGCCAATAGTGATCCCGAGCGGGCCATAAAGCAGCATGTTGCTGGTGAACATCAGGACGATGCCGAAGTAGCCGTGGCGGGTATAGAGGTTACGTTCGATCCAGTCGTCCGGCGTGCCGAAACCGTATTGTTCGACGATATCGCTGCGGGCGGCGTTTTCACGATACAGTTCCGCGCCGGTCAGCAGCACTTTCCTGATCCCGTGTACGACCGGGCTGTGCGGATCTTCGGCGGTTTCGACCGCGGCGTGGTGCTTACGATGTACCGCGGTCCACTCGCGGGTGTTCATCCCGGTCGAGAGCCACAGCCAGAAACGAAAGAAATGCGAGACCACGGGGTGCAGTTCAACCGCCCGGTGGGCCTGCTCGCGGTGCAGGTATATCGTCACCGCGGCGATCGTGATGTGGGTGTAGACCAGTGCGACGAGGACATAGCCCCACCATGGCATTACGATCAGGCCTTGCAGCATGCGTGTCTCCTCGAGGTTTCGGCTGGTATCACTTTAAACGGGTTCTTACCCTGTTAGCGGTCGATGAACGTAAAGTTTGATGGCGCGCGCAGGGTGGCAGTTTAACCCAATTCAAGGACGAGATTGCCGCCCAGATCGGCGACCGCCCGCCAGCCGGCGTCGATAAAGGTGGTCGCGACGTCATCATAAACGACGGCCGGACCGCGGAGTTCTCTCGCGGCGGGCAGGGCCGCGCGGTTGTAGACCGGGTAGCCCTGCGCCGTCTCGAGCGCGGACGTGGCGGCAGTCGCGGCGCCGGCGCGGGCAAGCTTGACCTCCGCGCGCCGTACATCGACGGCTACCCGCAGTGTAACCAGCTCCACCGGGACGTCGAGTCGATGGCCATAGCGCTGCTCGTGGGCGTGATGGAAGGCCGCGACGATCTCATCGGTGTGCACTCCACGGCGGGTTGATCGCGTACGACTGTCCGCGATAACACACATGCCGCGCTGCGGCTGAGGTCGCAGTAACCTCCGCGCGCGCGATAGCCATCCTCGCCAGCACCGACATAGCCGGGTGACGGCGGTCTCGGCAACCGCAGCGAGCTGTGCGCCAGGTATCGGTTGCGATGCGCGCATCCAGCACCCGGCGCAGGGTGCGCGACTGACGTCGGCCCGGGCCGGGCGACAACCATCCCCAGCGCCGACAGGACACCGGCGTAGGCCAGCACCAGCACGCGACGCATGCCGAGCCAGCCTGCCAGCGCGCAGACGTGCAGACCGCCAGCACCGCCAAACGAAACCAGCGTGAACGCGCGTGGGTCGAGTGCCGCGCTCGACCGAAATCTCACGCAGTGCCTGCGCGCATATGGTCGTTGGCAATGTCGATTACCCCGCGCGCCGCGGCGGCGACGTCCAGCTTACCGCCCAGGGCGGCGTCCCGAGCGCTGCGAACGCAGCATGTGCCTGATCGGCATCGCGATCCAGTACGACCCGCTCGGCGAGGCGTAAGCGATGGGGGCAAGCGACCGAGCACGAGATTGGCGTCGGTGACGGTAGCCTCCATACCGCCGGCGCCGTAACAGGCCGGACCCGGCTCGGCTCCGGCCGACTGCGGTCCGACGCGCAGCAGGCCACCCGCGTCGACGCGCGCGATGGAGCCACCGCCAGCGCCGATGGTATGCATGTCGACCATCGGCACGCTGACCGGATAGGGTCCGATGCTGCCCTCCGAGGTCAATGCGATGGCGCCATCGATCAAGGCGACGTCGGTGGAAGTACCGCCCATGTCAAAGGTCATGATGCGTTCGAAGCCGGCCGCGGTGGCGACGTGGTGGGCGCCGAGCAGGCCGCCGGCAGGGCCGGACAGCAGCAGGTTGACCGCGCGATCCGCGGCAAACGCCGCATCGCAGGTCACCGCCGAGCTTTGCATGATGGCCAGACTGGCCGGCTGCAGGTCGCGACTGAGACGCTGCAGATAGCCGCGCATCACCGGTCCGGTGCTGGCGTTGAGCCAGGTCGCGATGCCGCGTTCGTATTCGCGGAACTCGGGCAGCACGTCGCTGGAGCAGGTCACGAACAGGTTCTCGGGCAGGTGCGCCGCAATGGCCTGCTCAAAGCGCGGATCGAGGAACGAAAACAACAGGCAAATGGCGACGGCCTGAGGTTCGAGCGCGGCAACCTCGGTCCGCAGTGCGTCCAGATCGGCCGCGCTGAGGTCGTCGACGATACTGCCGTCGGCACCGAGCCGCCCGCCGGTTTCGATACACAATTGCGGCGCTACCGGTGGCGCAGTGGCGAGCGGCGTCAGGTCGTAGAGTGCCGCGCGCGCCTGACGCCCGATCGTGAGTACGTCGCCGAAGCCGCGGTTGGTGATAAAAACGGTCCGCGCGCCGGTGCCTTCGAGCAGGGTATTCGTCGCCACCGTCGAACCGTGCACGATACGCGCTCCGGCAAGCGTCAGTTCAAGTGCGGCCAGCCCGTTCAGGATCGCCTGTTCCGGCGCAGCCGGCGTGGAGAGTTCCTTGTGCACGCGGATGCCATGCGCGTCAAAAACCACGAAATCCGTGAACGTGCCGCCCGTATCGATGCCGACTACTGCCATGGGCAGGCATTATCAGCGGCCGCGCCGCCTCGGCGTCAAGCGCGAGCCCTAACAGGAGGTTGGCACAACAGCAATGCTCAACAATAATAAGCAGCGGCTTCAGGATGATTCTATCCACCCATGACCGACAACGTGCTGCTGGCTGCCAACAGACTGTGCCGGTCCTACGGCCGTGTGCGAGCGATCACCGACGTCGGCCTTGAATTGCGCCGCGGCGAGGTGCTCGGCTTCCTCGGCCTCAACGGCGCCGGTAAATCAACCACCATGCAGGTTCTCGCCGGCGCACTGCCAGCCGATCGCGGCAGCGTCACGATCTGCGGACACGATATTGAGCGCGCCCCGCGCGCGGCGCGGCGCCAGCTCGGTTACCTGCCGCAGGATCCACCGATGTACGACGATATGCGGGTCGACGAATACCTTGCCTTCTGTGCCCGTATCCATGGTCTCACCCGCGCGGCAATGCCGGCGGCTATCGACCGGGCACGTGCGCGCTGCGGACTCGGCGCGGTCGGCGCGCGCCTGATCCGCCACCTGTCCGGCGGCTACCGCCAGCGCGTCGCACTGGCCCAGGCAGTGCTGCATGAACCGGCCGTACTGATCCTCGATGAGCCGACAGCGGGGCTCGACCCGGCGCAGATCATCGAAGTGCACGCGTTGCTGCGCAACATCGCCAGCGACCATGCGGTTATGATCTCGACCCACATCCTTGCCGAAGTGCGCGCGCTCGCGACCCGCGCAGTGATCATGCACGCCGGGCGCATCGTCCACGACGCGCCGTTGCGTGAGGTCGGGATGTTGCGCGTGCGCTTCGTCAACGAGCCGACGCGTGACGCACTCGTGACGCTGCCGGGCATCAGCGCCGCGCAACGCGACGACGATGGTTGCTGGCTGCTGCACGGCGATGCCGCAGCTGGCGCCGCGCTCGCCGACCACGCGGTCAGGGCCGGCTGGGGGATCTGTGAACTGCAACCCGGCTACGACGAACTCGAACGGCTGTTCCTGCACCTCACCGCCGGTACGCACGACGCCGCGGCGGCATGAATTCCACCCTTACCGCGGTTGCGCTGAGCGAAACGGCGCGCCTGTACAGACAACCGCTGGCGTGGTTCATTCTTGCCCTCGGCACTGGCCTGCTGGCGCTGTTTTACCTGCTGCTGATCGTGCGCTTTATCGACGCCGCGCCCGAACTGCGCCAGGCCGGCGTGACGGTCGAGATCATGATGCGCTATTTCGCGGTGGCGACGGTCGCCATCCTGCTGCTGACCCCGATCCTGACCATGGGCTGTATCGCCGGCGACCGCCGCGATGGCATGTTGCGGTTCCTGTATTCGACGCCCCTGAGCAGTACCGCCATTGTGCTGGGCAAGCTGCTGGCGCAGCTCGTGTTTGCCTTTACGTATGTGCTCGTGGTGGTGCTGATGCCGCTGACCTTGTTGTGGGGCGCCGAAATCGATCTCGGTGTTTACCTCACCAACGTGATCGGCCTGGTGCTGTTTACCCTGATGCATAACTGCCTCGGCGTGATGGCTTCGGCGCTCACGCGCATACCCGTAGCCAGCGCCCTCATTGCGCTGCTCATGTCGCTGGTGCTGTGGCTCGCGCAATGGGCCGACCGCCTCGACCCGCAAGCGTCGACCATCGGCGGCTGGTCGACCATGACCCGCCTGCGCGGTTTTGCGCAGGGACTCGTGGTCAGCGGCGACGTGGTGTATTTCTGCGTCGCCAGTATGCTGTTCGTTACCATCGCCGTACTCGT
>CALOBG010000082.1:0-14985 GCA_942490995.1 uncultured Gammaproteobacteria bacterium
TAACCCACTCGCGATAGGCCAGTGTCAAACGCGCTCCGTCCCGCCCTGCGACGCGCGTACACAACGCGATCCGAACGAGTTCAGTTCGTTGTTCCGGGCCAGTCTCCAGCGACCCCGGCGGCGCGGTTGCGCGCGCGCTTCGAGGCGGCCGGATTGCCGCGTGCGGATTCAATGTCGGCGATCAGATTCAGGCTTGGTCGAATGTCGATCTTCTGTCCCTCGGCAAGGCTCAGAGCACGCTCGGCGAAGCCGATCGCCTGGTCGAGATCACCTTCTCGAAAGTGGGTGTAGGCCAGCTGCTGCCATAGCGCGTGATCCCTGGGATCGAGTTTCAGCGCACGTTCGAGCGCGGCCTGCGCACGTTGCCAATCGCCGCGCTCGGCGGCCTGCGCGGCCGCGGCGCGTAAAGGCAAGGTTGCCGGATGAGCTGCGGGTGGCCGCGGCCTTGGCGCCAGCGCGATCTGGGTGGCTGGCGCGGTGCGTGGCGCCCCCTTGGCCGCGTTACCAACCTCGGCTTCGGGAGCGGTAGCTGGCGCCGGAGCACGCGCAGATGCGGGCGCCGGCGGGGCCGAAGCCGGTCCTGGTTCGACCTGCTCGACACCCCGGTCTTCGATCGGCGCGCCATTGCCGCGCGTGTCGCTACCCGCACAGCCACTCAGCAGCAATGCCAACAGCAGCAGGAGTGCGGCGCAATACATCAGCAAACCAGAGTCCTGCTCGCCGCGGTGAACGGCATGGTGGTGCAATGCAGGCGTCAAGGCGGACATGTCTGTTCAATGGCTCCTGGTAGTATGCAGCCGGCGCGAGGCGCAAACCTCGCAGCGCAGTAAGGCGTTCCAAAGTCCGACCGGCTGTCAGGCGCGATTTTAATCGAACCAGTCGCGCAAGCGATCGAACAATCCCGGCGGATTACGCTCCTCTTGATCCGCGGCCGGTGCGGCGATGCGGCCACTGCAGTCGGCCGCCGTCGGCAACACGCTGTACGCGTGCAGCGGTACTGATTCGGCATTGTTACAGTCTGCGGCGACGATCACCGCACGGCGCAGATCGACGGCCTCGAACCTGAGTTCGCCGGGCAATCCGCCGGGCAGGGCCTCAAGCCCGGCGTCACGCATCATCGCGCTCCACACGCGCAGGGCGCCACTGCTACCGGTCAGGCCGGTCGCCGCGTTGTCGTCACGGCCGACCCAGACTACGCCGAGCCGATTGCCACCAAAGCCGACAAACCAGCTGTCACGATGGTCATCCGAGGTCCCGGTTTTGCCGGCCAGCGGCTGCCGATCGGGAAACTCGCGCAGCAGACTGCGGGCGGTGCCCTGCGCGACAACCCGCGACATCGCATGCCGGACCAGCGCGACACTCGCCGGGTCAAGGACGTTGCGCATCTTCAACCCGTAGCGGCTGAGTTGCACATCATTCTGATCGGTGACGTCGAGGATCGCCCGCAGCGGCACGCGCGATCCTTCGTTGGCGAAGACGGTATACAGTTCGGTCAATTCGAGCGGCGACAGTTCGACCGCGCCGAGCAACATGGAGGGGTAGCGATTCGTTGTAGCAGGGAAACCCAGTTCCAGCAGATGTTTGTGTACGGCCTCGAGTCCGAGTCGCATACCGAGGTCCACGGTGGCGAGATTAAGCGAGCGTGTCAATGCATCGAGCATGCTGACCGCGCCGTACTCACGTCCGTCAAAATTACGCGGTTCCCACACCTGCCCACGTTCGTCACGCCACTGCACGGCCTTGTCTTCGAGCAGTGTCGCCAGCGAATAACTGTGTGGCCGTGACAACGCGCAGGCATAAATGAAAGGCTTGATCACCGATCCGATCGGGCGTCGTATATCGAGGGCGCGGTTGAATCCGGCGTAGTCCGGATTGCGGTCGCCGAGCAACGCAAGGACCTCGCCGCTGCGCGGTTCCACGATTACGGCGGCGGCTTGTAACTTATTCTTATTGTTGGTTTTTTCGACACTTTCAAGGGTATCCCGCAAACCGCGGGCGGCCGCCTCCTGCAGCGCCGTATCGAGGGTCGTAAAAATATTCAGACCACTCGATTTGAGGTCCTCCGCACTGTAGTCACGACGCAACTGGCGCCGTACCAGGTCCATGAACGCCGGGTTGGCCTGGGTCGCGTAAGCGTCGGCCGGGCGCAGACGCAACGACTGCACGCGCGCGCGCTGGTGAACGGCGTCATCGATCAGACCCTGAGCGTGGAGTACGTTCAACACCAGATCGCGGCGCTGCTGACTGGCGACCGGATGGCGTCGCGGATCGTAGCTGCTGGGTCCCTTGACCATCCCGATCAAGGTTGCCGTTGCGGCCACATCGAGTTCATTCAGCGGTTTGCCGAAATAAAATTCCGCGGCCAGTCCGAAACCGTGGATCGCACGGTCACCGTCCTGGCCGAGAAACACCTCATTGACATAGGTCTCTAGGATCTGCCGTTTCTCGTAGCGCAGTTCCAGCGAGATCGCCATCATCATTTCGGTCAGTTTACGGGTCAGGGTGCGTTCGCGGGTGAGATAGAAATTCTTGACCAGCTGCTGGGTCAGCGTGCTGCCGCCCTGAACGAAACGCATCGCTCTCAGATTGGACACCATGGCGCGCGCCAGACCGAACACATCGACGCCGAAATGCTGGAAAAACCGGCGATCCTCGACGGCGATGAGTGCATCGACAAATGATTTCGGCAGGTCGGCGAAGCCGAGCAGCTTGCGGTCCTCGAAATGGCGCGGATTGATACTGCCAATTACCGCCGGCTCCAGTCGCATCAGGTCCACGGGCGTACCCGTGGCGCTGTCGAGCAGGGCCGCGATCGAACCGTGACGGAATTCGATTCGAACGCGACGTTGTGGTTCAGGAAGATCCCAGAATTGAAAGCCACGCGAATGAAACTGCAGTGCCGTCGCAGAGCGGGAATACTGTCCCTGAGCACGCGGCGTCCCGGTGCGTCGATAGCCGAGGTACTCGAGTTCCTGTTCGACCCGGCGGCGATCCAGGGGTGCGCCCGGGTACAACTCCAGGGCGCGCGCGTAAACCCGCGCCGGCAGCGCCCAACGGTGGACTTCGAATGTCGCTGCGACTTCGCGATCGAGCCACAGCCAATAGCCGGCGACGAGTACCGCAACCCACAGCAACGCGTGGCGCAGAAAAAACCACAGCCGCGCGCGCAGCCGGCGCGGATGTGCCGCGCCACGGCGTCGACCGGAAGTCGGTGTTTGACGGCGGCGAACTTTCTTACCGGCGCCGGCCATTAAAGCATCATCAGAGGGTCGGTTGTTCCTGCCGGTCAGGGCCGCGGAGGTTAGCGAGCAGGGCTCGGAACGGCGGCCACGGAAACAGCGATGCGGACGCCAGGCGCGCTGCGATTAGCGACCAACGGCGTACAGAAAAAGAAAAGCCCTTCCCGAGGGAAGGGCTGCATAGTGCCGTCGCGGAGATCGGCCGGAAATGGCAGATGCCCGCTTCCGGCTCGATCCGGGTTCTAGTCACGCACGCGGGTGCTTGCGATCGTAGTCCCGTTCCCACTTCCTTGCGAAGCTATCTAAAGCTCTTTTCATTGCGGCGCGCTTAGTCTGCTCGGCCTTCCTAAGCCGGGCGGCCTCTTTTCGAGCAGCGAGTCTTGCACGGACTTCTGCCTTGGTCGCCTGCAGGCGCTCGCGCTCGTCTTCAGCTTGGCGTTCGCGCGCCGTTACTTTTTTCGAGCTTTCTTCTTCGTTGCTTTCTTTCTGGTTGCCTTTTTCTTAGTAGCCTTCTTCTTGGCGGCCTTCTTCCTGGTCGCCTTCTTCTTGGCGGCCTTCTTCCTGGTCGCCTTCTTCTTGGCTACTTTTTTCCTGGTAGCCTTTTTCTTGGCTGCCTTTTTCCTGGTGGCCTTCTTCTTCGTGGCCTTTTTCTTCGTCGCCTTCTTGGCTACGCGTTTTTTGGCCGCCTTCTTCTTAGTGGCCTTTTTCTTGGTCGCCTTCTTCTTGGCTACCTTGCGTCGAGCGGGTGCTTTCTTCTTCGCAACCCGTTTCTTCGCTACCTTCTTCTTCGCTGTCTTTTTACGAACTGCCGAAGCTTTCTTCTTCGCAGTTGACTTCTTCTTTGCCGCTTTCTTTTTTGCTTTCGCCATATTGAGGCCCCCCTTCAATGTTTGCTTAAGGTTTAGAATGCAACACCACAGTGGCTTATATACATCACTAATTTCAGTTCTGCAATGAAATTGCTAACTTTTTTTCAGGCCCGATCATTTTTGTGTTGCGTACGCAACACTGATCGGATGCTGTTTGAAGCTGTCGGCCGCGACGAATTTTTCTTGATAAGCGAACTTCATTCGCCAAGCGCAGCGAAGATCCGGTCACGAATTTCTTCCACCGCACCAACGCCGTCGACGCGGGAGTAAACGAGGTCGGCACGCTTGTCGGCCGCACTCGAATACCACTCGATAAGCGGCTTGGTCTGCTCGTGATAGACCGCCAGTCGATGCCGCACCGTTTCTTCCTTGTCGTCATCGCGCTGGACCAGCGGTTCGCCGGTCGGATCGTCGCGATCGGGCTGCTGTGGCGGGTTGAATTCGACGTGGTAGGTGCGCCCTGAGCCGGGATGTACGCGACGCCCGGACATGCGCTTTACGATTTGTTCGTCATCAACTGCGATCTCAATCACGCGGTCGACCTCGATACCACTTTCGACCAGCCCTTCGGCCTGGCGGATGGTGCGGGGGAAGCCGTCGAACAGAAAGCCGCGGGCGCAATCGGACTCGCCGACCCGCTCGCGGATCAGACCGAGGATGATGTCGTCGGAAACCAGACCCCCGGCGTCCATGATGACCTTGGCTTCGCGACCCAGCTCGGTGCCCGCCTTGACGGCCGCCCTCAGCATGTCACCGGTCGAGATTTTGGGGATCCCGTAGTGTTCGCAAATGAAGTCGCCCTGGGTGCCCTTGCCCGCACCTGGTCCGCCTAAAAGTATGATTCGCATACCGCTGCTCCGCCTGTTCCAGAATTTAACGCGTCCTGTGCCCGGTTCCGGCCGCACCGGGTGTCGGCCCAGGGCCGGGCCGGCTATCTATCCGCCGCCGCAGGCCGCGCACTGTAAAACCATCGCCGCGCCACCACAACTCGTAGCCGCAATGTCGACGGCATAGAATCTGCAACGGACCTCAACCGGATCGCGGCGGCCATGAAATTCAATCTCGACGAAAATCTCGATTCACACGCCGTCTCCGCATACGCCGAAGGATGGATCCGGGTCGGTGAGCGCCGTATCGACAGCCCCTGCGTGATCGCGCCCGATCGCGTACTCATCGATGTGCTGCCGCCCGCGGTGATCGATCTCGAGGTGCGGCATTTCGAGCCGATCAGGGAACTCGCGCCCGAGATCGTTCTGCTCGGCACCGGGGCGCGGCAGATTTTTGTCGATCACGCCATCACCGTGGCGTTGGCCGACCACGGCATCGCCCTGGAAACGATGGACACCGGAGCGGCCTGCCGGTCGTTCAATATCCTGCTCGCCGAATCGCGGCCGGTGGTCGCGGTGCTATTTATGCTGTGACTCGCCTGGTGTGCCGTGACCCTACATTTCGGCGAACAGGGCGTCGACTGAAAATCCTTCCCGCTCCAGGATCTGGCGCAGGCGCTTAAGCGCCTCGATCTGGATCTGGCGGACCCGTTCGCGGGTTACGCCGATCTCATTGCCGACCTCCTCAAGGGTCGCAATCTCGTAGCCGTGCAGGCCGTAGCGGCGTTCAACCACGGCGCGCTGCTTGTCATTGAGCTGCGACAGCCAGTCGTCGAGGTGCCGCTGCACGTCCTCATCCTGCAGCAGAACCGCCGGGTCCGGGTTCTGCTCGTCGGGTATGGTATCGAGCAGGGAACGGTCCGAGTCGCGCTCCGCCGGCACGTCGAACGAGGCGGTGCGTTCGTTCAGCCCGAGCATGCGCTTGACGTCCTCGATCGGACGATCGAGCATGTTGGCGACGTCCTCAGGACTCGGTTCCCGATCGAGTTTCTGCGCCAGTTCGCGGGCTGCACGCAGGTAAATATTGATTTCCTTGATCACATGGATCGGCAGCCGGATAGTGCGGGTCTGGTTCATCAGTCCGCGCTCGATAGTCTGGCGTATCCACCACGTGGCGTAGGTGGAAAAGCGAAAGCCACGCTCGGGGTCGAATTTCTCGACCGCGCGCATCAGACCGAGGTTGCCTTCCTCGATCAAGTCGAGCAGGGCCAGGCCGCGGTTCATATAGCGGCGCGCGATTTTGACCACCAGGCGCAGGTTGCTCTCGATCATGCGCTTGCGCGCAGCCTCGTCACCGCGCAGCGCACGCCGCGAAAACATCACTTCCTGTTCCGCCGTGAGCAGAGGCGAAAAGCCGATTTCGTTGAGGTACAGGCGGGTCGCGTCCATATCGCCCTGAGAAATTTCCCCGGGCAGAAATTTCTGCGGTTCGTCGTCGCTGACTTCGGCTTCGGCTTCGACGGCGGCCAGATCATCGTCGCCGAGCGCGTCCTCTTCGTCGTCCGGCTCGGCGGCCGGGTCCGCCTCGTCTTCGTTCACGGGGGTCGCGTCGACGGCGTCCACGGCGGGCGCGGATTTCCTCACCGCCACTTTCTTTTTTTTACGTGGTCCGCCCATGGTCAGCACACACGGTCAGCGGCGGGGCAGATACTGGAAGGGATCAACAGGTTTGCCATTACGACGGATCTCGAAGTGGAGCATGACTTCACGCGCTTCGCTATCCCCCATGCGCGCAATCATCTGCCCCGGCTTGACGCGTTGGCCTTCTTCGACAAGGCGCGCTTCGTTGTGCGCGTAGGCGCTGAGAAACGTTTCATTGTGCTTGATGATAATAAGCTCTCCGTAGCCTCGCAGTCCACTTCCGCTATACACCACCGCACCGCTGCTGGCGGCCATGACCGGTTGTCCCTGCTGGCCACGGATCTCGATACCACGGGTCCCGGACGCGGTACGCGCGACGCTGACCTTGCCGGTCGCCGGCCAGCTCCATTGCAACGCCGTGTGAACGGCTTCGGTAGCGGCAGATGGCGCGCGCGCGGGCGCTGCTGGCGCCGCGCGCGGCGGATCCACTCTTGTCGCGGATGGTCGTGTCGCGGACGACGCTTTCGGCGCTGGCGGCGCGGTCAGACGCAAGCGCTGACCGATCACGATCAGATCAGGATTGGTGAGCTTGTTCCACCGGACCAGATCGCGGTAATCGAGCCGGTAACGCCACGCGATCGCATGCAGGGTGTCGCCCTTGACCACGCGATAGCTGGCCGGAACCGTGCCGCCCGTCGCCACGCGCGGCGTCGCGGCAGGCCGCGCAGGCGAAATTACCGGCACTTCCGGCCGCGCCGATTTCTGCTCGATCGGAGCGCGCGAGTGATGGCCGCAGGCGGTCAGCAGCACCATGCTCAGTCCGAGCAGGACCGCGCCTGTTAACCTCGCGCGTTGATAAACACGGCAGCTCGTGAGCGTGGCGAGGCGGACTGGCGGGCGCGGCAAGAGCGTGTCGGACGGCACCGGCATCGAGAGCGCGTGTCAGCTGGTGCCGTCCAGCAGGGGCACGAAACTGACACGCTCGAGGATCTCTTCCTCCATGCCGGCGGCCGTGCGCGTCAGCAGGCGAAGTTCCTGCGCGCCAGCGCGACCGACCGGGATGATCAAGCGGCCACCAATAGCCAGCTGTTCAACCAGGGCGGCCGGCACACCGACCGGTGCGGCGGCAACCAGGATCGCATCGAAGGGTGCGTTGGCGGGCCAACCCAGAAAACCGTCGCCGTGGCGTACGCGAACGTTGGACACGCGCAGGTCATGCAGCCGTGAGCGCAACTTATTGGCCAGTGCCTCGATACGTTCAATGCTGAACACTCGGGTTGCCACCTGCGCGAGTACCGCGCTCTGATAACCGCAGCCGGCGCCGACCTCGAGAACCCGCTCGAGCGGTCCGCTGCGATACAGCGCCTGGGTCATGGCGGCGACGATGTAAGGCTGGGAAATGGTCTGGCCATGACCGATAGGCAACGCGGTATTCTCGTAGGCGCGGCTGGCGAGTGCTTCGTCGACGAACAGATGCCGCGGCGTGGTGCGAATGATTTCAAGTATCACTTCGCTATCGATGCCCATGCCGCGCAACTGCGCCACCAGCCGGTTGCGCGCGCGCTGAGAGGTCATGCCTATGCCGAGCGAATCTGCCACGCGTCAATGCATCATCTTCACACCGCCGGACACGCTAGCGAGCGCCTGTGGAGGTGTCAAATAGGTCCGCGTCCGATACATGCCCGCGTATCGCCGTCAGCTCGTCGCGGCAGCGCCGTGCAGCAGAAACTCGAGCAAGGCCTTCTGCGCATGCAGTCGGTTGCCGGCCTCGTCCCACACCACGCTGGCCGGCGCATCGATAACTTCGGCGGCGACTTCCTCGCCGCGATGCGCGGGCAGGCAGTGCATGAACAAGGCGTCGCTCGCCGCGCTCGCCATCAATGCGGCGGTGACCTGGTAATTCTGAAATGCGGTCCTGCGTTTGAGGGCCTCGTCTTCCTGACCCATGCTCGCCCACACGTCGGTAACAACAAGGTCGGCATCGCGCACGGCCGCGCCGGGATCACTCATGATCCGGACATGCTTATTGGCCGGCAGCTCGGGTTCGTACCCCGGCGGGCAGGCGACGCGCAGATTGAACGACATCAATTCGGCGGCGTTCATGTACGAATTGCACATGTTGTTACCGTCGCCGATCCACGCCACGGTGCGCCCGCGGATCTCGCCACGATGCTCGAAGTAGGTCATCAGGTCGGCGAGCACCTGGCACGGATGCAGGCGGTTGGTGAGACCGTTGATGACCGGAATGCTGGCGTGGCTGGCAAAACATTCGACGACATCGTGCTCAAAAGTTCGAATCATGATCGCGTCGGCCATCTGCGACAGCACGCGGGCAGTATCCTGCGGCGGTTCACCGCGGCCGAACTGCGAATCGCTGGTGGTCAGAAAAATCGCTTTGCCGCCGCCCTCCGCCATCGCCACTTCAAACGATACCCGCGTTCGCGTCGATGATTTTTCGAAAATCATCGCCAGTGTCTGGCGTTCGAAAATGGCCGGACGGTAGCCATCCTGTCGCCAGCGCTTGAGCTCCAGCGCGCGCGCAATGATCGCGACCAGCTCGTCACGGGAGAGGTCTTGCAGTGACAGGAAGTGGCGCGCCGGCATTGGTGTTCGACTCACGCCGCCTGGGCGACGAACGTATCGATGAGATCACCGATACGCACCACGAGGTCGTCAGCCTGGGCATCGCTCATGATCAGCGCCGGCAACAGGCGCACCACGTTATCCGCGGTTACGTTCAGTAACACGCCGGCCGCGAGCGCCTGCTTGACCAGTTCCGCGCAGGGCCGATCGAGCACGATGGCCAGCATCAGACCCTGGCCGCGTACTGCCCGAATCGCGCGGTTGCCTTTGAAGCGGGTGCGGAAACCGTCGAGCATGCGCGCGCCGAGCTCGGCCGCGCGCGCCACGAGTCCCTGCGCCTCGATGGTCTCGATGACGGCCAGCGCCGCGGCGCAGGCCAGCGGGTTGCCGCCGAACGTCGAACCGTGGGTGCCAGGCTGCAACACCTCCGCGGCAGGGCCGCGCGCGAGGCAGGCGCCGATCGGCACGCCGTTGCCGAGTGCCTTGGCCAGGGTCATGACGTCAGGCACGATGTCGTCGTGCTGGTGACCGAACCAACGTCCGGTGCGGCCCATGCCCGTCTGTACCTCGTCGATCATGAGCAGGATGCCGCGGTCGTCGCACAGCTTGCGCAGCGCCGACAGGTAGCGCGACTGTGGTACGACGACGCCACCCTCGCCCTGCACCGGTTCAACGAAAACCGCAACCACGTCGGCGTGCGCGGCCGCCGTACCGACCGCATCGAGATCGTCGAACGGAACATGGATAAAACCCTCGACCAGGGGCGCGAAGCCGGCATGGACCTTGGGGTTACCGGTCGCGCTGAGCGTGGCCAGGGTGCGACCATGAAAGCTGCCGTCCATTACGATCACCGCCGGCCGATCGATACCTTTGTCGTGACCGTATTTGCGCGCGATCTTGATCGCTGCCTCGTTCGCTTCCGCGCCCGAGTTGCAGAAAAACACTTTGTCCTGCGCGGCCAGTACGACGAGTTTTTCGGCGAGGCGTTCCTGCAGTTCGACGCGATACAGGTTCGAGGTGTGGATGAGGCGACCGGCCTGGGCGGCCAGCGCGTCGCGCACCGCAGGATGGGCATGACCGAGACCGCATACCGCGATGCCGCACAGGGCGTCGAGGTATTCGCGGCCGGTGTCGTCGAACAGGCTGATGCCGCTGCCGTGGTTGAAGGTCACATCAAGGCGACCATAATTGGACATCAATGCCGGACTGGTACCTGCGCTCATAGCCGAACCCCTCGATCACACAGAAAGACGGGGCCCGACTCGCGAGCGGGCCCCGGGATATGCAGATGTAGTCCGATCGACCGGATTAAGGACCCTGGCCTGTGACCAACCATCCCCAGCGCCTGTCGCGGGCCGCCGATCGGACCCGGCATTGTGCGAAAGAGTCCCGTATTATGCAAGGCCGGAGGGCGAAAAAACCTAATGGAAACGGTGAGATAAGTTGAATTCAATCGAGCTCAGTCTGTTCGTCAACCAGCTCCAATCAGTATGTGTGGAAATGGGTGCGACGCTGCGCCGGGCGGCCTTTTCGCCGAATATCAAGGACCGCCTCGATTATTCCTGTGCGATCTTCAATGCCGACGGCGGGCTCGTCGCCCAGGCTGCGCATATTCCCGTACACCTCGGCAGCATGGCCTATGCGATGCGCGATGTGGTGCGCAGCATTGCCTGGCGTCCGGGCGACATGATCATCGTCAACGATCCCTATCTCGGCGGTACCCATCTGCCCGATGTGACCCTGATCGCGCCACTGTTCGTCGCCGATGCGCTGATCGCCTTCGTTGCCAACCGCGCTCATCATGCCGATATCGGCTGTGCGCGACCGGGCTCGATGCCACTGGCACGGACCCTGGCCGAAGAAGGCCTGGTCATCGCCCCACGCCATTACCTGCGCGCCGGCGTCGCCGACCCCGCGACCGCCGCGCTACTGCAGGCCGGGCTGCGCAATCCGGCCGCCACGCTTGGTGACTTCGCCGCGCAGGTCAGCGCCAATCGCATCGGCCTGGAACGCCTTCAGGCACTCGTCCGGGCGCGCAGCACGCAGTCTTTCGCGGCGGCGCTGGAGGCCCTGAATGCCTACGCCGAACGCCTCGCCCGCGCGACCGTTGCCGCCCTGCCGGACGGCAGCTACACGGCGAGCGATTTCATGGACGGCGACGGGCTCGGGACAGACCACGTCCGCATCGCCGTGCGCATCGATATCCACGGCGATACCGCGACGGTCGATTTCGACGGCACTGCCGCCATCGTCGGCGGCAATATCAACTGTCCGGTTTCGGTCACCGCCGCCGCGGTGTATTACGTGTTCTACGCGCTGATGCCGACCGATACCCCGCCTGCGCGGGCTCGCTCAGCGTACTCAAACTCAAGCTTCCCGAACGCTGTCTGCTCAATGCGCAAGCGCCGGCCGCGGTCGCCGCCGGCAACGTTGAAACCAGCCAGCGCATCGTCGATGTCATGCTGGCTGCGCTCGCCACCGCCATTCCGGCACGGATCCCGGCCGCGGCGCAGGGCACGATGAACAATATCGCCATGGGCGGTCGCGACTGGGAGTACTACGAAACCATCGCCGGCGGGACCGGCGCCCACGTCGGCGGCGGCGGCCTCGATGCCCGCCATTCGCATATGACCAATACCCTGAATACGCCGGTTGAAGTGCTGGAGATGAATTTCCCGCTACGGGTGTGTCGTTACGCGGTGCGCCGCGGCTCCGGCGGCGACGGCGCCAATCGCGGTGGCGATGGCGTCGTCCGTGAGTATGAGTTTCTCGAACCGACCGAAGTCACCTTACTCGGCGAGCGACGCGTGCTCGGCCCACCGGGGCTGGCCGGCGGCGGTGCCGGCCAGGTTGGCAGCAATCAACTCAACGGTCGCCAGATCGCCGGCAAATGCGAACTCGAACTCAAGCGCGGTGATCGTCTCACCATCGCGACGCCGGGTGGCGGCGGCTGGGGCAGTCCAGCGGCCGCCCCTGCGCCGTGAACGCTGCTCAGGCAAACGGCCGCGCGGCACATCACATAGTTTCTTCCCGGCGCTTCTACTAAACTGCGCGCATCCGGCCCCGCGCGGCCGACATCTGCTTCAAAGGAACGCGAACATGGACCCTATCGAACAAATCAGGAATATCGTCGAAACCAATCCTATCGTCATCTTCATGAAAGGAACCCCGCAGTTCCCGCAGTGTGGTTTCTCGAGCCGCACCGTCGAGGCCTTGAAGGCCTGTGGCGCCGAATTCCATCATGTTGACGTGCTCGCCGAGCAAACCTTTCGCGAAAACCTGCCGGCTTTTTCAGAATGGCCGACCTTTCCGCAGGTCTTCATCGGCGGCGAACTGGTTGGTGGTTGCGATATCGTGCTGAGCCTCTACCAGAACGGAGAATTGCAGCGCATGACGGCCGCAGCGATGTCCTGAACCGACTCCCGGTTCAGTTTTTCAGCCACACGCACGCGCCGCCGCTGGCCTGTTCTATGCGCGCCAGGGCTGCCCGGTGGGCTTCCAGGTCATCGGCGTGCGGCGCGACCACGACCACCTCGTGCGCCGGCGGCGGCCGCGTGGCGCCGGCCACGCTGAGCTTCGCCGTGGACTCGACGCTGTCGAGTTCGAGCGCGGCCTGGCCGCCGGTCATGGCCAGGTAAGCTTCGGCGAGTAATTCGGCGTCCAGCAGCGCCCCGTGCAGCTCGCGGTGCGCGTTATCGATCTCGTAGCGACGGCAGATTGCGTCGAGACTGTTGCGTTGCCCGGGGTGCATATCGCGGGCCAGTTTGAGCGTGTCGAATACCGTGCAATAGTCCTCCGTCCTTCCCCAGGCCTCGCCGAGCAGGGCCAACTCGGCATCGAGGAAACCGACGTCGAACGGCGCGTTGTGGATGATCAGTTCGGCGCCACGGACAAATTCGATGAACTCGCTGGCAATTTCACGAAACTCGGGTTTATCGCGCAGGTCATCGAGGGTCATGCCGTGCACTTCGGCGGCGCCGGCATCGATGGCGCGCGCGGGATTGATGTACTGGTGGTAACGTCGTGAACTGATGCGGCGGTTGACGATTTCAACGCAACCGATCTCGATGATGCGGTGACCGGCGGCCGGCTCCAGGCCGGTGGTTTCGGTGTCGAGTACTATTTGTCGCATCAGGTTTCCTTTCCGCCCCGCTCAGGCCTGCGCCAGCATGTCATCGATCGCTTCGTTGGCGAGGCGATCGGCCATTTCGTTGCCGGCATCGCCGGAGTGCCCGCGGACCCAGTGCCAGTGCACCTCGTGGCGTTGCACGAGCTCGTCGAGCCGGCGCCACAGATCGGCGTTCTTGACCGGTTTACGCGCGGCCGTTTTCCACTGTCGCTGTTTCCACGCCGGCAGCCATTCGGTGATGCCGTTTTTAACGTAGGTTGAGTCGGTGTACAAATCGACCCGCGCCGGTTTGTTCAGCACCGACAACGCTTCGATCGCCGCGCAGAGTTCCATCCGGTTGTTGGTGGTTGCCGTCATCGCGCCTTTCAGCAGGCGCTCATGCCGACCGTAACGCAGCCACGCGCCCCAGCCACCGGGACCCGGGTTACCACGGCAGGCGCCGTCCGTGTATATCACCACGTGCGCCGATTCAGCGTTCATGATTGCGCTGTTGTCGTCCGGCGCAGCCGCGCGCGCTCGGTTCGGCGACGCTGCCCGCGACCAGGCTGCGACGCTGCCGCCAACTGGCTTTCAAAGGGGTGATGCCCTCGACACGCTTTTTGCCGACCACCAGGTAGACATTGCCGAATATCGGCCAGCAATACGCGCCGAGCCGCTCGATGAACTCCAGGCGCCGGTTTAAACCCGCATGGCGCAGCGCCGGCCGATAGCCGGCGCGGGCGAAATGTACGATGTCAAAGCCAAGCAGCTGCAGCCAGTCCTTGACCCGTGTCGCACCGATGAAATGCCCGTTCCAGGGCGCACGACCCTGCCAGCGCCGCGCCAGTGCCTGTGCGCCGAAGCAGCTCCACGGATTGAATACCAGCACCACGATATGCCCCTCGCCAATCAGAACCCGTTCGGCCTCACGCAGGACGCGGCGGGGATCGCTGGCGAATTCCAGTACATGCGGCAGGACCATCACATCGACCGCATTGCTCGCCAGCGGCAGCGCATCCTCGACACAATGCAGGTGCACGCTGGCATCGCGCCGCTCGCCGAGATCGATGCGCAACTGATGCGAGATGCGGCTCGAATCGAGCAGGTCTTCGGCGTGGTGGCAGCCGAGCTGAACGACATGGTAACCAAACAGATCAGGCAGGATCGCGGCCAGCAGATGTTGCTCGAGCGCGGCCAGCAGGCTGCCTGGCGCACAGCGAAACCACGCCGACAGTTCAGTGATGACGGCCGAGCCGCCCGGCGCCGCGGATGTCCTTAAACCCATGGGTTCGTGTGCCCGGCGCTAATCCCGCGCCAGGCGCCTGCATGTCTGACCAACAATCTGCGCTCCGCGTCTGCCCGTCATCGAATCCGCGCAGCAGCTTGTCATGGGTCCGGCGCCAGCGCAACGCAAGGTCCTGACGCGCGTCGTTGCGCTTTCCGGACTCAGACAATCGTCGCCGGCATGGCACGCAGGCGCGGTCAATTGACCGCAACCGCGTCAGCGCCGCGGATTGCTCCTGAGTTCGGCAGGCTGCTAGCATTACGCCCATGTCGCGCAGGACGAGCACCTTACTCAGATCACTGACCTGCGCGATGTTATTGCTGATGTCAGCCTGTTCCTGGTTGCCGCTGCAGGACCGTACGGTGACCGAGCGCGAACCGCAACCCGCCACCACGCCGAGACCTGCGCCACAGGATATACGCGAACGGCAGCC
>CALOBG010000083.1:0-13407 GCA_942490995.1 uncultured Gammaproteobacteria bacterium
TGTTCGGCGTCGCCAGGATCAATGGCGCCGAACCCGACAGGCCGCCGTGCCACACGGTGCCGAGACCGAGGTAGGACGCGCACACCAGCAGGCGCACGTCGACGTTCGGATTGGCGCGCAGGACAAAAGGGGTAAACAGCGCGCACGAAACCAGGCACACCGCCCAGTTGAGATAGCCCATGGCAATGGAAAACAGTCCGGCCACCAGCAGCGCCTGCACCGGGCGCGAGGGATTGGGCAGTGACGCCAGCCAGTTGAACAGGCGGTAGACCGGGCGCGATGCGACGCAGGCATGGGCGGCGACCATGGCGATGGTGAACTGCATCGCCAGACCCAGCAGGTTCCACACGCCTTCGCCCCAGGCCAGGACGGTTTCTTCCGGGCTTGCACCGGCGCCAAAGATACACAGCAGGATCGCCACCGCGGTCAGCATCATGCAGATCACCCATGCATCCGGCACCCAGCGCTCGGTGATCGTGGACAGCCCGGCGCCGAGGCGGCGAAATTGATCTAGCATGGAATAACGGTACACCGTGATAACGCAGGTGGTCGCTATTCTTGCCTCCATCGCAGTGGCGCGCAACCGTGAGCGGCGACCCGGTGGCCGGCGCTCCGCGCACGGATTACACTTGTTACATGCCACCACCGGAGTATCCGCGTGCGTAATGTTCCCGCCACCCGTTCCCTGTTGGATCCCGCGCAATTGTCAGCCGTGCGTGCGCGATCCGATCGTTGGGGCGCGTGGCTGGTGCTGCATGCCTGGCTGGTGATCGTGGCGGCGGCGGCGGTGGTGGTGATCTGGCCGAATCCCGCGACCCTGGTGCTGGCGGTGATGATCATCGGCAGCCGCCAGCTCGGTCTGCTGATCCTGATGCACGATGCCGCGCACGGCGCGCTGTTCCGCACGCCGGCTCTCAACCAATGGGTCGCACAACTGGCCTGCGCGTTTCCGACCCTCGCCGATACCAATGTCTACCGCGCCTACCACCTGCAGCACCACGCCCGCACCCAGCGCCCGGATGATCCGGATATCGTGCTGACCGGCCACTATCCGATCACCCGCGCCAGCCTGAAACGCAAACTATGGCGCGATCTCAGCGGCCAGACCGGCTACGCGCAGCGCAAGGCCCAGCTGCGGGACGCGCTCGGCAGCCGCGATTGGCCCCTGGCGCAGCGTGCGCAGCATTACTGGCGCGCGCTCGGCCCGCAGACCCTGGCCAACCTTGCGCTGTTGGCAATCGCGGTAGCGGCCGGTCACGCGTGGGTTTATTTCGTCCTGTGGCTGCTGCCACTGCTGACCTGGCAGCAGCTCGTACTGCGGGTACGCAATATCGCCGAGCACGCGGTCGTGCGTGCCGCCGACGACGCGTTTGGCAATGCCAGAACGACGCTGGCGAACCCGCTCGAACGGCTGCTGGTCGCGCCGTACTGGGTCAACTATCACCTCGAGCACCACCTGGTGATGTGGGTGCCGTGTTACCGGCTGCCATTACTGCGGCGCTTCCTGATCGAAAACGGTTACGGCGATCAGATCGAAACCGAGCGCGGTTACCTGGCCGTGCTGGCGCGGGTCACCGTCGACGCCGTCGACGATGACAGCGACCGTAAACCGCGCTCACGCGCGAGCGGCACCTTCGCGCGCGGTTTCAAGTCGACGTGAACGGCGCCGAGCGTCGCGAACCGCAGCCGTGAACGCATTGCCGCAGCCGCTACTGGCCGCGATCCTCGACCGCATGCCGGTCGCGCGGCTGGCGGTGCTCGACAACGCCGAGCGCCCCGATGCCATGCCGATCGTGTTTGCCCGGGTCGGTACCACCTTGTTTTCGCCGATCGACGGCAAGCCCAAGAAACACGCCCGCCTGGCCAGGCTCGAACATATTCGTCGTCACCCCGCCATAACCCTGGTGCTCGATCACTACGCGCCCGACTGGAAACAGCTGTGGTGGCTGCGCCTGGAGGCCGATGCCGGCGTCGCGGTCGGTGAACACCCGCAGTGGGCGCGGGCAGTGCAGGCGTTGCAGGACAAATATCCGCAGTATGGCGAAACCGCGCTGTTCAGCGGCCCACCGACGATGATCGTGATGCCCTGGCAGCGGGTGCGCTGGTGGGCCGCGGACGGCCTGGCCGGGATCGAGACCTGGCTGGCGCGAAGTTCATAAACAAGCGCGGACAAAGATAATTTTCGGCGTAGGTTCAGGCCGTCACGCGTGCGCTGAGTGTTGCTATCTCGTCGAGTACCGCCGGCACCTCGTGGTAACGCTCCGGCGGTGCGATGAATACGAAGCCGTCGCAGCCGCGCTCGACAAAATCGCGCAGCACCGCTTCGTCGAGCGGCGCGCCGAACAGCAGCACCGTCATCTCGGCGTAGTCGCGACCGGCGTCGTGACAGGCGCTTTTCAGGTCCGCAATCGGATCGCCGGCGTAGCGGTCGTAGATCGGCATCCAGCCGTCGGCATACTCGGCGACGCGCCCTGGAACCTTGTCGGAATTAGAGCCGATGTAGATCGGCGGGCCGGCCGCCTGCAGCGGTTTCGGTAACAGACTCAGGGCATCGAAGTCGACGTACTGGCCGTGGTACTCGGCCGGCTCATCGCGCCACAAGGTACGGATGGCGAGGGCGCGTTCGCGCACGATGCGCCAGCGTTCCCTGAACGGTGAACCATGGTGTTCCATCGCTTCCTTGATCCAGCCGCCGGCGATACCGAAAATCACGCGCCCGCCGGACAGGTGGTCGAGCGTGGCGATGGCCTTGGCGGTGATGATCGGATCGCGCTCGGTGAGCAGGCACACCCCGGTGCCGAGCTGGATGCGCTCGGTAACCGCGGCGCACGCGGCCAGCGCGGTGATCGAATCGTGCATGCGCGCGAACGGCTGCACAAGTTCCGGCGAGTGATAGGAATTTTTACGGTGCACGACCGGGACGTGGCTGTTTTCCGCGAAAAACAGCATGTCCAGGCCGCGCGCCTCGACCGCGCGGGCCATCTCGACCGGACTCAGGGTCTGGTCGGTCGGCAGCAGGCAGACGCCGAAGCGGGGCCGGCGTCATAGCCGCGCGCCGGGTGGTATTCGCGGGAAAACGCCGGTTGCTGGCGCCACAGGCGGCCGGCCGAGAGCCCGCCATCGACGACCATGGCGTGGCCGGTGACATAGCTGGCGCGGTCCGAGGCCAGCCACAGCACGGCCTCGGCGATTTCACTGGGTTCGGCCATGCGCGGGATCGGCTGTTCGTCGACCGAAGCGGCCCGGATTTTTTCCAGACGTTCACGCCAGCGCTCATCGGTCACGCCGGTATGGATCGGCGTCGCAACTGCGCCGGGACAGATCGCGTTGACCCGTACATTGTCTTCCGCGAGTTCGATGGCGACCGACTCGGTGAAGTGGACCACCGCCGCCTTGCACGCGGCGTAAGTGTGCGGCGAGTAGCCGCCGACGATGCCGGCGACGCTGGCGATATTGACGATGGCGCCACTTTTCTGCGCCTGCATGATGCGACTGGCGTGCTTGGTGCCGAGGATCACGCTGCGCTGGATGATCTCCTGCGAGCGGTCATATTGTTCGACCGGCAGGCTCGCGATCGGGCCCAGGACGCCGACGATGGCGGCGTTGTTGACCATCACGTCGAGGCGTCCGTGGCGAGCCATCACCGCCGCCATGGCGTGTTCGAAGCGCGATTCTTCGCGAACGTTGAGCTCGACGAATTCCGCCCGCCCGAGTTCCGCGGCCAGCGCCTGACCGACCGCGACCTGGATATCGGCGATGTAAACCTCATAGTCGGCGGCGACGAACAGGCGCGCGGTAGCGGCGCCGATGCCGCTCGCGCCGCCGGTAACGAATGCGATTCTGGCCATCGTTTCAGGACTCCAGAAGTCTGGGGCCGATCGTTTCGCGACAGCCGGTATCGCAGCATTGACCGGGTTCGGCGGCAGCGCTGGCATCGGGCGCGGTAAGGCCGCGTTCGATCAGGCGTTCGACCAGGCGCTTGCGATCGTCGATCGGGTAACGGCGGAAAATCTCACCCTTCATGGCCTGCGGCGAGCCACCGCCGTGAAGACTGATCACGGACATCCAGCCGCCGGCGTCGGAGGCGGTCAGGTCCTCGATGAATCGCGCGGTCTGGGCGCGTTTGTCGTAGGGAATATCGCTGCGCCCGCTGAGCACCTCGGCGAGCCTGGCGCCGGTCTCCGGGTTGTGGTCGTCGTCGGGGCCGGGCAGGGTGACGATCAGGCCGCCGGAGACCTCGTGGGCGAGCCGGTGCATGTCGTAGATCTGGTTGCCGAGCAGCAGTTTGCCGATATTGGCGAACACCGCTTCGGGTTCGAAATTACCGGCCGGGTCGGCGGCGCCGTAAACCGATGCCGCCACCCCGCAGGCATAAAACCCTTCCACGGTTTTGATCAGTTCGACCATCGTTTCGCGCAGGTGGGCGTTGCGCTTGAGACACAGGCCGTTGGCCTCGATCATCAGCGCGCCGGCGCCGATCAGCAGGTCACCGAAGCCGGCGCGCGCACCGATACAGGTGTGGCGATGGTGGGTGGCATAAGACTTGGTCAGGAACTCGGAATGTTCATACTCGCCGCACAGGAAAACGCGGTCCCAGGGCACAAACACGTTGTCGAACAGACACAGCGCGGTGGTCTGGCCGTACTTGGCGCTGAATATCGCTTTCTTTTCGCCCGGTCGCCCGGCGGCACGCGCAACCATGGTCAGGCCTTTGGCGTCGACCGGCACCGCGCAGGCAATCGCGAAGTCGTGATCGGCCGCGGTCATGGCGCGTCCCGGCAGAACCAGCAGTTCGTGGACGTAAGGGCCCGAGGTCACGATGGCTTTGACCCCGGAGATCACTACCCCGTCAGCGCGCCGCTCGACGACGTGCAGGTAAGCATCGGGATGGGTCTGTTCATGGGGTCGCAGGCTGCGATCGCCCTTGGCATCGGTCATGGCGATGCCGACCGTCAGGTCCCTGCGCTGCACTTCGTCGAGGTAGGCGAGGAAGCGCGGGTGATATTCCGAATTCGCCGCCGCGTCGAGTCGGTGGGTGAGCTGAAACGCGGCGTTCAGGCCGTCCATGCTCAGGTAGCGCATGGCACAGCCGGTTTCCTGGCACACCAGGCGGGTGTATTCCAGCTTGTTCAGCAGATCGTCGTTCGAACGGTTGAGGGCCAGGAAGCGGTTGACGGGTTCGCCGCCGAGGCGACGCGGCGCCAGCGCCAGTTTGCGATAGCGTGATTCGAGCGCGTAGTCGTAGGTGACGCCGATGGCGTTGATGCCGGGCAGCAGGCGCGGATCGTCGGCCACGCATTCGACCGCACTGCCGGCAATAAACACGCGCGGCTTCAGTTCACGCAATGATTCGCGAAACTCGCCGGAACTCATCAGCATGGGGCGTTCTCCGATGTTGGGCGTGACCTGGCGACGCGGGTGGGTACGGTGTGGCGCATAGACCGGTGCCGCGGCCGCAAATTGCGGGCAACGAGAATACCATCTCCGCCAGAGGCCGGCACCACCGCGCACCACCGCCGCAGTAGTTTTTCACCGCCCTGTTACGTCTTCAGAGTCGGTAGATGCGGCGCACGTTGTCGCCCAGCACTTTTGCGCGCGTCGCCGGTTCGAGCTGTTCGGCGTAACGGGTCAAATCGTCGACCCAGGTGTGGGGGTGATCGGGATGCGGATAATCGCTCGCCCACATGAAACACTCGGCGCCGACGTGATCGATGATATACGGGGCCGTGGTTTCGTCCGGATCGCCGGATATGAAGCAGTGTTGCCGGAACAGTTCAGTGGCGGAAGCGCGCCGCGCCTTCATCGACGACGTAAAGGCGTCGAGGCGGTCCAGCAAGGCCCCGATCCATCCCGCGCCGACTTCGAGTATGCCAAGCTTCAGAGTCGGGAAGCGCGCGAAAGTATCGAGCGAAAAAAACGAGATCAGTGCTTGCTGGACAACCGATCGCAACCAGATCATCTCGCCCCAGGCATACCCGCGCTGCGGCCATTCGAATATGCCCTGCGCCGGTGGGTGTGGAAGGAACGTCGGGTGAATAGCGATCGGGACACCAAGTCCCTGGCACGCCGCGAACACCACGTCGTGACGCTTGTCGCCGTGAATGATGCGGTGATGATTGAATGGATTGACCCACGCGCCTTTGCAGCCGTCTTTAACCGCGCGTTCTAGTTCTGCTGCCGAACCTTCGGGATCGAGCAGCGTAAGTTGAGCGATAGGTACCAGGCGGCCGTGCGTATCACGGCAGAAATCGGCGATCCAGCGGTTGTAGGCACGCGCGTAGGCGAGCGACAGCGCGGGGTCGGTTACTTCGCATTCCCATAGCAGACCGAGTGTCGGATAGAGCACCGATTTTTCCAGGTTCTCCTGATCGAGCAAGGACAGCCGCTGTTGCGGGTCGCTGGCCCCGAACGGGATGTTATCCGCGTAGCGGCGATCGCGATGAGGACGCATGTCATCGCGGCCCATGGCGCCGAGTGTGCCCGGGTAACCCTTGTTCGTGCGCGCGGACGGGCGCCCGTCGATCTCGAGGTATTCGTAGCCGTCGGCATCGATTTTGAGGCGCAGCGCGCGCTCGCGGTAAGCGCTTTCGAGATAGTTCTCCCACAGATCGGGCGGTTCGAGCACGTGACCATCCGCATCGATCGTATGGTCGTAGGGAAAGCGCTTGATTTCGTAAGCCATGAGGCCGCCATCCCGCGGTCGTAAAACACCGGCCTCGAGGTTACCATTTGCGCCCCTGGTCGGCACCCGCGAGGCCTTTCGTGATATCGACGCTGGATTATTGCGACGCCACCGAACTGCAGTCGTCAGGCGCCTGCCCGCATGCTCGACCGCGCCCTGACGCGACCGGCGTGTGAGGTGCCGCTGCACTTAAAACTCCTGCTGGCGACGATATTCTGGGGCGCGACGCCGACCATCGGACGCACACTGGCAAGCTACGAGGCGCCGCTTGCGATCGTGTGCGGGCGCTTTCTCGTCGCTGCCCTGTTCCTGTTGTGGTTTACCGCCGCGGCGCGCCAGTTTGTCGCCGTGCCGCGTCGTCTGTGGTGGCGCTTCGCGGTGCTCGGGGTGAGCGGGATCGTGCTGCACAACGGTCTGATGTTCAAAGGGCTGGAGTACACCAGCGCAACCACCGCTTCGATCATTCTGGCGCTGGTATCGATCCAGGTCGTGATCCTGGACCTGGTCCTGTATCGCCGCCGGCCGGACCGCCTTGCCGCTGTCGGCGTGGTGCTGGCTTTCGCCGGCACCGTTTTTGTGATTACTTCGGGGCAGATTACCGCGCTGTTCGAGATCGGCTTCGGTTACGGCGAGCTGTTGATATTCGGCTCGGGCCTGGCGTGGGCCTTGTACTCGGTGGTCGGGCGCGAAGTGCTGGAAGTCATGCCGGCACTGGCGGTGACCACCTATTCAACGCTGATCGGGCTGGTGTTTCTGATCCCGTTTTTGTTCGAACAGCCGGCAGTAACCCTGGCTTTGTACAGCGACGTGAACGCCGTGGCGATGATCTTTTTTCTCGGCATCGTCGGTTCGGCGCTGGGCTTTCTGTGGTACTACCAGGGCGTGGTCGCAATCGGCACCCTCGGCACGTCGATCTACGTCAACCTGGTACCGGTTTTCGGCGTGCTGTCGGCGGCGGTTTTTCTGGGCGAAGCGCTCGACCAGGCGGTCCTCGGTGGCGGTGCGCTGGTGCTCGGCGGCGTGTTGCTGGTCAACCGGCCGTTCGCGCGGCGCTCACAGGCGCCGCCGCCGGTCGCGGTGGCGCTCGACGAAACCCGCGATTAAGGGCACACCGGTAAGCCCGATCGCGACCGTCACCAGCGCCTGCCAGCCGGCGTTCTGATACACCCATGCCGACCAGCTCACGCCGAACCACGCGCCGAGATAGTAGAACATCACATACAGCGCATTGGCGCGGCCCTGGCCAAAATCGAGTTTGCGGTTGAGCGCGCCGACGGCGGCGGCGTGGACACCGAAAAAACCGGCACAGATGCCGAGCAGCGCCACCACCACGGCGCCGAGCGCCGCGACGCTCAGCAGCAGCAGCGAGGCGGCCAGCACCACGGCCCCGGCGATCAGGGTGTTGCCGTTGCCGAAGCGATTGGAGATCCGGCCCGATATCGGTCCCATGAACACGCCAACCAGATAAACCAGGTAGACCAATGACGACTGCGCGGTGCTGAGCGCGAACGGGCTTTCCGCGAGGCGGTAGGGGACGGTATTGAATACCGGCGAGAAGATCGCCTGCCCGGCGAATGCGCAGGCATAAATCAGCCACAGGTCCCAGCGCTCGAGCAGGCCGAGATAGCTCACCGTGCGGTGCGCCGCGGTGGTCGTCGCCGCGACGTTCGGCAGTACTCGAAGTGCGGCGAGGGTGGCGACGACAACAACCGCCGCGGCAACCACAAAAGTTTCCCGCCAGGCCAGCGGATCGTGCCACAGCCCGCCGAGCAGGCGCCCGAACATACCGCCCAGCACGGTCGCGGCAACGTAGGAGCCCATGGCGACGTTGAGGCGCGCAAACGGCAGGGTTTTGGCCAGGTAGGCGGCCAGGCAGGTAGTCAGGGCGGGAATGAACAGGCCCTGACAGAATCGCGCCGCAACCAGCAGCTCGAGGCTGCCACTGGCCGCGCAGAGCAGCGCGCTGCCTGCGATCGCCGAGCCGCCGAGCGCCAGCAGCGCGCGCATCGGCACGCGGTCGGCGAGGTAGCCGAATGGCAGGTTGGCGAGCGCAATACCGAGCAGCACTGCGGACACGGTCCACGCCACTGCGACAGTGTCGGCATCGAACTGACCCTCGAGCACCGGCAGCAGCGGCTGGGTGATGTAGATATTGGTGAAGGCCGTGCAGACCAGTGCGAACACGACCCATTCCAGGCGCGCTGGCGCGACGCGCTGTGCGCTGGCTCGCGTGTTCAGCGGATTGGCCCGAAAAATTGTTTGCGGTCAGTGACCGGCGGCTGGTCCGCCCTGGTCCGCTTCGAGCGTCTGTTTGCGGGTGGTGATTTCGGCTTCGCCGCACAAGGCCTTGGCGGCGACGATTTTTTCCGCCGCGCGCAGCCACAGCAGGTAATAGCCGCTACCGTCATCGTCGTCGGGCGCGGCTGCAATCTCGGCGCTGAGCTGCGCGGCCCATTCGGGCCAGTCGAAGTGGCCTTGCTGGTACAGCTGCACGACCAGGGCAAACGCTTTCGCTTCCCAGGGGGTGTTGAAAATCACTTCGGCATTCGCATCGGTCGGAATACGTGGCAGCGCGTCAATCGCGGGCAGTGCATTCCGTTCCATGCGCTGTTGACCTGTCATCCTCGCCGCGGCTCGTGGTCAGGCCGGGACGAGGTAATCGTCCCACAGGTCCACGTACAGCGAATCGTTGCGCGAGGCTTTCGAGCCCCACACTTCCTGGGCGCTGAAATAAACGCTGTAGCAGTGCTGCGGCTTTTCGCCTTTGCCGTGCGCGGCCGCATCGGGGAACACGAACACGCCGTGATCGCGGTCGATGCAGCCGAGCTTGTCGCGTACATAGCGCGGCAGTCGAGTATGGGTCGGCGGGTTGATGTTTTTGACCACCACCATGTCGCCTTCCTTGAATTTCGCTTTGACGTCCGCATCGACGCGCGCGCTGGAACCCGCGGCGACGATCTTGTCGACCGCGGCGGCGGCCAGCGCCGGGGTCGCGCGTGCGGTGCCGGCGGCGGCGTGCCCGGTGCGCAGTTCTTCGGCGGTCAGCAGGCCTTTTTCCAGCAGCAGGGTTTCGAACGCGTGCAGCCAGTGTTCGTAGTAGCTGGTCGTGAGATATTCGGCCGCGCCCATACGTTCGATGGCGTGGCGAAATTCGTCGACGCAGAATGCGCCGCTGGCCGAGAGCGGTGCGAACAGTCCGAAAACGCGCTTTTCCCAGTCGTGGTGGTAAACCGGTTCGTCGCGCTCGGGTCGCACCGGGCCGAGGCCGTGCATGCCGCCGAGATCATGAATACCGTTCATGGCGGAACTCCTACTTGCGCGGCGGCGCGATTTTTGCCACGCCGATCATCGCATCGCGGGTAACGATGGCGGCGAGTTCGGCTTCATTCATGCGATCGGTCCCGGTCGGCCGCTCGGGCAGGACCATGTAGCGCAGTTCCGCGGTGCTGTCCCACACCCTCACTTCGACGTCGTCGTCGAGCTTGAGCCCGAACTCCTTGAGGACGTTGCGCGGCTCGCTGACCACGCGCGAACGGTAGGGCGCGGACTTGTACCACACCGGCGGCAGGCCCAGGGTCGGCCACGGGTAGCAGGAACACAGGGTACACACCAGCACGTTGTGTACCGTCGCGGTGTTTTCCACCACCACCATGTCTTCGCCCTGGATACCCGAGTAGCCGAGCTCGGCGATGGCGGCGGTGCCGTCGGCAAGCAGGCGCTGCTTGTACTCGCGGTCGGTCCAGGCGCGGGCGACGACGCGCGCGCCATTGTGCGGACCAACCTTGGTTTCATAGGTTTCGATCAGGGCATCGACGGCGGCCGGATCGATCAGGCCCTTTTCGGTCAGGACCTGCTCAAGCGCCTTGACGCGCAGTTCCGGATCGCTCAGCGGGCGGCTGTTGGCGTGGTGGTGATCGTGGTCATGGTCATGATCGCCGGTGCTCATCGCGGTGTCCTCACTTGCTCCACTGTTCGGTCTGCTCGAACGCATGGGCGGCGCGCAGTATCGTGGCTTCGTCGAAATGTCGGCCGATCAGCATCATACCGACCGGCAGGCCGTCGGACATGGCGCACGGTACGCTCATCGCCGGGTGCGAGGTTGCGTCGAACGGGGCGGTGTTGTTGAGCATCTCCAGTGCGCGTGCGACGGTTTCTTCGCGGCTGCAGTCGGCGGCCGGGATCCGGGTCGCTTTCATCGGCATGGTCGGCATCAGCAGCAGGTCGTAATTCTGCAGTTTGGCGTCGTAGGCGTTGCGCAGTTTCCACGACAGGTTCTGACCCTTGGCGTAGTAACGGCCGTGGTACTGATCTTCCATGTACTGCCCCATCAGCATGACCAGCTTGGTGGTTTCCGAAAGGTCGTTCGGCCTTGTCAGGCGGCCGCGCGCAAACGCGTCGAGCAGGCCGGTGTTGTAATAACCTTCCCAGTTCGTGCCCATCGAGTTGCCCTTGATCATGAGCGCGGTGGCGCCCTCGATGGCGATCGCGTTCCAGATATGCAGGCCATCGCGATGCATCGGGATCGACACTTCCTCGACCGTCGCGCCGAGGGTTTTGAATCACCTGCGAGGATCGCGTACGCAGCTGTCGACGTCGGCCTCAGACAGTCCGGGCCAGTCGAAACCCTGCGAGACGACGCCGATGCGCAGATCCGAAACGTCGCCGGTCAGCGCTTTCGTGTAGCGTGCGGTCTTGACGTTGCGCTGGCGCGGGTCCATCCCGTCGGCGCCGGCGATAACCTCGAGCATGGTTGCGCAATCCGTGACGTTGGCCGTGATCGGACCGAGATGGTCAAGGGTCAGTTCAATCGGAAAGGCGCCGGTATACGGCACCAGGCCGTGGGTGGGTTTCAGTCCGTACACCCCGCACCAACTCGCCGGCATGCGGATCGAGCCGCCCTGGTCGCCACCAACGGCCATGTCGACCGCACCGGCGGCGACCAGCGCCGCGCTGCCGCTCGAGGAACCGCCGGTGGTGTGCGCGTGGTTATGCGGATTGAGTACCGGGCCGGTATCGGTGGTGTGGCTGCCGCCGGAAAAACACAGGCTTTCGCACACCGCCTTGCCGGTAATTTCGGCGCCGGCGTCGAGCAGGCGGGTGACCACGGTGGCGTCGATATCCGGAGTATACGATTCCAGCACCGAGGTGCCGTTCATCATCGGTACGCCGGCGACGCAGACGTTGTCCTTCACCGCGACCGTGCGCCCTTTGAGCTTGCCGTTACGCGCGCCGCTGACGCTGCAGCGGTAGTACCAGGCATTCAGGGCATTGTCGGCGCGTTCGGGGCGAAAGCCCGGGGTGCGCGGGTACTTGACCGCCGGTTTGGGTTCGACCAGTTCGTCGAGTCGTTCATAGGACGCGATCGGTCCTTCCATCAGGCCCTGAAACGACTCGAGGTCATCGAGCGACAGCTCGAGGCCGAATTGCTGAGCGATCAGCTCGATATCGTCAAGTGTGGGGCGTTTGATTCTCATGAGCGGGTTCCCGGTTCAGCATCTGGCGCGGCATTATCGCACGCACACGCCGCCCGCGGCGCCAGCCGTCAATCACCCGCCGGAGTGGCCGCGGCCAGGTGCCCGGCAAACGCGCTCAGGCGAGTATGTCGCGATTGTGTTCGTCGACGATGACGGCGTACATGAACTGCTCGAGCTCGGGACCCATCGCATCGAGCGAGGAGACCATGCCGAGCGCGCGATCATTCTCGACCACCGGCACGTGGCGGAAGCGGCCGCCGTGCATGAGGTCGAGCGCCACCGAAAAGACCTGGTCCGGATGGATGGTGGTCGGCGACGGGTCATGACTTCGGACACCGTGGTGGTGGTCGGATCGCGACCTTCGGCGACGATGCGGAACAGCGCGTCGCGCTCGGTGAAGATACCGACCAGTTTGAAACCATCGAGGACCAGGATGGCGCCGAGTTTGTGCTCGCGCATGACCCGCGCGGCGTCGCGTACCGAGGCGTCGGTCGCGACACTCAGCAGATCCTGACCCGCAATAATGGTTCTGATGGTGCGCGCGGTGTTTGTGCTCATGCCGATTTCACTATCTGGTATTTTCTCCATAATATCGCTGTCGGGTCGCGCTGCAAGATCTTTTGTTGCGCCGCGACAGAGGGCATCTTTATTCAGACGATGAGCCCGCGCGATCCGCACTGAGCGGGCCGTCGGGCCGGGAGAGCATACGATGTGGCGGGTTGGAATCGATGTCGGCGGTACCTTTACCGATTTGTATGCCTGGGAGGAGGATGGCGGGCGTCAGATCAGCGCCAAGGTGCTCACGACCACTCCGGATCGCTCGCTAGGGGTCATGAATGCCCTCACCGAAGCCGGCATCGAAGCGCGCGATATCGCCCAGCTCATGCATGGCACAACAACCGCGACCAATGCCCTGATCACGCGCGACTATCCGGAAGCCGCGATGGTCACGACCGATGGCTTCCGCGACACCATCGAAATCGGACGCCAGCATCGCGCCCATCTCTATGACCCCTACCAGAGCAAACCCAAGCCGATCATCAAACGCCGCTACCGCTACACCATAAACGAACGCATGAGCGCCAGGGGCGAGGTGGTGCGTGCGCTCGACGAATCGCGCGCGCGCGAAATTGCCGGCCTGATCAAACAACATGGCATCCAGTCGGTTGCGATCGCGTTCATCAACGCCTATGTCAACGCTGACCACGAAAACCAGCTGCGCGACATCGTGCTCGAGGTGAAACCCGGATA
>CALOBG010000084.1:0-17962 GCA_942490995.1 uncultured Gammaproteobacteria bacterium
GAGCCGGGCGCGATAGGGGGCCAGCAGGGCGCGACTGATCACGATGTTCTGAATGTCGCTAGTGCCGTCGAGGGTGTGCGCGATCTTGGCCTGCTCGAACAGGCGCGGTAGCGGCGTATCGCGCTTCAGGCCGTTCGACCCCATTTGCCCCATGCAGGTGTCGATGCCTTTCAGCGCGACGCGGGTGGCAAACTTCTTGGCATGCGCGGCGGGAATGCTGGCGCGTCCGTCGGCGTCGAGCGCGGCCGCGGCGGCATAGGTCATGGTGCGCGCGGCATACAGATCCGTGGCGACCTCGGCGAGTTGCCACTGCAGACCCTGGAAGCTTGCTAGCGGCTGCCCGAAGGCACGGCGGGTGGTGGTGTAATCGAGCGCCGTGTCGAGGGCCGTGGCCAGCGCCCCGCAACACATCGCCGCCACGTTGATCCGCGCCAGGTCGATAGCCGACAGCGCCGCACGCAGGCCTTGTCCGGGCGGCACCACCAGCCGTTCATTGGCGAGGTCGACGTTATCGAAATGCAGATCGCAGATGGTGCCGATATGGCCGCCGAGGAGATCGTAGGGTGCACTGAACGTGACGCCGCTCGCCGTGCGCGGGACCAGAAAGCCGGCGATCCCCGCCGCGCCACTGCCCGCGGCGGTTTGCACGAACACGAAGTATTCGTCGATATAGGGTGCGTTGGTGACCCAGGCCTTGGCGCCGTCGAGACGCCAGCCGTCGCCGCTGCGGGTGGCGAGCGTGCTGATGGCGCTGGCGTCGGAACCGGTATCGGGCTCGGTCAGCACGAAGCCAGTCATCAGCTCGCCGGCCAGCAGGGTCTGACGGATCGCCTCGTGCCAGGGGTGATGCCCGTAGCGCGCGATCGCGGCGATGCAATATTCCTGCGGAAGAAAGGTAATGGTGCCGATCGGATCGACCGCGCCGAGGGACTCGGACATGCGCGCCATGAGTGCGGCGCGGGCGCCGTGGCCACCCTGTTCGGGCGGCGTCAGCAGACCCTTGAGCCCGGCGGCCTGGTAAGCGGCCCATGCGGCGCGCGGTGGCAAGCGCTTGCTGTCGCACTCTGCTGCAACCTCGGCCAGCGCCGCGACGACGCTCTCATTCGCCGCCAGCAGTTGCTGTTCTTGATCCGAGAATACTGGCTGCATGATTAATGTCCCCCCGTGGCGACGTTTGCAGCTCGACTCACGATGGTGACGCGCCGTGAATACGGCCCTGCAACACGCTCTGGTGCCAGCACAGGATCGTCCAGCGACCGTCGAGCAGCGCCCAGGTCAGGGTAAAACCCATGAAACGCTGACGGAAACCGCAATCGCGCGGCTTGCCGCGAAAGGTCGAGAAGCCCGCAACGTGGCCGGTCTGGCCGGCCACGACAAAGTGCAGTTCGCGCGGCAGCCACTGGAAAAACTCCCACACGCCCTTACCGCCGTTACTGGTCGCATGAAAAGCGATGTGATCGATGAACTCCGCTTTGCTCATGCGCCACGGAAAGTCTTCGTCGAGGATATCCGCGTCATCGTGAAACCAGGCGTAGAAGTCGTCGAGCCGGCCTTCGTTAAGTGCCGAACACCAGTCGTTGAACGCTTGCTCGAGGGATGCCGTGGTGGATTCAGTGGTCATAGTCAGACTCCCTATCAGTGTGCGAAATGCGGTAACACCTCTTTGGCGAACAACTGCCAGGATTCGTCATTTGCCGCAGCCATCATGTAGTAGCTGACCCCGGTATCAGCGATCCGCTCGGTGAGTGTATCGCGAACCTCAGCCGGGGTGCCGAGCAGGGCGATGGGTGAGCGCTGTGCCGAGGCGTAATCCGCGAAGCCGAGATTGCTGGCCATGTCGCGCAGGCCGCTGTCATTTTCGTTTCTCGACATGCCGAGCAGAAGCAAGCCGCCGAGTTCCATCTCGGCCGGATCGCGCCCGTTGGCGCGCATCAGCTCGTGCAGCATCGCGATCTTCTTTTTCATCACGTCCATGGTGAACCTGACGGTAGCGACCGGATCGTTGGGGAAGTCCTTGCCGTTCGACGTCGGTGGAATGATATTGAGAATCGTCGCTTCGGCGGCGGCCAGTTTCAGCAACGACGGCGCCGAGCCGCCAAGCATGATCGGCGGGTAGGGTCGCTGTGCAGGCAGCGGCAGATTGCCTGCGTCCTCGATCGAAAAGTAGCGGCCCTTGAACGCGGGCGCGTCCTGCGTCCACATCGCTTTCAGTACCTGCACACATTCGGCAAGTTCTTCGACCCGCTGCGCGGTGGACGGAAACGGGTAGCCATGGGCAGCGTACTCGGTGCCCTGCCAGCCGGCACCGAGACCCAGGATCAGGCGCCCCTCGCTGGCTAGATCGAGGGTGGTCGCAACTTTCGCCAGTAGCGGCGGGGTGCGAAACGAAGCCGCGGCGACCGCCGAGGCGAGCTTGATGCGTTCGGTGACCATCGCCATCGCGGTCAGGACCGTGAAACATTCGAGCTGCGGCGTACGCGCATTGCCGAACGGCGAGTAAAAGTGATCGTTGACGGAGACCGAATAAAACCCCTCGCCTTCAGCGCGGCGGGCCGCTGCAAGCGCTTCCTTGACATCATTGGGCAACAGAAACAAACCGAAGCGTGGTGGATACATTGTCAGACTCCCGACTGGCGCGTCGACACGACGACGTCGCTGTAGATGTTAACGCTGAAGCTGGACCGTGGGCAGGGGTGGTATTCGATGGTTCAATTCAGAGAAAGCTTCTACATTTCGCCGCAGCGCCAGCTCTGAAAGTCCGTCAGCGAAAACACCGCAACTGCCCCTGAGAATTCTCCCTATGACGCTAACGCGGAGGCGATCCTGCGGCGCCAGCCGGCGAGGTATTGCTGATCACCAGGCCGGCGGGAAACAGGCCTAGGACCCCGGACACGTTCTGGCCGCCACAGAATTTGCGCGTCTCGGTAGTTGGCTCACTCGATGTCGCCGAGCGGCGGGCCGGGACGGCACATCCCGGCCCACCGCTCGACAGGGTTACAGTGCCCGCGCACGTGCTTCCAGTTTCCACGAAAACGGGCAGTGCGGCTTGAGCGCCACGCGCTCGTTGACCAGCGCCCGAGCCAGCGCTGCGTCATTGTTGCGCAGTGCCGCTTCAATCAAAGTTCGGTGGATGATATCGCGCTGTGCGTGGCTGCCTCCGAACGCATGGGCACGGTAGCGCACCGACATCAGGTGCTCGACAGCTTCCGCGTACCGCTCGTGGGCGAAGGCGCATAGCCCCAGTGCGACTGGCAGACCGGCCGTACTGGACATCTCGGCGTTACTGCCGGTACCGCCAGCGGCCACCGCAAGCGCCGCCACCCGTGCGTTGACTTCGGTGAGATTGCCGGTCGCGATCAGGGCCAGAATGGCGTGGATGTCATTGAAGGCGTAATACCCCGCCTCGCCGTCATCGGCGTAAATGCGCGCGAGTTCGTTCCATCGAGCACCCACGTCGATAGACTGGAGGTGCATCCGCCACAGCAGGGCTGCAGCATCTAAAAGCACCATTTGCGCCTGGGTGGTTTCCGCACGCACGCCCCGGTCGTAGATTTCCAATGCTCGAACGCTGTCGCCCTGATCGAGGTGGAACAGCGCAGCATGCCACCAGTTGTGAAACTGAAATGTGTTGTCTGCCTGTGCCCAGTTCGCCTCACGCGATTGCATGAATGCAATACCCTCAGCTTGTCGACACTGCATTTCCATCACGTGCGCGACGGCATGATGTGCCCAGCAGTCTTCGGGTTCCAGCTCAAGCGCACGACGACCGGTTTCCTCGGCAAGAGCATAGCTACCGCACTCCTCATGACCGAAGGCCTGCATCCCGAGTATGAATGGGTAACCCGGATCATCACGCGACCAATCAGGCAGCGCGCGCGTCGGCCGGTTGCGCAACTGATCACGGTCGCCGTGGAAAAAATCGCTGAGGTGAGCCATTTGCAGAGCGAGCAGGTCTCGCGGGTAATCGACACACAGTCGGTCGAGCGTGGCACGGGCGATGCCCCATTCTCCTTCAACCCATTGCGATAACGCTTGTACATGGCGGCGTTCGCGATCATTGCTTACGCCGTTGAGGGTGCGCAGATGCGTGACTATGCTACGCACTTCCGCGACCACGCTGCGCTCCCACATACTGGCGTGGACCCAGGCACGCAGGATATGGCCCATGACGAAATCCAGCGCCTCCGCCAGCGCGGTATCGATGATCGCTATCGGATCGCCGCGATATGAATTGAAGCCGCGCATCGCGCGGGCATAGCTCTCGGCAACTGCCGGACTGCCATTCGAAAGCTCAAGTCCGTGTTGGTCCCGGAACGGACGTGCGTTTGCGCCCAACGATCGAGGTGTGGACGTTACTACATCAAGGTGCTGAACATTGGTACTCATTGATAGTCTCCCATTGCTACTGGGCGGGCGGAATTGCCTGCGCCGTTATGGGAGGAAGCCTGGACCCGTACGGGGGGGCGCCACTAGATCAGACTCTGTACCATCGCGGTACTGGATCTGTATCATCGTGGTACAGAAAATGTACCGGTACAGTGCTGCAATGTACGACTATCAAGAGTACTGCCCGATAGCCAAGGCCAGCCAACTGCTTGGTGAGCGTTGGACGCTACTGATCATCCGCGAATTGTTATGCGGCAGCCGCCGTTTCAACGAGATGCGTCGACATCTCCCGCGCATTTCGCCAACCCTGCTGAGGACCCGCCTGCGTTACCTTGAGGACGAGGGAATCCTCGTCCGGGTACGCGGTCGTGAACATGCCAGCCTGGAATACGAACTCAGCCCCGCCGGCGAGGCGCTGGCTCCGGTCCTTCAGGCTCTTGGCTCGTGGTCGACCGCATGGCAGTACGAAAAATTCAGTAACGATACGATTTTTCTGGACACGCTCATGCGCGATTTGCAAATGACGGTCAATACGGCGGCGTTGCCGGGGCACGCAGCGTGCTCAAGTTTCTGTTCAGCGTGGAGAACGGAATCGAATCATGGTACATGCTCATCGATGGTAATAAAGCCGAAGCATGCGACGACGATCGCGGGCTTGATGTTGATGTCTACCTGACAGCGAAACCGCGTCTCATCTGCGACATCCTGCTCGGAAAGATCGCCCTCCAAACCGCCATCACTGACGGCAGTCTCAATGTGACCGGTTCACGCGTGCACATCGAGCGTATCGACCAGTGGTTCACGACCGCCCCCTACGCGTCGGTACCACCGGCCTGAGTAGCGGTCCGGACCGCCGGGCGACTCGGTTCGCCAATTGTTTCAATACGGCATTTATCGGCAACTGTATTGGGGATAGCTATGTCGCCCGACGGGCTCTCGATCCCGTCAGGCCTCCGCGCGCGGCACGATAAAAAACTGGCCGGTCAGCTTGAGGCCTTCATCGTTGCTCTGCGCGAGGCGTTCGCCGAGCTCACGCAGTGTGCTGCCGGCGCGGGTCGAGTGCCAGAACCATTCGCGCAACTGGCTCGCGGAGGCATCGCCCGGTTGTGCGCTGGCGGCCTCGAAGTAGAACGCCTTCAGATCTTCGGCAGCGAGGCGCACGATCTCCGCCAGCGCCAGGTCGTCACGCGGACTGGCCGGCAGCGGATCGTCGAACAACGCGCCGAACAACATTGCGATCGCCTCCGGCTGCAGGCCACTGACGCCGACACTGGTGCGGCCACGCGCGGCAAGCGCGCGGTCGTGCCAGGGCTGCATTTGCGCGATTTCATCTCCCAGTGCGTTGCCGATGGCAGCGCCCCCGCTGAGTTCTGTGGCCGGCGGATTGAAACTGATCGGGCAGGCCCAGCCGCTCTGTTCGCCGGCGCTCACTGGCGCATCGAGGGGATAGTCCTCGATCAGCGGACCTTGTTCCGCCTCCAGCAGTCGCAGCGCGGCGCGTACAACCTCGCGCTGAAAATCGGGGTTGTCGGGTGGTCCGAACGGGCGCCCGAGTTCAAACGATACCCACAGCGCGCGCGGCGGTCGCGTTTTTTCCGTGTGCAGACGGATCAGCGAGATCTGCGTCGTCGCGATCCCGGCTTCTTCCAGGTAATGTGCCAGCCCGCCCACGGCGCGCGTGCAGAAAGGTCAGACCGGGGCCAGCAGGACCGCGTCGACAGCGTCGTTTTTCAACAGCGGTACAAGATGTTCAATCGCCGGCGCCATCTGTTCCGGCGCCGACGCACCCATGAACGAATAATGGAAGTCCGCAACCGATCCGATCCCGCCATCGCTCGCCAGTTCACGCAGTCGATCGATCGGGAAAGCAACGTTGATATCCTGCTGAAAACCGCTGCGATCGAAATTGGTCGAGACATGGCTCATGACAATATCGGCCGCCGGCGTCGCGCCCGGGATGATGCGGTAGTCACCGGCGCCGAAAGTCGGTGGCCGGTCGCCCAGGGTGAATGGTCGGTCGCCACGCACCTGCAGGCCCGCGGTGGAGATGATGGCCACGCGGCGCTCGGCTAGCGGCGGACCGGTCACCCACGGCGCGCTGTCATAACTGGTGCATTCGAGCGCTTCGAGATGAGGGCGCAGCCCATCGGGGGTATCGGCGAGACGAACCATGTTGTACTCCTGTACGTCGATGATGCTTGCCAACGGCCGCAGGGCCGCACGACAAGCACACAGTATATGCATTTTGAGTCTCCGGTCGGATCCCGTCAGTATTCCTTCCCCTCGAAGCATTCACCGGCATAATGACTAGTACCCCGTCGCAGAGATTTTGGCACGTTCAGAGACCCGCACAGGTAGGCCTGCAAGGCGCCAGCCCGTCGGCATAGCGGTGCTTATGTCCAGGGCTGGCAACACCGCAGGCGTGGCTGTGCGGGTCTCCCGCAGGGCGCACCGATAAGCGCCCGTCTGCGACGTTACACACGCTCGACAGGACAACCAGCCTGCCTTCGCGCGCGTGCCTTGCAGCCGAACGCTTCTCGGTACGCTGAACATGCCAAAATCTCTGCGACGGGGTACCAAGCATGCTCAAAAATTTCCGCATCTTCATTCTGCTGTTCATCCTGGTCAACGTCGCCTTGACCAGTTGGCTGACAACGACACGCACAACCAGTTGGGACCAGCCGCTGGAAGTAGTTGTCTACGCTATTGATGGCGACGGCAGCGACGCCAGCCGCGCCTACATAGCCGCACTGAACGCCAGGGATTTCGAAGCCATCGAGGCGTTTTTCGCCGACATCGAGAAATTTTATGCGCGTGAGGCCCGCCGCTACGGTCTTGCCCTGGATCTGCCGGTAAACATCGAATACGCCGGCGAGCGGACGGCGCAGCCGCCGCAGCCGCCGGGTCAGGGCTCGACCCTGGCGGTCATGTTGTGGAGTTTGAAGCTGCGCTTCTGGGCGTGGTGGCAGGACGATTACCGGTACCCGCAGGATGTCGAAATCTTCGTGCGTTATTTCGATCCCGTACTAACGACTACGGTGGCGCATTCGATGGGGCTGCAGAAAGGCCACATCGGCGTGGTCAACGCCTTCGCTTCAAAGCGCATGAAAAAGGAGAACCATGTCGTCATCGCCCACGAATTGCTGCACACCCTGGGGGCCAGCGACAAGTACGATCCGGCGACCAATCAGCCGTTGTTCCCGAATGGCTATGGCGACCCGGAACAACAGCCCTTGTACCCGCAGTCGAGAGCCGAACTGATGGCCGGTCGACGGGCCGTCACCGACCGTCAGGCGGAGCCGCCACGGCAACTCACCGAAGTGGTGATCGGGCCGGCGACGGCGCAGGAAATCAACTGGCTACGTACCGAATGATCGAAGACCGGGGACAGTAACTGTATTGCCGCGACCGACCTGGGGCGATCGCGATCCGAAGTCGTACGGTTACCTTATCCGAAGTCAGATACGAAACCGGGCGGCCGGGTGGGTGTCCGGCAGGCGCGCACCATGCCCGAAAAGTTTCCCGCGCATGGTGCCGTGTTCGTAACCGGTTTTGTAGATCCCGCGTCGCTGCATTTCCGGGACCACTTTATCAACGAAATCCGTCATACATTCCGGCATCACGGTGTAGGCGAGATTGAAGCCGTCGACACCGGTGACGTCCATCCAGCGCTGAAGTTCGTCGACCACATGTTGAGCATCACCGACGATGACCGGCGCGGCGCCGCCCACGACCAGGAATTCCGCCCATTCGCGCACCGATTTTGTGCCCAGCGCGCGCAGTGTGGTCTGGATCGCGTCGGTCGATTCGGCGTCGGCGCGTGCATCGATATCGAACTCGGCGAGGTTGACATTGGACCAGCCCGACATCAGCGCCAGCGCGCCTTCGTGGATGCCGTAGCTTTGATAGTCGTCAAGCTTTGCCCGCGCCAGTTCGTCGCTGTCGTCGACCACAACCGCTACGAGGGCGAATATCTTGACGTCTTCGACCGCGCGGCCCGCGGCGACAATCTGTTCCCGCAGAGTGCGCACCGAGTTGGCGACGACCTGCATGCTGGCATCGCCGACAAATACGCACTCGGCGTGGGCCGCGGCAAACGCCTGGCCTTTGGTTGACGTGCCGGCCTGGTAAATGACCGGGCTGCGCTGCGGCGATGGCTCGCACAAATGGATGGCGTCCAGCGAAAAATAGTCGCCGTCGTGCGCCACGCGATGGACTTTGCCGGGATCGGTATACACGCCGCGTGCCGCGTCGCGGACCACTGCACCATCTTCCCAGCTCCCCTCCCACAGCTTGTAGACCACCTGCATGAACTCATCGGCAATGTCATAGCGCGTGTCGTGCGCGGTCTGCTGGTTCTGTCCGGCGCCCTTGGCCGCGCTGTTCAGGTAGCCGGTCACCACGTTCCAGCCGATGCGTCCCGCGGTCAGATGGTCAAGCGATGAAACCAGGCGGGCAAACTGGTAGGGGTGCAGGTAGGGGATGGAACCAGTCACACCGAAGCACAGGTGCTCGGTGACCGCCGCCATCACCGGTACCAGCGTGAAGGGATCGTTGGTCGGCACCTGCACCGCGCCGCGCAAAGCCGCGTCCGGGGTGCCGGCGTAGACGTCGTAGAGTCCGGTAACATCGGCGAGAAAAATGCCGTCGAACAAACCGCGCTCGAGGGTCCGCGCCAGGTCCTGCCAGTAGCGCATGGTCAGATATTCGTGGGCGCGATCACGCGGGTGTCGCCACAGGCCGTTCGACTGGTGCCCCGGCGTGTTCATGTCAAAAGCATTGAGCAGGATCTGTTTGTCCATCGTGCCGGGGCGGGTCGCCATGGTTAAGGAACACGCATGGTAGCGAGGCGAAGGATTGCCCTCAATTATTCCCGCTGCCGCACCGACCGACGGGCGCGGGCGTCCGGTTCAGGCTGTTGCGCCCGCAGCGCTTGCCGCGGTGGGCGCTGGTCGATACCGTGGTTGCGGTACGTGGTTCAGCATCAGCCACACATCGGAAATTTCGCGAGGACCTATCATGACTGAAGCTTCAACAGTGTCGAATCAGGATCTACCCGTCGCCCTCATCGTGGGTGGTGGTCCGGGTACCAGCGCGAGCTGCGCGCGGCGGTTTTCCGCCGAGGGGATGCGCGTGGCCGTGGCGGCCCGCGATCCGGACAAGGCGGTGATGCAAGCGCTGGAAAACGAGGTTGGGGTGCGCCGCTACGCCTGCGATGCCTCGGATCCGGCCTCTGTGGCGACACTGTTCGAGGCGGTCAAGCGGGATCTGGGTGTGCCGCGGCTGGTCGTACACAATATCGACGGCCGCTCCATGGAGATATTCCGCAAACCGATTGCACAGGCAGACCCCGAACTGGTTCGGCAGGTATTAATGAATTCCGCTTACAGCGCGTTTCTGGTCGGGCAGCAGGCCGCGCGTGGTTTGCTGAACGAGCCGCTGGATGCGGCGGGCCGGCGCGGCACGATCATATTCACGAACGCGAGCGCCGCGCTGAAAGGATTTCCGCGCAGCGCGGCCTTTGCCATGGCCTGTCATGCCAAGGCCGGGCTTACCGAAAGCATGGCGCGCGAACTCATGCCCGAGGCTATTCATGTGGCGCACGTGCCGATCGATGGCGCCATCGGCTGGGTTCAGGAAGACGGCAGCCGCCAGCATCGGCTCGTCGGTACCGACGCTAACGATAACCTCCTGCATCCCGACCACATCGCCGAAACCTACTGGATGCTTCACCAGCAGCATCGTTCGACCTGGTCCGCCGAGGTTGTACTGCGCCCGTGGGTGGAAAACTGGTGACGGCGTGGTGCGGATCAGTAAATACGAATCATTTGTGGGCGGTTTCTTTTTGCCCGCGCTTAGGTTTCTCGGCGCGCTGAATTTTGCGATTATCGGCGCAGGCCAGCCGGGTACAACCGGCCCGGAGTCGGCGTACTGACCAGGGAAGATTGCGGCAAAACTTTCGACAAGCCTGGCCGAGCTGATCATTCGATCAGCGGTTCAGCAGGGGAGTATCGTAATGAAAGAAAACCTGACCCGCTCCGGCATCAAACTGTCGCCGGTCTACGGACCATCCGATGCGAACGGCGATTACAGCCGCCGCTTCGGCAACCCGGGCGAATACCCGTTCACCCGCGGCACCCGTGCCTACTCGGGGCAGGGCTGGATCCAGCGCGAATTATCCGGCGAAGGCGACGCACGACGTTCGAACGAGCAGTTCAAATATCTGATGGAACTCGGTCAGACCGGCCTTGACGTCATCGGCGACAGTCCGACCATGTCGCTGATGGATCCGGACCATCCGCTGGCGCGCTACACGGTCGGCACCCAGGGTGTTTCATTATGCCGCCACCAGGACTACCGCGAGCTGCTGGACGGCATCCCGCTCGACCAGATGTCGATCTCGAGTTCCGGGCCGTCGATGTTCACCGTCGCCAGCCTGTACCTGCTCGCCAGGGAACGCGCTGTTTCGCCGACGGCGTTGCGCGGTTCGGTGATCGAGTGGCCGTTCTACGCGGAACACTGCTCCTACGCCTACAAGATGCCATTCGATCTGCACCTGAGGATGTCGTGCGACGTCATCGAGTTCTGCAGCAAACACATGCCGAGGTTCCACGGTTTCCTCGAGGACACCTACTTTTTCAGCGAAGCGGGCCTGAACGCGGTCGAAGAGGCGGCCCTCGGCTTCGTCGAGATCCGCCATATCGTCCGCACCCTGCTGGCCCGCGGTCTCGACATCGACAGCTTTGCGCCGCGCATCGCCATCCTCACCAACTGTTCGATGGACTTCTACGAGGAGATCGCCAAGATCCGTGCCATGCGGCGCATTTTCGCGCGCATGATGAAAGAAGAGTTTGGCGCCAAAGACCCGCGCTCGCAGGCGGTCAACATCGCGGTCCACACCTCGGGGCTGTCGCTGACCACGGAACAGCCGGCGAACAATATTGTCCGTGGCGCCGTGCAGACGGTTGCCCTCGGCTTGGCCGGGGTCAGCGCACTCGAGATCTCCACGTTTGACGAAGGTTATCGAACGCCGAGCAAGGAGGCGCACCTGGTCGGTCTGCGCACCCAGCAGGTGATCGATCTGGAAACCAACATCAACAGTGTCCAGGATCCGTTTGGCGGCTCCTGGTTCATGGAGTCCCTGACCGATGAGGTCGAGGCCAAGATCCTGGACATGGTCACCGATATCGAATCCCGTGGCGATCCCGCAGAACTGGTCAGCAGCGGCTTTTTCAAACAGTTTTTCCACGGCACCATGGGCCGCTATCACCACCAGGTCCAGGATGGCGAAGTGGTCAAGGTGGGCATGAACGTCCACCACATGGCGCCGGAGCAGGACACCCTGCTGCGTGATATCAGCGAGGAAAAGATCACCCCGTTGTTTGATCGCGTCACCGACATCAAGGCCTACCGCGAGCAGCGCGAGCAGCAACCGCTGCTCGACTCGCTGCGGCGCCTGCACGACGTGGTGCAGACCGACGAGAACATGCTGGAAGCCGTGCTCGCCTGTACCGAAGCCGGGGCGACCATGGGCGAGATCGCCGGTATCCTGCGCCAGGCCTGGGGCACGCCCTATGATCCCTATGGCTACCTCGAGTCGCCGCTCGAGGCGGCGCCGTGAGCCCGATCCGCGTCGTGGTCGGCGTGCTCGGCATGGACCAGCACGAAGTCGGCGCGGTCGGCATCGCCAGGACGCTGCGCGACGAAGGCATGGAGGTGATTTACACCGGTTGTTTCAATACGCCGGAAACCATCGTGCGCACCGCCATCGAAGAGGACGCCGACATCATCGGCATCAGCAGCCACTCGTGGGAATATCTGTATTACATGCCGGAACTGCTCGAGTTGCTGAAACAGCACGACCTCGACATTCCGGTGGTGCTGGGTGGCTCGGTCATCACCGACGAAGACGCCGCCGTGATGCGTGAAAAAGGCGTCGCGGCGGTATTCGGATCCGGCAGCGTGGTGGCCGACATGGTCGCGGCGGTGAGGCAACTGGTGCCCAGTGCAACGACGCCGTGAATCCTCCGTCGACGACCTCGTCAGTGGCACGCTAAACGGCGAACTGCGCGCGGCGTCGCGACTGATCCGCTGCATCGACGATAGCAATCCGCTCGCCTGGCAGGCACTGAAGCAACTGTTCCCGCACACCGGACACGCGCTGGTGGTCGGTATCACCGGTCCGCCGGGTGCCGGTAAAAGTACGCTCACCGATTGCCTGATCAAACTCGCACGCCGCGCCGGTAAAACGGTAGGGGTGCTCGCCGTTGACCCGAGCAGCCCGATCTCGGGCGGCGCGATCCTGGGCGATCGCATTCGCATGAACCGCTTCGCCCTTGACGACGATGTCTTCATCCGCTCGTTGGCGAGTAGGGGTCATTTCGGCGGTATCACTCCCGCTACCCGCGGCGCCATTCGCGTGATGGACGCGATGGGTAAGAACCTCATCCTGGTGGAAACGGTCGGCGTCGGCCAGGACGAAGTCGATATCGCGCGTCTCGCGCATACCACCCTGGTGGTTGCCGTGCCGGGCCTCGGCGACGACGTGCAGGCCATGAAAGCGGGGATCCTCGAAGTCGGTGACATTTTCGTCGTCAACAAGGCCGACCATCCAGACGCCGACAAAACCGTCGGCTACCTGCAGAACATTTTTCGACGTACCCCGGCAGGCGACTGGCACCGGCCGGTGATCAAGGCGCAGGCCCTGCACAACAAGGGTATCGACGCGATCTGGCAGGCTGTAGTTCAGCATCAGGACTACCGCCGGAAATCCTCTGCGGCGCTGCTGGCTCGACAGCACGCCAATTGCGAAATCGAGCTGAAGGCGTTTTTGCTGCAGGGCCTGCAGCAGGAACTGGCGCGCCGACTCGACGCCGAACCCGAGATCTTCGCAGCGGTGCAGGGCATCGTTGCCGGCGAGACCGATATCTACGCGGCGACCGATCACATCCTCGGTAAACTGCGGCTCTCATCGGGCAGCGCCGACAAGGCGAGCAGTGCGGGATAGCTGAACGGGCGCTGCCCTGAAGCTAGTCCGCGCTCACCCCCAAGATCCGGGAAAAGGCCCGGATGTGACGCCGCCGCGACCGCTACACTGATGGTCCACGTAGAGGAGACGGAACATGAAAATTACACCTCCAACACTCAACAATCACTGCATCCAGGCAGCCCTGTTCGCCGCGATGCTTGCCTTCGCCCCGATCAGCAGCGCCGACATGGTTAACTGGGGCGACGCGTTCGCGCTGCAGGGCAGCGGCGTGAATCTCAATCCCGGCGTGCTGGTCGGGTTCAACCCGCAGCCGGAACCGCCCGGCGCTTTGAGTTTTCTCAACCTGCCCGACCCGACGACTGCCGTTATTACCATCAACGCCGATCCCGGCGCGCAGTTCACGCTGTACTTTGGCGCTTATTCGGGTATCGAGCCCCAGCCGTTCGTGTTCGATGCGGGCGGCGATCCGGACGCGCTCGGCGATTTCTCATTTATGGCCTTGAGCGACGCGGGCGATCTGAACTTTGAGATCAATCTCGTCAGCAGTTCCGGCGGCGTCCCGACCCCCGGCACCTGGCAGGGTTTCAACCCGCAGCCCGAGCCGCCGGCCGCCGCCCTGTTCGGCGGCGCCGGCCAGGGCCAGGGCTTCATGTTCGAGATGACCAGCCTCTCGGAAGTGACCCTGACGCTGCGCGTGTTCGAGTTCAGCTCTGGCGAGTACCTGAGCTTTGAACAGGTGGCGAACCCGGTGCCGGTGCCGGGCGCGTTGCTGTTGCTGCCGGGCGCACTTGGTGTACTGGGTCTGGTGGCCCAACGCCAGCGTGGCGAAAGCCGCAGCCGTCCGCGAGCGGGTTGAAGTCCAGTGAATTCAGGACCCCGGTAACTGAACGCGTCGAGCCCGCTGGTCGCGGCGTCGACCGGCGGCTTGCGCCGACTCAAACGGACCGCAGCGCGCGGAGCTGGATCCGAGAATTCGATACATGATATACATACATAAATGTATATCATGAAGGTCGGCCATGCGTGTCGCAAAATGGGGAAATAGTCTCGCGGTCAGGTTGCCCGAGGCGGTCGTAAAGGCGCTTCGGCTCGAGGCCGGCGACGAAATCGAAATCGTCGTCGCCGGCGAGCGGGAGTTTCAGATCGAACGCGACAATAGCCGCGCGCGCGCGCTGGCTCGACTGCGCGCGCTTCGCCAACCGCTGCCCAAGGGGTTCCGTTTCGATCGGGACGAGGCTAATGCCCGGTAGTCGATTCTTCGACACCAACGTCTTGATTTACGCCTTTGCTGCTGACGATCCAAGGGCTATCCGCGCTGAGGAACTGCTGGCCGAAGGCGGCGTCATCGGCGTGCAGGTTCTGAACGAATTCACCAACGTCACGCGGCGCAAGCTGCAATGGCAATGGGCGCAGGTCGAATCGGCGCTTGCGGTTATTGATGAGTTACTTGGTCCGGCACGGCCCCTGACTACCACAATACATCGCCGCGCCATCGAGCTCGCCCGCGATCACGGGCTGTCATTTTACGATGCACTCATCGTGTCGGCCGCTCAGGATGTAGCATGCCAGGTCCTGTACAGCGAAGATCTGCAGCACGGCCAGAAATTCGAAGGGCTCACCGTCGAGAATCCATTCCGCGGATAACGAACGCCTTCGAAGCAGTACTCGCGGCGTTGCCGTAGAAAGTCACTTGAGAGGCATTAACTCTGCTCACTTCATCTGGCGCCGACCGCTGTTCAGTAAGGTTTCCAGTTGCGGGCCGTCTGCGGCCTGGACCACCGCAGCGTGCGGATTCCACTACTCCAGGAGCTGGGCGAGACCGCTGCGGATGAGTTCGTAATCGTCAGCGATCAGAATATTGAGGGATGAGTCGTCCATCAAGCTTTTAACTGTCTTTGCGAGGATCTTCATTAAGCAATGAGGTCATAAAAGCCCAGTGCACGCCAAGGGTTTCTGCCAGGTCAGTGATTAATGTCGTCTCGTCTTTTGCCTCCAGAGCGATACCTTCCGCGACGAGCGAAAAATGGGTGCGTCTCCGCAAACGCGACTAAGTTTTGAAATTCATGGTACGGAAAATTAATTGCGGTGTCCCGAATTCCCAACCATGCGCTATGCTCAGCGCTCCCGTTCGTTGCCGATCCGGGCGAAGCACTAGCAATCTTCAGGAGGACCCACATGCGTTTTCATCATATGGCTATTTTTGTTTCCGATCTGCAGGAAGCCATCCACCTGTGGCGCGACGTCATGGGCTTCGAACTCGCCGTAGAAACCACCATTCCGGATGGTCCGGAACCCGGACCCAGCACCTACATGTATCCAAAGCTGCTCGACGACATTTTCAAAGTCAAAGGCGCGCGCTCAAAGATGGCGTTGCTGAGCTCAAAGGAAGGCGCGCTGATCGAGCTGCAGGAATGCGAAGTACCGGCGATCGAAAAAACCCCGCCGGAAAATCTGCGCTACGGCCACACCGGCTTCCACGAACTCGGGCTGATGGTCGACGACATCGACGCCTTTTTCGAGAAAGTCCGTGCCGCCGGGTACGAAACGCAGACTGAATACGTTTGGCAGTGCGCCAACATCGGACGCTCGTTTCTGTTCTACGACAAGGACGGCAACATGATCCAGATCTGGGAACACATCGGCGAGGCGAAATGGAAATGAGGTGGCCCTGTCTACCATCACTCGCGCTGCGCACACGCCGGTATTCGTCGGCCGCGAAGCGGGGACAGTAACTGTATTTCCGTTGAGCAGAACCCCTTCGACACCGAGCTCGTTTTATACGACCGCGTCTGCCGGTGCCCGGCGTCGGTGCATGAACCAGGCGCTCAGGACTTCGAGTGCCGAGCAACCATATCGCGGCCTGGGACGGGCACAGCGGAATAGGCCTGGGCATAGTTGAAGCCTGATGCGGAGACGGTGGTCAGGTTGGATATCGGCGCACCGTTAGCATCCACAATGTCGCCGAAACCGAGCCACCTGCGCAGATGTCGGTGTTCGAATTCGCTGCACTACCGCCAAATCCGACACCGCACTCGCACTGCCGTTGAGAGTGAATGTCAAACTGAACGGCGTACCAAACCGGATCGGAATTTGCTGCGATTCCATGACGCCGAAGGTACTGGGGACAATATGTTGCGATAAGTAGCCCTCCCGGTGCTCACCTGTGCCGCTAATCAGAGGGAGGTTCCCCCAGGCGAGCCCGGCACTCCACCTGGCGATGTCTGAGGCGCCTCCCGGGGGTTGGATAACGGACGCGAAGAGCGACCCACTGAACTCCATCAGGAAAGATACGTTGAAGAATTGACCGGTCAGGCCCGGCGCATCGATCGTAATCTCGTCGACCCACCGGCCCTGAGCACTGCCGTTGGCAATACGCGTAAAATTAGGTGTTCCAATTGCGCTGACATCGGCCGAACCGGTGACATTGACGTAACCGTAATCGACGAAAACTGAGGACGTACCCGTAGCGTCGCCCACTGTTGTCGACATGCTGTCGCTCAATGGGCCGGTCAAGGCTTCCCCGATACGTTCTACTCGGGTCGGCGACGGACCACCGAGGTCGTTGACGTCGTTGACCACGCTGGTGCGCAACATATCGGCAGCCGCGGGGTGGACGATTATCGCGGCCACGACCAAGGCCAGTACTACGCCCTTCACGAGCGGCACACGATTACTCATTACTCTGCGACTCACTATGTCAATCTTCTGCAGCCTACAGGCGGGCGTGGCTTAGCGGTACCCTCTGTGCAGTGGGTATGTGATGACGTTGTGATGGGGTATTCGAAACTCCCCTGGTTCGCACCAAGATGCCGACCAGACGTGCCCCCCTGAATTCGAAGCTTAGCCAGCTCTGTCGCCAGCGCCTGCCGAATGCGGTACTTCAGGATCTTGCCGCCGACGGTGGTGGGAAACTCGTCTACAACGACGATACGTTTCGGCGTTTCAAACTCGGCCAGGCGTTCGCGCGCAAACGCAATCAGTTCCGCATCGTCGATCGTCGCGCCGGCGGTCAAGGATGATGCACGCGGTGACCATTTCGCCCCAGCGGTCGTCCGGTATGCCGACCACTGCCGCGCGCGCGACCTTCGCGTGCTGTTGCAGCACCGCCTCGACGCGGATGGTGGAAACGTTCTCACCGCCGGATTTGACGATGTCCTTGTAGCGATCGACCATCAGGCGCACCTCGTCGTCGTGGAGACGAAGCTGTCCCCGGAATGGAACCAGCCACCTTTGAGCGATTCCTCGGTAGCCGGAAGATCACGATAATAACCACTGAACATCGCCGGGGAACGGTACACCGCCTCACCTGCGACGCCTTTTTGACCGCGCAGATCCAGACCATTCTCATCGAGGATGGTAGCGGCCATGATCGGACTCGGCTTGCCGACATGGTTCATCATCGGGGACTCGCGCAGGTACATATCGACATGCTGATCGATGTGAAAGCGGTGACAGGCGACCGCCTCGGTCTGGCCGCAGATTTCGTAAACCTTGAGGCCGGGTTTGCACATCTTGTAGAACGCCGCCAACGATCCCGGCGAGAGCAGCGCCCAACCGAAATACATCGCCGTGAGGCCACCGAGGTCA
>CALOBG010000085.1:0-126616 GCA_942490995.1 uncultured Gammaproteobacteria bacterium
CTATTCGAGTCCTTCCCGGACGTAGTAGAAATGCCCGCTGTAAATTTGGCAGACATTTTCGATGGCACGACGTTCACAGGCGGATTGGCAGGCCCTGATAGAGGCGCACGCATCAAGTGGGTTAACAGCCGCGGCGTTCTGCCGCCAGCACGGGTTAATCCCAAGTCTTTCAGTTTTCGGCGTCGTCAGCTGGGCAAAACCGCAGTGGCACCGCGCAGTCCCTTTGTGGCGATGAAGTTGAGCGGTGGTTCACGCGCTGAGGTACTGCGGCTCCATGTGGGTTCGAGCACGACGCTGGAGCTGTCGCCAGGCGTTGACGTGGCCTGGTTAACCGGGCTGCTGCGTGCGCTGAAGGATTAAGCGATGGAGATGTTTCGTGACGTGCCGGCGGTCTATGTGCATCGTGAACCGGTCGATTTCCGGAAGTCGATCAACGGCCTGACGTTGATCATTGAAGATGACCTATCCCACTCGCCGTTCACCGGGGCGTTGTACGTGTTCTGCAACCGCAAACGGGATAAGTTGAAGATCGTGTATTGGGACCGCAGTGGTTTCGTATTGTGGTACAAACGTCTCGAGCAGGACAAATTCCGCTGGCCAATGCGGTGGCCGGAAGCGTTGATCGAACTCAACGAAACGCAACTGCATCGGCTGCTTCAAGGCTACGCGTTCATGCCTGAGGAAGGTCATAAAACATTGCATTATGCGAGTGTTTTATAGCGACTCAGATCAATCGTTTTGCTATACTGCCGCGCATGTCAACGGTGCTCGAACAACTCCCTGATGATGTTGACGCACTGAAGTTATTGGTCGTTGAACAGGCTGCTCGCAATGAGCAGTTGATGGCCGATAATCAGAACTACAAAACGCAAGTCTCGCTCCTCCAAGAACGTTTAAACCTCGCTTTGGCGATCCGCTTTGCCGCACGCAGTGAAGGTGTCGCCCGATCAAATCCGATTGTTTGACGAAGCGGAGGCTGACGCCACTGAGTCTGGCGAGACCGACACACCCTTGGCGATTGAGATCGCCCCGCACGCGCCAACGCGGTGGGCGTAAACCATGCTTCGGAGAATCTGCCACGCGTCGAGGTGGTGCATGTGCTGCCCGAGTCCGAGCAGAAGTGTACACACGATGGTCGGCCGCTGAAAATGATCGGCGAGTGGGTCAGCGAGCAGCTGGATATTGTGCCGGCGGTCATCCAGGTGATCCGTCATATCCGGGTGCCAGTATGTGCGCAATTGCGGGCGGTGCATCAAGATTGCGCGCCGTTGCCGCCCCAACCCATTCCAAAAAAGCATGGCTCACTCGGGCTTATTAGCCCATATCGCGGTCTGCAAGTATGTCGATGGCTTACCGTTGTACTGGCAGGAGACGATTTTAAATCGTATTAACGTCGACCTGCCGCGCGGTACGCAGGCGAGTTGATGATCGGCGTCGGCACATTGGTGCAGCCGTTGATTAATCTGATGTGTGACCGGCTGGTCGATTACATCGCACAGATGTGGATGAGACGCGGTGGCGGCTTTGAAGGAAGCCGGTCGTCGCGCGCAACTGCCAACTTGCACTGTGGGTGCAACGCGGTGGACCGCCGGATGAGCGGGTCATCTTGTACGATTACGACGCCTCGCGAAGTGGCGCGGTGCCGCAACGGTTGTTGGCGGGCTATCGTGGTTACCTTCAGACTGACGGTTATGACAGCTACAATCCGTTGGTTGCGACGGGTGGGTTGAAGCAGCTCGGTTGCATGGCCCATGCGCGTCGTTTTGACGAGGCGGTGAAAGCACAAGGGAAGAACAAGCGTCAGGAGTAGAGCTTGGCGCAGTTTATCACTCATACAAAGTTATACCGGGTTGAAACAGGCGCGGTGATGGCGGTAAACAGGCGTTACGCCTACCGCCTTCGGCGCAGGCGGTGCTCGACGAGATGCCGAGGATGGCTTGAGTCCGTACTGCAGGTCCGCCAGGCTGAACATGATCGGTAAAGCCCTGAATTATTTACATCACGAATGGGACAAGCTCACGCGCTACCTGGATGACGGACGGCTGGAGATTGACGGCAACCTGTGCGAAGACGCGGTGCATCCGTTCGTGATGGGCCATGAGGGCTGGTTGTTCAGTGACTCAGTCGCCGGGGTTAATGCCTCGGCCAATCTTTATTCTTTGGTTGAGACCGCCGAGGCGCACGGACTGGGGCCACACCGCCAACCTGCGCGAGGTGTTCACGAAACTGCCTGGCGCGACGACGATCAAGAGACATCAGTTTTCTTGCTGACGGGCAATATCAGTCTCTATTTTGCTAATCCACATCGAACAACAGTGGAGTTTATCGCGCGCTTACGTAGCGTGGAAACGGCGGAGTCGTTGTTGTGTCTCAGGTTGCAGAACATCAGTGGCTCGAGCGGTTGGCGAAACGCTGGCCGTATTGGGCACGGCCCTTCATCACTATCAATGCGTTCACGCATCGACGCGGCGAGTCAGTTGGCGAGCGTCGGGATTGTCGTCACCGGAAGAACGCGACCTGGCGGTCGGCGTCTCGTCGGGCGTACGCAGGCGGCAGTCAGCAGTGGGTGCACGGTACGCAATCACGCCAGCGCCCTGGTAACGAGCGCTTCGCGGCCGATCCGGCAGTTGGCACCGTGGCGATAGAGTGACTTCCCCGCCGGGCAGACGCAGGTGCCGGCGACCGGGTCGTGTATGAAGTGGTCAGTTTTGTAGCCTGGCGTTTTCTTCTTATTGCCGGATTTGTCGTAAGGCGGATCGGGTTTATCCTGGTGCCGGGCCTGGATTTCCCAAGGCGTTCGTCGCGCCGTAGGGGTTGATTGCTCCGGCAGTAGAGGTTCATCGACGTTTCTTGTGGCATCGAGAAGAGACTCCCAGGTTGACTGCTGTAGTACCCGGCATCAGCGGTATTCAGGCGTTTTACCCGATGGCGATACGACGCGGAGTTGCGTTCCCCTCGACGATCAGGATCAGCAGGGCCTGCCTCTGGGCTTGGTGCGTACCGTAGGGCCGCCGGCGGCGATCTGGTGTTTGGCATCGACGGCGGGCGGACGGGGCGGTGTAGCCCTGGATAACGCCTTTATCGGTGGCCATCTTCGCTGCTCGGTATCGGTGCGGTTGCTCTTGACGACGTTGCCGCTGCTACCGCGACGGTCTTCAGGGTTGGCGGCCAGCCATTCGCGCAGTTCGGCGGCGTCAATGATGCAGCCGGTCAATCTTTCAGTTCTGCGTTCGCTGTCGTCGGCGTCGACGGGTTCGCCGTCCGCGGTCTGATGACGGGTCAGCGGCGCTTTCGCGGTTGCTTCGAGTTTGGCGACCTGGCGCGCTCCAGTCGGCGCGTGTACCATCTTGTGCTTGGAGGCGTTACTCGGTAGGCGGCCCCGTCGATGGCGGGCAGTTCGCCGCCGATGAGAACCCTGATACTGGCGGATGGCAAGTACTGCGCCGGAGCACGGTGGCGATGTCGTCGCCAGGGTGCTGACGAAATGCGCGAGGGTAGGTAGAGTGCGGCTGGCTGTCGCCGCTGGGCGCGATCGACCGCGTCACGGGTACAGGCACGGGCGATCTGGCCTGCGCTACCGCTCCGGTCGCGCGCCCTCAAGCGCAGGTTAACTTGGCGTTAGGTGTCACGAGAAACTGAGATGACCGATCGCGATGAAGAAGGGTACCTTCGATACATTGCTGACGCCGATAGCCGCGAAAAAACGAACGGCGAAACATTCGATAAATCATTGCTGGCCCTGTCTAGTGCTCTATTGGGTATTTCCCTGACATTTACTAATAATGCTGTTCCGTTTGATTCTGCGCGATTCATCTCGTGTTTGCTTGCCGCGTGGGGCTTTTTCGCTTTAACAATAGTTCTGGTGATTAGTTCTATCGTATACGGACAATATTCAATTAAAAGGCTAAAAGACAACGCCCGACTTTACTATCTGGAAGGTGATAAATCTGTCAACGAATTCAGTGAGCATGTTTCTGTGGCTATACTTCGCTTTAACACGGTTAACGCCGCGTGTTTTATTTTGGGGTTGTTCTTTTCACCACATTCGTTGGACTAAACGTATCATCGGAGAACACTATGAGTACCGAGAATCAGCAATCGCGTGAGGAACGAGGCCTTCCGACGTCAACTTATCAGCAGCAACAAAGCAAGCCTCAAGGAACCACGGGCCAGTCCGGGGAATCTTCACAAAACCAACAATCAAGCCCGAAAAAGTGACACCTAACAAAGCGTGTATGGACTCCTCCCGCAAGTAGAGACGAAGGTGCGTTGTAGACGGTTGGGGTCGTTTGCAGTCGTTTATCCGGCCTCATTGTGGCTTTCGTTATCTGAAGCCGGGCCATCATGAATATCCGCGCACCGAGAGCCAATCGATCGAATTGACCTGTTACGGTCAGCATTGTTATCGGCTTTCATCGGTACCGGTCCAACCTGAGATGTCATGAACGCGGGTGTCTCTACGCAAACGGGTTGATGGGTCAGGCGACGGCGCGCCCTGAGTCGAAGTCACATTCGCGTTTCCATACCGCCCAGCAGATACGGGCGAGTTTATTGGCCAACGCACAGGTAGCCTTGTTATGACCGACTCGTTGTTCGAGCTGGCAGGCCCACTGTTGCAGGCGTGATAGATGTTTCCCGGCACGCTGAAGTGTTTTGGCCCTGGCCAGCACCGAGCGCGCGCCGTGGGTGAGCAGCATGCGGAGGTAGCAGTCTCCCTGTTTGGAGATCCCGCCGAGTCGTCGTTTGCTGCCGGAGCTGTACTCACGTGGCGTGAGGCCGAGCCAACTGGCGAAGCGCCGTCCGTCGGGGAAATGATCCGGAGAGCCGGCACTGGCGAGCATCGCAGTACTGGTCAGCAGTCCAACGCCGGCGACGGTCTGCAGACGGTGAACGTCGATGTTGGCCTTCGTTAAGGCCTTCAGTTGTCGCTCTACGGACGTCATGTCGTTCTCGAGTGTTGCAATCTCTTCAAGGAGCCGGGTAAAGACGACCTTCAGAGGTGCCGGTATCGCCTCATCGTCGAGGATCTCTCTCGCTCGTCGCTGAGCGAGCTTTGCGCCTTCGGGGATGGCGAAGCCGAGTTCGCGGAGGAAGCCGCGCAGCGCGTTGATCCGTTGAGTACGGGTGCGCTTCCATTGTTCGCGGATCCGATGGAGCTGCTGGATCTGCTGTTGTTCGACGGAGCGCAGGGGTACGGGTTTGATCCCCTCGCAGCGATGGGCTTCGAGAAGTGCCTCGGTGTCGGCTCGGTCGGTCTTGTTGCGTCTGCGATAGGGTTTGACGTAGTGAGCGGGGACGATGTCGGTGCGATGGCCGGCGGCTTGGGCCTGGCGCGCCCAGAAGTGTGCGGTGCCGCAGGACTCGACCAGGACCAATGCGGGTGGCTGGGTCGCGAGAAAGGTGCTGAATTCCTTACGCGAGAGTCGCCGGCGTTCGAGGATCCGGTAGTGGTCGTTAGCGACGGCGACCTCGAAGACATCTTTTGCCAGGTCGACGGAAATGATCTTAGACTTCATGGGTGGACTCCTTCTGATGCTGAGCAAGTAGCAATGTCACAGTTCTACTTTGGTACATCGATACCGCAAAACAAAGCGCGGGAGGAGTCCATTTCATCAATCGAGGCCGACGCGTGACTGCCGCGCGTTTTAAACCGGCAGAGAGTTTCGGCTCAAAACGCGCGGCAGTCACGCGCGGCTCATCGCAGCGTTAGGCCTGTCCGAGCGATGTTCCCCACAAGAAAAGAATGGCGTGCGTGGTCTTCCTTTGACCGAATCGCGTACATCTCGCAGCTTGCCGCGGCACTTGCCTTAGTTCCTTCGGTGGTTTTCACGTGGATGACGTGGCGCGAGGCCCGGCTGTTAAGGCAAGACGAAAGAGCAATGTTCCTCTCTGAGAAAGCTCCACAGGTAGTGGTCGGTAGGCTCTACATCGAAGACGATCGCCTCAAGGTAGACGTAAGCAACGACGGAGAATCCACAGCAAAGGATGTGAGGCTAGCGGTATTCTTCGACGGGAAAGGCAATCAACTGGTGCGCTTTGAGACGTCTTCAGACTTGGTAGCTAGTTTCCCAAAATATCCCGACGAGAAATACAAAGGCTTCAATATCAGGAAGGGCGACTCTAAATCGATAACAATTGGTAGTCTTGAAAGGCTTTCCAAAGAAACAGGTAAGGTCGTTCAAAGTGTGCACGATTCGGAGCCTGGCGAGTGGAAGAAAGTACCCAGAGGGTCACTGACAGGGTGGTTGCGACTTACGTATGTCGATGCGGTTGAGAGCCCCTATCATTTGAGCAGGCCATTTCTCGTCGCTCCAAAGTGAGTTCGTAAATGGCCTAACATGCCGATCGAGGCGACGCCCTCGCGCTGCGCGCTCAGTCGCACCTCATCGGCGCGTTAGGTTTAACTATAGGCCGACGTACTATCTAAAGGCACACTTCGAATAAAGTCGCGTTAAATAAGAAAGGAGCTGCGATGATCCCGAACGAAATAGTTTCTACCTATGCAAAACGCATGGATATCTCAACGCTGGAGTCCGGGCGGATATACGCGCAGCTAGAGCGTTTCTTCGAAAAGGTTGTCGCCGCAAACAGCAAGTCTTTGCTCTCAGAAGAATTGGATACGGCTTGGCATTATTTCATCATTCATACGCGAGCTTATAAGGACTACTGTGACTCAAAGTACGGTCGATTTATTCACCATACGCCGCAGGTTACTCCGGAAGGATTCGCCGACTGCGGTGCCGCATGTGATGCAGGCTAATCTACCGATATGTTGTCTAATATTTTTGCGGGGCTAATCGCATCATTTTCGTTCTTGCTGCTGGGCCTGCTGTGGAAGTCGCACATTAGTCTATGGCTGCGTAATCTACGATACTCGGGGATCGACGTATCGGGGCGATGGACAGTCGACGAAGATGAAATCACCGCTCGAGGTTATAAGTTGACCGTGCCAACGCGGCTTACAGTCGATCTAAAACAGGTAGCAGACGAACTGTCGGGAGAAGCGATCGCGGAAATTCGACCACCCACTGGTAGGGAGCTAGTGCATTATTCCGCATCCGGGCAAATTAGGGATCGATTTGTCGCTCTACGGTTGGTGATAAGAGACCCAAAACGTATATCGCACTTGTCCTTTTTGCTGGAAGTTAATGGTAATGGTGCAGTTATGGACGGATACATGTCCTTCTATTCGCTGCGCAGCCGCGAAATGAACTCAGTACGAACTGTATGGCGTGTAGACGAATAAGGTGGGAGGTCGTTAAACCTAACAAAGCGTGTATGGACTCCTCTCGCAAGTAGAGACGAAGAAGCGTTGTAGACGGTTGGGATCGTTTGCAGTCGTGTATCCGGCCTCATTGGACTTGCCGGGTTTTAGTGGACACCCGGTTTAAGCTGCGTTGTGCAGCAGGACATAGTTTCTCTCAAATTCCATCGGACTGACGTAATCAAGAAATGAATGTCGTCTAATCCGATTGTAGAACACTTCGATATAGTCGAATATTTCACGGGTTGCCTGCTCCCGGGTACGGAATAGCGCTCCGTGAACGAACTCGACTTTTAGCGTCGCAAAGAAACTCTCAGCTACGGCATTATCCCAGCAGTTTCCCTTGCGGCTCATGCTACACGTCATACCGCGGGCTTCGAGTAATTTGCGGTAATCATTCGCCGCATATTGACTGCCGCGATCGCTGTGGTGGATCAATCCTGCGACCGCCTTACAGCCGTCCGAGGCCATGTCCAGCGCGCGCAACGTCAAGGCCTGGTCAATGCGCGGGCCCATCGCCCAACCGACGACGCGCCGCGAATACAGATCAAGGATGACGGCCAGATACAGCCAGCCTTCCAGCGTCCAGATGTAGGTAATGTCGCTAACATAGGCCGCATTGGGCTTGTCGACGGTAAACTCACGCTTGAGCACATTCGGCGCTATCGGGTGCGCGTGAACCGATTGCGTCGTATTGCGAAAACGTCGCTTGCGCTTGCCTCGCAGGGCATTTTCACGCATCAAACGGGCGACGCGGCCACGACCCACTGTGTGGCCCTGGGCCAATAACTCACGATGCACCCGAGGGCTTCCATAGGTGTCGCGAGAAGCCCGATGCGCCGCCTTGATATGAACGACCAGTGCGCGGTCAGAACGCCTACGAGCACTCTCCGCACGCTTGTCCCACGCGTAAAAACCCGACCGCGAAACCTCAAGAAGCCGGCTCATCAGCGTCACCGGATACAGCGCCTTCTCCGCCGCCATGAATCGATATCTCACGTCGATTCCCTGGCAAAGAAGGCCGTCGCTTTTTTTAATATTTCGCGCTCCATCCGCAGCTGTCGAATTTCCCGGCGCAAGTGCAACAGCTCCTCTCGCTCCGCTGTCGTCAATACTTTCTGATCCCCGCAGCTCGCAACCGATTCACTGCCAGCTACCCATTTGCGCACCGCTGACTCCGTTAAATCCAAGTCCCGCGCTACCGCCGAGATCGCTTTGCCGCCAACTCGCACCAGTCCGACTACCTCGGCCTTGTACTCCGGCGTAAACGTACGTCTTTTCCTAGCCATATTTCACCTCTATTGAGCATTCTCGCTCTATCTGAGGTGTCTACCAATCCCCGGCAAATCCACATTGTGGCTTTGATTATCTGAAGCCGGGCCATCATGACCAATTCGTCGGGAACGAATTGGAACCGCGTTAGCGGGCCCGAAGGGCGAGCCTCATGGATGAGGCGAGTAATATCCGCGCACCGAGAGCCAATCGATCGAAATGACCTGTCGTGGTCAGCTTTGTTATCGGCTTTCATCGGTACCGGTCCAACCTGAGATGTCATGAACGCGGGTGTCTCTACGCAAACGGGTTGATGGGTCAGGCGACGGCGCGCTCTGAGTCGAAGTCGCTTTCGTGTTTCCACACGGCCCAGCAGATGCGGGCGAGTTTATTGGCCAGCGCACAGGTGGCCTTGTTATGGCCGACCCGATGTTCGAGCTGACAGGCCCACTGTTGCAGGCGCGATAAATGTTTCCCGGCACGCTGAAGCTTTTTGGCCCTGGCCAGCACCGACCGCGCGCCGTGGGTGAGCAGCATGCGGAGGTAGCAGTCCCCCTGTTTGGAGATCCCGCCGAGTCGTCGTTTGCTGCCGGAGCTGTACTCACGTGGCGTGAGGCCGAGCCAACTGGCGAAGCGTCGTCCGTCGGGGAAATGATGCGGTGATCCGGCACTGGCGAGCATCGCGGTACTGGTCAGCAGTCCAACGCCGGAGACGGTCTGCAGACGGTGAACGTCGACGTTGGCCTTCGTTAACGCCTTCAGTTGTCGCTCAACGGACGTCATGTCGTTCTCGAGTGCGGCAATCTCTTCAAGGAGTCGGGTGAAGACGACCCTCAGCGTTGCCGGTATCGCCTCATCGTCGAGGCTCTCTCTCGCTCGTCGCTGAGAGACCTTTGCGCCTTCGGGGATGGCGAAGCCGAGTTCGCGGAGGAAGCCGCGCAGCGCGTTGATCCGTTGAGTACGGGTGCGCTTCCATTGTTCTCGGATCCGATGGAGCTGCTGGATCTGCTGTTGTTCGACGGAGCGCACGGGTACGGGTTTGATCCCTTCGCAGCGATGGGCTTCGAGAAGGGCCTCGGCGTCGGCACGGTCGGTCTAGTTGCGTCTGCGATAGGGTTTGACGTAGTGAGCCGGGACGATGTCGGTGCGATGGCCGGCGGCCTGGGCCTGGCGTGCCCAGAAGTGTGCGGTGCCGCAGGACTCGACCAGGACCAATGCGGGTGGCTCGGTCGCGAGAAAGGTGCTGAATTCCTTACGCGAGAGTCGCCGGCGTTCGAGGATCCGGTAGTGGTCGTTAGCGACGGCGACCTCGAAGACATCTTTTGCCAGGTCGACGGAAATGATCTTAGACTTCGTGGGTGGACTCCTTCTGATGCTGAGCAAGTAGCAATGTCACAGTTCTACTTTGGTACATCGATACCGCAAAACAAAGCGCGGGAGGAGTCCATTTCATCTATCGAGGCCGACACTTGACCGCGGCTTTCCCTTCGCTGCCGCTCCGGTCGGCCGCCGTCAAGTGCGGCTCATCGCAGCGTTGGGCGTACTAACTCATGAGTTTGATTAAGTCTGATCAGAAGTACGATGCGATGCCGCTAGACGAACTCGAAGCCTTAAAGCTCGACGAGTTAAATATCGCTGAAGCACTTCACGTAAAGCAGCGTATTAAGCTCTTGAAGCACGAGAAGCATCTAGCAGAAGAAGACGAACGGATGCGCCGCGAAAGCTTCAACACTCGCATGATGGTTCTTGGTGTGGCGGTAGCTCTTTTGACTCTAGTAGTAAGTATTGTGCGAGCCGCATCCCCGTCCGATATGTCAATTGAAACAGTTGATAACTTGTATGCGCTTTGTTCTATAGATGCGCCAGAAGATGGTGAAGGCGCGGTATTACAAGCGCAAAAGATCATATCGGAACATCCTACTATTGCTTCTCAGCTGATCGATAAGATGACGCTGGATATGCATTTACGCGCAGGTTGTACTTCTTATATTGCGGGCTATAAAGACGCCATTTATCGCTGGAAGGCGACCACCCCCTCCGGTTCGCGAATTTGTTTTCCTGAACGAGGAATTACCAATGGCCAAGCGCTGAAGGTGTTTTTAGCTTGGGCAACCGATCACCCAGAACATTTGCACCGAGCAGCGTCGCACGGCCTTCACGCTGCATTCGAGGTGGCTTTTCCGTGCTATTAAGTGTTGAGCTGTCTCCTCGTACGCCCAACAAGTCGGTGGAGCGGCACTTGACCGCTCCTTCCCTTCGCTGCCGCTCCGGTCAGTCGCCGTCAAGTGCCGCTCACCTCGGCGTTGACGCTGTAGAAAAATCCCATCTGGGGACGTGATCGTCTTCGCCGTGTTCAGCGGCTCGTTGTTTCTGAGATGTGAGGTTAAAGATCGGTCAGGTTCGGGCAATGATCTTGCTTGCGACCATTCATCAGTTTCGGTCCATTTCTCTTCCCGCTAATGCGCATAAACCAGGTTGGCCAGCTTCTCGATGTTTTGCACAAGACCGAACAGCAACCATTGCGCGTTGACCTTGTGCTGGCCGCGTAGGGTGAACCGACTAAGCCGTTTATTGTGTCTGAGGTTGCCGAACACCGGCTCGACGGTGGCGAAACGCTGACCGTATTGGGCACGACCTTCATCACTGTCAATGCGTTCACGCATCGACGCGGCGAGTCGGTCGGCGAGCGTCGGGTTGTGGTCACGGAAGAACGCGACCTGACGGGTCGGCGTCTCGTCGGGCGTGCGCAGGCAACGGTCGCGGTGGGTGCACGGTACACAATCCCGCTTAGCGCCCTGGTAACGAACAGCTTCGCGCCCGTTGATCCGGCAGTTGGCACCGTGGCGATAGAGTGACTTCCCCGCCGGGCAGATGCAGGTGCCGGCGACCGGGTCGTGTGTGAAGTGGTCCGGTTTGTAGCATGGCGTTTTCTTCTTGTTGCCGGATTTGTCGTAAAGTGGATTGGGCTTGACTTGGTGTTGGGCCTGGGTTTCAAAACGTTCGTCGCGCTTGCGCAGCTGATTGTCGGCAATGAGGGCATCGACGTTCATGGCATCGAGGGCTACGAGGTTGTTCTTGCTGTAGTACCCGGCATCGGCGGTGATGAGCGTTTGTCGATGGCGATACGGCGCGGCCGCCTCGACGATCGGGATCAGCAGGGCCTGCTCTGAGCCGGTGCCATGGGCCGCGGCTGCGACGATGATCTGGTGTTTGGCATCGACGGCGGCGACGGCGGTGTAGCCCTGGATAACGCCTTTATCGGTGGCCATCTTGGCACTGTCAATGTCGGTGCGGTTGCTCTTGACGACGTTGCCGCTGCTACCGCGACGGTCTTCGGGGTTGGCGGCCAGCCATTCGCGCAGTTCGGCGGCGTCGTGATGCAGTCGTTCAATCTTTTCGGTTCGGCGTTCGCTGTCGTCAGCGTCGATGAGCTCGCCGTCGGCGGTCTGATGACGGGTCAGCAGCGATTTCGCGGTCTCCTCGAGTTTGGCCGCCTGACGCTCGACGTCGGCGCGTGTGCCGCTCTTGTGCTTGGAGGTGTTACTGGGTAGCTTCACGCCGTCGATGGCGAACAACGCACGGCCGATGAGACCCTGCCGCTGGCAAATGGCGCGCACCGCACCGAACACGGTGGCAATATCATCGCCGAGGGTGCTGACGAAATGGGCCAGGCTTGTAAAGTGCGGCTGGCTGTCGCCGCTCAAGGCGATGAAGGTTGCATCGCGGATACAAGCACGGTCGATTCGGCGGCTACTGAGCAGCCCCTGCGAATAGCCGCACAGGACAACCGTGAGCAGCATCGTGGGTGGATAGGCGGGCGCACCGGTCTCGTCGTTGCGATAGCGCGTGTGAAAATGAGAAAGGTCGAGCTCATGGTCGATGAGATAGCTCAAAGCATGCTCGAAGGCTCCGGGACGCAATTGTTCGGACAGGTCCAAGGCGATGAAGCGCAAATCAGCTTGAGTGTCGTAGTAGCGCGTCATCGTCGAGGCTCCTATGCGCCATTATCGAGCTATCACACAGATAGGCGACGCGATGATAAGTTCCTCGCCTTCGCGCTGCCGCAGAGACTTTTTCTACACCCTCGGGATACGTAACAGGGACGAATGAGGCTGCCTGATGTGGGCACAATAGATGCGACCGACGGCGTTGACATCGAATTTCGATTCGACACTGATACTCCTCCTGGGAAGGATCCCGACTCTCATAGCCCCACGCTACGTCGTTACCACAAAAAGCTTTGGAGCAAACCGCTGCCGAATGGGCAGCTATTCACGCTGGACGATACCCATCCGAAAAGCTATCTCTATCACAATTCCGAACTGGGTGAGTTCTTCTTAAGTAGTGACGCGATAACCCATTCATACCGACGAACGAAGAGGCTCGCTCATGTGATTGAGCAAGTACCTACCCACATAGTTAACGCGGTTTTTTCGAATGGAAGCACCATCGGTGCATATACCGTGTTTCCAGGGAACAGGATCGAGAACAAAACGACCATTAACGGTGCGCGCGGAATGAATGCGAGGATAATGGACCGCTTCGACATTACCTTGGAGTGCATTAGACGCCACTACCAGGGTATGGAAAGTCCCTTGAGCGAGGTCCTGAAACGGTACGCTAATTTCTTTACTCTGTTCGGGGATTTTCGTGGCTTCGTTGATTTCTTTTATTTCCAGGATTTGGTTTCAGCAGACTACGCCGAGATCCGTTTTCATCTCCCATTCAACTACTTTGAGGGATCTCCGTTTCCACTTACCAAAGGGGAGTATTTGGTGTATGCGGAAAATACGATTAAGTTCATTCGTGCTAGAGCAGGGCGAATGGTAGCTTCTGTACAAACAGGAGAAGTTAGGCCTAACATCACAAAGGAGTCCGACGCTTGACCGCTCCAGTCGTCGCCGTCAAGCGCGGCGCATGGTGGCGTTAGGTCGCATTATCGCAATAGGAGTACGAGGAATACGGGGTCTTACCTTTTGCTTTTTGGCATGACTGACGCCGGCGAAACCCAGAAGATCGCATCGTCACAATGTACCGGCAGAAGCGAACAACCGGGGAATTCGAAGTTTATGATAATGAAGAACGACCCTGTATCACCCTTTGCAAATGCGAATCTTTGTACTTGATTTAGACATTCAACGATAAATGCCTGTCCCAAAAATATCGGCGACATGACATCCCAACTCCGAGATCAAGACCTGGCCCTCCGCGCCGTCGGACGGACTGTCGTGAACTTCCAACGGCTGGAGTACTGTCTGAAGCGGTTGGCAAAATTGCAGCCCATCGAAGGCACCCGCTCCCAAATTAGCAGCCGGTTCGAAACAAGAACTGAGCGTATCTGGAAGTCGACCTTGGGTACCGCAATCTCCGGCTGGATAAATGTTCTCGATGACAGCTCAGTTGGAGCGTAAGCGCAACGTAAACGACGCCCTATTCGAGTCCTTCCCGGACGTAGTAGAAATGCCCGCTGTAAATTTGGCGGAGCATTTTCGATGGCACGACGTTCACAGGCGGATTGGCAGGCCCTGATAGAGGCGCACGCATCAAGTGGGTTAACAGCCGCGGCGTTCTGCCGCCAGCACGGAGTTAATCCCAAGTCTTTCAGTTTTCGGCGTCGTCAGCTGGGCAAAACCGCAGTGGCACCGCGCAGTCCCTTTGTGGCGATGAAGTTGAGCGGTGGTTCACGCGCTGAGGTACTGCGGCTCCATGTGGGTTCGAGCACGACGCTGGAGCTGTCGCCAGGCGTTGACGTGGCCTGGTTAACCGGGCTGCTGCGTGCGCTGAAGGATTAAGCGATGGAGATGTTTCGTGACGTGCCGGCGGTCTATGTGCATCGTGAACCGGTCGATTTCCGGAAGTCGATCAACGGCCTGACGTTGATCATTGAAGATGACCTATCCCACTCGCCGTTCACCGGGGCGTTGTACGTGTTCTGCAACCGCAAACGGGATAAGTTGAAGATCGTGTATTGGGACCGCAGTGGTTTCGTATTGTGGTACAAACGTCTCGAGCAGGACAAATTCCGCTGGCCAATGCGGTGGCCGGAAGCGTTGATCGAACTCAACGAAACGCAACTGCATCGGCTGCTTCAAGGCTACGCGTTCATGCCTGAGGAAGGTCATAAAACATTGCATTATGCGAGTGTTTTATAGCGACTCAGATCAATCGTTTTGCTATACTGCCGCGCATGTCAACGGTGCTCGAACAACTCCCTGATGATGTTGACGCACTGAAGTTATTGGTCGTTGAACAGGCTGCTCGCAATGAGCAGTTGATGGCCGATAATCAGAACTACAAAACGCAAGTCTCGCTCCTCCAAGAACGTTTAAACCTCGCTTTGGCGATCCGCTTTGCCGCACGCAGTGAGAAGGTGTCGCCCGATCAAATCCGATTGTTTGACGAAGCGGAGGCTGACGCCACTGAGTCTGGCGAGACCGACACACCCTTGGCGATTGAGATCGCCCCGCACACGCGCCAACGCGGTGGGCGTAAACCGCTGCCGGAGAATCTGCCACGCGTCGAGGTGGTGCATGTGCTGCCCGAGTCCGAGCAGGTGTGTACACACGATGGTCGGCCGCTGAAAATGATCGGCGAGGTGGTCAGCGAGCAGCTGGATATTGTGCCGGCGGTCATCCAGGTGATCCGTCATATCCGCAAGCAGTATGTGTGCAATTGCGGGCGGTGCATCAAGACTGCGCCGTTGCCGGCCCAACCCATTCCAAAAAGCATGGCCTCACCGGGCTTATTAGCCCATATCGCGGTCTGCAAGTATGTCGATGGCTTACCGTTGTACCGGCAGGAGACGATTTTAAATCGTATTAACGTCGACCTGCCGCGCGGTACGCAGGCGAGTTGGATGATCAAGGCCGGCACATTGGTGCAGCCGTTGATTAATCTGATGCGTGACCGGCTGCTCGATTATGACATCGTACAGATGGATGAGACGCGGGTGCAGGTTTTGAAGGAAGCCGGTCGTCGCGCGCAATCACAATCCTACCTGTGGGTGCAACGCGGTGGACCGCCGGATGAGCGGGTCATCTTGTACGATTACGACGCCTCGCGAAGTGGCGCGGTGCCGCAACGGTTGTTGGCGGGCTATCGTGGTTACCTTCAGACTGACGGTTATGACGGCTACAACGCGTTGGTTGCGACGAACGGGTTGAAACAGCTCGGTTGCATGGCCCATGCGCGTCGTCGTTTTGACGAGGCGGTGAAAGCACAAGGGAAGAACAAGCGTCGGGGTAAGGCTTGGCGCGGTTTATCACTCATACAAAAGTTATACCGGGTTGAGAAACAGGCGCGGCCGATGGCGGCCGATGAGCGTTACGCCTACCGCCTTCGGCACGCGAAGCCGGTGCTCGACGAGATGCGAGGATGGCTTGAATCCGTGCTACCCCAGGTCCCGCCGACTGGTGCAGTCGGTAAAGCCCTGAATTATTTACATCACGAATGGGACAAGCTCACGCGCTACCTGGATGACGGACGGCTGGAGATTGACAACAACCTGTGCGAGAACGCGGTGCGTCCGTTCGTGATGGGCCGCAAGGCCTGGTTGTTCAGTGACTCGGTCGCCGGGGTTAATGCCTCGGCCAATCTTTATTCTTTGGTTGAGACCGCCAAGGCGCACGGACTGGAGCCCTATGCCTACCTGCGCGAGGTGTTCACGAAACTGCCTGGCGCGACGACGGTCGAAGACATCGAAGCACTTCTGCCGGGCAATATCAGTCTCTAACGTACTAATCCACATCGAACAACGGTGGGGTTTATCGCGCGCTTACGTTGGAGCTTCTCCACCAGAAGATCTCTTCGACGTGACGGCTCGGTTCACTTTTACCCTGGAGTTGGCGGAGGAAGATAAGAAACGGCACTTGGATGCTCTAATCCAGCTTCTTGGTGAGCGAAACTCCCTGATCCATGAAGACCTAATCAGCGTAGATTGGGAATCTCCTGAGCAGTGCCGGGACTTGGTCATGAGACTGGATGCACAGAACGAAAGTATACGAAACGAACTTGAGTTTCTTCTCGGAGTTCTAAGAGTGGTTAGCGAAGCCGCAAGTCAGATAAGCGAAGAACAACTGGCGGCAGCGATACTAGAAATTGAGAGCCATGCGGCGAACAAACTTACATCTAACTAGTAATTGGGGTCCGACTGCGGGTTCAAGGTCCGATTACGGGGCCTGGTCTTGCCTTCTGCTTTTACGTCTGACTGCTTCTGAGGGAACGTGGAAAATCGCATCGCCGCAAACTAGTGGCCGTAGTGTAGAACCGAGGCATTCAAAGTTCATGACGATGAAGAACGTCTCTGTATCACCCTTCGCAAATGAACATCTTTGTACTTGATTTAGACATCAACAGGTGTGCGCGTTACCACTGCGATCAGCATGTAACAAAAATGATCCTGGAAAGTACGCAATTACTTTGTACCGCCCTGAATAAGAAAGGTTTCGAAACGCCCTATCGATCGACCCACGTGAATCATCCGTGTGCGCTGTGGGTAGGAGAGTCGTACGATAATTTTTTGTGGCTGAAGCAACTGGCCCTGGCGTTGAACGCGGAATATCGATACCGGTTCCACAAAGGCACCGATCACGCTTCCGTAGCGGTAATTAGCGAAATCGCGGAGAAAACGTACCCCCCGGAAGGCCTGACCCCATTCGCTCAGGCCATGCCAGATTTGTATAAAGTGCCGGGAGATCCGGTAGCGGCGTATCGGCGCTTTTATGTCGGAGAAAAGCTTTCCTTCGCGCGGTGGACCCGGCGCAGAAGACCGAAATGGGTTCAAGCGGCGTCAGCGCAAGGGTCGCCAGCTTTGATCAAAACGTGAACGCTCAGACGTTGGTGCGCGGCGCTCGCGGTTGAACCAAAATACCGGGACACTCCTGGTAATCAGAAGCCTGGAATGTTCCGGGTTCGCATGCACCCGTGTATCGTCATAACGAGCAAAGATTAAACAAGGAGTTCATACATGAGCAGTAAAGAAACCGGTGAATGCCTGTGCAGAAAACTACACTGTGCGTTCGACCGCGATAAGGTTATATCTGCACACCATTGCCACTGTAAGGATTGTCAGAAAATCACAGGAAGTGGCAAAGCAACGATAATAATAGTGCCGACAGGCGCATTGACCATCGAGGGTGAGTACAAGACTTACACGGTGACGGGCACAGATGGTGCTCACGTTACGCGCGGGTTTTGTCCGAACTGCGGCTCTCAAATGATCAGCTACGCCGAAGAGTTGCCGGACCTGAGATTTATCAAGGCAGGGACGCTATCTGACAGCAGCTGGGTAACTATCGCTTCGAGCTTCTGGAGTGATACTGCACAACCTTGGTCACCGGTTGACCCGACAAGTCAGTCATTCGAAAAGAATCCGCCCATGGAGGGCCTCGGATAACGCCAGCACCTTCAATAAATGGCTGCTTCCGAAATAGAATGCTGCCGCAGGTCGACCCACCTGAGTGCCAGTACTAAATCGACGAACGAAAAGTTTGCGCGGGGGCATGTCCGCAAATCGATAATGCAGGCGCCTGATCGCGCGCGACCTTGCCCGCCGGTGCGGTCGCCCTACCCCGCCCGCTGCGCAACGTGGCATTAGCTGCGCGGACAGGAAATCAGACAGGATGCGACGAAACATAGTTCTTATCGATTTCGAGAGCGTGCAGCCGGACACGCTGGCTCCGTTCGCGGAAGAACATTTCCAGGTTCTCGTTTTTGTCGGCGCCAATCAAACGAAACTCCCTTTTGAGTTGGCGGCAGCACTTCAGAGCTTCGGCAGCCGGGGCGAGTACATAAAGATATCCGGGAACGGCCCGAACGCTTTGGACTTCCACATTGCTTACTACATCGGTCGGCTCGCTGCCGACGACCCTGGCGCCTTCTTCCATATCATCTCCCGGGACAAAGGTTTCGATCCGCTAATCGCTCATCTAAAATCCGAGAAAATCTTCGCGGGCCGCTGGGAAAGTGTCGGCGAAATCCCGATCGTAAAAAACGCCGATCGAAAGTCGCCAAAAGAGAAAGCGCAAATCTTCGTATCAAAGCTGGCCGAGCCGAAGGTTACGCGGCCGAGAACAGAAAAAACGCTTACCAGCGCTCTCAAAGCCCACTTTCGAGATGCGCTGGACGAAAGCGAGATCCCCAGCGTCATCAAAGCCATTCAGGCAACCGGGTTTCTGACAATAGATGGCGGTAAGGTCACTTACGTAGTATCCGAAAGCTAACATCTTGGTGGATACCAACTAGGGAGCAATTCAGCCGCGAAACCGCAGACATCTCTGATTTCTGATAATCAGTAGTGCCCCGGTTCCGCTGTCTCGCAGCCTCTCATTCTCACATTCGAAACTTGCGTCGAGAGGAGTGAGCCATCGCTACGCCAGATGATCTTTTCGCAGGCAATTTCCTCAATTGTAAATTTATGTTATCGCGGACTTATGAGCCCCGGAATGCGGAGCCGGCACGCTTTTCCCGATTCTTTCCCGGTCGATTCAGCGGCATACTTCAACAACCACGGCATCGCTGCTTCCTTCAACAGGCCCGATCTATGAACGAAGAGAAAAAGAAACCACAGGATAAGGACCTGTCGAGAGTTGTGGCATCACAACGAAACAGAATCGAAGAGCTGGAGAAACAGCTCGATTACTTCAAGAAGCGGTTCGTCGCGGCCCGGCAAGCGGTTCGGTGGTTCGAAACGAAATTCGGCTGGAAACCAGGCGACTCCTTCGGCACATAAATCTCTATATCCCGGCGCTACGATTTCAACAGCGCTCTTTACTGCCCACCGATCGACCCCTTGTCCCTGCGACGGGATCCCAGTTGCGGCGTCCGCTCGCGCCCATTCCTTGTATCCAGAGGCTGAAGACATACGGCACACATCGTGCTAATCTTTGGCGATGAAGCAATACGCCTGGGATCCGGAAAAGAACGCCGTATTGAAGAAAAGTCGGGGTATCTCGTTTGAAGAGATTGTGCTCAATATTGAATTCGGAAATGAAGTAGATCTTTTTGACCATCCGAATCAGAAGCAGTATCCCGAGCAGCAGATATCGGTGGTGATCGTTGAAGATTATGCTTACTTGGTCCCGTTTGTGGAAAGTGAGGAAGAGATCTTCCTGAAAACCATAATTCCAAGCCGGAAAGCTACGAAACAATATGTAGAGCGTAACGATGAGTAAACTGGATAAAGAAGAAAAGGAAATCCTGGATGCGTTCGAATCCGGTCGTCTGAAAAGGCGCAGGGGCTCGAAGAAACAGATTTCCCAGCACCAATCTTATGCGGAAGCAACGTTCAGGAAAGATGCCCGGATCAATATAAGGCTGTCGTCCAGGGATCTACGCGCGTTGCAAGTCCGTGCCCTTCAAGAGGGCAAGCCGTACCAAACATTAATAGCGAGCGTCCTTCATAAATACGTCGATGGCCAACTCAAAGAAGGCGGTACCTGATCAGGCGTTCAGCGCGTTTCCGGCTCGAGATGAATTCATGAAAGCAGTGCTGTGTAAAAACTTCTGCGCGCCAGGTGAACTGGCTGTCGAAAGCAGACCGTCGCTGACGGCCGGACCCGGGCAGGTGGTGGTGAGTATGAAAGCGGCCGGCGTGAATTTTGCCGACTCCCTGATTATTCAGGGTAAGTATCAGTTCAAGCCGCCGTTTCCGTTTTCGCCGGGGCTGGAGGGCGCGGGGGTCGTTCGCGAGGTTGGCGCAAAGGTTACTCAATTCAGGCCGGGCGACCGGGTCATGGTCCACCCGATGGCTTCCGGCGCGTTCGCCGAGGAGCTGGCGATCGACGCGGTCACGACGTGGAAAATTCCCGCGCAGATGGATTTTGTCACTGCCGCCGGTTTCTGCATCACCTACGCGACCTCTTACCATGCCCTCAAAGATCGCGCCCAGCTGCAGGCCGGCGAAACGCTGTTGGTGCTGGGCGCGGCAGGCGGGGTCGGGCTGACCGCGGTGGAGCTGGGTAAGGTGATGGGCGCAAGGGTGATCGCAGCGGCGTCTACCGCGGAGAAGCTTGCGCTGTGCCGGCAGTACGGCGCGGACGAAACGATCAATTACACCTCGGAGAATCTTCGCGAACGCGTCAAACAGATCACCGGTGAGCAAGGCGTTGATGTCGTCTACGACCCGGTCGGCTCGACCACCGGGGTCGCCGGGTTTCGCAGCATGCGGCCGGGCGGGCGCTTTCTTGTCATCGGTTTTGCCGCCGGCGAGGTGCCAGCTATTCCGATCAATCTCGTATTGATCAAACGCTCGTCCCTGCTCGGTGTTTTTCTGGGTAACTGGATCCTCGCCAACGAAGCGGCCGCGCGCAAAAATATGGACGAACTGTGCACTTTTTTTGCCGAGGGTCAGATCAGGCCGCATATATCCGCTCGTTATCCGCTCGAGCAGGCCGGCGCGGCGATTGACCATGTGGCAAAGCGCAAAGTCGAGGGCAAGGCCGTCGTCGAGATCGCGGCAGAACCGTAGGATTTGAAAAGTACGGTCGCTACTGAGCAAGCTTGACGTAGACAGGTGCCACCTTAGTCCGGCACCCTGACGGCTACGCTCAACACAACAGCACCTATCTACTCGGGGAGAATCCGCATGGCGACGCATACCTTCGACGACACCAATATTTCCTGGCAACGGCTCGGAGATTTCGAGCACCTGCACTATTCCATCCTTGCGATCGACGAAAAGAATCGTATCGCCGACGTGCTGTTCAAATTCGCCGCGAACGAGCAGATCGTGTTGCACCGCCATAAAGCCCACAACAATACTTTTGTCGTGCAGGGCGAGCACCGGCTGTATAAACCGGACGGCACGCTGAAAGAAGTGCGCGCGGTCGGCTCCATGACCTCCAGCCCTCCCGATACCGAGCCGCACCGCGAAGGCGGCGGTGACCAGGACGTCATCATCGCTTTCAGCATTCGCGGCGACGGCGTTCTGTACGAACTGCTGGACGATGACAAGAACCAGATCGGCACGATCAGCTTTCAGGATCTGATCGATTTGCAGAAGGCTTCTTTAGCGGCTTAGCACGCGCTCGCGCGCTCAATGCGACGAGTTCACGCTGAAACCTGGCGGCGTCTATACTCCATCGAGACTCCATCCAGAGAACCCGACCATGGCCGATGATGTTTCCAGCCGCCTGCAGATAATCGAGACCCTGAATCGCTATGCGTGGAGCTACGACACACGCGACCTTGAGCTGATGGGCAACTGTTTCGCCGACGACGGCGTTTTCGAGATCTCTCTGGAGGGGCACGAAGGCTGGGGGCCGTACCGGGGGCGCAAGGCCATCGTTGAATGGCTGGCGTCGGTGATGGAAAGCCAGAGCGATCAGCGACGCCACTGTCTGACTAATCTGGTGTTCCGGGACATGGGACCAACCAGTGCCGAGGTCGATTCGTATCTTCTGTTGACCGCGGTGGAAGCCGGAGCCCTGCGAGTGGTGTGTACCGGGACCTACACCGACAAAATGATCGTGGCAGGCGGCAGGTGGGTGATCACGCACAAGTCATTGCGGCTCGATAACGCTTTCTGATCGACTCCCTTCCGGCAGATCGATCATCGGTAAACGCGGACCCGGGATGAAAGGACCGATCCCATGATTCCGATCACTATTACTTTTTTCATCATTGCAGCGCTTGGTGTTGCCGCGCTGTACTGGTGGCCCGCTCATTCGATCCGCCAGGCCAGGCGTCATTACCGGCAGCGTATCGCCGAGAAAGTTCTTGAACTGGGTGCGAAACTCGATGGTCATCAACTTTGGGTAGCGCTGCCGTTCCCCGAATTCGAACCTGATCCGGAAAAATATCCCGAAGTGTGGGACGAACACCCGCGGGACTGGCAGCAGGTAAGCGCAGTCGACGGGTCGACGTTGGTGCTGGCTACGGGCGAAAACGTCGAAGCGCTGGGCTGCGAATGGTACGTCTACGCCACAGCGGCAGGGGATGCGCTCGAGTATGATCTGCACAGGACAGCGTCACCGGAAGATACGACGCTGCCGCCCGGGATCAACCCTGAATCCGTTGCACCGTCAGAAGAAAAGCTGTGACGACGGTTTTCCTGCGGTGCCGCCGAATTTGTGAGCAATGAAAGACGTTAAACCCGACCCGCCCGCGGCGCAACGGCGGCCAGCCGATCCGACCGATTTCGACATCAATGTCGGGCTGCATAACTTGCAGAAAGCCGAGCAATCTGCCCGCTTGATGGTGTGGAAGGCGCCCGTGTGGGGGAACCTTGTTTGTCTGGTGTTTTTATTGATTGCGCTGCTGTCGGGGTCCCTCGTTGCCGCTTTCAATCCCGAGTTATTCGAGTCAACTGACTCTGCATGGGAAATCTCGGGGCGCGTTCTGGTCGCCGGGATATTTTTTCTGGGCGTGTGGTTTCTGGCCAGTATGTCTGTGCACCGAGCGCGACTGGAGTTGAACCACGACGACGGCTGTCTGCTGTTCTACCGTCGCCTGGTATCCCCGAAACCCTTCCATCGCATTCGCCTGGCCGACATCGCTGCAGTGCGGAAATGTACCGCCAGCGACCGCGCCAGTGGCGACGACAGCGCCGCCTGGACTTATAAAATCGTCGCGGCAGAACTGAAAACGGGTGAACTGGTATCGATTGCTTTCGATTCGAGCCCCGATATTCTGTCCGAGATCCGCAAAGCGCTGCCCGAGTCCCGCATGCTGCTTTCGAGTGGAAAGTAGCGCCACTGCGGTGCATCATGACACGGCGCTTTCAACGCGTACCCTCAGGCTGCGCTGATGATGCTTGTGACTCCTGAAAGTTGAGGTTCGGACCATGGCCGATCAATATCGTCTTTTGTTACTCACCTCCGTACCCGGCTCTGAGGCGGCAATCACCGCCGTCGCGGAAAAGCATTTCGAGAAACCCGCGGTCCTGTACTGGGAAATGGGTAATTCGACTACCCGGCCGGAAGCTCTGGCGCAGATCGACGCGACCGATTTCAACCTGATCATTTCCTACGTCAACGGCATCATTCTCAAACCCCATCATCTGCGTCGGGCCAGCTTCGGCGCCATCAACATCCATCCGTCCCCACCCGAACACGGCGGTTGCTGGGGCAACTGGTGCCAACCGATCGTGGACCGCCGAACGCGCACCCACCACGGCGTCGCGGTCCACGAGATCGACGAACAAATCGACAATGGCCCGATCTACATCGCCGAACGCTGGGAAGTGCCGGCAAGCGCGACCATTCAAAGCGTGTTCGAACGCAGCATCGCCGATTCGTTTCGTATGCTCGAAATCGTCTGCGAGCGCATCGCCGGCGACATCGTCGGTACCCGATGTTTCGCGCCAACCGACGAGCACTGGCACCCGATCAACAAACACACTCCCATCGAGGAGATCCGCAGGTGGTTCGCGGCGCTGCCGGCGGATCACACGGCTCACGGCGAGCGGGTATTTTTTAATCATCCCAGGGCAATCATGGCGCCGCCGTATTTTGACGACGTATAAACGTTCCGGGACGCGCGAGTTTTCGAGCCGAGGATAAAAAACGAACCCCAATTGCGATCAAAGGCGAGGTGAGGATCCCGTATGACCAGTCAGATCAGAAAAACTGTATTCGCCGCCACCGCCGTGCTCGGCGTGTGTGTGACCTGGTACTTCAATCTCCAGTTCATGGCCGAAACCGGCGGATTTTCGCTGACGGAGTTTGTCGCCGCGACTTACGTCAACGCGGCTTCAGCTTCGATAAGCAATGATCTCCTGGTCGTGGTGTTCACCTTTCTGTTCTGGTCCTACTTCGAAGCGCAGCGGCTTGCGATGAAGCGCTGGTGGCTGTATGTCGTACTGACTTTCAGCATCGCTATCGCTTTCGCGTTCCCGCTGTTCATGTACATGCGCGAACGGGCGCTTGAGCGGGCCGATTAGGCGGCCGGCAGATCCGGCGAGCAAGGGCGTTCGATACCGGTCCCGGCCTATCTGACGCCGTTACGGTGACTGCGGCGGCAAGACCGCGGTCGCCGCGCCAACCAGCGCCTTGCTGCCGGTCGTGAGCGTCGGCGCTGCGTCGGGCGCGAAATCCGGCGCGTGCAGACTCGGCAGGGCCGGCCCGCCGGCCGCCGCGGCTGCGAGTGCCGCCGGATCGCTGCTGCCGTAAAAGAAAAACAGCATCGGTACCGGCGGCTCGTAGGCCTCGGCAAAGGCAACGGTTTCGTCGGTGCCGAGCAGGCGTTCGGCTTCGATCACCTTGTCCGCGCCGAGCGCCTGCCTGAAGCCGGCGACCGCGGTCGCCGTCAGCGTGGGATCGTTGTAGGTCGCGCCGAGTCCGCTGTCGAGGAACGTGACCTCGGGCATGCGGTCGTCCGGCATGCCGTACGCGCGGGCCTGGTGCTCGACGATACGGCGGATACCGTCGACCAGCTTTTTGCGCACCGCTTCGGCATAAAAACGTACCGTTACGCCGAGCTTCACTTCGGCCGGGATGGCGTTGACTTCGTGACCGCCGTGGATGTAGCCGACGTTCAGGGAGGCGGTTTCGAGCGGCGGGATCTCGCGGGTCACCAGGGTCTGCAGGGCGAGAATGATCTGTGCCGCCAGGGGGACCGGGTCTTTCGCATCGGCTGGAAACGAGCCGTGACCGGCGATGCCTTTGACCACGACCTCGGCGGTTTCGGCGCCGGCCAGCGCGTAACCCTCGGTCCACCCGACCTGATCGCTGGCGTAGACCGGCAGCAGGTGGTAACCGATGATGAAATCCGGACGCGGCAGAACGTCCCGCAGCCCGTCGGCGAGCATGGTGCGTGCACCGAGGATGTTTTCGTCCGCCGGCTGGGCAACCAGCACCAGCGTGCCGCGCCAGGTATGGCGATGTTTGCCGAGATAGCGCACCGCGCCGATCGCGCTGACCATCATCGCGTCGTGTCCGCACACATGGCCGACCGGCACCTCGCTGCCGTCCGCCGCGGTCGCGACCGCGGTGCTGGCGAACGCGAGTCCGGTCTGCTCGGCCACCGGAAGAGCGTCCATGACGGTACGCAGCATCAGGGTCGGTCCGGCACCGTTGCGCAGGATCCCGACGACGCCGTGACCGCCGATGCCGCTGTGCACCTCGAAGCCGGCGGCGCGCATTTCGGCGGCCATGCGCGCACCGGTCCAGCTTTCCTGATCGTGCAACTCGGGATGCTGGTGCAGGTCGACGTAAAGCGCGTGCAGATAGGCATGATCATCGTCCAGCGCGCTCGCGAGGGTGGCATCGCCGCCGGCGCCGGCCGCGGTGGAGATCAGCAGGAGCAGGCTTGTTAGTGCGAACGGAATAATCCGGCCCGGACGATTCGACATAAATGGTTCTCCGTTGGCGGTGGGCCGCTATCAGGCATCCATCGGCGGCATGCCGGGAAATTTCGGCAAGTCGGGGTCCATGTGATCCCACGGTAGGGCGCTGGCCGTGTACATGTCGAGCTGCGGTTTGTAGAGCGAAGGGTCATCGAGCGCGCTGGCCTGGACCAGAAATATACCGGCCAGCGCGTCGGCGTGCGCAAACAGGCGCGCGCCGCATTCGGGACAGAAACCTTCCGAGGCCGAGGCTCCGGAGTCGCCGCGCCGCGTGTAGTACTTGACCTCGCCGCTGACCGCGACCGCGGCTTCGGGAAAACCAATAACGGGCATATAGGCGCTGCCGGTGGCCTGCTGACAGTCACGGCAGTGGCAGTTGCCGCTGAACAGTGGTTCAGCGATCGCTTCGAAACGCACGGCTTTGCACAGGCAGCCGCCGGTGAAGGTGTCGCTCATGGTGGGTACCTCCTTGCGGTAACCGGGACCGGGAGGTTTCAGTCTGGCAGCCCCGTCGCCGGTGGGCAACGCCGTGCGGGTTATTCAGAGGCGCTTTGGGATTTCCTGTCACCGCCCATCCGCTCGCCGTAGTCCCATGAGCTCATCCAGCCCGGCGTGACCCGGATCGTCATTTCGGTGCGCGGACGCGACAGCAACCAGCGCGCCAGCCTGGTGTCCCGAGTGCCGAGGTAGCGTTCGATGAGGCCGTCGAGGACCGGGCGCTCCTGTGCCGGGACGACGCGCGCCGTGCCGCGCCCGCGAACTCCACGATACGGCGGATTGTCGCCGGCAATCTCGAATCCGCAGCGCGGTTCCGCCTGCAGCCAGCCGACGACGCGCAGACTGCGCTGCACGCTGAACAGCAACTCGCCGGCGTCGTAGCAGTACCACAGCGAGGTGACGTGCGGAAAACCTTTGCCGGTGATACACGACAGGCGGCACGGCAGCACGCTGTCGACCAGCCAGGTTTCGATCGTTGCGGCGTCCCAGTCGCTGGCCGCGCTGATGATGTCTGCAGGCAGGGTTCGAAGTGTGGTCATCGTTATCGGGTCGTGGGCTTTGATTGGATCCCGGCCGACGTTACCACGGAATTTCGCGCCCGTCCCAGGCGATGAATCGGCCGTTATCCTTAGGTCCGAGGCCGTTGATGATGGTCAGTAGCTGAGTCGCCGCGCGCTCGACGTCAAACAACTTGCCGTCCGGCACGCGGGCTTGAAACGGGCGCGACAGATCGGTGTCCACGGTTCCCGGGTGCAGGGCGACGCAGATCATGGCGCGGTGCCGTCGCTGGAGTTCGATGGCGAGATTGCGCGTGAACATGTTCTGCGCCGCTTTCGAAGCGCGATAGCCGTACCAGCCGCCGAGGCGATTGTCCGCGATGCTGCCGACCCGCGCCGACAGGCTCGCGATGACGCCGCGCGCTCGGCGGTCGAACAGGGGTAGAAAATGTTTTGCCGTCAGCAGCGGACCGATGGCGTTGATACTGAATGACCGCAGCAGGGCGTTTGGATCGATGTCGGCGAGGCGACGCTCCGGAGCATGCCCGGCATCGTGCAGCAGTCCCACGCAGTTGATCATGGTTGTCACGCACTCGCAGCAGGCCGACGCCTGACGTGCTGCCGCCGAGATGCTGGGTTCGTCGGTGACATCCAGCGCGAGGACGGTCAGGCGCTGCCGATATTCAGTTTGCAGTTGCGCCAGTTGTGTCGCCGTCCCCGGGTCGCGACACGTTGCGATGACCGCTGCGGAATCATGTTCTCCCAGCAACATGCGCGTGATCGCCAGCCCGATCCCCCGGCTCGCGCCGTGCACAACCGTAGTGCCTGATTGGTGTTCCGAACGCTGCATGGTGGTGCTGATACGCGCCGCAGCCCGGTTTAGATCGCGGAACATGGCCAGGCACCGAAGAATCCCGCGCGCCCTCTTTCTGCTGACCGCGATTAATGCGATGTTACGCGCATGACGTCACCACAACTCATCCCCGCCACGGTGCTGGACGGCGCCGGGGTGCGGCTGGAACCCCTCGGCGCACAGCATGCCGACGGCCTGCGTGCGGCGGTGCGCGACGGCGCGCTATGGGATCTGCACGTGACCCTGGTGCCGCGCCCGGAAGCCGTCGACGAATTTATTGCCCAGGCCGCCGAGGCCCACGCGACCGGCTACGGGCTGGCGTTTGCCACCGTCGACAAGGCGTCCGGAAAAATCGCCGGCTCAACCCGCTACCTGAATGCCAATCTGCGCTACAAGCGGGTCGAGATCGGCAACACGTTTCTTGGCGCGACCTGGCAGCAGACCCGCATCAATACCGAAGCCAAGCTGCTGATGCTCACTTATGCGTTCGAAACGCTGGCGGTCAATCGGGTCGAGTTCGTGACCGATTATCTGAACCGACCGTCGCGCAACGCCATCCTGCGGCTCGGCGCCAAGGAAGAAGGGATCCTGCGCAACCACATGGTGATGCCGGACGGGCGAATACGTGATTCGGTGATGTTCAGCATCATCCGCAACGAATGGGCCGGGATCCGCCAGCATCTCGAATGGAAGCTCGCCTGAGGCCAAGCCCGCCGCGGGCTGATTTGTTCCGGGGGTCCCCAACAGCCTGGTAGTAAAGCTGCCGTGTCTTGTGCCGATTTATTATCAGGGTGGTGAAAAACGTCGCGAGGAAGGTCGGGCGCAAGGCGCGGGCGAGACGAGGACCGAAGTTTACTGGTGTAAATGAGGACCGCAGGCGAGCCCGCAACCCCGCGCACGACCTCCGCAGTAGTTTTTCACCAGCCTGCCAGGTGCAGCCATGAGTCCTGTAGTCGCCGCCACCATAATCGCCGCCGCCAGCGCCTGGGTGCTGTATCGCTGGTCGCGTAAACGTACCCTTGCCCGCCGCGAACATCTGATTGACACCTTTCGGTTCCCGGAAAAAATCGGTCGCAAGCTGCGCGAAACTTACCCCCAGCTCAGCATCGGCGACGCCGGGATCGTGCTCAACGGACTGCGCGAGTATTTCCACCTGTGCAACATCGCCGGCAAACGCAACGTCGCGATGCCGTCCCAGGCGGTGGACGTGGCGTGGCATGAGTTCATCCTGTTTACCCGCCAGTACGAAACCTTCTGCACCAAAGCGCTCGGACGTTTTCTGCACCATACGCCGGCCGAAGCGATGCGCACACCGACCGAGGCCCAGGACGGCATCAAGCGCGCGTGGAAACTGTCCTGTCGCCGCGAAAACATTGCCGCCGCCAAACCCCAGCGACTGCCGATCCTGTTCGCGATGGATGCGCAACTGAAAATCCCCGACGGCTTTACCTATACCCTGGACTGCAAAAAAGCGCCCATCGACAGCTACTGCGCCGGACACATCGGCTGTGGCGGCTGCACCAGCGACGGCTGTTCGTCGGACGGCGGGTCGAGCGACGGTTGCGGCGGAGGCGGCTGCGGCGGAGACTAGGCGGTGATCGCGGCATCGCCGATGCCGCCATTACATTTGGTCACCGCTGAGCGATCCCGAAAATGAACGACGTCACCATCGCGCGCGCCCTGCATATCGTTGGCGTGGTGTTATGGATCGGCGGGGTCGCCTTCGTCACCACCGTCCTGCTGCCGGCGGTGCGGCGGATCAAGGATCCGCACGAACGGGTCGAATTTTTTGAGTCCATCGAAGGGCGCTTCGCCTGGCAGGCGCGCGCCACGACCGTGTTGGTCGGCGCCACCGGTTTCTACATGACCGTCGCCTGGGATCTGTGGAGCCGTTTCGCGAGCTTCGCTTATTGGTGGATGCACGCGATGGTTGCGGTGTGGGTGCTGTTTACCGTCATGCTGTTTGTCGCCGAGCCGCTGTTCCTGCAGCGCTGGTTCGAGACCCGTGCGCGCGCCGAGCCGGAACGGACGTTCCGGATCATCGAACGCATGCATCGGATCCTGTTGACGGTCAGCCTCGTGACCGTCCTTGGCGCGGCGGCCGGGAGCCACGGCCTGCTATTGTTCTGACCACGAGCGTCGGTGACGGTCTTGTTGTCCCTGTCCCAGGAGTAAACGCGATGAAACATGTTGTTGTTGTGCTGACCGAGCCGACCGCCGGTCGGGACGAGGAGTACAACACCTATTATGAGGATCTGCATCTCGACGAAGTGCTGGCCTCGACCGGCTGGTCGACGGCGCAGCGCTTCAAGCTGGTCGACGAGCAGGGTAAACCGTGTCCGTTACCCTACCTGGCGTTCTACGAAGTCGAGGCGGAAAACTCCGCGGAGATCCTTGAGACCCTCAACGCTACACGCCCGCAGCGGGTGCAGAGTGAGGCGCTGAACAAGGCGACCGCCGGGGTCTGGGTATTTGCAGCGACCGGACCGCGTCACGACCACCCGGAGTGACGCGCGCGGCCCGGTTCGCCGCATGAGCTACCACTCAGCCGTCGAACTTGTCGTAGTAGCAGATCGCCGGCGGCGCGGTGAGAAAAGGGCCGAGCTTGTCCATCAGGCCGGTCTCGGTGCGCCAGGCCAGGTATTTTTCCTGGTGCGGGCGGGAATCCCACAATTCGTAGAACAGCACGCGGCCGGCGGTATTCTGATCGACCCAGATATCGAATAGCTGGCAGCCGGCATAAGCGCGGGTGTCGGGCGCGATTTCTTTGATGAAAGCAAGAAATTCGTCGACCCGGGCGGGGTCGATTGCGAGGTCTATGGTTACGGCGGTGGCCATATCAGCACTCCTGGGTTTAATGATTCCTGGACCGGATCGGTCATCGCCATAGTAACGCCCGCGCGTACGGCGCGGGAGGGGGTGAGATTGGCGTCGGTGATCGCGCCAGGCGGCGCGCGGGGCACGGCTCAGCCGAGCAGCACGTCGTCGACTTGCAGTGCGGCCGCGCTGGCCAGCTTCAACACGGTCATATGGAAGCCGGTGCTGGTGCCCATCGGATCGCTGAAGCAGACGAGTTTGTTGGCATAGGTGATCGACAGCACCTGGCGCGCCTGGTCGGCGAGTTTGCCGTAAATTTTAGGATTGACCTTGGCCAGGTGATGGCCGTAGCCACGACCCTTGGCATACTTGTCGTTGCGCACAATGGTGTGCGAGAGGCCGAAACTGACGATTTCGATGCCACCGCCGCCCCATAAGCCTTCGTTGGCGGAGAAGTACTGATTCAGGGTACGTTTTCGCTCAACTTCATCGACTTCCTTAACGTTGGCATCGAGGACGATGATGCGGGTTTTTTTCAGCCGGCCGAGCAACTCCTGGCAGCGGCCAGGCAGCTCGCAGTGCGCGGGCACGTTGCGGAACAGCTCGGTGAACTGCTCGAATTCTTCGTCGGATTTAAGATACGGACTGGCGAGCAGGCGGAACTGGCGCTGCGGGTGGCGACGCACGCATTCGATAAACGTCTGTACCTGTTCCTGCAGTTGCGCCAGCGGCAGCAGTTTGTTGTCGGCATCGCGGGTGACCAGCGCATAGCTGTTGCCGGCCGGACCGCTGCCGCCGGGCTTGGCCCGCAGGCATTTGATCGCGATCTCCTCGGCGCCGCGCGGCTCGGACACGCCGGGACTGGCCTCATACACCCAGATCGGCTCGCGCACGGCCACGGCGGCCGGCTTTGACGGGTTTTTCGGCGTTTCCTGAATTTTTGCTTGCACGGCTGCCATATCGCAACAAAGAACTGGGCGGTGATCCAACTTATGATGTCGGCACAGCGCCACATCCCTTGAGAGCGCTTTCAGTAAGCACGGAGAAGAACATGAAAATCACGTTGACGACTGTGGCCCTGGTCGCATTATTAACCGCCTGCTCGAACGAGGAAACCAACCTGGTGCAGGCCGATCTGCCGGTTGACAAGGGCAGCGTCGCCGCCGGTAGCGGCAGTAGCGTCAAGATGCAGGGTAATGCGCTGCCGCTGGCCGGTAGCGGCGCGGTCGTGGTGGGCCAGGCTTTGCCGGCGGCGATGCTCTCGAGCACCGCGCTGGCGCCGGTCGATATCGCGGCCGCCGGCGGCAAGGTACGGATCATCAGCGTGGTGCCCTCGCTTGATACCCCGACCTGCGACAAGCAGACCCACGAACTGTCGGAAGAAAACGCCGGCCTCGATGCCGAGGTCGAGCTGGTTACCGTGAGCATGGACCTGCCTTTCGCACAGGCGCGTTTTGCCAAAGAGGCGAAAATCAACAACGTGACCTTTCTGTCGGATTACAAATCGCGTGAGTTCGGCACCCACAATGGTCTGCTTATCGAGCCGCTGGCGCTGCTCGCGCGCGCGGTCATCGTTACCGACAAGGACAACATCGTGCGCTACCTGCAGGTAGTGCCGGAGGTCACCGCGTTGCCCGACATGCAGGCCGCGATGGCCGCCGCGCGCGCATTGCTGTAGGGCCCGATCCGCGCTCGCTTGAAGTCGGTGTGCCGGCAGGACTGCCTGTCTGAACCTACGCAGTAGAATATGTCGCCATGCTTTACGGACTTGAACTGCTGGGCGTTTTTGTATTCGGGCTGAGCGGGGCGCTGGCCGCCGATCAGCGCAATATGGACCTGTTCGGATTCGTGGTCATCGCCCTGCTGACCGCGGTCGGTGGCGGCACCGTGCGCGACATCGTGCTCGATGTGCCGGTGTTCTGGGTCGCGCACCCGGACTACCTGTGGCCGATCCTCGGCGCCGCGCTGATCACCTATTTTTCAGCGCGGCTGATCCATCGTGCCCAGCGCCTGCTGATCTGGGCGGACGCCGTCGGGCTGTCGATATTCTCGGTGACCGGCACCTTGAAAGCGTATTCGGTCTCGGGTTCGGTGACGGTTTCGATCGCGCTCGGCGTGGTTACCGGGGTGCTCGGCGGCATCGTTCGCGATGTCGTGTGTAATGAAATTCCGCTGGTGCTACGCCAGGATATTTACGCCACCGCGGCGTTCGCCGGCGCGCTGATATTCGTTGCCCTGATCGGCGCCGGGCTGCCGGTGCCGATCAGCGGCGCGCTGGCCACCGCGAGCTGCTTCGTCGTGCGCGGCTCGGCGATCATCTGGAAATGGTCGCTGCCGACGCGCGCCGGCGGCGAAACCGGCAGCAATAGTTAGTTTCGGGTTAACCCCAGCCCGGAATGAGGCGGTTACGCGGCAGGGTTTCATCCTGCATGGCCGCGGCCTGGTCGGCGCCGGTCACCGGCAGGCCCCGCGGGTCGAGCAGGCCGGCCTGGACCAGCACGCTGGCCTGATCCCACCAGATGTGTTCGTGGTAAAGCTTGTCGCCACGGAAGTTGACCACCGCGATCATCGGGATCTCGATCGGCTTATTGGTCGGGTCTATGCCGGGCAGGATCCAGTCCATGACGCGATCGTGGGTGAAACAGAATATAAACTCGTCGACCAGCCGATCGGTGCCAATGGTGCGTGAGATCGGCACGATGCGGGTGTCTTCCGGATTCTGAAAATGGAAATGATCGCTGTACCAGCGATGCAGATCGCGTTTGCCAGTGCCGCCGGTGACCGTCGGCACCACGAACACATAAGGCTCGTCGACCATCGTCACCATCGAGTCGTCGACGTCGCGCTCGGCGAACTCGGTGTACAGGTGGTGTTCCCACAGACTGGCGAGATCGTAGCGCGGACCGAGCGCCGCGCGCAGGCAGGCCAGGGTGCGTGACTTGGCCATCATCTGCGCCGGCCGGTTGTAAGCGGGGTGGTTGCGGTTATCAAAACCGGCGGCCACGCCGTCGTAGTAATGGATGGTGTGGAGCGGGTTGTCAGTCGTCGCGGTGTGGTCCGGCGTGGGCGCGCCGGCGAGATGCAACAGCACCGGGATGGTGGTTTCGGCGGTCGCCTGCAGGGCCGCTGGCGGGTCATGCGGATCGTAAGCGACGACGCAGGCCGGGCGGGTGTCGTCACCGGCGAGCAAACAGGCCGTGGTGGCGCCGGTATCGAACCCGAGCAGCCCGGCTTTGCCGCTGCACGCCGGCAGTGACAGCAGGCTTGTCAGTGCCTGGGCGGCATCGCGGGCGGCCTGCGCGGTATCGAAACTACCGGCCCGGCGCTCGGCTGCGGCGCGACCGGTGTCGTCGTAGCCCATCCTGGTGGTGGCGGCCGGCTCGCGAGCGTACAGATCGGGCACGACTACCACCCAGCCTTCCTCGGCATACAGATTGGCCTGGTGTTTGGCGTGGTCGCCGCAGCCGTGACGGTCGGGCAGCAACAGCAGGCCGGGGCCTGCGCCACTGTCGGGCAGCGCGACATAGCCGTCGCTGCGGGTGCCATCGTCTAAAACGATCGGTGTGGTGGTCTGGCTTATGCTCATGATGGTGGTGACCTCGGGGTGAGGGATCCGTTGCCGGCGCTCAAGCTTCGTACTTGCCGCTGGCGATGATGCCGTTCGGATCGAGGGCGTGTTTGATCGCGGCGCAGGTGTCACGAAACGCCGGTGTGAGCTGCTGCATATGCAGTCCCTGGTAGGCGGTCGCCGCGCGCCCCACTGAATAGCCGGCCGCGGCAAAGGCCGCGGCAAGGGCGCGGTAGCACGCGTCGGCGCGACGGGTTTCCGCTTCGTCTTCGCGGTTGTAGATCAGCACGTGCAGGCCGCGCGCGAAACGCGCGCCACAGACGTACTCGCAGATATATTCGAAATCGTGTTCGGCGTAGATCGCACGCGCCAGGCGCTGGTGCTCGTTGGCCACCGCGCCGTCCATCGGGGTGCCGGGCAGGAACCAGATCAGACCACCGCCCGGTCGCCACGCCAGCAGCTTGAGTTCGTCGGCGGTTGGCACGCCGCGAAAGGAATCGATATGGATGCGCAGCATGGGGTTGTCTTCGGCGCCGTCGTGATCGATGTAGTGTGCCCGACCATCGGCAAGGAAATGTTGCCGGATGCGCTCGATGAACGGTTCCAGGGCCGCATCGCTGGCGCCGTAAAACGCCCCGGAGACCAGCCACGCGCCGGTCCCGTATTGTTTCTGCAGCGCCTGGCGAGCCGGGGTCGACAGGGCCGTGGCGTCGTTCCCTGCCTGGTATTCGGGATGACTGCACTCGGTGCCGAAGGCGTAGATATCGTTCGTGACCTTGAACAGGGTCGGCACCACGTTGCTCATTTTCAGTGGCCGGCAGAGGTCGATGATGGTGCCCAGATCCGCGTCGTCCGGGAACGCAAAAAAGAACGATCGCAGTGCCGGCGGGCGCGGCATCAGCCATACCCCCATGCGGGTCGTGATGCCGTAATTGGATTGCGCGAACAGGCCGTCGAGGCGCGGGCCGACCGAATACTTCGAGACGTGCCAGGCCTGCGAATTCGGCAGCGCGCCGTCACCGGTACGCAGCACGGTGCCGTTGCCGAGCACTACCTCGAGTCCGCAGCTCATGTAGAAATGATCGAAGTACGGCGTATAGCCGGCGCCGCCGTCCATGGTGTTGCCGAGGATGCCGCCGGCGGGTGGGCCGGAGGTGGTGTCGAGCATCAGTTTATGGCCGCGTGCTCCGAGTTCGTCGTAGAGCTGCTGGTAAGTAACCCCGGGTTCGATGACCGCGTAGGCGAGTTGTTCGTTGATTTCGAGAATGCGGTTCATGCGCCGGCCCAGATCGACCACAACCTGATCCGGGCCGACCGGGCTGCGCAGGCCGAGGCCCTGGTTCTGACCGGTCGAAATCGGGTAGAGCACGACGCCGTGGGTGTTGGCGCTGCGCACTATCGATTCGACCTCCGCGGTGGTACCCGGAAACACCACCCCTGCCGGGCGCCGATCGCCACCCGGCAGGTGGTTTTCGCCGTAGCGAATGATGGTTTCGGTGCTGAGATTGGTGGCGTCGACGCCGAGATTGTTGCCGACCTCGGTGAAAAATGCGTCCAGGGCTTGCGCCTGCCTGGTCATGGTTCGCCCTCCGCGCGCGATGGCGCATAGGTCCAGAAGTTGATGGGCTTGTTCGGCGCCCCGCTCACGGCCGGCGCGGGCGTAGCTTTCGGTGGCCACTGCGTGCACTGCAGGTCAGCCAGCGCGGCCGGCCGCGGGCCGCCGGTAGCCCAGTCCAGCAGCTCCGCGGTATGTACCGTCGGCAGCGCGGTGTAGTGTCCGATCTGGACCAGGCAGCCGAGATTGCCGGCGGCGATGGCGGCGGCTTGAGTCGTTTCGATGGCGGCCGCCTTGCGCTGTCCGAGCTGGGTGGCGAGATCGGCTTGCAACAGGTTGTAGGTGCCGGCCGAACCACAGCAGAAATGGCGTTCGGGAATGTTGTGCACGGCGAAACCGGCGGCGCTCAACAGACGTTCGGCGCGCGCGCCGAGGCGCTGGCCGTGCTGCATCGAACAGGCCGGGTGGTAGGCGAGCGGGACGGCCGGGAAGTCAGCATCGACGCGCAAGGATTCGGGGCTGAGCAGTTCGCTCACGTCGCGTACCGATTGTGCGACGCGCAGCGCGCGGGCGTGCCACGGATCGTCGACGTCGAACAAGGCAGCGTAGTCTTTCAAGGCGGTGCCACAACCGGATGCCATGATGACGATGGCGTCGATTGGGTGCGGTCCTTCGAAACAGGTTTCGAGTACTGCGAGCAAGGCGCGCGCATGGTCGCGTGCCTGCGCCTTGCGACCCATGTGCAGCGGCAGGGCGCCGCAGCACCCGGCGGCTTCAACGCTGACCACCTGCCAGCCGTGCCGCGTCAGCAGACGCGCGCAGGCGGCGTTGGTCGCCGCTGCCATGACCTGCTGCACGCAGCCGCCGAGCAGGGCGACGCGTCTGGTCGTCGTGTTCGCGGCTTCCGATCGTTCGGGTTCAGCGGGCGTGCGTGCGCGTTCAAGCGGCGGCGCGAGGGCCGCCATGCGGCGCAGGCTGACTGGCAGCAGACCATGCAGCGGCCGGCTCAGTCGAGCAAGGACAAGGGCCAAGCGCAGGCGCGACGGATATGGCAACACCGATGCCAACATCGCGCGCAGCAAACGCGTGCGCCACGGACGACGATAGTGTTGTTCGATATAGGCGCGGGCATGATCGACGAGGTGACGGTAATCGAGGCGCGCGGCGCAGGTCGTTTCGCAGCCCAGGCAGGACAGGCAGCGGTCGAGGTGGTAGACGGTTTTTTTGTCAGGTGCGCCACCGCGTTCGAGCATCGCCCGCATCAGGTCGATTCGCCCGCGCGGCGAGTCGTTTTCGTCACCGGTCAGCACGTAGGTCGGGCAGGTCTGCGGGCAGAAGCCGTGGCGCACGCAACTGCGGATCACGCGCTCGGCCGCCGCCGTGTCGGGATCGCTCAACTGCTGCGCAGAAAAGGCCGTCTTCATGATCGCTGACCTGTGCGGGGTGGTGGCACGGAGGGACCGCTGCGTATTGAAGCACCCGCGGCGACTGCAGGCAAAGCAGCGTCGCCCGGCGCGCCGGATTCAGGCCGGCCTCACCCTGCGCCTCGCGTGTCGTTCGGATCGTTATCGAAGTGCGAACTGGCCTTGGTGTAGGCGCGTTTAACTTCGCAGACTTCGATCAGGTAATCATCAAGAAACGTATCGCGTCCGGCGCGCTGCGCCTCGCGATGTTCGGGATGGAGATACCAGGCCTGCATGTGTTCCTCGCTGTCGAAATACGCGATCGCGAGTTCGCGACCGTCGGCCAGATCGACCTTGTGCAGATCGACGAAGCCCGGCATGCCCGCCGCCAGCTCCGCCATACGCTGGCCGAGCGCTGCATAAACCGCGCGGTCGTGCTCAGGCTTGAGCCGAGCATAAAACAGGGCGACATACATCGTTCACTCCTCCTGTGGAAAACCCGCCATAAACTCGTAATGGCGGTAACGGGCGGTAACGGGGACATTCCCCATTGTTTGGCCTTTTTTCGAATATTTAACAGGCAGTTAGAAAGATCCAACATACTTCGAACGCCTCGCCTGTGGAAAACTTGCGTTAACCAGGAATGTCCCCGTTTCTGGTCAGGTCAGGCGGCGGACGCGGAACTTGCGGCCTTTGATGGTGCCGCTGCTGAGTGCGCTCTGGGCCGCGGTAGCGGCTTTGCGCTCGATGGCGACATAGCAGCGCCGCGGAACGATATCGATTTTGCCGACCTGGTCGGCGCGCAGGCCGGCGTCGCCGGTGAGGGCGCCGAGCACATCGCCGGGACGCAGTTTGTCCTGCCGGCCGCCGTCGATGACCAGGGTGATCATGGCCGCGCGTAAGACCCGGTAGCTACCGCCGCCGGTGATCTTCGCCCACTTCAGCGGCGCCCCGGTTGTTTCTTCGATGGCGGCCGCTACGCGACTGCGTTCGCGGTGCGTACACAGACTTAAAGCCAGACCCTTGCTGCCCGCGCGGCCGGTGCGCCCGATCCGATGCAGGTGGATATCGGGATCGGCGGCCATGTCGTAGTTGATCACCAGTGGCAGGTCTTTGATGTCCAGACCGCGAGCCGCGACATCGGTGGCCAGCAGCAGCACGGTGCTGCGGTTGGCAAAGCGCAACAGCACTTCGTCGCGCTCGCGCTGTTCGAGATCGCCATGCAAGGCGAGTACCGCATAGCCGTCTGCGTCGAGGCGCGTGGCGAGCTCTCTGCAGCCGTGCCGGGTGGCGCAGAACACCAGGCCTGCAGCAGGCTGATGTTCGTGCAGCAGTGCGCGCAGGGCATCGAACTTGTGGTCCGCTTCGAGCTCGTAGAAAACCTGCCTGATGTCGTCGTCCGGCCCGGCCAGGTCGACGCTGACGTCGATTTGATCGCGCTGAAAACGTTTTGAGATCGCGCGTACATCCTCGGCATAGGTGGCGGAAAACAACAGCGTCTGACGGGTGCTTGGCAGGGTCGCCACGATTGCTGCAAGGTCATCGCTGAAGCCCATGTCGAGCATGCGGTCGGCTTCGTCGAGGACCAGCACGCGCACGTCATCGAGCGGCAGCGCCTGCTTACCGATGAGATCGAGGATCCGCCCCGGCGTACCGACCACGATATGGGGCAGGTGGGTCAGCGACGCAAGGTGAGTGCGTACCGACACGCCGCCGCACAGGGTCAGCACCTTCACGTTCGGCACACACACCGCGAGGCGTCGGATCTCGCGACTCACCTGTTCGGCCAGTTCGCGGGTGGGGCACAGCACCAGACCCTGGACGGCGGCGAGATCAACATCGAGCACGCTGAGCAGACCGAGCGCGAAGGCCGCGGTTTTGCCGCTGCCGGTCCTGGCCTGCGCGATAACGTCGTGTCCGGCCAGGATCGCGGGCAGGCTGGCAGCCTGTACCGGGGTCATCACGCGATAGTCGGCCGCGCTCAGACCCTCGCGCAGAGCGGGTTTGAGGTCGAGGGTGGAAAATTCAGTCATCGGTCATGATCGCACCGATGCCAGCGCGGCGCGAATAGCGCGGCGCCGGATCTGGCGCGCAGCATTCCGCAAAACTCGGCAAGGCCGTAGAATCGCGGCGATGAACAGCCTGTGGAGCCAACACGTACGCGGCCTGACTCCCTACACGCCGGGTGAACAGCCGCCGAAAGACCAGTTCATCAAGCTCAACACCAACGAGAATCCCTACCCGCCGGCACCGAGCGTACTGGCCGCGCTGAGTGCGGCGGTGAACGCCGATCTCAGGTTGTACCCGGACCCGGAAGGCCAGGCGCTGCGCGCCACGCTCGCCGACTACCATGACCTCGATCCGTCCGAGGTATTCCTCGGCAACGGCTCCGACGAAGTGCTCGCCCTGACTTTCCTGGCGCTACTCAAGCACGAGCAGCCGATTCTGTTCCCGGACGTCACCTACAGTTTTTATCCGGTCTACTGTGCGCTGTACGACATCGCTTACCAGACCGTGGCGCTGAACGCCGATTTCCAGGCCGACGTCGACGATTACTCGCGCCCCAACGGCGGGGTGGTATTGCCGAACCCGAATGCGCCGACCGGCTCGGCGCTCGGTCGCTCACAGCTGCGCCGGCTGCTCGAACGCTGCACCGATTCGGTGGTCGTGGTCGACGAGGCCTACGTCGATTTCGGCGCCGAAAGCGCGGTGCCGCTGATCCGCGAGTTTCCCAACCTGCTGGTGACCCAGACGCTGTCTAAATCGCGCTCACTGGCCGGCCTGCGGGTTGGTTTCGCGCTCGGTGATCGGGGCCTGATCGAGGCCCTCAACGTGGTCAAGAACTGTTTCAATTCCTATCCTCTCGATCGCCTCGCGCTGGTCGGCGCCGAGGCCGCGGTGCGCGATACGCAATATTTTGACAGCACGCGCGAGCGCATCATCGCCTCGCGTACGGCGCTGGCACGCGAACTCAGCGCGCTCGATTTTCGAGTCCTGCCATCGCAGGCCAACTTCCTGTTTGTTGAACATGCCCGGCTCGACGGCGAAACCCTGCAGCAGGCACTGCGCGAACACCGCATCCTGGTCCGGCGTCTGGGCCATGCTCGGATCGGCAATTTTCTGCGTATATCGATTGGCACCGATGAGCAGTGCCGCGAACTGCTGCGCTGCATGGCGCTGATTCTGGCCTGACTGTCCCGGCCTCGACGCCACGATATACAGCGCCGCGCGGGGAGACTATGCTGGGCGGACGACGGGATCCCGCACGTCTGAATGACTCCCGGCCGATCATGCCGGGGCGCTGATTGCCTGCCTTTTTTTGATCGCCACGGTCGCGCCGACCGCAATGACCGCTGCCGGAACGCAGGTGCCTGCGCACCTCGCCGCCGCCGCAGCAGGGGAACGATATGGCTCTCGAGATGTTCATGCGCCTGGAAGGCGTCACCGGTGGTTCGCGTAACTATCACCACAAAGGCTGGGCGGACGTGTTGTCCTGGCGCTGGGCCATGGCGCGTGCCGACGAGGGTGGTGCGGCGACCATGAACGAACTGCACCTGACCAAGTCCATCGGCATCGACAGCCCGGCCATGCTCGGCCTGTTCGCGGCTGGAACTCCGATCGCCAAGGCCGAACTGAGCGTCGTGCCGGTGGTCGGCAAACGCGATCAACAGCAGAAGTATGTCGCCATCCAGTTGCACGACGTGACCATCCAGTCGATCAAAATCAATGGTGTCGAAGAAGAGAATTTCTTCAAGGAAGACATCACGCTCAGGTTCGCCAGGGTCAACTACGAGTACTTCGAATATGGCGCCAGCGGGACCGACGGCAAACCGCCGCCAGCCCAGGCGTTCGCCTTTGGCTGGGACCTGGCCAGCAACGCGGCGTGTTGATCGAGCAGCGCTGCGAGACTATGTTCAACCTGGTGGATGGGCGCGGGAGGCCGCGCGGTGGAGGACGCCGACGATGGATAACGTAATCCAATTCAAGCGCGCGCGCTTCGCAGTCGGCGATGTCATCCGCCACCAGTTGTTCGACTATCGCGGCGTTATTTTTGACGTCGATGCGCGGTGTCTGGCCGGCGACGACTGGTACGACGCGATGGCGCGCTCGCGGCCGCCCAAGGACAAACCCTGGTACCACGTCCTGGTTGATGGCGGTGCACATACGACCTACGTCGCGGAACGCAACCTGCGCCTCGATGACAGCGGCAAGCCTGTGCAGCACGCGCTGATCGATCGTTTTTTTGATCGCTTCGAAAACGGCCGGTACCTAGCCACCTCCTCTAAGACGAACTAGCAGGCTGGTGAAAAACTACTGCGGAGGTCGTGCGCGGCGTTTTTCACCACCCTGCTAGCGTCGCCGCTCCCCGCGCTGCTCCGTGGGCGCCCGACGCGCACCGCTGTCACGAATGATCTGGCGCCGCTGCTGAGGTTCGGCGCGGCGCAACTGTTTGCCCAGGTCACGTCGCTCGGCTGGCGGCATGGCGCGGATACGCTCGCGTTCCGCCGGTGACAGGCTTTCGCGAAAGTTTCTCCGCCGCTCTGCACGATCGCGGGCCAGGTCTTTGCGAAACGCGGCGCGTTCTTCGGCCGGGATCGCCTGCCATTGTTTACGCAGTGCTTCCTGGCGAGCCTGCGGCAGCTGGTTGAAATTGCGATAGGCACGCCGCAGCCGGCGCTGCTCGTCCGGTGGCAGGGCACGGAAGTCGCGCAGCTTCTCGCGCAGCGCGTTGCGTCGCTCCGCTGGTAATTCCTGCCAGCGCTGCCAGCGCGCGCGCGCCGCTCGTCGCTCGCCGGGTTCGAGCTGTTGCCATTTCTGCGCGCCGCGGCGCAGCCGTTGGCGCTGCTCGGGGCTCAACGATGACCACCGGTCGCGCTGCTCGCCGAGGATACGTTGCTCGACGTCGGGCAAGGCATCGAATTCGAGCGCCGTCTCGTCGGCACCGAACGTCGTTGACGACATGCCGAGCAGCAGGCACAGCAACGCAATGCCGAGCAACCTATTCATGGTCTTTCTCGAGCGGTTCGGCGCGGCGCGGTTCGACTTCAAGCATCAGCGGGTCGACCAGTTCGCCGGCGTCGTCCTGCCAGTCGGCGAGGAACTCGAGCAGTTCCAACGGCAGCGCCTCCGGCGCCTCGGTTTCGGCGCCGCTACTCGAGTGCAAAACCATCATGCCGACCATGCTCGCGACGGTCGCGGCCTTAACCCGCATGTCCCTGCTGCGCCAGCCAGCGGTAAAACGCGAGATCTTCAGACAGCGCGGCATCGTCGTCGGCACCGAAGACAAACATCGCGGCCTCGGGGTCGGTAGACAGGTCCGGCGGCAACAGCGGGGCGGGACCGCGCAGGGTGAACAGCAGCGCCAGCGTACAGGCGGTGGCGAAAGTCGCGGCCGGTGCGTAGCCGAAACGGCGCGGCGGACGGCCGGCACGCTGCACCGCGGTTGCCCGCGCGCGCATCAGGCGCTGGCTGACTTCCGCCTCCAGCGGCCTGCGATCGATTTCGTCCAGCAGGTCTTTGAGCGCAGGGTGTTTATCAGAATTCAATCGACACTATCCTCGAGTTGTTCGCGCAGCGCCTGACGCGCGCGGAAGTAGTGGGTTTTCACGCTGCCGGCCGAGCATTGCATGATTTCGGCGGTTTGTCGCACGTCGAAACCCTGCATTTCGCGGAGCAGAAAAACCTGCTGTTGACGCAGGGGCAGCCGAGTAATGGCGTGCTCCAGGCGAGCCGTGGCCTGGGCATCGATAAGTTCCCGCTCCGGCGTCGCCTGCCTCGGATCGGGATAGGCATCGAGCCCTTCATCGTTATCCTCGGCGCGTGGCGAGAACATGCTGAACAACGCGCGCCGCACCCGCGCGCGGCGATGCCAGTCGATGATGCGGCGCTCGAGGATGCGGAAAAAAAGTGGTCCCCAGTCGCCCTCGTTATGCCCGGCATAGCGCTCGGCGAGGCGCAGCATGGCGTCCTGCACGATATCGCAGGCGTCGTCGCGGTTGCGCGTAGCAAACCTCGCCATACGAAAGGCGCGCTGCTCGACCGAAGCGAGGAACGCATTGAGGGCACGGCTGTTATCCAGGATCTCGACAACCAGGCGGACTGCGATGCAATCTACTGCGACGGCACGCGGGGCGTCCAGTTGGCAACGCGAAGCTTTCGGCTCCGTTGAGTACCGCCTCCAGGCAACGGCGCAACTGCCGATCCGAGGTATGCGACGAACGTTGTCCGCAAACCGGACACGCCGCCGTGCCGGGCGCGACGGCGGCAATTCGCCCTAAAAACCGCCACGCCCCCATCGGCCTAACGGCGAGCGTTGATGCGTTCACCCTTGCGATCCAGGCGACGGTTGATCCGGTCGCCTTTGCGATCGAGGCGGCCATCGATGCGATCGCCACGGTTGTCGAGGCGCCGATCGATGCGGTCACCCTTGCGATCGAGGCGCTCGGCGAGGTGGTCACGACCGGCCGCCGCAGCGCGGTCGGAGCGCCGGTCAAGGCGCTGATCGATGCGGTCGCCTTTGCGGTCGAGCCGCTGGTCGATATGGTCACCACGACGGTCAAGGCGCTGGTCGATGCGGTCGCCTTTACGATCCAGGTGACGCTCAATACGGTCGCCGCGGTCGGCCGCGACCAGCGGGCTGGCCAGGCAGGTGACGAGCAGCGAGGTGAGCAGGGTGGCTGTTTTCATGGTTGGTCTCCTGAGAATTGGTGTTTACCCCAGGACATAACGCAGCCGCGACGAAAGCGTTGACACGCTGAAAAAATAAATTTTTTAGTCCATAGAAAACATGGACTTAAACGTGCTATATAGCCCTCTTCCGGTGCCGCAAGCAGAGCGCGGCCGACAGCCGGGGCAACCACGGCCGCGTTTGCGGTGGAAACCTGTGCACTGCAATAATCGCTTATCCCGATGTCCAGAGCGTGCGTTTCGAGTTTGCCTTCCTACGATCTACATCGTTTTCTGTTTGACGGTCTGCCGGTGCGCGGCGCCATGGTGCGCCTGACGTCGAGCTGGCGCGCGGCGCTGGAATGCCGTGCCGCGGCCGGCGCGTTCCCGCCGCCGGTACGCGCCCTGCTCGGCGAAATGGCCGCCGCCGGCATGTTGATGCAGTCGAACATCAAGTTCGATGGCAAACTTGTCTTGCAACTGCACGGCGATGGTCCGGTCAAACTGGCGGTTGCGGAAGTGCGTTCCAACCTCCACTTCCGCGCTACCGCGCAGGTTGTTGACACCGTTGCCGCCGACGCCAGCCTGCAGGATCTGGTCAACGCCGCCGGTCGAGGACGTTGCGCGATCACGCTCGACGCCAGTGACCGCCCCGAGGGCAGCCTCCCGTACCAGGGCGTGGTGCCACTGTACGGCGACCAGCGCGAGCCGCTCGACGGCCTGGCCGAGGTCATCGAACACTACATGCTGCAGTCCGAGCAACTCGATACCCGCCTGCTGCTGGCCGCGAACGATGACGTCGCCGCGGGCCTGTTGCTCCAGCGCATGCCGCTCGATGGCCTCGCGAACGCCGATCCGTTCGCCGACGAAGCCCACATCGGCAACAACGAAGACTTCAATCGCATCGCCACCCTGGCCGCCACCTTGAGCAGCGAAGAACTCCTGACGCTCGATGTCGATACGGTGCTCAGGCGCCTGTTCTGGGAGGAGAAGCTGTTGCGCTACGCGCCGCTGGCAACCGCCTTCAGTTGTTCGTGCGATGCGGCGCGGGTGCGCCAGATGCTGATCGGCCTGGGCCGGGCCGAGCTCGACGACATCATCGCCGAGCGGAATTTCATCGAAGTCGGCTGCGACTTCTGCGGTCGGCAGTATCATTTCGGCGTCGCCGACGTCGAGGACATGTTCACCCCGCTCGGCGAGCAACCCGGCCCCTCGGACACGGTGCACTGAATGACCGTGGGTGGTCGCCGCGGTGCGTAGGCAGCGCAGGACCCTGGCCGATGTAATGGGTCGCGGCCTCGCGCTGCTCATGTCTGCCGCGGTATGGGTCGACGCCGGCGCTGCAGCGCCGGACTTCAGCGCCATCGTCGAGGTCGAACCCGAAGTGGTTGAGGCCGGCAAAGTGATTGGACTGATCCGGAATATCGGGGCATGGACCATTCGCAATGTCGTGCTGCGCGTCCGCCACCAGTGGAGCTGGGCCGACGGCGGCAGTTATCGGCACAGCGAAAACGCTATCGTCAGCGAACTCGTTTATCCTGGCGATCCTGCCGGTTTTGCGGCCGTACATATTCCGCCACGCCGGGTCCCCGCCAGTGCGGCCTATCGCATGGACGTGACGGTGCTGGAGCTGACCGAGATCCGCATCGCCGCCGAACCCTGAACCTGTTATCCCAACCCGCATCGCCACCGCCGCGACCACCCAAGGATAGAACATGAGCGACACCACATCCGGCCCGACTTCCCAGCGCTACTATTCGCAGCGCCTGCGGCTGCACTACGTCGACTGGGGCAACCACGACGCGCCGCCGCTGCTGCTGGTCCACGGCGGCCGCGACCACTGCCGCAACTGGGACTGGGTGGCGCAGGCCTTACGCCAGGACTGGCACGTCATCGCGCCGGATCTGCGCGGCCATGGCGACAGCGAATGGTCGGCCGACGGCAACTATGAAATGGCCGGCTACATCTACGATCTCGCGCAACTGATCCACCAGCAGGCGCTGGCGCCGGTGACCATTATCGCGCACTCACTCGGCGGTAACATCGCCCTGCGCTACACCGGTCTGTATCCCGAAGCGGTACGCGCGCTGGTCGCTATCGAAGGGCTCGGCCTGTCGCCGAAAATGATCGCCGAGCGCGCGGCGCTGAGTTTCGACGAACGCGTGCGCAGGTGGATTGAAGACAAGCGCGGGCTGGCCGGACGCCTGCCGCGCCGCTACGTCTCGATCGAAGAAGCCCTGGCGCGCATGCAGGCTGAAAACAAACACCTGTCGCCGGCGCAGGCCCGGCACCTGACCGTGCACGGCATTAACCAGAACGAGGACGGCACGTATTCCTGGAAGTTCGACAACTACGTGCGCGCGTTCCCGGCTTATGACATGCCGCGCGGCGCGGTCGAAGACCTGTGGGGGCGGATCACCTGCCCGACCCTGCTCGTTTACGGCGAGGAATCGTGGGCCTCGAACCCGGCCGAAGACGGCCGCCTCAAACATTTCCGCAATGCCGAGGTGGCTGGTTTCGACAACGCCGGGCACTGGGTACACCACGACCAGCTCGACGGTTTTCTGACTCGAGTGCGAGCTTTCATCGCCTGAGCGGATATCGGTACAACAACCATTACACGGGAGGGCCTCACATGGCCGTGACCACGCAACTGCTGTTGGAACGCGTCAACGCCCTGGTGCCGAAGATCGCCGCGCGCGCGAGGGAAACCGAGGCGCAGCGACGTCCGCACGACGACTCGATCGCGGACCTGATCGATGCCGAGGTGTTTCAGACCCTGGTGCCAAAATGTTTCGGCGGCCATGAACTGAACCTCGATACACACGTGGCGATCGTGCGTGCCATCAGCGGCGCGTGCATGTCGACCGGCTGGGTGACGGCGTTCTACATGGGTCACAACTGGATGGTGACAAAATTCCCGGAACAGGCGCAGCGCGAGGTGTTCGCCGAGCGACCGTTCGGGCTGATCCCGATCCAGCCGTCGCCGACGGTGACGATCAAACCGGTCAGTGGCGGCTACGAAATCAGCGGCCGCTCGAGTTTCAGCTCCGGGATCATGAACGCCGACTGGGTGATTGTGGCCAAGGCCGGCGGACCCGACGCGCGCGCATTCCTGGTGCCGATCGCCGAGTGCGTGGTCGACGACGTGTGGCATATGAGCGGTATGGCCGGCACCGGCAGCAACGACGTCATCGTCGAGAACGTATTCGTGCCTGAACACCGCACCCTCGAAGGCGGCGAGATGTTCAACGGCATGGACTCCATCCATAGCAATCCGCTGTATTCCATCCCCTTGTTGGCGTTTATCTACTGTGAGGTGCTGGGTGTTTACAGCGGCGGCCTGAAGGGCGCCACCGCCGAGTACGATGCGCACGTACAGGCCAAAAAAATGACCTGGGGCGGCGATGCCCTGGCCGGCAAACAGGCCACCCACATTCAGCTCGGTGAAGCGCACGCCCGTGCGCTGAGCGCGGACATGCTGGTCGATCGCCACGTTGCGGACACCATGGCACTGGCCGATGCGCGCGGCTTTACCCTCGATGCGCGCATCGATCTGAAGCTGCGTGCCGGCTATATCTGCGACCTGTGCCGCGAGTCGATCAATACCATGATGGCGCGTGCCGGGACCAAAAGCTTCGCCCTGGATAAACCGCTGCAGCGTTTTTTCCGCGACATGAACACACTCACCTCGCATGCGTTCCTCGACTGGGAAGTCAGCCGCGAGCTGTACGGGCGGCATCGTCTCGGCCTCAAGCCGAACCATCCGCTGCTGTAATCGCGCGCTAGATAGACGGGCGTTTGCGCCGCCATTTTCGAGCCGACTCGAACGCCGCCGCGGCGCGGAACACGCGCAGCTCGTCGTACGGTCTGGCCACGATCTGAATGCCCGTCGGCACTCCCGATCCGCGCGCGAATCCGCTCGGTACGCTCATCACTGGACATTGGCTGACGAGGTTGAATCCGTGCGTCATGATCCAGCCGACGTAGGCGTTGACGATTTCGCCGTTGACCTTGAAATCGGTAGCGAACTCGTCGTGATCGGTGCGCACCGCCGGCACTGCCAGGGTCGGGCAGATCATGATGTCGTATTTCGATACGATCGGCTGCAGCTTGCTCCACATTTCCCCGCGCTTTAAGTTGCAGCGGTACAGGCGCGCGGCGTCATGGCCACGCCCTTTGTCGAGCAAATGGGCGACGAACGGATCCATTTCGTAGCGCCAGCGCGGCAGCAGATCTTCGGCGATGCCGGCGAACAGGCCTTCCCACCAGGTCAACCAGCAATCGAGCACGCCCCAGTCCCAGCCCAGTTCGACTTCTTCCACCGTGCAGCCGAGCTTGCGGAAAGTTTCGGCCGCGGCGCGGGTGTTGCGTTCGACTTCCGGATCGATCGGTACATAGCCCAGGTCAATCGACAGCGCGACCTTGAAACCCTTGATGTCCTCGAAACTGTCGGGCAGTACCAACTCATCCGGCAGTGAGCAGAGGTCGTCCTTGTGCTGGCCGGACATCACGTTCTGCATCAGGGCGGCGTCGGCGACGCTGCGTGTAAGCGGACCATAATGCAGGATCGATTCGAGCGGATGTTCGCGATCGAGCGGGTTGCGGCCGAACGGCGCCTTGTAACCGACCACCCCCGAGGCCGAGGCCGGAATGCGGATCGAGCCGCCGCCGTCGGTGCCATCGGCGAGGGTCGTCATGCCGGCCGCCACCATGGCCGCCGAGCCACCCGAGGAGCCGCCCGACACGTAGTCGAGATTCCACGGGTTGCAGGTCTGGCCCCACAGCGGCGAATGGGTATTGCCGGAATACGCGAACTCCGGTGTCGTCGAGCGCGCGTGCATGATCGCGCCGGCCTTGAACAGACGGTCGACGGTGGCGGCGGTATAGTCGGGGCGGTTGTGTTCAAATATTTTTGAACCGAAGGTCGTGATCTCGCCTTTGACCGGGTGGAAATCCTTGATCGCAACCGGCAGGCCTTCGAGCGCGCGTGGCCGCCCGGACTTTTTCATGAACTTCGATTCGGCCTGGCGCGCGGCTTTCAGGGCGCGCTCAAAAAATTCGTAGGTGATGGCGTTGACTTTGGGGTTGACCGCTTCACAGCGCGCGATGGTCGCCTTCATGAGTTCGACCGGCGACAGTTTTCGCGCCTTGAACGCGGCCAGTGCCTCGCTTCCGGTCAGATAGCATAGGTCGAGATCGCTGGCAGCAGCCATAATTGCCTCCCCGGGACAGCTACAGTGAGGGTGTCTGAACCCTGGCCTGCAGTGTAGAACGCCACCGCCATGATTGCATGATCCCACGCCGTGGCGGCAAGCGTTAAACTTGTGCGGATGTTCAAGCCGCTCGCTCTGCGACCGGTCCGTTTTTGATCCCGAGGAACGCAACGTGTCATCACTGGATACCTTTCGTATTGAGACCCGCGGCTGGCTCGAGCAGAACTGCCCGCCGTCCATGTGCACCCCCATGCCAGAAGACGAGCGCGTATGGGGCGGGCGCAAGCCGAGCTTCAAGAATCCGGACAGTCGCGTATGGCTGGAGCGCATGGTCGAGCGCGGCTGGACGGTACCGACCTGGCCACGCGAATACGGCGGCGGCGGGCTCAGCAGCGACGAGGCGCGGGTGCTGGGCGAGGAGATGTCCCGGCTGCGCTGCCGCGCGCCGCTGTTCAGTTTCGGTATCAGCATGCTCGGCCCGGTGTTACTCAAACACGGCAACGCGGCGCAGAAAGCCGAACACCTGCCGCCGATCGCGCGCGGCGAGATCCGCTGGTGTCAGGGCTACAGCGAACCGGGCGCGGGGTCGGACCTGGCCGGGCTCAAGACCCGCGCCGAAGACAAAGGTGATTACTACCTGGTCAATGGTCAGAAAATCTGGACCTCGTACGCCAACTACGCGGACTGGATTTTCTGCCTGGTGCGTACCGACACCACGGTCAAACACGCCGGTATCAGTTTCCTGCTGTTCGACATGAGCAGCCCCGGGGTAGAGACCCGACCGATCGCCCTGATCAGTGGCGCTTCGGTATTCTGCGAAACATTTTTTACCGACGTCGAGGTGCCGAAAGGCAATCTCGTCGGCGCGCTCAACGGCGGCTGGGCGATTGCCAAGGAATTGCTGCAGCACGAGCGCGGCATGATCTCCCAGATCGGACGCGCCATCGGCGGCACCGTGCCACCGGTGGACGTAATTGCACAACGCTATCTCGGCGACGCCGACGGGCGTATCGCGGACCCGGTGCTGCGCGACGCGGTGGCGCGCCACGTCATGAATGACCGTGCGTTCGCCTACACCCTGCGGCGCGCGGGCGAGGAGAGTGAAGCCGGCGCGGCATCGGGCGGCGCCTCGTCGATGTTCAAGTACTACGGTACTGAGCAGAACAAGGCCAAGTTCGAACTGATCCTGAAGTGCGCCGGCAGCGCCGCGCTGGGCTGGGACGGCGCCGGCTTCGAGGCCGAGGAACTGAACATCTGCCGCAGCTGGCTGCGCTCCAAAGGCAATTCGATCGAAGGTGGGACGTCCGAGGTGCAGCTCAATGTCATCGCCAAACGTGTCCTTGGGCTGCCGGACTGAGGATGCCGCAATGAGTCTTGTACTGAACGAAGAACAAACGATCTTAAAGCGCGCCGCGCATGAATTTTTTGCTGAACGCATGCCCGTCAGCGCGCTGCGCAAATTGCGTGACGACGGTGGGCAGGACGGCTTCGACCGCGCCGCGTGGCGGGACATGGTCGACATGGGCTGGGCCGGGATCCTGATCCCGGAAGATTTTGGCGGCGCCGGCTTCGGTCACAAGGGCTTCACCGGGGTGCTCGAAGCGTCGGGTCGGGTGCTGGCTGCCTCGCCGTTGTTGTCGAGCGCGCTGCTCGGCGCCAGCGTGGTGCTGGCGGCCGGCAATGAGGCGCAGAAAAAGGCTCTGCTCACGGCCGTCGCGCGCGGCGAGTGTGTCCTCGCCCTGGCCCTGGAGGAAAGCCCGCGTCATCAACCACACACGATTGAGACCCGCGTCGAACGTAACGGTGACGGCTATGTCGTGAACGGGGCTAAATATTTTGTCTTCGATGGTCATGTCGCCGATCGACTGATCGTAGTCGCGCGCAGTTCCGGATCCGTGACAAGCCGCGACGGCATCACCCTGTGCCTGGTCGCCCGCGACGCGCCCGGGCTCACGGTCACGCGCACCACCATGGTCGACGCGCGCAACGCGGCCAATATCGTTTTCGATGGTGTGCAGATCGGCGTCGATGCCATCTTAGGGGATGTCGAGGGCGGCTATGCTGCACTCGAACCGGCCCTCGACGCCGCGCGCGTCGGGTTGGCGGCGGAGATGCTCGGCGGTGGCCTCGAAGCGTTTGAGCGCACCCTTGCCTATCTCAAGATGCGCGAACAGTTCGATGTGCCGATCGGGTCGTTCCAGGCCCTCAAGCACCGTGCGGCGCTGATGTTCTGCGAACTCGAGCTGACCCGTTCGGCGGTGCTGGCCGCGGCCAATGCGCTCGACGAAGACAGCGCAACGCGCGCCGAACTCGCCAGCCTGGCCAAGGCCAAGGCCTGCGACATGCTCGAGCTGGTCAGCAACGAAGCCGTGCAGATGCACGGCGGGATCGGGATGACCGACGCCGAGGAGATCGGTCTGTTTCTCAAACGCGCGCGCGTCCAGCAACAGGCCTTCGGCGACGCCAGCTTCCATCGCGACCGCTACGCGACCCTGAAAGGTTTCTGACACGCGGCGATGAACGAATACCGGGTTACCGTCACGCAGGCCGGCGCCGAACGCGATATCGTGGTCGAAGCCGAAACCGCCGCGCGCGCCCACGACCGCGCCGAAGACGAGACCGGTCTCGACGTCGTGGCGGTACGCTTCGTGCGGGCGCTCGGTTTCAGCTGCCGGCAGCGTGGTTCGAGCTGATTTGCTGCAATGAATCCCGCGCTTCAGAACGACTTGCGTTAAGCTCCAAGCACGAACGGCACGCTTCTAATCACATGTATTTGGTAATCGCTGCAGGGATCCTTGTCGGCTTGTCATTTCCGTGCATCATTATTTGGCTGTTAGTAAACGAAATGTTATCGCAGCGATTCAAGGTTCCTGCCTTCGGGCTGGCGCTACTAAGCTACGGCTTGGCGCTCGCGACGGAGGCTCTATTCAGTGTCGAACTACCGAGCGGGCAGGGGTACGGCATTACGATTATCCTATTGTCTTTAATGTGGACAACGGTGGTTTTATCTGGCGCAATTGCGTTTAAGTATCTGCGTATTAGAGGTCCGCTGGACTCATAGCGCCGAAAACCACGCCTAACCATCAAAGCTATAGCGCTTTCTTGGACAGGCATCGACTGTAGTATCCATTTTCACTTTATAAATCATACGATTGTTGTTAGTGAAGATGATCTCTGTTCTGGTTCTCCACTCTTCGATTATTGACCATTGTCACGTGACACGTTACATAATGTCGCGTGATCAAGACTTTCGCCGATCGGCGCACGAAGGAGCATTAAGAAACAGGCAAGGTAAAGCGCTTTCCAGCAGACGTTGAGAAACGTGCAGCGCGAAAGCTCGAGTATGTCGAGCTGGCAACGAGGCCGGACGATCTGCGTTCCCCTCCTGGGAATCGGTTGCATGCGCTGGAGGGTGACCGAAAGGGCCAGTATTCGATTTCAATCAATGATCAGTGGGGGATTCGTTTCAGATTTGAAAATGGTGACGCATATGACGTTGAGGTTTGCGATTACCACTAGCATTGGGATACCACTATGGGAGTTAAAAACACGGGCATCAGGCGTCGTCCTACGCATCCGGGAGAGATGTTGCGTGAGGACTTTCTGCCAGATTTCGAGTTAACCGTTAGCAGCCTGGCGGAGTTGATCGGCGTGTCACGCCGATCCGTGAACGAGTTAATGCGGGAGCGGCGGGCAGTTAGTCCTGAGATGGCTTTGCGGCTCTCACGCCTTTTTGGCAATAGCCCCGAGTTCTGGCTTAACGCACAAAGGGCTGTCGATTTGTGGGAGGCGAATAAGGCGATTCGCAACGATATGCGTCGAATAAAGCCCCTGAGCGCCGCCTGACATGGCGCTGCTACGGACCTGTCACGAGGTGTTTCAGGACAGGCATCGATCGAAACTCCTATTTTCCTTCTGAAATAAAATGACGGCTAACCGGGGCATCCCTGATCCCTGAAACCAGGAATGTCCCGGTTATTGCGCAGAGAGCCTACTCGACCACGACTATTGCGTTCATTTCGAGTTTCAGGCGTCTATCAACCAGGCGGGTCACACCGACCCACGTACTCGCTGGAAAATTGCCCTGGAAATATTCCCCCATCACCTCACCAATCGCGTCTTGCTCCTCCATGTCGGTGATGAAGACATCGGTTCTTACGATGTCGGAAAAATCCGCGTTGTTCGCGGCGAGTACTTTCTTCAGGTTCTCCATAACCAGGCGTGTCTGGGCACGTACGTCTGACGGCGGATCGAGTTTGTCGTGCTCGTGGGGATGTTGGTGATAAATGGGCAGGGCCGTCTGCCCGGAAAGAAACAACAGCGTTCCCCCGGTTTTAACCCGCACGGCGGATGCATAAGGCATGAAGTAATCGGTTTCGCCGACTTCGACAATCTCGCGATACGGGTTTGTATGTCCCGCTTGCTCCCCAGCTGGACAGATGTTCGTCGCGGCTAGAATCGACACGGCAACCAGTTTCAAAAGTGTGTGTTTCATCGTGCTTCCTTTGCCCGCAGAACCATAGGCGAACGGACGGTTTGAATCATGGGCCCTGTGAACAACTCGGTCGTCGCGGCCGAAACGAAGATCCGCATGAGGTGCTCGCGTTTTGTTCTCAGTCAAATATCAGGATAGTATATATCCAGGATAATAAATATCCAGAATAAGATGGGGATCTGCAATGAAAATGAGTGAGGGGGTTGAGTGGGCTGTGCACTGTCTGTCGTTGCTGGCATCGATACCCTCGGCGCGGGCCTTACCTGCGAACCGCTTAGCGGAATTTCATGACGTTCCAGCAGCGTACTTGAGCAAGCACCTTCAAGCCCTCGCGCGGGCTGGGATCCTGGAGTCTACCCCTGGACCTCGTGGCGGATTTCGCCTTGCGCGTCCGCCCGATCGGATCAATCTGCTTGATGTGGTCGAAGCGGTCGATGGGGCAATGCCGGCTTTTCGGTGCGCCGAGATCCGCCAGCGTGGACCCAGCGCCCTCGACTCGAAGTGTTATCGTCGCCCTTGCGGTATCGCGACCGCGTTCCAGGCGGCTGATACGGCCTGGCGCGAGTCCCTGCGCGCTTGCACGCTGGCCGAACTCACGGCCGGGATCCCCGCAACGGTTGATTCCCGTCAGATCCGAAAGACCGACGCGTGGCTGAAAGACGTACTCGGCTGAAAGCGGCCGCAGCGGTGGCAAGTTTACCCGAGCGAAACCTGCGCCATAATTGCAACATCTGGCCGGATCAGACGGACCAGCAACTGGATCGCTCGCCACTGGAGCAACGAAACCCAAGGGAGGCGCCTTCGATGTCAAATGAAACCACTGCGATAAAACAGACCCTGGCCGCATACTGCCATCGCGTCGATCGCGGCACGGCCGATGACGTCGCTGAGCTGTTCGCTCAGGACGCCGTCTTGATGCCGTACTACGATGGCAGGTACGACGTGCACGGGCGCGAGGGTGTGCGTGGCTGGTACGCCTTCTACCATCAAAAAATGAAGGCCAACGTAAAGGATCTCAAGCACCTGATCAGTACGGCATCGATCGATATCGATGGCGATGCGGCGACTTCAGTTTGTTATCTGAGCGCCTACTTCACCATGAAAGCCGACAACATCGCCTACCATGCCCAGGGCACCTACTTTGACACCCTGGTCCGTGCCGACTCTGCCTGGTTGTTTCAAACCCGCCGTATCGAGGTCGAATACGTTATGCGCATGGGCGAGGCGATAGAAAGCATGGCACCGATGGGGTTTCCGGGCGCGACGCAATGAGCACACTACCCGGACTCGTAGCTCGATCGGGTAACGGGGACATTCCTGGTTTCCGTTGATCAGGAATGCCCCGGTTATCCAAGCCCTGGTTCATACAGACACCCCGGGAGTACCGCAAGAAACACAGCGGCGGGCAATAGAAATAATTCGAAGCCTGGTCCCGCTTTTTGCCGAGCCGGCACGGTCACCGATTATCCGTCGATAAGCAGTTGGCCGGTAGACGCCCGGCGGTCTATGCTTATCGGACACGTTGACGCACTACAATCAGGGGAAGATCACCATGGCCCGTATCAGTGCCCTGCCGTTCGAGCAGGTACCCAAAAATCTCAAAGACATCATGCTCGCTTACGACGACGAACTGGGCGGCTCGGAGTTCGTGCAGATCTTCGCGCACGCGCCGGAAGTCTATAAGTCGTTCATCGATTACTATTTTTCACTTGTGCTGGAAGCGCGCGGCGCGGTGACCGGCCAGATCACCGAGCTTGCGCGGTTGATGGTGGCGCGCAAAAACGACTGCTTCCTCTGACTGCACGCACGCCTTGCGGTCGCAAGGCATGAAGGACTGACGGAAGATAAAATCGCCGCCATCGATGACTACCGGACGAGCGATCTGTTCACCGCACAAGAGAAAGCCGCGATCCATTACGCCGAGATCCTGGCTGGCGATCACGGCAGTGCATCGGACGATCTGTTCGCGGAACTGCGCGAACATTTCACCGAGGCCGAAATCATCGATCTCGGGATGCGTATCCAGACGTTTGTCGGTTACGGCCGTTTGATCCGCGTACTCGACCTGGAAATCGGTAAAACCTGCCCGATCAAGGTCAACTGAGCGCCGCTCAGGATCACGCGGGATCGAGGGCGAGGCGTACGTCGTCGCCGAGCCGGATTGTGCCGGCGACGAGCACCCGCGCTGTAATCCCGCCATGGCCGCGCATGGCGTTGTAACCGCCGGCGCCGAGGTTGCTTTCCATGCGCGAACACGGATGGCACGGACCGGTGGTTTCCAGCAGCGCGCCGCCGATATGAAACCGCTGGCGCATGAGCGCCAGCAGGTTGATCCCGGAGACCACCACGTTACGTCGCAGCAGGCCGTAATCGAGGCTTCCGCGTTCGAGCAGACTGGCAACCACGGCAGTGTGTTCGGCCTGGATCAACGTCACCTGGCGCTTACCGCTACGGCCGGCGTAATGGTCGCCGATTAAACCCGCCGCCGGATCAACCTGGATAGCCTCGCGCGTGAGCAGCGCTGCGCGGCGTTCGCCGCGAATACCCAGCCACACCACGCGACCGCGCTGCGGCAGGGTGTCGAACAGCTGCTGCAATGATGACGACACGGCATCCCGGCCGATCGCTAGCGCGCTTTTTTACGCGCAACCTTTTTCTTTGCCCGAGGGCTGCGGCGCGGCTTGAAGGCGTTGAACAATCGCGCCTTGGGGTATTCGGCGCCGACCACGTGCTCCAGGGTCGCCAGGCGCACCATCTGGTAGGTACGGATACGGAATGCCGGGTCGCAGGACATGCGGATATACAAATCCTTCGGCGGCACACCGTAGTCCTCGGCCAGCCACTGCATCAGGTTGTCCGCCGCGTCGTAGACCGCATGTTCCATCGGCCGGTTGATACCGACCGCGACGATGCTGTGCGGCTTTTCGATGCGCACGCAGGGCAGGCGCTTGTTTTTGACCACCGTGCACGACAGCTGCACGGTGGCACGGGTTTCGTCGGCGATGCCGGTAAACTCGGTATCGCCCTGGCCGCCGTGCACGTCGCCGATGTAGAGCAGACCGCCGTCATTATAGGAATTGAGGAATATCGTGTGGCCGGCGCAGATGTCGCGGCAGTCGATATTGCCGCCGAACGCGCCCTGGCCGAGTACCGAGGTGAATACCTCGCGCTCGGAAGCGGTTGCGAGGGTGCCGATGAACGGTTCCAGCGGCCAGCTCAAAGAATCGGAATACACCGCGGTGCCGTCACGGGTATGCCCGCTCGGTCCCGGCAGGTGTTCGATGACCTGCACATGGCCGTCGGCGCAGTCCTTATAGCGCAGCGAGTCGCCGAGCGGCCCCATGCGCGGCAGAATGCCGGAGAACCCGTAGCGCCACGGATCGATCCAGTCGATATGCACCGCCAGCACGTCGCCGGCTTTGCAGCCTTCAACGTAAATCGGCCCGACCACCGGGTTGAACAATCCCGGTGTCGCTTTGGCCAGCTCGGAAAAATGTTTGCCATTGAAGCCCATGACTTTCGGTTTGTCGCTGTCATCGGCGATCATGCCGGACAGCGCGTCGTCGGTTTCGACCTGGAAGGTTTCACCGGGTTTGACTTTCAGGCACGGCTTGTCGCGGTTATCGAATGCATATTTCTGCACTTTGCGACGCTTGATCGTTTTCATGGGTTCCCCTGTGTAGTGACGAACAGAGGTTCAGTATAGTGCCCCGGCGCGCATGCGAGCCGTTCAAGGGCGAGCCGGGCAGCGAGTCCTGGTAGCGATTTATCGAGCGCGCCGCAGCGCGGCGCTAGGGCGTGCAGTAAAGCGCCGCGAAAGCCGTCGCCGGCAGCGGCCGCCCGAGCAGGTAACCCTGCACGTAGTCCACCGACAGGCCCTGTAGCTGATAAAGCTGGCGGCGGTTCTCGACCCCTTCGGCCGTGATTGTGAGGCCGGCTTCAGCGGCGAAGCGGGCAAGCGCTCGCGTGATGGCGAGATCGCGGGTGTTACCGGGCAAACCGGCGGTGATGCTGCGGTCGAGCTTGATGCCGTCGACAGTGAGGCGTTTGAGGTAGGAAAAGCTGCCGTAACCCATGCCGAAATCGTCGATGACGAGACCCACGCCGAGGGCCTTGAGGCGGGCAAGGTTGCCGGCTACTTCGGCCGATTCCTTGAGCAGGGTATGTTCGGTCAGTTCGATCTGGAGCAGGTCCGGATCGACGCCGGTGTCGGCGAGCATGGTTTCGAGATGGCTGGCATACGTCGGGCGGTCGAGTTCGTGTGCATCGACATTGAAGGCCAGTTTTACCGCGCACAGTCCGGCGTCGCGCCACTGCCGGTATTGTCTGAGTGCGCCGCCGAGGACGTGCATGCAGCTCGATTCGAGAATGCCAAGGCGCGCCATCGAGGGCAGAAACGCATCCGGTAACAGCACGCCGCGCTCGTTGTGGTGCCAGCGGATCAGCATCTCGATGCTGTGCAGGCGTTGTGTGTAGGGGTCAACGATCGGCTGGTAGTGGGCCTGAAGTTCATCGCGATCCCTGGCGTTGCTGACCTCGAGGTCAAATTGGTAACGTTCGCGTGACTCGCGGTCGAGTTCGTCAGTGAAGTTGTGGAAGCTGCGCTTGCCGGACAGCTTGGCACGGTACAGCGCGGTGTCGGCGCGTTTGATCAGGGCTTCGGGTGAAAGCTTGCGCCCGTCCGAAGCATGCAGCGCGATACCGATACTCAGCCCGGCGGTGATGTGATGAGGGCCGATCGCCAGCGGTTCGTCGCTGATCCGAAGCAGTTTGCTGGCGACCGCGGTCGCGGCGTGGGGGTGCTGCACACCCTCGAGCAGGATCACGAATTCGTCGCCGCCCATGCGCCCGACGGTATCGCTCTGGCGCACCGCCAGGCGCAACTGCTCGGCGATCGCCCGTAAAAGCCCGTCGCCCACATCGTGTCCGTGGCTGTCGTTGACAAGCTTGAAGTCATCGATGTCGATCAGCAGCACGGCGGTGATCTCGCTGCTGCGGGCGCTGCGCTCCATGGCGTGGCCGAGCCGGTCGAGAAACAGGCTGCGATTGGCCAATCCGGTCAGGTAATCGTAATTGGCCTGGTGCACAAAGCGCTGCGAGCGCTGACCCAGCGCGATAGCGAATTTAAGGTGCCGGCTGAGATCCTGTCCGCTCAGGTGGCCCTTATCGATAAAGCCCTGGCAGCCGCGTTCCACGGCATAGTCGGTCAGCCGCTCGTCGCGTCCGGAACTCAGCACCACGATCGGTACATCGGGTAGCAGCCGGTTGGCGCGGTCAAGGGTCTCGCGGCCGGCGAGACCGGGCTGGTTGAGGTCGAGCAGGACCACGTCGGGGCGGGCTGTGCCGCCCTGATAGCGCGCCAGGTCGCCGACCTGGGCGAGGTGTTCAAAGTGGAAATCCGCGTAACCGGCCAGGGTTTGTTCGACCAGCGTGCAGTCGCCGAGATGGTCATCCACTACCGCGATGGTGGCGCCACGCGGCTTGTCGCCACGTCGCGCGGCAGCACCGACCAGGTGCGGCGCCGGCAGGCTGTCATCCGAGGCAAGCGACATGGGGTAGCCCAGTTTCGGGTTCTATCCCTACGCATGTCGACATATTCGAGAAAAAGCTTTAAGGAAACCCTGCAAGCATCATCGTTGCACGGCCAGCGGCCGCCGCTGCTTTTTTTCAGGCCGCTTTGGGCGAAGGCCCGAAACGGTTATCCCCGGGACTGCTGTCCATGCACGCAAACACCAGCAGCACGAGCAAGCCGATGACGGGAACGAAACCGATCAATATCCACCAGCCGGAACGGTCGGTGTCGTGCAGTCGACGCACCAGCACCGCCAGCGACGGCACCATCAGCGCAAGTGCGTAGAGCGTGCTGAGCACACCGGCAGTCAGGGCGGCATCGACGAAGGACAGGGCGATGGCGAACAGGATGTAGAACAGGATATAGAACCAGTACTCGGTACGACGCGCGCGGCCGTTGAAATCCGCGTATTGCCTGACCGCCTTCAGAAACCATTGCATCGCCATTCTCCTTAGTACGTTCCCCTAAGTCAGGATACCCAACTGGGCACTAGAAGTGCCAGCGCACTACGCCGCGCACGGTCAGCGGCGCGCCAGGAGAGAGGCTGAAGGCGTCCGACTGGCTGCCCTGGATATAGTCCGCATTACCCAGATTCTCTAGATTGATGCCGAGATCCAGGTGCGCGCCCACACGCCAGCGGGCAAAGGCATCGATGCGGACATAGCCGGCCAGCTCCAGATCGAGCTCGTCGGGATCGAGGCTGGCGCTGCGCCGGCCGACATAGCTGACGGCCAGGCCGAGATCGAAATCGGCGGGTCGCAGGATGCCGGCGTGCACGATGGCCAGCGCCGCGGCCTGGTGTTTCGGGGTATTCAGGGCGGGCGTGCCGTCGGGTACAAGCGGGTCATCGATTATCCGGGTATCCAGCCAGTTATAGCGCGCGCGCAACGACAGCCGCGGGTCGGGCCGGAATTCATACTCCAGGTCGACGCCGAGGTGTTCCTGCGTGGCGGTCTGCAGCTCAAAGCCAGGGCTTCCCGGCGCATCGACGGTAACATTGCTCTGGCGGATGCCGAACACTGCCACATCGATTGCGTTGCGCAGATCGGGGCTGTGCCAGCGCAGGCCGCCTTCGATCGAGCGCGCCAGAGTCGGCACCAGCGGTTCACCATCCGGTTGCAGGCCTTCATTGGGATCGACCGACTGGCTGTAGCTGGCATAACCGAGCACGCCGCGAGTCGTGTCGTAGACCAGGGAGACGCGCGGGCTGAGCTTGAGGCTGGTACGGTCGAAACGCAGGTCGCTGGCCCGATCGTTACCGGATTGATCGATATGATCGAGGCGGACGCCGAGCAGCACCTGCCAGTGTTCGTCGAAGGTCACGCGATCGCGTGCATACGTCGAGTACTGGCGGCGACGTTCGCGCGACAGGCGCTGTGTTGTCCGGGATGGCGGCGGGGCGCCGTATAGCGGTCGGTAGGGGTCGATAAAAAACGGTTCGCGCTCGGGATCGGAGCCGAATAACCGGACGTGTTCATCGACGTCGGCCGTTTCAACGCCGAACAGCAGATCGTGCCGGGTGCGCCAGAATTCGAGCGGTCCGTAGATTTCGAACTGGGTGATCCACGATTCCACCGCTTCATCACGCTCGAGCGCTTCGCGCGCCAGCATCGTGCCGAGCAGTTCACCGGGTTCGACGCTGCTACCGGCGAGCCGGGTACGTTGTCCCTGGATCTGAAATTCGAACTGCCACTGCCGGGCCAGCGCGGTCGTCGCGGTGATCTGGCCGGTGAGGCCGTCGATAATGGCTGGTCCGAGCGCCGGTTCGCCGAGAAACGTAGCGCGGTGCGGCCGGGGCAGTCCTTCGGCAATAAAAATCCCGGCGTCGAGTAAGCGTTCGTCACGCAGATATTCAACGCTGGCCACGACATCAGTATTCGTGGCCGGCTGCCACGCCAGCGACGGCGCCACGAACCAGCGATCGTGCTTGACGAAATCGCGAAATGTATCACCTTGTTCACGAGACCCGATGAGACGGTACTGCCAGTTCTCAAGGGCCGGGATTGCACCGGTGCTGTCGACGCTGAGGTCGAGGCTGCTGAAACGGCCGAGTTCCGCGCCAACCGACATCGCGCGCACCCGTTCAGGGCGCCTGGTCACGAGATTGATCGATCCGCCCGGCTCGCCGGGGCCGAACAGGGCGGCATTCGGACCTTTCAGCACTTCGATTCGCTCGACGCTGGCGAGTGGCCTCGGCGCGAGCTGGCCCAGCGAATCGTTGAGCCCGTTGCGATAGAACGGCGTGCCGCTGAAACCGCGCAGGATGATGTCGTTGACGCTGCCGCCTTCGGACGCCACCGTTACCGCCGAGGTTGCGATCGCGAGCAGCCCGCCAACGTCACTACTGCCGGCCACCTCGATCAGCGCACGATCGACGATCTCGGTGCTCACCGGCAGGGCACGCCGCTCACCCGGTAGTTTCAAGACCGCCAGTTCAGACGGTTGTGCGCTCGGGGTCGGTTCGGTGATCTCGATATTCGGTATGTCGTCCGCGCTGGCCAGGCCTGTCGCCGACAGCACCAGCACGACGGTCAGGAGCCGGCTTTGGACCGGGCCGGGCAGGATAAACGAAATTCGAGGCATGGTGGATTGGCTGCAGGCGTTTCCCGGGAAGCTGGCGACCGGTGCACGAGTCGGCGTGCCTGCTATGATGCGCGCGATTACGCGGTCGGCGCACGCCGCGCCGCACCTTTTACAGCGTCGAGGACACACGCACGATGACGGAACACGAGCCCGGTGCCGCGGGTCAGGAGCGGGCCACTGAAGCGCCAGTCGCACCGCTGATAGTGGCGGAAATCGGCTGCAATCACAAAGGCGATGTTGCCGTCGCCCGCGAGATGATCGAGATCGCTGCCAATTTCGCCGAGGTCGATTACGTCAAGTTTCAGAAGCGCACCAACCGTGAGCTACTCACCGCCGCCGAGTATGCCGCGCCGCATCCGAATCCGGCCAACAGTTACGGCGCCACCTACGGCGAACACCGCGAATTTCTCGAGTTCGATCTCGATACCCACCGCGAGCTGCTCGAATACTGTCGCACGCTCGGTGTCGGCTATGCGTGTTCGGTATGGGATCTCAGCGCGGCGCGCGAGATTGCCGCGCTCGAAACCGAGTACATCAAGATCCCCTCGGCGTGTAACCTTGATTTCGCCATGCTCGACTACCTGGCCCGCGACTACGCCGGTGACATCCATATTTCGCTGGGCATGACGACCCCCGCGGAACAGGACCAGATCGTCGCTCGGCTCGACCAGCTCGGCGCCAGTCAGCGGGTCGTGCTGTACGCCTGTACCTCGGGGTACCCGGTGCCGCACGAGGATGTCTGCCTGCTCGAAATCGCACGCCTGCACGACAGCTTCGCCGGCAGCGTCAAGGCGATCGCGTTTTCCGGGCACCATCTCGGCATCGCCCTCGACGTCGCTGCGCAAACTCTTGGGGCGCGCTGGATCGAACGCCATTACACGCTCAATCGGACCTGGAAAGGCACCGATCATGCCGCCTCGCTCGAACCCGAAGGCCTGCGCCGCCTGGTCCGCGATACCCGCGCCGTGGCCCAGGCCCTGCGCGTCAAGGGCCGCGCGATCCTCGACATCGAGGTCGCGCAACGGAACAAACTGAAACGACTGCCGGGTACCCACCTCGGCTGAGTGTCAGCCTGCGGGTGCGCCACTCGACGAGTGTTAAACCGTGTGAACATCGTGCCCGGACAATCGCTTTAACGCGACAATAACCAGAAACTAACGCAAAACCGCGCGCCTGCAATTACTGTCCCGAGCTGAGAAACTGTCCGCGTCGGGGCAAGCCTTGCGCAGGGAATTGGCATGAACATACTGCTGGTCGAAGATGACTTCGATGTTGCGCGCAATGTCTGCGAATACTTCGAAGCCGACGGACACGTCGTCGAATGGGCGCCGGACGGTCTGATCGGGCTGGAATGTGCAACGCGCGAGGCGCGCGATGTGATCATTCTGGATATCGCGTTGCCACGGTTGTCCGGCCTCGAACTGTGCAAGCGTTTGCGCGAGCTCGGTTTCGCCACGGTGCCGATCCTGATGCTGACCGCGCGCAGCGACGTGCCCGACAAGGTCACCGCTTTCGACTACGGCGCCGACGATTACGTGGTCAAGCCATTCGCCCTTGAAGAGCTGGCCGGCCGCTTGCGTGCCCTGACCCGCCGCGCACTGGGTGGCGCAAGCAGCGCGAGTCTCAAAGTCGCCGATCTCGAATTCGATACCGCGACACATTCGATCCGACGCGGCGAACAGGTCCTGGCCCTGACCGCGACCGGGCGCAAGATCCTCGAAGCCCTGATGCGCAATTCGCACCGCGTGGTCTCGCGCCAGGAAATCGAGGCGCTGGTGTGGGGTGACGATCCGCCACAGTCGGATTCGTTGAAAATCCATATCCACAGTCTGCGCGAAGTGATCGACAAACCGTTCGACTCGCACTTGATCCGCACCATCCGCGGCTCCGGCTATCGTATCTGCGCGGACGACGATGCTTGAACGGGTGCGTCATCGGCTGGTTTTCGCCAATTTCGCGTTGGTAGTGGCAGTCGCCGCGGTTTTTTGTCTCGCGCTCTATACGGCCTTTGATCTGGCCGAAGACAACCTGGTAGACAGTCACGTGGCGGCCGAGATCGAAACCCTGGTCGAACTCTACGAGCGCGAGCCGGCGCTGGCGACATTAGCGATCGAAAATTTTCGCGTCTACATCGAGGCCGACGGCGATTCCGGCGAGCTGCCGCGCCAGTTGCTGACGCTGCCGGCAGATGCCGATGAAGTGATCATCGATGACATCGAGTACGACGTCGCCGTGCACCGCCGCGGCGCGCGACGCTATTTTTTCCTGTTTGACGAAAGTCCGTTCGATAGCTTTGAGAATATTCTGATCGCGACGATGGCGGGGTTTGTCGGTGTGGTTATCCTCGTTGCCGCGTGGGTCAGCAGCGGCCTCGCGCGGCGGGTCATCCAGCCGCTGACCCGCCTGGCCGACGAGGTCGCCGCGCTTGAAGACGACGCCGAGTCGGGAGTGACGTTGCCGCCGTCGACCGATAACGGCGACGAGATCACGGTCCTGGCCCGCGCCATCGATGGCTACCATCGCCGGGTCAGCGCGCTGCTGCATCGCGAGCGCGAGTTTTCGTCCGATGTGAGCCACGAATTGCGCACCCCGCTGATGGGTATCCAGGGTGCGGCCGAGCTGTTGGCGCGGCGTTGCGCCGAGCAGCCCGAGCTGACCGCCCTGACCACCCGGATCCGACGCGGCTGCCAGCATATGACCACCCTCACCGAGGCGTTGCTCTACCTGGCCCGCGATCCGAGTACGTTCGCCGACATGGTCGAACCGGTGAGTATTGAGCAGGTGGTCGAAAATCAACTCGCCGCGGTGCGCGAAGTAGCCGACGCCAAGGGCATCGCGCTGCACGTCGAGCGCCACGGCGAGCCGCCGACCGTGCGGACGATCCCGGCGGTTGCCAATATCGTGATCGGCAATATCCTCAACAATGCGGTCAAGTACACCGATCGCAACGTGATCAGCGTGTACCTCACCGCGTCCGAAGTGGTGATCCAGGATTACGGCCCGGGTATTGACGCCAGCGTGCAGGCGACCCTGTTTGACCGCTTCAAGCGCGGCGCGAACCGCGACCCGGATGGCAGCGGCATAGGACTGGCGCTGGTGCGCCGCTTCTGTGACCAATACGGCTGGCGGATCGATTTCCGCTCCGAGCTCGAGCAGGGTACACGCATCGCGGTCGGTTTCTGAGCGCCGCGTGGAACCGCCGGTGGCAAACGGTGCTGGTGTTACGCTGTCCTCGGGTTGGATAGAATTGCCGCCCGCCAGGCGCCGGGCCACGAAATCACGGTGGCGAGTAATGGCGTTGGAACTACGGAGGTATGCGGAGCGATGAACGGCTTTGGGTTACAGGCGCTGGATGTTGGGCGGCGGGTCGGCCGCACGGTCCGGCTGGTCACGCTGGTGGCGGCACTGACGCTGGTCGCGGAGGCCCATGCGCTCTCTCAGGAGCCGCACGAGCTGGTTAACGAAGTCGTGGCGCGGGTCATGGCCCGGCTCGACGATGACTTATCCAACGCCGAAGATGGGCAGAAGGAATTGTTGTCCCTGTTTGAGCAGGAGCTGAGTCCGCACTTCGCGTTCGACACCATTTCACGCTGGATCGCCGGCGGCCGCTGGAAAACGCTTTCCGACCCCGAACGCGTCGAACTGATGGCCGCGGTGCGCGATCACATCGTGCGCGTTTACGCTTCGCTGCTGGCGCGCGGGCGCAGCGTCGAGATCCGGATCGAAAACAATTCCAGCATCGCGGTGCGCTCGGCCAAGGTCGCCGGGATCATGGCGACCCCCGACGGGCGCGACTTCACACTTGAATTTCGCCTGCTGCGCGGAGAGCACGACTGGAAGCTTTTTGACCTGTCTGTCGACGGCCTGAGTTTTGCGCGCTCCCTGCGCGCCGAACTCAACCCGGTCATTGCCGCCGGTGGAATTCCGGCGTTGAAGGCTTACCTCGCCGAACACCGGTAAGAGTTCTGCCGCCGCATCATTTTTGTTGATCCGACCGATCCTGCCCGGTACCGAGGGCAAACGCCGGCCCGGCGCGCTGAGACAGCGCCGCTGGCGGCCGCGCCGCGGCGCGCCTGCCGTGCGGGATCTGAAATTCGACGTTGCCGGTGTAATAGCCGAGCAGGTGCAGAAAGTCGCTGTCCAGGCTGGCCACCGTTTGCGGCCACAACGCGGTGTTCCAACTCACCTGCGCGCGCAGCCAGCGCAGCACGTAGTAACCGAACAACGCCGCGCGTTGTCCGTGGCTGCTGCGATTGCGTCCGGTCTGATGCCATAAGCGCCCGTCCATGATCATCATCGCCCCGGCCGGCGCTTCAATCGGTACGCTGTCATAGTGCTCATTCGCCTGCGGACCGTGGCCGAGCAGGTGTGAGCCGGGCACATAGCGGGTGCCGCCGTTCTGCGCCGTAAAGTCGTCAAGCAACCAGGCCACGTTGCAGGCCAGTGGCGTCGACGGCCACGGCGGCAGTACGTAACCCTGGTCGGCGTGCAGCTGCATTTCCTGATTGCCCGGTGCGGTGATGTTGGCGCTGAAATTGGAGATCAGGAAGTCTTCGCCGAGCAGGCTACGGACAAATTCGAGCGCGGCCGGGCGCTGGATCAGATCGACAAAAATCGGGTCGAGATTGAACAGGTGAAAAACGCGCTGGTTGTGCGTGTCCGGATCGAAAGGATACCCGCGGGTCGGAACACCATCGGCTTCGCTGGTTTCGATGGCCGCCATCAGGCGTTGCCGTACCTCGGCGGTTTCGGCCGCGGACAGGGCGGCGCTCACGATCGCCAGCCCGTGCGCTTCGAGATCGCGCCTGGCCTGCGCCGGATCGCTGGTCGGCGCTACCATGAACCAGCCGCTATCGCTGCCCGGCCACTGTGATATCGAGATATGCGCATGGCGACTCTCGCGACGTTGAAACAACCATTACTGATAACTGATTGCGCCGCCGTTGCCAAGGGTTCCGCGCCGCGCTTGCGCGCGCCGCCGCCCGCTCCTTATGCTGGGCCATCGAGAACTACGGGCGCCACAGCACAATGATGAAAATAATTTCTGTTCTCGCCATGCTCGGCGCCGTGACCGCGACGCACGCCGATTTCATCGGCGGCCAGGTCAGCAGCGGCGCCGACACCGCCGAAGCCGGGGTGTGGGTGATCGCGGAAACCGACGAGCTGCCGACCCCCTACCGCAAGATCGTGGTCACCGACGCCAAAGGTCGCTTCGTGCTGCCGCAGTTACCGGCCGCCGACTACCGGGTGTGGGTGCGCGGCTATGGACTGCTCGATTCCGAGCCCGTCACCGCGCGTCCCGGCCAGCGTCTCAAACTGCTGGTCAGTGCGGCCGAGCCGGAGCTGGCGGCGCTGGTTTATCCGGCCAGCTACTGGCTGGCGCTGCTCGAACCCCCCGAGCAGCAATCGTTCGGCGCCGACCCGGTTTATGCCGACCGGGCCGGCTGGCTCGGCCAGTTCAAGCTCAACTGCGTCCTGTGCCACCAGCTCGGCGCCGCGCCGACCCGGCTGCCGTCCGCGGCCGCGTTTGATCATGGTCTGCTGAAAGCGGCCGGGATGAACTATTTCGCCGATCACCTCGGCCGCGAGCGCCTGCTCAAGGTACTCGATGGCTGGGGCCAGCGTATCGCCGCCGGTGCCATCCCGCCGGCACCACCGCGCCCGCAGGGGCGCGAGCGGAACATCGTGATCACGCAATGGGCATGGGGCGACGGTTACACCTATGCGCACGACGAGGTCGCGACCGACAAGCGCCAGCCGACCGTCAACGCCAACGGCCCGGTCTACGGTGTCGACCTGGCGAACGATTATCTTCTGATCCTCGATCCGAACACGCATACTGCGAGCCGGGTCAAGGTACCGACCCGTGACGGTTTCCGCACGCCGTGGTGCGACCAGACTTACAAAGGCCCGGACGGCGGCGCGGAACAGCCGTTCGGTTTCGGTTCGCTCGGTTGCCCGTGGCCGGGCGGCAGCAGCGCGCATCTGGGCAAATACGATAACCCGGCCAATCCGCACAACCCGATGATGGACGGCCAGGGCAGGGTCTGGATCACGACCCAGATCCGGCGCCAGTGGGCCGAGGATCTGCCGGCGTTCTGCCAGGGTATCCCCGCGGTGGTCAACAACATGCACCACCGTCAGCTCGGCTACTACGATCCGGCCAGCGCCGCATTCACGCTGATCGATACCTGCGCCGGCACCCACCACCTGCAGTTCGATAACAACGACGTGCTGTGGACCAGCGGCGACGATTTCCTGGTCGGGTGGCTGGACACGCGGCGCTTTGACCCGGCCCGCCCGGAAACCCTGGCCAGCGCCGTCGGCCAGTCCGAAGTCAGGGTCGACGGCGACGGCGACGGAACCGCCGAGCAGGTCATGACCGGCTTTCAGTACGGCGTGATCCCCAATCCCCACGATGGTTCGGTATGGAGCGCGGTGCCGCCGGGCCTGTTCACTCCGGCCGGCAGCGCCGGGCGTCTGAATCGCTACGACCCGGCCACCGATCGTCATGAAACCTATGCGCCACCGGCGCCCGGCATGGGGCCGCGCGGGGTCGACGTTGATCGCAAGGGAATGGTGTGGACGGCACTGGCCGGCAGCGGCCACCTGGCGCGTTTTGACCGCAGCCGCTGCAAGCAGCACTGGGGTACCGGGGGCCAGTGTCCGGAAGGCTGGACGCTATGGCCGACCCCGGGCGCACAATTTGCCGGCACCGGGGAGCAGGCCGGCGGCAGCACCGATATGCATTACTACCTGTGGGTCGACCAGTTCAACACCCTGGGCCTCGGCCATGACGTGGTTATTGTCAACGGCACCGGTTCCGACTCCCTGATTGCTTTCGAGCCGGACAAAGAGCGCTTCACCGTGATCCGCATCCCCTATCCGCTGAACGCCTACACCCGTGGCCTGGACGGCCGTATCGACGATCCCAGGACCGGCTGGAAAGGCCGCGGCCTGTGGTTTACCAATGGCCTCGATCCGATCCTGCACGCCGAAGTCCCGCAGTCCTACGTTGCCAGGGTACAGCTCAGACCCAGCCCGCTGGACCGCTGACAGGCGCGCGAGAGCTTCTCTGACTTGATACCAATAGATTGAATTTAAAGAGAAAATTAAGTGCCGGGCCTTTGCGGCCCGGCGAGGGGAGGTCCCAAAACATTGTCGAGGGGAGGTCGATTTCTGCTCTGGTGCGGTGCAGTATACGCGCTCGATGCCGCACTGCAACAATCGTTTTGGAATAACTGTATTTCCAGAATCGAGGGACCCGTCACCAGCGCTCAGGCGGGTGTCGCCGCGGTCCGTTCAAAGCCCGCCACGCGCAGCGCTTCGGCGTAATGTTCGCGGTCGGCCTCGAGCCGGAACGGGACTTTTTCGAGGTGTTCCTCGAGATCGAAATCGGGGTAGAACGCGAAGTAGTGGCGGACACAGGCGGCGGCCTTGTCGAGCTGTCCGTGGGCGGCATAGCTGGCTGCCATCCAGCGGTAGTTCAGCGCCGTGGGTGAGTGCAGGCGCTCACACTCGGCGACCGCCTCGGCATAGCGGCGGGCGTTGAAATAGGCGATCACATACACCGACCGCGGCCATTCGCCCATATGCGGATTCATCGCGAAAGCGCGGTCGAGCAATTCGATCGCGCGTTCGGCCTGGCCGTCGACGCTCAGCGCCTGGGCGAGGAAGGTATGGCCATCGACGTCGTTGACGTTCAGTTCGACCGCATACTCCAGACACTCGATCGATTTCGCAAGGTTCTTGCGAAAAAAATACACCATGCCGAGACAGATGCGGAAACTGTGCGAAGCGGGATCCATGTGCACCGCGCGCTGCGCATACTCCAGGGCCCGATCGAGCGCGCACTGCGGATCGTCGGTCCAGTATTCGTTGTAGGCCATGGCGTAAGTCCAGGCCAGTGACGCATACGCGCGCGCGTAATGGGGATCGAGCTTGATCGCCTGCAGGTACAGGCCGCGCGCGGCAAGGTTGTCCTCGCGATTGAACTTGAGCCACAGCTCGCGTCCGCGCAGGACCAGGTCGTAGGCGGCCGGGTCGTCGTTACCGAGCATGGCGCGCGCGCGGTGGCGCTCGCTGGTTTCGAGCTTGCCGACCAGGGTCGACACGATCTGACGGGTAACCTCGTCCTGCACCGTAAACACGTCCTCGATTTTGCGATCGAAGCGTTCGGCCCACAGGTGGTGGCCGGTCGCGGCCTTGATCAGCTGGGCCGATATGCGCACGCGATCACCGGCTTTACGCACGCTGCCCTCGAGGATGTAGCGGACGCTGAGTTCCTCGCCGATGTCCTGCGCTTTCACGGAGCGGCCTTTGTAGCTGAAGGTCGAATTACGCGCGGCGACGATCAGATCGCGAAAACGCGACAGCTCGGTAATGATGTCTTCGGTGATGCCGTCGGCAAAATATTCATCGTCCGCGTTGCCGCTCATGTTGACGAACGGCAGCACCGCGATCGACGGCCGCGCCGGCAGATTACGGCCGGCCGCCGCCGTGTTCGAGGTAGTGGTCGTGGTCGTGATCGTCGGCGCTGGTGGCGAGGTGCCGTCGGCGTGGGCGTAGACGCGTACGCCGCGCTCGATATTTTTGACTTCCTGCTCGCCGAGAAAGTGCCACGCGGTACCGCTGCGATCGCCGATGAAGTCGTAAGCGGCGCCCGAAATCGCCACGCTACCCGGGGCCGCGAGTTCCTGCACGCGGGCCGCGATATTGACCCCGTCACCGTAGATGGTGCCGTCACTCTGCTCGAGGATGTCGCCGAGATTGATGCCGATGCGAAACTGCATGCGCGTGTCGTCGGCGTGGCCTTCGTTCAGCGTGGCGATGGTGGCCTGGATGTCGAGGCAGGTTTCGACCGCTTCAACGACGGAATCGAATACCGCCAGTACGCTGTCGCCGGAGGTGTCGACGATGCGCCCGCCGTGGGTTTCGGTATGTTCACGGAATACCCCGCGCGCTGCATTAAGTTGCGCCAGCGTGCCTTTCTCGTCGTGCCCCATCAGGCGCGAGTAACCGGCGACATCGGCGCTGACGATCGCAACCAGGCGGCGTTTGGGCTCGGTGAACATGCGGGGTTTTTACTGGCTCCCGCGCTCAGTCGAGCATCGGCTTGTTGCTGATGAAGCGGTCGAGCACGTTTTTGGTGATCCGCGAGACGTTGTTTTTGTAATTGTTGTGCGACAGCGAACCGGGCCAGGCGATGGAGCTGGTGGAAAACACCGCACCGCCGTTGGCGGTCGGGTAATACACCATGTCCGCACGCACCAGGTCGTTTTCCTGACCGCCGAGTCCCGGGTAGTTGATCAGCAGTTCTTCGCACACCACCAGGTAGATATCGGTGTGGTCTTCGGACGACGCCAGCACATAGGTGCCGGGCGGCGTACCCAGCGCGCGATCGGCGCGATCGAGTTCGAGGCCGGCGGCGCCGCCGCCAATCAGTCCGAAGTCACCGATACGCTCGTCCTTGTCGACGCCGGCCATGATCCAGCGTACTTCCTTTTTATGACTGTCCGGTTTACGCACGTAGTAAGACGAGATATCGAAACCCTGGGCGGTAAAGCCGGTGCCGACGATGCGCTGCGGGGCACGGCCATTGCGCCGCCACAGGCCGCCATACTCGCCGGTGAAAGCGTGGTAATACTCGCCGCTGCGGGCCTCCCAGCCACGGATCCCGCCTTCGGCGCGCCGCACTTCCATGATGCCCGGGGTTTCGCGGTGGTAGGCGATGCGCCAGTACCAGCCGTTGGCGCCGAGGTACATGAGCCGTCCGCCGCGTTGCTGGTAACCCTCCATCGCGTCCCACATTTCCTTGGAGTGGTATTCCGGGTGCGAAGACGACAGCACCACGTCGTAGCGTTCGATCGCGGCCATGCCGTCGTTGTGCAGTTCCTCGTCGGTGATCACGTCGTAGTCGTAGCCCATCGCTTCCAGCCAGTTGGTGATATGGGTGTCGGCGTTGAACTGCCACAGCGTCGAGCCTTCACCGCCGAGCCAGGACTTGTACTTCGGGCGCATGTTCAGGATCGGGCGCAGGCGCGAGGAATAGCTGACCCCGGAGCCGTCGGTGTGAGTGTCATAGCAGCTCGCGCCGTATTCGCGGTGGACGTTGCGATACAGATCCTGGCGTTCGTGTTCGACCAGGCGCCCGCCGAGAAGCTGCGCGATCGGGGCGTCGGTGCCCATGTGTTCGTTGGCGTAGGCCATGTAGCTGCCGGTCGGCAGCAGGAAACAGATCTTGGCGGTCGCCTTGCCGCGCGGCGGCAGCACCGCGAACGGTACGTAATCCTCTTCTTCGAGATCCTTGCCGCAACGCAGGCGGGCCGCGTACAGACCGCTCTTGAGATTTTTTGGTACCGTCAGCGAGACGTCGACTTCCCAGCCGGCGTCGTGCACATCGTCGTCGTGAAAATGGATCGCGCCGTATTGCTCGGGCGCATGGCGCCAGCACATTTCTTCACCATTCCAGTTCCAGCCGGTCATGGCGCGGGTCGGCATGTTGACCACCCGTCCGTCGAGACGGTTGGCCGACACGTCGCTGACCTTGAGGCCGGTGATATCGGCACTGAAATCCCAGGCCGCGACCACGTCCGGGGCCAGGCTGCGTGCGACGTTACGCGCCTTGAGCAGCTCCATTTCGTTGCGATTCAGTGCGCACGAGGCAATGCGCACACTGTCGATTTTACCGTTGTAGTGACCGCTGCAGACCGGCCGGCCCTTGTCGTAGCGCTGGAAACGGGCGCCGATGATCTGCGGGTCGTCGTGGGCTGGGATCTTGGCGTACTTAGCCTTGTCGCGCTTGTTGGCGCGATCGGCCGTGCCGACGTGGGTGTGCAGCGGTTCCTGCACCAGGGTGATGGTTTTACTAGCGGCATCGAAACTGGCGGCGACGAAATACCATTCGTGCGAGACCAGGCGCTTGCCGGTCGCGACGGTCTGCACCTTGCCTTTGCCGGCGCCGAGGCTGAGGGTCAGGCCGCCGCCGTCGCCCGCGATCGACAGCGCTGCGCCACACTGGCCGCGTTCCGACCAGTTGCTGATCAAAGTCTGGTCGCCCTTGTCCGGCGTGGTCGGCCAGATGAACGCCTGCATGGTGAAACTCTGCAGCGCGCCGAGCGCGCTGCCGCCCGGGATCTCGACGCAGGAACCGGCGTGGATCACCTGGCGCCGGCCTTTATAGGTTTTGCTCGCCGGCGTCGCGACAACTTTTTCTTTATAGCCGGGACCGTCGGGGTTGAGATCACCGCAGATCAGTTTGACGAAGTCGGCGCGAAACGTTTTTGCTTCGCAGTTGACCATGAAGTTGATGGTTTCGCCGGGTGCGGCGCTGATGCGGTCAGCGTAGGCGGTGATTTTCATCATGTGAGCATTCCTTCCCCAGGGTGTTGATCGCGCCGGCGCGCAAGGGCGCGCGTCGAGCGCGGAAGTCGTGTTAGCTGCAGTGGCGAACGGTTCAGAAAGCGCTACCGGTCAGGGGCGCAGGGTTTCCCCGGTGGCGGCTTTCCAGCGCTGCCGGAACACGTACCATTCGGCCTCGCTCTGGTCGGTGAAGCGGCGTTCGAGGAGCTTCACCGGTTTGCCCGGTTCACCGCTGGTTTTGGCGAGCTGCCATTCACGGTTGGGTTTGACCACCACCAGGCAGTACTTGTCTTTCATCGGCGTGCCCCGCAGCCGGTTCAGGAGGCGCTGCAGGTCGGGGCTGTGATGGCCGATCGGGCGCTGCTTGAATTCTTCGATCAGGCGCCGGTCGTCGGGTGTCGGGCGGTAGTTGTCGTGGGCTTCATGGGTGTCCGCCATGGATGGGTTCCTCTCACGAGTCGGGTATGGGGGAACCGACAGTATAGCGCCGAAGCCTGCGCGGGGTGGCGGAACCTGCTCACTTACAGCGCCGTACCGTGGACCCTGGCGTAGTCGCCATAGGCCCGGGTCATGGCTGCCAGCAGCGGTCGGTCGGTGCCGCCGACGGCGGTGTCGTCAAGGCTGGCCAGCGCGATCAGCCCGGCGCCGCTGCCGCAAACAAATGCTTCCTCGGCGTTGAGCAGTTCGTAGCGCGTCAGCGGCCGCAGTGACACGCCGATAGCGGCCGCCCGTGCACAGCGGATCACCGTGTCGCGGGTGATCCCGGCCAGCGCGCCTTCGCTGCACGGCGGGGTCACCAGTTCGCCATCGATAACGGCAAAAATATTCGCCGCGCTGGCCTCGGCGACGCGGCCGTCGGCGTTCAGCAGCACGGCGTCGTCGTAGCCTTTGAGGCGGGCATCACGCTTGGCCAGCACGTTGTTCAGGTAGTTCAGGCTCTTGACCTGCGGGTCGAGCATGTCGCCGCGCGGCCGGCGCAGCGCTGAAGTCAGCACGCGCAGGCCTCGCTCGCGGGCGGCGGCTGGAAACATGCGCAGATCGGCGACGATGCAGAACAGCTCGCTCGCTCCACAGGTGCTGGGATCGATGCCGAGTTCGCCGATCCCGCGGGTGGCGAGCAGGCGCACGTAGGCTTCACTCTGGCCGTGAGCGCGCGCCGTCGACATAACGATGTCGACAAGTTCGCTGCGATCGTGGCCCAGGTTCAGGCCGATGGCGCGCGCCGAGTACTCGAAACGCTGCACATGATCGTCGAGACGGAACACGCGGCCGCCGGTGATGCGAATGCCTTCGAACACGCCGTCTCCGTACAGCAGGCCGTGGTCGAGGACCGAGACCCGGCAGTCCTGTTCGCTGCCGACGCGGCCGTCATGCCAGACTTTCACAAGCCACCGCCTTCGAGCCGCAGGGCGACGCCCTCGGCGGCGTGGCGTACGCGCCGCACCAGCGCCGCGGTGCCGAGTTCTCGATAGCGCGCCGCCACCAGTGCCAGCGCCACGGCGCCGACCAGGCGTTCGTGAACAAACACCGGCGCGGCGGCCACCGCCAGTCCGGCTTGCCATTCTTCTTCATTGACGGCCCAGCGCTGTTCGCGCGCGGTCGCCACCGCAGCAGCGAGGGCCTTGCGGCTGGTTGGCGTCGCCGCGGTGAAGCGCCGCTGTTTGTCGAGGGTGACGGCGTCGGGGTCGAAGGCCAGAAACAGTTTGCCCACCGCGGTGGCGTGGACCGGCACGCTGGCGCCGAGTCGCGGTGCGGCGCGCATGAAGCCATGACCTTCGGCTTTTTCGATAACGATCAGTCGGCCGGCGCGCGCAACAACCAGGAACAAGGTTTCGCCGACGTCCTCGGCGGCCGCTTCGAGCACCGGCCGCGCGGCCAGCGCCAGCGGCTCGCGATCGGCCACTCCGAGTCCGAGCGCCATCAACCCGTAACCGACCCGGTAGCGGCCGCGCTCATCCTGTTCGACCAGTCCGCGCCGCACCAGCGGTGCCAGCAGGCGATGGGTGCTCGAGCGGGGCAGACCGACCAGCCGCGCGAGATCGCTGAGGCGTTGCGGCAGGCGCTGCTCGGCGAGGGCAAACAGGGTATCGAGTGCTTTGTCGACGGTTGTCATCGTTGTTCCGTATATTGGTATAGCATTTTCTATTACAGAACAACTGTAATCACCGCCCGCCGCCGCGGTCAAGCCGAGCGCAGCGGTGGCGATAGCGCGGCCGTGGTCGCGACGGTTCGTGCCACCTCAGCGCGCTCGGTGCGGCTTGCAACGGTGCTGGTCGCCGCCTTCGATTCCACCATCCGGAACGCCGGACGGCATTTATCCGGCTCGCCGGATCGTCTACCTTTGGGCGTCGCTCAGCCACGCGCCGATCGATGATCGGCGTCGTGTTGTCGCCGGGGTTTTCCGTTCACCGTTCAAGTTACCGAGGTCATGCCATGAATTTCTCAGAATATGCCGACTACGATGGACTGGGGCTGGCCGAACTGGTCGCGAACAAGGACACCTCCGCCGAGGAACTGGCGGACTGCGCCAACGCCGCGATCAACGACAAAAACCCCGCGCTCAACGCAGTCATTTCCTCGGTCGAAGGCCAGGCCTTCGAGCATGGACAGCCGTTCAGCGGGGTGCCGTTCCTGATCAAGGAACTGGTGCTGCAGGCCGAGGGTGCGCTGTGTCGCGGCGGCTCTCGCGCGCTGCCGGCGGTCCCGGCGGCGGCCGATACCAACCTGATGCGACGTTTCCGCGCCGCCGGGTTGCACCTGCTTGGCACGACCCAATCGCCGGAGATGGGTTATAACGCGACCACCGAAACCGTCGCCTTCGGCCCGGTGCATAACCCCTGGAAACACGGTCACAGCGCCGGCGGGTCGAGCGGCGGTTCCGGCGCGGCGGTGGCCGCCGGGCTGGTGCCCATCGCGCATGCCAACGACGGCGGCGGGTCGATCCGGGTACCCGCATCGTGCAATGGCCTGGTCGGCTTGAAGCCGAGTCGGGATCGCACCCCGACCGGCCCGGCTTATGCCGATCCCCTGTTCGGCCACGCCATAGAATTCGTCGTCACGCGCAGCGTCCGAGACAGCGCAGCCTTGCTCGATTGCGTGGCCGGCCCCGACCTCGGCGCGCCGCACCTGATCGCGCCGCCGGCGGGCAGTTTCGCCGCGGCCGCGGCACGCGCGGTACAGCCGCTCAGGATCGCGGTCCAGTCGGGCTCGATGCTGGGCACCCCCATGCACGAGGAAAATACCCGGGCGGTAAACAACACTGTCAAGGAGCTGGAAAGCCTCGGCCACACGCTGGTGGAAAGCCCGGTGCGCCTGGATTTCGATGAGTTTTCCGAAAACATCAACGTCATCTGGTGCGCATTCGCGGCCCTGTTCGTCGAGCAGGTGACCCAGGCTACCGGGTGTCGCGCGGACAACGACCATTTCGAGGCGGTCACGTTGACCTGCGCCGAGTTCGGCACCAAGACCAATGTCGTGCAGTTGCTCGCGGCGATGGACTACGTCAATCGCATCACGCGCGAGACCGCCGCGGCGTTCGAAAACTTCGATGTCCTGATGAGTGCGACGCTCGGCAGCCCGCCGCCTGTCCACGGCACGCTCGATCAGAACAATGCGGCTATTTCCGCGATCGACTGGACTCGAAACACCTTCGTCTACGCCACCAACACGCCGTTGTTCAACAGCACCGGACAACCCGCCGTCAGCCTGCCGCTGCACTGGACTGCGGACAACTTACCGGTCGGCGTGCAGTTCGCCGGCAAAATGGGGGACGAAGGCCTGCTGCTGAGTCTCGCCAGCCAGCTCGAAGCGCACTTCAACTGGAAAACGCAGCAACGGCGTTTATGGCAATAGCGCGTCGGCGCGCGTCGGCGTCAAACCTGCGCAGATCAGCGACGACACAGAACTCTCGCGCCTGATGACCAGGGTTCGATCACCGTAGGGCAGGTTCGCGGTGGATCAGCTGGGCCGCCGCGATCCCTGACGCCACAGCACCACGACAGCCGCGCCAAGCAACCACACGCCGGCCGGCAGCGGGACGGCATTGGCATCGACAACGAGCAGTTCGAACTGTTGACTATCCCGGTCCACCAGCCAGGCGAGTCCGCTGGCCAGCTCAGGCAGAACCAGCGGGCCGTCAAAGTCACCCAGGATCTCTCCGGCCAGTAAAATCACGAAACTGTCACCCAGCGCCGGCATGAACGGCGGCGCAATGTCGTCGGCGCCGATCAGGGTCACCTGCAGGGTGCCGCCGAGGACGAGCTGGCCACCATCAATCAGGTTGATGCTGTCGTACTGGGCGAGCGGGTCGCCATGGAATTCGCCCCGCAGGGTGCCCCCCAGTTCGATCACGGTCATCGCCGTGGCGGCGATTGCGAGCGTGCCCGCACCTTCAATACCGAGATAAGCCGGGCTGGCGCCGGGGAAGAAACCGCCATGAAACGTGAGGCTGCCGTCGTTGGCGATCGACCCCGCACCGAAGTAGTCGCCGAAAAAGTCCGCCGTCTGGTTGGCCCCGACCTGCAAGCTACCCTGGTTGATGAAATTGCCGTTGAAGGTGGCGCTGGCAGGATCGAGACTGGCGTTGGCGATGACGGTGTCGCCGAGATTGGTGATGGTGCCGTTGAAGATCCCGAAATCGTTAAGCAGACGGGTGACTTCGATGCGACCCTCATTGACGATGTCGCCGTTGACGGTGAGACCGTCGGCTTCGAGTATGCCGCCCGGGTTGATGGTGACATCGCCGGACAGCTCGCCGGCGCCGTGCAGACGCCCGCCGTCGAGCAGAACGCCGTCGATCGCGTTCAGGTGCGCGCCGGTCAGGCGCAGATCCGTCTCCTCACCGAGGCTCAGATGTTTAAGCGTGACATCGGTGTTTGGTCCAACGATGCTGATCGATGGCACGGCGTTACCGCTCAGCGAGCCATGCGTGCGATCAATCACGACGTTGTGTACGCGGTCGGGGATCAGGCTCAGGGTCCAGTTCTGCAGTGCATCCGGATTTGTTGCGCCGAGCTGGATCAGGGGCTCGTCCCAATCGCCGTTCAGGCCGCCACGCCAGTAAAGATCCGGGGTGAACAGGTACACGCCCTCCGTCAAGGTGCCGGGTTTGCGCACCTTGGCGTGAAACACGACCTGCCCGTGCGTATTGAGACTGCCCTCGGTAATACCGAAGCCAAAGGCACGCAGTCCCTGCGGATCGACGGTGTAGCCATTCAGCACATCGGCGGTGCGCACCACTTCGACGATATCAATGCCGTCGCCAAGGAAAATCCCTTCCTGATCGGGCGGCGGATTGCCGGCGAGGTTGCGCAATGACGCGGTGAATGCGACGACTCCGGCGGCGTTCATGTCAATGGCCTGGCTGAGATCGGCGAACACGCCGTCCTCGCCGGGCAGGCTCCAGCCTTCGCGCACAACTTCGATGAGACTCGACTGCGCGCCGATGACATTGCCCTTCAAAATGGCGTTGTCGTCAAAAATGCTGTCCAGCGTGCCGCTGTATTGGGTATTGAACGCCACCTCGCCGAAGTCATTGATGCGCGGCGGACCGAAGGTCGCGAAACCCGCCTCGATCACCCCGTTACCATCCGGCGCCGCATCGCCAGCGCGGGCAAGCACATGCAGCGCGGCCGGTTCGCCACGGAACATTGCAACACCGTCGACAAAAAAACCACCGAGCGTATTTTTCATGGTCGAGCTGAAGGCGACCTGGCCGTTGTTATTCAGCGCCAGGGCATCGCTGAGGGAGTTGAATTTGCCATTGCCGTCCGGCGAGTTGGTGTCGGCGCGCACGATCTCCGTCGCGATGCCGTTGGTCTGCGAGATGACCGCGCTAGCGCCGATAAACGGGGGATTAAGGTTCGTAAAATTGTGCGCCCGGAACACAACCGTACCGACATCGTTCATGACTGGCGCACTGAATGCGCCGTAGTTACCGTTGCTGAGCGGGGGAGGGGGGGGAGTCGGGTCGCCCTCGCGCGCAATCTCATTCTGGGTCACACCATCGCCGACGACGATGGTGCCGTCTTTGGCGAAGCCACCCGCATTACCGGTCAACGCGGTCACCAGCGCGACCTGGCCGAGATTGTTCAGCGCCAGGGTCGGCTCGAGATTGGCGTTGATCGAAACGTAGGTGCCGTCGCCATTGGCCGAGCCGCCTTCGCGCACCGCGACCGACGCGCCGCCGTCGATCAGGATCACACCTTTATCGTCGGTAAAACCGCCGGAGGTTTCCCGGAACGTTGAATACAATCCGGCCGTACCATCGTTGCCCAGCGCCGGTTTGCTGAAATCGCCGTAACTGCCGTTCCCGTCCGGCGCCGCCTCGCCTTCGCGCGCAAGCTGGGTCGCGACACCGTCGTCAACCAGCACCGCGACATCGTGGAAATCGCCGCCAGCGACGGCGTAATCGCCGACAAACAACACCGCGCTGTCGTCGTTCACCACCGCCTGGCCTTCGAACCGATGCAGTACGCCGTTGCCATCAGGAGCGGCGTCGCCGCCGAGCGCGATGGTGGCGACCTGGCCGAACGGGCCGCCGGGGCGGGGGACGGTGAGTTCGCCGGACAGTGCGTACATCCGCGTATCGCCCGGGATCTGGTTTATTACGGGTGGCAAATAGACGGAATAGATGCAACAGCCAAAAATCCACCATCCGTCTGGTTGGGGCGGTGGGAAGTTGGAACTTATATAGTTAATACCACCTGCAGCGGCAAGAGCCCCAATGGCGTAACTTTCAAACGGGAGCGGTGGCTCGCTGTGCGCGGCGGTGCCGTCTATTTTAGTTCCCGTGACAACAACAGTCTCCGCCGAAAGGTCTCCGGTTTCGTAACGGTCGATGAACGCATCGATGGAGCCGTCCCACAGGTCTAAATTATTATTGGCAATCCTGGTAACACTATCGAGCAGATAAATAGGTTTTCCAGACGACAGCAGCGGATTGGTGTTGGTGTTATCGCGGGCGTCCACCGTTTCGGTCGAGCCGATGACGCGCCAGGTCGTGTTAAGGGCAGCCAGTGTTGGCTGCGTCAGCGCGACGTCGGTGACAAAATCGTTGTAAAAATTAATGTCGCCGGACACGAACGGGGTTGCCGTCGAGGTGACGAAAGTAAGTCGGTACTTACCGCCGGCCGGAATATCGGCCGGAATGACCAGCGGGTCCGCGCCGGCGCCAACCAGGACGGTGCTCAGCGCTGCGGCAAAAAGCACACGAAGCGCAGCGCGCGCCCGGCGTGTGCGCGAACCATCGGAATGACAATGCGACATGGGACGTCTCCTCGACTCTCCAGGTGCGTAGTGACGCGGGCGCTGACCTAGGGCCGTAGTGAACGCCCTCATCAGCGTCGGTAAGACCACGGATACGGTCGTCCAGCAGGCAACAGTATCCGGAACTTCGTGCCGCAACAATCAGTCCCCGGCCAGGCCGGTAATCGTTCTCAATTAATGGTCCGCGCCGCGCGAGGTCGTCGGTTTGCGCCCGGGTGTCGCAGGCCCGCGAGGTGGGGCAAACGCGGCCCGGTGCCGCTATTCAGCCGGCATCGAAATCCGGCTTCAATCCTCGCCCGTCGCCCCGGCGGCTTTCAACGCCGCCGCGCAGGCGCCGCCCATGTCGAACGTGCGCGACATCATGATGCGTTGCGCCTTGAGTCCGCCGCCGGCCTGCAGGGCCGTGACCAGGTGCCAGCCGCCGAAGGCGTCGGCGGTCATGTCGCGAATGAGGCTGAACACGCGCATGCGCTGTTCGACGTCGGTGTCGCTGCGTACGTTGAGGTATTTGCGCAGGTAAGCGCCGGATTCCGGATTACGCAGATCGGCTTCTTCCGGCAGCGTAATCGTCAGGCCGCCGGCGACATCGTGCAGGTGGCGGACCATCTGGTGGAAGTTCGAGGCGTAGTAATACTTGGTGACGTTGATGCCGAGGGTATTCGGGTGCAGCATGCCGCCGGCGGTCGACTCGTAATGGCGCACGGCATAGTCGAGACCCATGCGGATGGTTTCGGCGTAACAAATCAGTTCGGCGATGGTGTCCTGCACGTGGGGGTCGCGATCCTTGCCCTGTTGCGCGGTAACGAGGTGGGCGAGGCCGACCATGATGTGCGCGTCGTGCGCGGCCATGGCCAGGCCGAGGGTACGTTCCCATAGTCCGAGGGCGGCGGCGAAGGCGCCGGCCAGTTGCCATTCGCCGGCCAGGAATACTCGCTCCCAGGGCACCAGCACGTCGTCAAAAATCACGAAGCCTTCGGGCATCGAGTGGTGGGCGCTGGCGGGGTAGTCGAAGCTGTTCAGATCCGGGGGCGCAAAACTGCGGTTGATGATTTTTACCCCCGGCGTGTTGACCGGAATGCTGAACGCGACCGCGTAGTCGGCTTCGTGTTCGCGCATCGACTTGGTCGGCATGACCACCAGCTCGTGAACCAGGGCGGCGGCGGTGATATGCAATTTGGCGCCGCGCACCACGATACCTTCGTTGTTCTGCTCGACGATACGGACATAGAGATCGGGGTCGATCTGTTCGTGAGCTTTCTTTGAGCGATCGCCCTTGGCATCGGTGATCACTTCGGCGGCGCGCAGATCGTGGTCGCGCGCGTAGCGGTACATGTTCTCGATATTATTGGCGAAGGTCGGGTTGACGGCGGCCAGGCGGTCCTTGATCTGCAGCAGCGCCATGTAGACGCCGGTGACGCCGCCGACGATCGTCATCTGGGTGCCGAGTTCGAGACGCTTTTCGAGTTCCTCGGTGGTGCGCGGTACCTGGTAAACGCGGTGCGCGCGCGAACCGTCCTCGGTGGTGTAGGTGATCAGATCGCTGAGCGCCGGATCGTCATAAGCGTAGTCGCGGGACGCGACGTCGATCGGCACGCGGAAACGCGGGTGGTTGGTGATATCGGCGATTTTTTCGCCACCCCAGAAAACGACCCGACCGTCGTTCAGCGAGCGGCGGTAGTCAGCGGCAGTCATCAGTCCCATGGTTTCAATTCTCCTGGCAGCACGAGCGTACCAACCGCGTCTTGTCAGCGTTGGCGCCGGCGAAGATACCATGGCCGATGAGCAGTGCCTGGACACTCAGGTCGGTGGCGCCACTCGGCTTTTAGTGTCGATGTCTCGCGATTCAATGCAGCCGTCGTTCGCAACACGCGCGCATATGCGCGGCGAGTTGTTGCCAGGTCTCGAGCGCCTGGCTGTAAACATCGTGACCGCACGGCGCAATGAAGCGCTCGGGATGACGGCCGAGGGCGTCGATCAGGCGGGCGACGGTTTCGGCCAGGGTGGCGGAAGGCTGGCGCACGAATTCGGTCATGGCGCGCAGGCTGCTGGCGTGCAATGCGGTAATCGAGATGGTCGACAGGTCCGGGGACTGGGGGGACATGGGGGCGGTTTCCGTAGGGTGAGTTCAGCGGGAACTTTAATGCGAATGATTCTCATTATCAATATGTGAATGTCCCCATTGCGCCGCACCGGCACCGGCGGCGCGCCCGGTTGCCAGGCACGCGGTCAGCAGATAACCGCCGGTCGGCGCGTCCCAGTCGAGCATTTCGCCGGCCACAAAGACGCCGGGCAGGCGCCGCAGCATGTAGTCGGCGTCGAGCGCTGAGAAACACACGCCGCCGGCACTGCTGATGGCCTCGGCGATAGGCCGCGCTGCGTGGAGCCGCAAGGGCAGGGCCTTGATCGCGCGCGCCAGGCGCACACTATCGGCGCGGAGGTCGGCGTCGGTGAGTTCGTGCAGCAACGCGGATTTGACCCCGCTGATCCCGGCGCGGCGCTTGAGCTGGTGGGCGAGGGTATGCGAACCGCGCGCTTGTCCCAGGCCGCGTTCGAGATCGGCGAGCGCGCGGTCGGGGGCGAGGTCGAGGAGCACCTCGGCGCTGTTCGAACGTTCGATCTGATCACTGATCAACGCCGACAGGGTATACACCAGCGCACCCTCGAGGCCGTAATCGGTGAGGATGAACTCGCCCTGGCGATGCACCGCGGCACCGTCGCGCGTGGCCAGGGTCAACGCCACGGCCTTGACCGCGCTGCCGGCGTAGCGCTCGCGCAGGAACGTGCTCCAGGTACATTCAAAGCCACAGTTGGCCGCCCGCAAGGGGCGCATGTCGACGCCATGGGCGGCCAGGATCGCAGCCCAGGCGCCGTCCGATCCGAGCTGCGGCCAGCTACCGCCGCCAAGGGCGAGCACGGTGGCGTCGGCGTGCACGTTCGCGGTGCCGTGCGGGGTTTCGAAACGCAAATCGAGGTTGGTGTCAAAACCGCACCAGCGGTGGCGTGAATAAAATTCGACCCCCGCCGCGCGCAGGCGGGTCAGCCAGCGGCGCAACAGGGGTGCGGCTTTCATATCCTCGGGAAAAACCCGCCCCGAACTGCCAATAAACGTCGCAATGCCCAGTCCGGCCGCCCACGCACGCACGGCGCGGCTATCGAATGCGGCCAACGCGGCGGCCAGGTCGACGGCGTGGTCCGTATAACGTGCCAGCAGCGCCGGGCCGGACTCGCGGTGAGTCAGGTTGAGGCCGCCTTTGCCGGCGATCAGGAATTTGCGGCCGTTCGACGGCATGGCGTCGTAGACCGCAACCGAGGCGCCGTGCGCGACGGCAGCTTCGGCTGCCATAAGGCCGGCCGGACCGCCACCGATGACGGCGACCCTCGGCGCGCCGGCGCTCACGTTGTTATTAACTGGTGCGGAAATCGCAGCCGGTTTTTGCCCGCACCTGTTCCAGCTCGACACCCGGATGCAGTTCTTTCAAGGCCAGGCCTTGGCCGTCGGGCAGCACGTCGAACACGCACAGGTCGGTGATGATCATGTCGACCACCTGCTGGCCGGTGATCGGCAGCGAACAGGTTTTGAGAATTTTCGGACTGCCGTCCTTGGCGCAATGTTCCATCAGCACAATCACGCGTTTCACGCCGGACACCAGGTCCATCGCACCGCCGGGGCCTTTGACCATCTTGCCCGGCACCATGAAGTTGGCGAGGTCGCCGTTCTCAGCCACTTCCAGGCCGCCGAGTATCGACAGGTCGATGTGGCCGCCGCGGATCATGGCAAACGAATCGGCGCTGGAAAAAAAGCTCGAGCCGGGGATGGTGGTGATGGTCTGCTTGCCGGCGTTGATCAGATCGGGATCGACGCTGGCCTCGTCCGGGAACGGGCCGATGCCGAGCAGACCGTTCTCCGATTGCAGCGTGACGTTGATGCCGTCGGGAATAAAATTCGCGACCAGGGTCGGGATACCGATACCGAGGTTGACGTAGTAACCGTCCTTGAGCTCCTGCGCGGCGCGTTTGGCCATGGTGTCGCGGATCGGTGAGCCGCCCTTGGCCGGCGCGCCGGCGGTGGTGCGGAACTCGATGCGTTTCTCGTAGGCCGGACCCTTGATGATGCGATCGACGTAGATCCCGGGGGTGTGGATCTGATCGGGGTCGAGTTCACCGGCCTCGACCAGCTCTTCGACTTCGGCGACGCAGATAGTGCCGCAGGTGGCGATCATGGGGTTGAAGTTACGCGCCGTTTTGTGGAACACGAGGTTGCCGGCGGTGTCGCCTTTCCAGGCTTTGACAATCGCCAGATCGGCGCGGATGCCTTCTTCAAGGACATACTCGAGGCCGTTGAACACTTTCGTTTCCTTGCCTTCGGCGAGCTTGGTGCCGGCCGCGGTGCGGGTATAAAAGCCGGGGATGCCGGCGCCCCCGGCGCGAATGCGTTCGGCCAGGGTGCCCTGCGGGGTCAGCTGCAGCTCGAGTTCGCCGGCCAGCACCTGGCGTTCGAATTCCTTGTTTTCGCCGACGTAGGAAGCGATCACTTTTTTGACCTGGCGGCCGCCCAGCAACAGGCCCATACCGAAGTCGTCGACCCCGGCATTGTTGCCGACAATGGTCAGCCCCTTGATGCCGGACTCGACCAGCGCGGCGATCAGGTTTTCCGGGATCCCGCACAGGCCGAAGCCGCCGGCGGCTATGGTCATATCGTCGTGCAGGACATCGCTGAGTGCGCTGCTGGCGTCGCTGAATACTTTTTTCATGGCTGTCGTCGTTCCCCTCGGTGGTGCTTCACTGGTGCGCGGCCGCGCGCGGCGGGGGCCGATTATAACGCCCAGTCCGCCTCAGGGCTGCTGGTTGATGCGCCAGTCGTAGTCGAGGAACTCGAGACGGTAGTCCGCGGGCAGTGGTGAGTCGCGGTACAGGTTGATATAGATCGGTAGATCCTCGGCACGCCCGCTGGCGACAAAATCCTCGGTATAGAAGTCGAGGATCGCGGACACCGCGATGGTGCGCTTGCCGGGGTCGATGACAAGGTGTTTACGGTCGGCAAAAAATTCGCGCGTCAGGTGCTCGAGGTCGGCGTCCAGGGTGTCTGAGCGGAATGGTGTCCGCGGCAGGCGCGGGCAGCTGCGCACCATGCAGTTCAGCGCAAAATGTACGCGCGCGTCGCGCAACGGCCGGATCACGTCGTTTTCCAGATCGTAGAGGTTGGTGTCGCGACCGTCGATGCGGATGTCGCGAAACCGAAAGAAGCTCGCGCGTTTAAAAAAGCTGGAGAAATCAGCGGGTATTCGCCGCTCCAGTACGCCGTGCATGGCCAGCGCGTTGTAGGCGTTGATGTAGTAGGCGAGTACCGCCGGTGGCGACGCATAGTCCGCCGGGGTGGTACGCGGGCCGTGACCGGCCAGCCACGTGACATAGCGATCGAGCGCTGCGCGGTCGGCGGCGAGGGCGCGGAAGTCGGTGCGCCCGGCGTCATCCACGTAGCGTTCCAGGACCTCTGCCCAGTCATCCAATGCGGCATCGGCGTTGTCCTCGGCCACGGCCAGCGGCGCGATCAGGAGCAGGCAGGCACATACGAACTTCACGCCTGCACCCGGTCGCGGCTCGCGCGTGCCAGCGGTTCGTAATTGCCCAGGCTGCCGTCGCGGCGGCGAAAACGGATCGGTTTAAGGATGTAAGTGTCGCGCTCGGCATTGTGCTGGCACATGGATACCGGGCCGTCGCCGGTCATGGCCATGAACGAACACGCGGTAATGCGTTCGGCGTCCAGTTCGCCGGCGTCCATGAAGTTGTGTACAAAAAATGACAGCTGCCGCACCCGGCCCCGCGCCCGCCACAGGGCGCGGCGCGAACGCCAGGCACTGCCGGTCAGGTATCGCGCCGTGCGCAACAGCCAACGCGGACGGCGCGCGAATGCCAGCAGGTAGGCGCGCACGATGTGCTAGCGGCCTTCGCGACGGTCGGCATGTTGTCCGTGGAAGTCGGCAACGAAATCCCCGACCAGGTTCGCATCTTCGGCCAGCGGCACAATGCTGTCGCCGATGACGGCGGTGGGCAGGTAGCTGTGGCAGTGCGGATGACCGATGCGGATCGCATCCCAGGGCAGTGACCGTCCGGCGACCGTTTCGATGTGGCCGCGCACACCGGCAAGCGACACCGCGGTCCCGCGTGCACCCCACACGCCGCGTCCGGTTTCGGCCTGGAGCTGGAACGAGGCGAGACCGATCGCGCCGGCATGGGCGACGAAGAAACGGATCAGCGCCGGCAGTTCGTCGACGTTGCCGGCATGCACCGTGGTATTGAAGATCACCATCAGGCCGAGTCCGCGGGTACGCTCGAGGTAGGCTTCGCGGACGCTGTTCAGCGCCAGTTCGCTGGCATAGCCTGCGCGCTGCTGGGTGGTGTCGACATGAAACGCGACGTCGCACAGTCCTGCCGTCGCGAGGGCCTCGAGCAGCTTGCGCGAAGCGGCAATACCGTTGGTGAACAGGGCGGGGAACAGCTTAAGCCGGCGCGCGTAGGCGACTATCTCGATCAATTCGTCGTGTTTGCGCAGGGTCGGGTCGCCGCCGGTGATCTGCACGTTCGTGTATGGTCCGTATTCGGCGCGTACCGCGTCGAGGCGTCGAAATACTTCTTCGAGGGGAATATCAGCCACATGGGCGGAATGCTCGGACAGGTAACACAGCGTGCAGTCGAGGTTGCAGCGCTGTGTGATCTCGACCGCCACGCAGCCGATCGGCAGCGCCCGCCCGAGGATCTGCTGGGGGCCGTCCACCGCGTGCATGCGCTGGCGCGCCCGATCGAGCGCTGTGGTGCGGGTTGCTGACATGGCAGTTTTAGAGCTGACGGTACTCGCTAAAGTTCAATGCAGACTATGACGGTTATGACCAGGCCCGCGGTGCGCAGCCATCAATGCCACGCCTGGCTGGTAGTTCTGAGCGTGATGCAGTTTCTCCTACCGGCCGCTGACAGCAGCGCCGGTGATCTCGGTTACGCGGCGGTCAAGGCCGCCGTGTTCAGTGATCCTTATGCCGCGCGGCCGCAGTACACGGTCACCGCGCGCTTATTCGGGCCGGGCGGCGATGATCCGGCTAACGCGCTGCGGGCGGCCGCTGCGCGGACCCTGACCAGCGACGCTGACCTGGTCGACTTTGCCCACGGTCAGAAGCTGTTCCAGCCCAACGGTATCTGTTACGCAGCGAACTGGCAGATCGATGCAGACTCACCGTTCAGCGGCGTGTTCGCCGCGACCACCCGGCTGGCCGCGATCGTGCGCATTTCGGTGATGCTCGGCGAGGTGCGGCGGGGCGCGCGCCGGACGCTCGGCATGGGCATCAAGCTGTTTGTCGACGCAAGCGGCGGCGAACGCAGCGTCGATGTGCTGGTGATGGACGCGATCGCCGGTTCGAGTCGCGCGCACGTCGCCGCCGCCAGGCTCGATAACGCCCCGGACTACGGCGGTCTGCCGCCACTCGGCAGTTGGGGGACCGCATTGCGTATCCGGCGGGACCTGGAAACCGTCGACGGCAAGCTGAGCAGTGCCGGTCCGAACCTGCGTTACCGTTCCCTCGACCATCTCGCCGCAGCCGGCCTGAGCGGCGCTGCCACGCCGCGGGCCCCGCACTGGATCCGACTTTCGACGGCGCCCGGCACCGCCGCGGTCGAGGCCGAAGATTTTCGCGACGAGCTTGCGCTGCGCCACTATCCCGGCAACCGGCTGGTCTACCGCATCGAAGCCGCGGCCTATGCTGAGGGCGGCAAATCGGCCGCCGAGTGGCAGCAGCTCGGACAGCTCGAGCTGGTCGAAGACGTCGTTTCCTATAGTTGCGACGCGCGGGTGCATTTTTCCCATCCGCGCCTGGACCGCGATGCGCACCCTCCGCCGTGAAACCGTGCGCCAGTCACGCGGTGCTGGTCAGGTGCGGCGCGGCGGCGGTATAAATAACCGATGAAAACCTATCCAACCCAAGTATTCGCCGACGACTTCACGTTTCTCGAGGGGCCGCGCTGGCACGACGGCCGCCTGTGGCTGTCCGATATCTGGGACTACACGGTATATGCCGTCGACGACAGCGGCGCGCGTGAGGCCATCGTGCGGGTTCCGGAGCGGCCTTCCGGCCTCGGCTTCATGCCCGACGGCACACCGCTGATCGTCTCGATGATCAATCGTCACGTGTACCGGCTGGTCGACGGCAAGCTGGTGCTGCACGCCGACCTGAGCGGTCTCGTCGACTGCGAAATTAACGACATGGTGGTCGACGGCGAGGGCCGTGCCTATGTCGGCAACATGGGTTATGACCTGTTCAGCGGCGCGGCAGCAAAAACCGCCGAGATCACGCTGATCGAAGCCGACGGCCAGTTTCGCCACGTCGCCGCGGGACTGGATTTCCCCAACGGCATGGCCATCAGCAGCGACGGTGGGACGCTGTACGTGGCGGAATCGTTTGGTCACCGGGTCAGCGCCTTCAGCCGCGCCGCCGACGGCAGTCTTGGCGAGCGGCGCACGCTGGTTGAACTGCCGGACCAGATCCCGGACGGGATCTGTCTCGACAGCGACGGCAGCGTGTGGGTTGCGGGCGCGATGGGCGGCGCCTTTGTCCTGGTCGGCAGCGACGGACAGGAGCGCGCGCGTATCGATGTCAGCCCGCGCGCGGCGATCGCCTGCCAGCTTGGCGGCAGCGATGGCCGCACCCTGTTCTGCCTGACTTACGCCGGCGGTATCGAGGAACTGTCGCGGGGCGTGCCGGGCGCGCGTATCGAAGTGGCGCGGGTCGACGCGCCCGCCGCAGGCTCGCCCTGAGCGTGCACAGAGCGGCAGAAAAATAATTTAAAAAAATTTGTAAGGAATCGCGATCTCAAGCGACTAAACCTCGAACACGAAGCACTGGCTTCGTACAAACCCGCAACGAGGAGACGATTGAGATGAAAAACCTGCTTACCGCAATTGTACTGAGTGTCGCCGCCAACACCGCCGCTGCCGACGCTTTTGCGCCCTGGGACAACCGCAACGTTATCAGCGATCCGGCTGCGTACAGCAGTGCGTCGGTGCCGCCGGTGGGCTTTGCCCCGTGGCGCGACCTGCGCCACGCCGCAGCCCCGCAGGCTGATGCCGCCGTCGAGGGTGTGCGCATGAGCGCCATGCCGTTCAGCGTGTTTCGCCCCTGGTCATAACGATCGCGACGGGACGAACCGCGGCAGGTATCGGCGCAAACTCTGCCGGTACCTGCCGCCGGGCGCGACTCGGGTTATAGTCATGCAACCGCTTTCGGTACCGCCTGGATCGACCGCGCCATGGCTGAGCGCATTGCCGCCGATGAACATTCCCCCGAGCGATGGCTCGAAGAACACGGCGACGCGCTGTACGCTTACGCCATGATGCGCGTCCACCACGCGGCGACGGCCGAAGACCTGGTCCAGGAAACCCTGCTCGCAGCGCTGTCCGCGGCCGGGCGTTTCGAGGCGCGCGCGAGCGTGCGCACCTGGCTGATCGGGATCCTCAAAAACAAGCTTATCGACGCCCTGCGCAAATCCGCACGTGAGTCGAGTTACCGGCCGGCGGTCGCCGACGACGGCGATCTGAACGGCAGTTTCGATGCCGGCGGCCATTGGGTGAGCCCGCCGCGGGACTGGGGCGATCCCGCTGCGCTGGCCGAAAACGCCGCCCTGAAAGCAGCGATGATGAGCTGCATCGCGGCGCTGCCGGAAAAACTCCGCACCCCGTTCCTGCTCAGCGAGGTCGACGGCCTGGAGACCACGGCCGTGGTCGAGGTGCTGAATATTTCCAGCGCCAACAATCTGTGGGTGATGCTGTCGCGCGCTCGCGAGCGCGTGCGCCGCTGTCTTGAACACTCCTGGTACCAGGGAGCGCGACGATGATTGACTGCGAACGCGCCAGCACGCTGACTCTGGCCGAGCAGGACCGCAGGCTTGGTCTGCGCGAACGAATCGCGCTCGCGCTGCATCGTCTGGTGTGCGCGCCGTGCCGTTTCTACCGTCGCCAGATGGACGCCTTGCGCCGCGCCGCGGCCGGCCTCGAAGAACCGCCTGCGAGCGGTCTCGACGACGCCGCGCGGCGGCGGATCCGCGAACGTCTGGCGGCCGGTCAACAGGATCTCGCGGAGTAATCGGCCGCGGCTCGAGGCGGTGCCGCGCCCGATGACCGCAGTGGTCATTCAATAGCCTGTTAAAATCGGACTAATTCTGACGCAGGCGGCACAGCTATGAGAATGAGTCATCACCGGTTTCAGACGGCAACTGCCGTCATCGCGCCACGCACCATGTTTGTGCTGGTACTCGGCGCGTTACTCGCAGCCTGTGCGACTACCCCGCAGATCCTGCCGGTAACGCCGCGACCGGTGGTCACCGCCACCGCCGATCGCGGCGCCGGACGGACCTTAAGCATCGAACTGCTCGATGCCCGCGGCAGCAATGTGGTTGGCCTGCGCGACGCCAACAAAACCGATTCAGCGATTACCACCACCCCCGAGATGCTGCCGAACATTCGACGCGCCCTCGAATCGGGTTATGCGCAGCAGGGTTTCACCATCGTGCAGCCGGGCAGTGCGGCCGATGTCGCGCTCGAAGTGCGTTTGACCGAGTTGGGCTACCAGCGCGAAGCGAGCGGCGCGCTGCCTGATCTGAAAACCGGTGCGACCTTTCAGGTTTCGAGCACTCTGCCTGAAAAAACCGTCGAGGCTGTTTATCGTGATGCGCAGACCAAGGACACCGTCATCAAGCCGTCGTTGTCAGCCAACGCGGAACTGCTCAACCAGCATATTGACGGCGCCCTGGAGAAACTGATCGCCGATCCGCGTCTGACCACACCGTGAGGCCATGGTCCCGCCGGTCAGGATGCTGGCCGGCGGCGGATCAGAAAAAACCTTAAATGGTGTCGGTGTCGTGCGCGGCGCGGGCGCTGCTGTTGAGCATCGAGTCGATGCGTCGCGCGGCGCGTTCGCATTGTCCGAGGCTGGTGAACACCCTCAAGCGCAATGCGATCGAGGGCTTTTCACCTTCGAGGTGGGCGAGTATGGCCCGCGTCAGCGGGCTGCACGATTCGGTCATGCGCGCTTCGGCAGCGATCAGGGCTGGATCGGCGTTCTCGAAAATCTCCATCAGCGGGTAGTGATCGAGCAGCGAATCCGCAACCCGGCTCTGGTAGAGAAACACGCGCTCGGCCCGGCTGCGGCCATTTTCCCGTTCGGCGCTGGCGACATCGGTGCTGCCAGGTGTTGGTCCGACGCTGGCGCAACCGGCGGCCAGCAAGGCGAGTCCTGCAATCAATCCCGATTTCGAAATACGACCCGAAGCTGTCGCCAATCCCGTCATCCGCGCATGCCCTTGGTGCATCGTTCGGCGGCTGTCAGGCAGCCGCGCTGTCACTGGTATAAAGCATAGCCGGTCTGGTCCTGCTCGCTACCCTGAGGAGCCCGGAATGTGAGCTGTTTCGCGCCCGCGGAATGTAAAAAATTACGTCCCCGTGCTGATCCCACGACAACCCGCCTTGACCGGTCTGCTTTCACGTTAACGGTCATTGAATCCACGACTTTAGGAGCGCGGCCCGGCCACGCTGTTTTTGAGTTCCGCGACCAGGGTGGCCGGGCCGCGGCCGCTGCGGCGCGGCTCCAGGGCGAGGCCTAAATGTGGCCACAAGCCGCGCCGAATGGTCTCCGGCAATACGTTTTCCAGGTATTCCAGCGCCGTCCCCCGAATGCCGCGGTCGCTGCTGAACACGGCGCGAAATGACAGGTGCAGGGCATCGCGCTCAAGCACCAGGCTGAGCAGGGTAAACACGTGTTCGAGGCTGTAATCGACGCCGAGGCCGGCTTCCGTGGCGACCGGGTCCTCGCCCTGGATGACGTCGTCGAAGCGGATGTCGCGATTTTTCCATTGCGCGCTGTCGACGCTGACCTCGGTCTGGCAGATCGCGAATATCGCGTCTTTGTCGATAGCCAGCTCCGGGTCACGGCCGAGCATGCGCGACAGGGCGCGCGCGGCGCTGTAACGGACATTGAATTCATTGTCCTTGAGCCCGTGCATCAGCGTTTCGACCACGCGCGGATGATGCGACACCTCGAGCACGCTCGGCAGCCGCTGGCGGGCCAGCAGCGGGACGTCGGGGTCGAACATCGCATCGCCCAGCAGGCCGATACATTGCGGTACCACCCAGCGCAGTTCGGTACGCGCAAGATCGGCGATTTCGTCGACCGCGAGCATCGGTACGATGAACGGCGCGAGGCGGTGATCCATGAAATCGCCTTCCAGGCAGGCGCGTACGCGCTGCCGATCACCGGAGCCCAGGTCGGCGACCGCCCGGGCCAGGGCCTGGCCGGGCGCCAGCGGCGGCGCCACCGTGTCCGGGTGCGGCGACCGCTCCGGCGGTTGCTGCTCGCGCTGGCGCTTGAGTTCGGCGATGCGCGCCATCAGCAGCGAGCGCTCCGAGTCGGACGAGGCCTCGGCCAGCGTCTGGCGGGTGGTGGCGTCCATGATTTCCTCATCACTGATGGAAATAACGCCGTCGCGCAGATTACTCGCCAGTTGGCCGACGTAGCCGCGGTATAGCTGCTTGATGACCAGAAGGGTCAGTACCGCAATCAGCATGGCGGCGAAGATCACGACCCCGGCCGGCAGATCGGGGATCAGCGCGAGCAGGCCTAAGATGATGCCGCCGCCGATGATGTCGCCGAGCCGGTCCGAAGCGACATCGATGATCGATTTTGTCGGCCGCTTGCGCGACGGTGGGAGCGGCGTATAGAGCAGTTCGAAGGCGGAACGGAAAAACGAGTTCTGAAACACCATCTGTCCACCGCGCAGGATCAGGACCGTCCACAGCCGCAGCGCAAACGAATTGACGAGTCCGCTCAGCAGCACCATGGCCGGCATCACCGACAGCGCCACACCGATACCGTAGCGATTCAGCAGGCGCGGTCCAAGCGCGCTCTGGATGATGAACGTGATCAGACCGGCAGCCGCGTAGAAGCGCCCGAACAGCCCGACCAGCGCAGCTTCGTCGGTGATGCGTCGCGCCGCCTCGGCCTTGAACACGTAGTCGACCAGTGCCGCCAGTGAAGCGACCAGGACCATCAGCAGTCCCATCAGCATGAGATAGCGGTTCCGAAACAGGATCTGGATACCGGACTCGACTTCGACATCCTGACGCGCTGCGGTGCCGCGCGGCCGGCCGATACTGAACACCGTCGCCGCGCAAGCGAGGTGCAGCACACCGAGTACGACGATCATGGCGCGCGCGTCGAGCATGGCCGCGACACGATCGGCGAGCACCCCGCCGAGCACCCCGCCGAGCGTGGCCGCCGCCGCAACCTGCGCGATGGTGCGCTTGGCGGTATGCGGGTCAAAGCGTTCGTTGACCACAGACCAGAAGCCCGAAATTAAAACCGCGCCAAATACCGCCATCTGCAGATACAGCGTCAGCGCGGCGAGGTGGGGTGCGCCGCCGTACAGCCACCAGCTGCCGATGAACAGCACGGCGCTGAGGAAATACGCCGCCGGCACGATCCGCCACGGCCCGAAACTGGTCAGCAGGCGCGACATGATGACAACCGCGAGCATCGACAGCAGCGCGGCGACGATGACCATCTTGGGCAGCTGGGTGACGTCGTAGTAAGACAGAAAAATGGCGTCGCGGGTGGCTTTGCCGCCAACCTGGTGCGCGATCATGAGGGTCGCCGACACGAGCGCAAAGAACGTTGCCGTCGCGGTCGTGTTCGGTTTTACGGTCATGGCGTTGGTGGCGTGGGCTGCAGGCGCGAAGGGCCATTAGCATACTGCGGATCGCGGCGGGCGGGCAGGGCCGCCAATGCTTGAGGATAGCTGTGCCGGCAGAAAAATGTCCGCGCCTGCCCGCAGCATGGCTGCCGGCAGGCGCGTTCGAGATGCCGCGATCAGAACTTGGCCGCGGCGTCGTAGGACAGCCCGGCGCCGAGCGCCTGGCGGCGTACGGCGCCGTAGATTTTTTCGTCCAGCGAGGCCGCGGCGCCGCCTTCGGCGGCAACCTGCTTCTCGATGTAGGCGTCGCGCTTACCGGCCAGTTCGCTGATCCTGCGGTTCAAATCCTCGCGCTTGCGCGCCTGCTCCTTGACTGCCACTTCGCGTTCGGCTGGCGCCATCGCACGCAGGGGCGCCGGCAGGGTGTCAGGCTCGGCCTGCTCCAGGTCGAGCCGCCCGCTGGTCACGGCGTCGACGAGGTCGCTGTCGCCGAGGAAATTGTCTTTACCGGACGCCGAGGCGTTGAATGCCGCACGCCGGGCGCGACTCGCGGTCGAAGCCTTGGCGTGGAGTTTCGCCGCGGCCTGCTGCTTCGCTTCGTGGCGCGCGAGCGTTTTTTTGTCGCCGAAAGCCATGCGCGTGTCGTCGAGTTCCTTCGATAGTTCGGCAATCGAGGCGTCAAACGGGGTCACCACGGCGACCGCGCTGCCGTCATGATCGACGTCGAAAAAATCGCCCTGGCTGGCACTGGCGATGGTCTGCCAGACCTGGCGGGTGGTGTCGTCGTTGCCGCAGCGGATGGCGTTGATGACGATACCGCGCTGCTGAGCCATGGCGACGATCTGGGGGTACTGGCGCTCGTTGGCGTAGTCCATGTGCGGCGGCGCATCGCCGACCAGGAAAACAACTTTGTAGGTGTTGTCGTTATTACTCCAGGACATGCGCTCAACGGCGTCGTCGAGCGCCTGGTTGACCGACTCCGGGCCGTCACCGCCGCCGGCGGCGCGAAAATCCATCAGCCTGGCGTACATGGAATCGAGATCGCTGGACAGGTCGACGACCTGGGTGACATAGGCGTCGCCGCGATCGCGGTAGGCGACCAGGCCCATACGGATCTCGGGCGCCGGCTGGGCCTGCGCCATGGTCGTCGCGATCGACCAGATCTTCTCTTTGGCCGCGGCGATCAGGCCACCCATGGAGCCGGTGGTATCGAGCGCGAAAACGACTTCGATGCGCGGGCGCTGCGCGGCGCGGTGGGCCGTGATCACGGGGTCCGCGGGTTTGATGACAGGTGCGCCGGCGGTGGTGACGGCGTCGCTGTCAAAAGCCGGGTAGAACGCGACCACCGTGGCGGTCGCGGCAAACAGGGCCAGTCCAAGTATTTGCTTTTTCATGATGATGTCCTCGCTATAACTATTAAAGGATTAATGATTGCGGTTGAGCTCAAGGAATGCGGCTTCGGCGCGCCTGGCGGCGCGCGTGAAGCCGGCGGCGGGATCGTCGATGGTGTCGCTCGGGCAGCGCTGCCAGTGTTGGGGAATGAAACAGAACAGCGCCTGGACCAGAAAAAAGCACCACACGCTGAGCAGCACGCTGCCGCTGTGCAGTGCGGTCGCGCTGGCGGCGATCAACGCCAGCGCGGCGAGCCCGAGGTCGAACAGTGCCGACAGCACGCTGGTGTGGCAGCACAGCGAGCGGCTCAGCCACAACAGTACGGCGTGAGCGACAAGGAAACTGGCAAGACCGGTCGCGGTTATCGCGATGATCCCTGCCGCCAGCAGCCATGCCAGCGGCAGCGCGATGCGGCCGAAACGCAGCTTCGCCCGCACTACGATGACCGCAAAGTAGGCGCCGCCGAGCAGGGTGATCACCAGCTTGATCACGAACGTGCCCGGCCACAGCACGCTGAGCGCGGCGAATACCACCGCGGCCGCCGGCGCCAGTACTGCCGCAACAACCACGCCATGGACGAAACTGAAGCGGCTCATGACCGCGCCCGCCGCTGTTTCTCGCGCAGGTAGGCGATTTCAATTTCTTCGCTGGCGATGGCGGTTTCGAAAGTGCCCGCAGCGCGCCCGGGATCGTCGACCAGCACCTCGAGCTTTTCGCGCATGGCACGCAGTTGTTCGGCGGCGTCGCGAATACTGGTTTCAAGCGCGTCAGCGCGCTTGTCGGCCGTCGCCCGTCGCGCGGCGGCGGCCTGCTCGCGGCGGCTCGCTTCGAGCTTGCGTCGCACCAGGTTGCGCGCCAGTTGATCCTCGCCGGCGGCGAAACAGATATCGAGTTCCTCGTCCAGCGCGCGTAGCTGGTCCTGCTCGCGGATCTCGGCGTCGGCGGCGTGCTCGCGTTCCTGTTGCAGGGCGCGCTCACGGCTGCGCATGGTGTCGAGTTCGTGTTCCATGTCACGCACCGCCTGGCGCAGCAACACGTCCGGTTCTTCGATGCGATCGAGCACGGCGTTGACATCGGCCGTAAACAGTCGCGTGAATCGATTGATGAGCGGCATGCGGGTTCTCCCGGGGTTGTCAGTGGCGGCTACTGTGCGCTCCAGCCGCGCACGCGATAAGACACGATCGGGTAAAACTTCGGGGTGCCGATTTACAAAACTTTTACAAGCCAACAGCGACCTGCAACTGATAGGGTGTCATTCGGTAACTGGAGATCAGCGCAGATGTCGCGCAAGCCGAGCCTGCTTGTCGTCGAAGACGAGAAGGCCATACGTACGGGACTGATCGACGTATTCGTGTTTCACGGCTACGAGGTCGAGGCCGCGGCCGACGGTCGCGAAGGACTCAAGCTCGCGCTGGCCCGGCACTACGATCTGATCCTGCTCGATGTCATGTTGCCCTCGCTTAACGGGTTCGAGATCTGCGAGGCGATCCGCGCCCGCGATCGCGAGCAGCCGATCATCATGCTCACCGCCAAGGTCAGCGACGAGGACATCGTCAACGGTCTGCGCCTGGGTGCGGACGACTACGTCGGTAAACCGTTCGGCGTGCAGGAACTGGTGCTGCGCGTCGAGGCGGTGCTGCGCCGCAGTCGCGGCAGCCGCGAGGCGCTGGAGGAAATTGTGCTGGGTGACGGTACGTGCATCGACTGCGCCAACCTGGTGGCCCGCGCCGACGGTCGCGAGATCGCGTTTACGCGTCGAGAAATCGAGATCCTGCGTTATCTCGCCGCGCACCCCGAGCGGCCGGTCGCGCGCGACGAACTGCTGGCCGAGGTGTGGGGCTATGCGCGCGGGCTGGAACTTGAAACGCGGACCGTCGATATCCATATCGCCAAGCTGCGCCGCAAGCTGGAGACCGACCAGCGCCAGCCGCAACACATCGTCACCGTCCGCGGCGCCGGCTATCGCCTCGTGCTGGGCGCGGACTGAGCGCGGCCGGCGCCATTGTCGATGTTCAGCCGCATCACCAGCGAGTCGCGCCTGAAGTTGGCGCTGGGCATTTTTTTTCTGTGCCTCAGCGTGCCCGCGTTCCTGCTCGCTTACCGCGCCTACCAGCAGGCGCAGTGGGAAGTTTTCCATGGCTTTCGCCTGCAGGCCGAGGCCCTGTCGGCGCGCCTCGATGCGGATCTGCGACAACGCCTCGCCAACGAGGATGCACGCACATTCATCGACTACGCGTTTGCGGTCGGCGGCGGAGCGCGCTCGCCGCTGGCGGCGTTTCCCACTCCGCAGACATTGCCGGGGCTGGTTGGCTACTTTCAGGTCGACAGCGCCGGTCGCGTGAGCACGCCGGTGTTGCCGAACCCTGATGACCAGCAGGCGCATGGCCTCGATGCCGAGGAGTACGCGGCGCGTCAGGCACTCGATGCGCGGCTGCGCGCCGCGCTCGAGGCGCCGGCGATCGGGATCGGCGCACGCCGCGACGCGCCGGCCTCACCCGCGCCATCGGCCGCCGCCGGTAAGTCACTCGACAGCCTTGCCTCGGCCGATACGCGTGGCAATCTTTTCGAGCGCCTGACCAACGTCGACGAAGGCCGCCAGCGGACCCAGCAGAGCGGCGATTACGGCACGGTTGCCGATCTCAAGCTCGATCAGCGGCTGGAAAAGAAAAGCCGCGAGCAGCGCGCTGGCGCGCCCGAGCCGGCCTCAGGCGCGGCCTTTGCGCCGCTCAGGCGCGAGTCGCGCAAGGAGCAGGTCGCGGTGCTGGAAGCGGAACAGGACACCGACCAGATGGCTGACGACAACGTGGTGTCGATAATGACACCGCGCAGCTACGCCCTGGCCGACCAGCCGGCCCGCGCAGTGGCAGGTGCGAGTAGCCAGTCAACGCCGCGCGAGGAAACCGCGACTGAACGCACGGCGCGGGCCAAAGACCTCTCGACGGTCCGTGTGCGGCTGTTCGAAAGCGAACTCGAGCCGATGAAATTCGAGCGCCTGGACGCCGATCATTTTCTGCTGTTCCGCAATGTGTGGCGCGATGGTTCGCGCTACGTGCAGGGCGCGGTCATCGAACAGTCCGCGTTTCTGAACGGCATGATCGTCGACGCCTGGCGGGGAAGCGCCCTGGCCGCGATGTCCAATCTCCTCATCGCCTGGCGTGGCGAAGTGCTGAGTGTCGGCGCGCCGGCAGCGGCTGCGGCGGACGAACGAGCCGGCGGCCTGCGCGGCGAATTGCTGTACCGCACTCGACTGTCGGCGCCGCTCGCCGAGCTGGAACTGATCTACAGCGTTACCGAACTGCCGCTCGGCGCCAGCATCGCCTACCTGGGCTGGGTCACACTGGCGCTGATCGTGATCCTCGCCGGCGGCTGTTTCAGCATCTACCGGTTTGCGCTCGGGCAGATGTGCCTGTTTCGCCAGCAGCAGGATTTCGTTTCCGCGGTCAGTCACGAGTTGAAGACGCCACTGACCTCGATACGTATGTACAGCGAAATGCTCAAGGCCGGATGGGCCGACGACGACCGCAAAGCGACCTATTACGAGTTTATCCACGACGAATCCGAGCGCCTGTCGCGCCTGATCGAAAACGTGCTGCAGCTCGCCCGCATGAACCGCGGTCAGACCCGCCTCGAACTCAAACCGGCCACGATCGACAGTCTGTTTGCGCTGCTCGAAAACAAACTGGCTTCGCAGGTGGCCCAGGCCGGCTTTGTCCTGCACGCACAGATCGAAGGCGATACCGGCGCCGCGTTGGTCAAGGTCGACGAAGATGCTCTGGTCCAGATCCTGATCAATTTTGTCGACAACGCGATTAAGTTTACCCCCGCGGACGCGCCGCAGCGTATCGAACTCAGCGCCGCCAGCCATGGTGAGGACAGCGTGCGGCTGAGCGTGCGCGATTACGGGCCGGGCGTACCCAAGCCGCAGATGCGGCGCATTTTTGAGCTGTTCTACCGCGCCGAAAACGAACTGACGCGGGACACGGTCGGCACCGGCATCGGTCTGGCCCTGGTGCGCCAGCTGGCGGGCGCCATGCACACCAGGGTCGACGTCAGCAACCGCGATCCCGGCGCCGAGTTCTCCCTGACCCTGCCGCGGGCGCCGTCACCGACCTGATGCGTAGTCGTGGTTGAGATCGGCGCGCCGAATCGGTAGCTTGGCCGTTGGCCGCAGCCCCGCGGCGCCAGTGGAGAAGACCATGAACGGCATCCATGATCTGGGTGGCTTCACCTGTTTCGGTCCGGTCACACGCGACCCGGACGAGCCGGTATTCAAAGCCGACTGGGAGCGTCGAGTGTTTGGCATGATGATGATCGGCGGCGCCACGCTCGGACCCATCGACGCCATGCGCCACGCCATCGAGCGCATGGATCCGGTGCATTACCTGGAAAGCTCCTATTACGAACACTGGCTGGCGGCGGTCGAAACTCGCAGCGCCGAGTGCGATCTGGCGAACGCGGAAAAATCCACGGACACCATCGGCGCCGAGGTGATCGCCGAGGTTGTCGCCGGTGGGATGCCTGCTGAGCGTGCGATGAGTGGGGTCGAGCCGCGCTTCAAGGTCGGCGATTCGGTGCAGACCAAAAACCTCAACCCGCGCGGCCACACGCGGCTGCCGCGCTACGTGCGCGGCCATCGCGGCACGGTGCACAAGCTGCACGGCAACCACGTGTTTCCCGATACCGCTGCCCACCACCAGGGTGAAAACCCGCAGCCGCTGTACTCGGTCCGTTTCAGCGCCACGGAGTTATGGGGCGACGCCGCGGTCGGGCGCGATAGCCTGTATATCGATTTATGGGAAAACTACCTGGAGGCCGCCACATCATGAGCGATCATCACCATCATTCAGCGCCGGTCAATCCGTACCTCGAAAAACGCCGCAGCCCGGAGCAGACCGCCGCGCTTGAAGCGCGTACCAGGGCGATGGAAGAGTTGCTGGTGAGTAAAGGTCTGCTGACCAGTGCAGCCCTCGACCGCATGGTCGAAATTTTCGAACACGACCTCGGGCCGATGAACGGGGCACGGGTGGTGGCCCGGGCCTGGTGTGATCCCGACTACAAGGCCCGCTTGCTCGACAACGCCACCGCAGCGATCGCGGAGCTCGGCTACAGCGGCCTGCAGGGCGAACACATGGTGGTGGTGGAAAACACCCCCGAAGTCCACAACGTGGTCGTCTGCACCTTGTGCTCGTGTTACCCGTGGCCGGTGCTGGGCCTGCCGCCGACCTGGTACAAGGACGCGCCGTACCGTTCGCGGGTGGTGATCGATCCGCGCTCGGTACTGGCCGAATTCGGCACCGAACTCGACCCATCGGTCGAAGTCCGGGTATGGGATTCGAGCGCCGAGGTGCGCTACCTGGTGCTGCCGGAACGACCCGCCGGGAGTGACGGGCTGAGCGAAGAACAGCTCGCGGCGCTTATCACCCGTGATGCCATGATCGGCGTCACCCAGGTGTCGGCCCACTGACATGGAAATCAAACATCGCGATCAGATCGCCTACATGGACGGCGCTGGCGCACTGCCACGCCGCAGCGGCGAACTGGTGTTTCATGACGACTGGGAACGGCGCGCGTTTGCCATGGCGGTCGCCCTGTGCGAGCAGGGTCATTATCCATGGGAGACGTTTCGCGCCCGTCTGATCGCCGAAATCAACGCAACCGGAGAAAGCGCCGCACATCCCGACCCCTCCGCGCCGGGCTACTACGAGCACTGGCTGGCATCGCTGGAGAAAGTCCTGGTGGATTGCGGCCTGGTCGAGGCCTGACAGGCTGGTGAAAAACACCGCCCACGGTATCCGCAGTAGTTTTTCGCCTTGCCTGCAGCAGGGTGGTGAAAAACGTAGCGAGGAATGCCGTGGGCAAGGCGTGCGCGAGACGAGGACCGGAGTTTACTGGTGTAAATGAGGACCGCAGGCGAGTGCACAACGCCGCCCACGGTATCCGCAGTAGTTTTTCACCACCCTGCTAGCGTTTGCGCTCGGCGGCTTTGGGCAGCGTCGCCAGGCGCCGCATTTCATCGTTGTCGAGGACCGCGGGATCGGCGAGGTAATCGAGCAGCATATCGGTGAGGTCGCAGCCCCAGAACAATTCGCCGTTATCGAGTACAAACGTCGGCACCCCGTAGACCCCCGCTGCGATGGCGCGTTCGGTGTTTGCGCGCAGCGTGTCCTTGACCGCCGGTGCGCTGATCACGGCGTCGACGTCTTTGACCTCAAGACGCTCGGCGAGGGCGGCAAAGCCGGCTTCGCCATGTACGTCGCGGCCTTCGCCCCAGATGTAGTCGAAAATCGTCGCAATCGCGGCGTGCTCGGCGTCGAGCGCGATGGCGAGGCGCAGGGCTTTCAGTGGGTTGAACGGATGGGCCGGCGGGGTGCGGAACCTGACGCCGAGGCGCTCGGCGTACCAGTGGCAATAACGATAAGTCTGGGTGCGCTTGGCCGGGATCTCCGCCGGGCCTTTATGCTGCCAGTGACCGAGCAGGCCGGCAAACAACAGTGGCCGGGCCGTGATCGTCAACACGCCGTCAAAGCGCTGCAACTGTTTGAACTGCAGATAGGCGAACGGCGAAATGAAATCGAAGTACCAGTCGGCCGGGCGGGTCATTGAAGTTCTCCGTGCAAACCTGGATCAGGCGTGTGCGCGCTCGAACTGTTCGCGCGCGGATGGATAGTCGGCCTTGCCATTCGGTGCGCGCGGGACACGCTCGACGATAACCACTTCGCGCGGCACCTTGTAACCAGCCAGCACGCCGTGCGCGCCGGCGATAATGGCCTCGGCACTGGTCGCCGCGCCGGGAGCGCACGAAGCGACCGCGACCACGCGATTGCCGAAACGTTCGTCGGGCACGCCGAACACCAGCGCATCCTCGACTTCGAGCTGGCGCTTGAGGACTTCTTCGACTTCCTCGGGGAAAACCTTTTCGCCGCCGGTGTTGATGCAGTTCGAGCCGCGTCCGAGCAGCTCCAGCGAGCCGTCGGCACCGACCCGCGCCATGTCGCCGGGGAAAGCGTAACGCACACCGTCGACCTCGCGAAATGTGCGCGCGGATTTTTCCGGGTCCTTGTAATAACCGGACGGCACCAGGCCACCGCTGGCAACCAGTCCGGTTTCCTTAGAGCCCGGCGCGATTTCGCGGCCATCCTCGCTGAACACCTTGGTGGTTGGCGACAACATGAAACGCGCGGTATCGGCGCGCGGTGAATCCCTGGTGCTCAAGGACTGGCCCATGCCGCCCTCGGTCGAGCCGAGGATGTCGGCGATAGCCAGGTGCGGGATCTGTTCGAACAGTGCTTCCTTGACTTCGACGGAGAACATCGCGCCGGAGGAAATCATCAGGCGCAGGCAGTCGAGTTGCCAGCGTCCGGGATTGTCCTGCAGCGCGCGCAACAACGGCCGGGCGAAGGCATCACCAACGATGATCAGATGCTGGACACGGTCACGCGAGACCGTCTCCCACAATTCGAGCGCGTCGAGGCCGCGGTCTTCCAGCAGCACTGCGGTGCCGCCCATCATGTGCGGCGCCATCATGCCGAGCCAGCAGCCGGTGCCGTGCATCAGCGGTGGCGCCGACATCGCCACCATCGGCGGCGTCTGACCCGCGCGTTCCGCGATGCCGGCCAGCAGCGTTTCGACGTCGGTAATCGGTTCGAGGCCGATCATCGGCGGGTAGCCGGCAATAAAAAATTCCGTGAACTCCGCGAACGGATACATCACGCCCTTGGGCATGCCGGTCGTGCCGCCGGTGTAGAGCATGTAGATCTCGTCGCCTGCCGGATCCACGCGCGCGGCCGGTGCGAAGCGCGTCTGCACTTCCTCGTACGCGATTGCACCCGGTACGCGCGGTTCGCCCGCAGTGCTTGACTCGTCCGCGACTTCGACCAGCAGCCGCAGTTTCGGCAGCTGCGGCGCTACGCGGGCGATGCGATCGGCCAGCGCGGCGTGATACACGACCGCCTCGGCATCGGCATTGTCGAGCAGGTAACGCAGTTCTTCGTCGAGGTAGCGGTAATTGACGTTGACCGGTACGGCGCGCATTTTCAGCGCGGCGAAATTCGTTTCGCAATATTCCGGCGAGTTATACAGGTACATGCCGACCTTGGCGTGCGCCTCGAGTCCGGCATCCTGGAACGCGCTAACCAGTCGCGCCGCGCGTTGTTCGTAGTCGCGCCAGCTTACGTGGCGCTCGCCCTGAATGACGGCGTCCTGTTGCGGCACGATATCGGCCACGCGCTCCCAGATCTTGGCGAAATGTGTGGTCATACGTGTTCCTCGGCTGGTGGGCGACATCTGGTTAACAGGGTGGTGAAAAACTACTGCGGAGGTCGTGCGCGGCGTTGCGGACTCGGCAGCCAGCCTCATTTACACCAGTAAACTCCGGTCCTCGTCTCGCCCGCGCCTTGCGCCCGACCTTCCTCGCGACGTTTTTCACCACCCTGTTCGCGGTCCGACGCAAGTCGCGGCATTGTAATAAGTTTCGGCGCGAACGGTGGGCGGATGTGCCGGCCTTGTCCGATTACTGTTGCAAAGGCGGACGGCGCGTGGCCCACGGCCGTAGCGCTTCGATCGCGGCGCAAACTTCGAGTACCGCGAGATCGGCAAAACGCGGGCCGACCACCTGCAATCCCACCGGCAAGCCGCCAGCGGTCCAACCGCAGGGGATACTCGCCGCCGGATGTCCGGTGAGATTGAACGGGTAGGTGAACGACAGCCAGTCCATGCCGCTGACCGCCCGTCCGGCGATGGTCCGCGGTCGCTGGCCATGCAGGAACGCTGGCACCGCCAGGGACGGCGTAATGAGCATATCGTGGCGGGTAAAAAATTCTTCGAGTTGAACGCTGAGGCGATCGCGCTCGACATTCGCGGCGAGGTAGTCATGGGCGGAAAGGCTTGCGCCGTTGCGGGTAAATTCGAGCATTTCCGGCTCGAGAAGTTCAGGATGCTGGTCGGCGAGCGGCCGCGCAAAGATGTAGTTTTCAGCCCGAATGATGGTATTGAACGCGGCCTCGGGATTGTCGATCTTGAGCGCATCGGGGGTCAGCGACCAGCCGGCCGCGTCAAGGTCGGTAAGCGCCGCCACGACCAGTTGTTCGACCTCGCTGTCGAGCGCCGCATAGCCGAGGTCAAGGCTCCAGCCGATACGCGTGGTGGCGGGCGCGGATCGCAGCGGCGCGCCAAAGTCCGTAGCCGAGGCCGGCAAAGTACGTGGCGCTCGTGCGTCCGGCCCGGCAATGACCCCCAGCATCAGCGCGGCGTCGGCGACCGTGCGGGTCATCGGTCCGGTGTGCGCGATGGTTGCGCCGCCGCCAAAGCCGGGCCCGCCCGGCACGCGTCCGAAACTCGGTTTGAGTCCAACGATGCCACAGAAGCTCGCCGGGGTGCGGATCGAGCCGCCGCCGTCGGTGCCCAGCGATAACGGCGCCAGTCCGGCCGCGGTTGCGGCGCCGGAACCGCCACTCGAACCGCCGGCGGTGCGCTGCGCGTCCCAGGGGTTGTTGGTTGTTCCGAACAGGATATTTTCCGTACTGCTTTTGAAGCCGAACTCGGGGGTGTTGGTTTTGCCGAGCAGGATCGCGCCGGCCGCGCGCAAACGTTCGACCGCGATGGCGTCCTGCGTGGGCAGGTAATCGGCGTAGCACCGCGAACCACCGGTGGTCCGTACGCCATTCGTGAACAGCAGATCTTTAACCGCGAACGGCACGCCGTGCAGCGCACCGAGCGGTTTGCCGGTCATCAGCGCCTGCTCGGCCGCGTGCGCCTCGGCCAGGGCGTGCTCGGTGCACACCGTAACGTAAGCATTGAGGTGCGGATTGAGCCGCTCTATGCGATCGAGGTAAGCCTGCACCAGCTCCTGCGGCGACAGCTTGCGTGTGCGGATCAGTGCCGCGAGTTCGGTCGCGGTGCGAAAACACAGTTCGTTGTCCATGCCGGTTCTCTAGGGTGTGGCGCGGTTCAACGCCGCGCCGCGCGAAAACCCGCCGCGCGTGCGTCGCCTTCGTTGTCAAAGCAGCGATCACCCTGCTCGGCGCGGATTTTCACGCGCGCGTAATCGCGATCACCCTGGCGGTGATAAATTTTGTCGCCCCTGGCATTGACGTTGCCCTTGACCGCGCACTCGCCACTGTTCGCGTCGGCCGTACGTTGTGACCGGCGCCAGTCCCAGGGCGTGATGAATTCGCTGTCCCACAGCCCCCTTCGCGCGGCGCGGGCGCTGTCTTCGGCGGCAATGTAGGCGTGTGAATGGCGCCGGTACGCGAGCGCCATGCCGATTTCGACCATCATGGCGTTGATATTGACCTCACCACGACGGCAGGTAACCAGCGCGCGCTGGTAATGGTCGTACTCCGAGCCGAGGCAGCGCACGGGTCTGCGCGCAAGCAGGAACGCGAGCGCCTCGGTGGCTGCGCGACCACACTGCCAGGGTTTGCCCGCAACGCTGCAGGACTGTTGAAACTCCGGTGCGTCGATACCCTGCAAACGCATTTCCTGACCATCGATAACCAGGCTGTCGCCATCGATCGCGCGCGCCGTGCCGCTGAACTCGAAGGCCGGCGCCGCGGCAGGCGCCAGTACGGTCAGCGCGGCGGTGAGGGCGAAAGCCAAAGCTGTCAGGGTTGTCGGCGGCACGCTTTTCATGACGGTGATTTTCGGCGGGCACAAAAGATTATCGGCCCCTAGTGTCGGCCATCGGCGGCGCGCATGAAAGCAAGATGGGGCTCCGCCTGCAAAAACGCCCGTCGGTGCTGTGTGGTATGTTCACCCTTGAACGCTTGCGCTGGAGGGGCAGTGTGACAGCGATTTTCTACGCGCAGGCTGCTGAGGCGCTGGCGCGCGCACCGACATGACGGGTGTCATCAGGGCACCGTTGCCGACGTCAAGAACGCGCAATGGCCTGATCGTCGGCGTCGGGTTGCTGTGTCAGTTATCGTTGCTGCTGGCAACCGCCTATTTTGTCATGCGCATGTTTACTCTCGACGATGAATCGCGCCGCGCGGTCTACCGGATGGAACTGCTGGCGCGCGATATCATGTTGTTCGACGAAGTGTTGACGATGTCCGCGCGCATGGCCGCGTTTACCGGCGACCTCGATTGGGAACAGCGTTACCGACTCACAGAACCGCAACTCGGCGATGCACTTGCCATCGTGATGCGCCTGGCGCCGGCCGCCGCGCGTGATCTGGCTGCCGTCAACGTCGCCAACGAGGCCCTGCTCAAGATCGAAAAGGACGCCTTCATACTGGTTCGTGAAGGCGACATCAACGGCGCCGCTACGCTGCTGCTGAGCAAGCGTTACGCGGATCTGAAAACTGCCTACAGCGCGGGCTTGAACGCAAGTCTGAAGCACCTCGACCAGGCCCGGCATAATTTCGAAGCCCGCCAGCAGAGCGCGCTCACGAAACTGTTGATACTGAATGCGCTGTTGCTGTTCGGATTCGTCGCCCTTGGCGCTTACCTGATTTTTTATATCGTCGCGATCGGGCGCGGTTTCGAGCAGCTATCGATCACCGATGACCTCACGGGTCTGTTCAACCGGCGTTATTTCAACCTCGTGTTCGAACGCGAAATTGCCCGCGCCGCGCGCGAGCGCCGCGTCTACGGGCTGGCCATGATCGATGTCGATTATTTCAAGCGTTTCAACGACACCTACGGCCATGCCCGCGGTGACGAGGTGCTGGCGCGCGTGGCACGTACGCTGAACGAGCATATGCGCCGCGCCGAAGATAATGTGTTCCGAATGGGCGGCGAGGAATTCGCGTTTATCGCGTCGGCGAAATCGACCACTGCGCTGGCCGAATTTACCGAACGTCTGCGCGAGAAGGTCGTCGCGCTGGCGATCGAACATACCAGCAGCCCCAACGAGCCGTGGGTGACGGTCTCGATCGGTCTGCGGATGGTCGAGCCTGACGATACCTGCGATCCGGAAGCACTTCTGCGCGAAGCGGACGAGGCGCTCTACGCAGCCAAAGCGGCCGGCCGCAACCGGGTGATGAGCTGGCGCGAGGCAGGCAAAACCAGGCCGGACTTTTCGCCGCAACCGGCACGCTGATTGTTGCTGTGAGATCACGTGAAAACGGTTGTCTGCAACGATCCCGCTGCCACCGCGGGCCGCCCCGGCAATAAGCTGTCCAGCGCTCTGGAGATACTCCACCGATAGCCTGTCATGGCTCTGCCGGCGGCAGCGTGCGGCGATTAGTAACTGAACTTTGACGATGTAGTTTGCGATCAGTTCGCGGCTGGTGAAGCGCTTGAGCGCAACTTCGATTTCGGCACGGCGCGACGGTGGCGGGCCGGGGCTGAGCAGCGCCCGGAGTGTGTTTGCGCGGGTCTGCGCGGATTCGTGCAGGCGTGTGATGCCGCTGCTGATCTCGTTGTCAAACGGCGCCATCGCGCCTACGCAGTGGCCGAGAAATTCGGGCCAGTGGGCCAGGTGGCGCGGTACGCCGCCCACGATCCTCTGCGCGGGTGGCGCGCATCCCAGGCTTTCGAAACGCAACGCATCCGCACGCGTGGCCTCGGTCATGTCCTGATCGGTCAGCAGCGGCGGCAGTCCGCTGAGTTTCACCGCGGCGGCTGCGGGTGCGCCGCGCGGCGAAGGTGTGCGCGGTGGTCGGAATTCGCCGCCAGCGTCGTCGAGATGCGCGGCGAGCGCGATCAGGGCCAGCAGATTGCGTGGATTCGAATGGATCGTAATTGGCCAGCACCGCGCGCAGAACCTGGGCCTCGGCAGCGTGTATTCCGACGTTCGACAGACTGGCCGCCGAGAACGGCGGCAGACAGACGCAGCGTGCCATCGAACGCAGGCCGGCCGCTTCGACATCCAGCCGCGGCGCGCGGTACAGCGGCTTGACCGCGTCCCACACCCAGGCCAGTGCGTTGTCGATGGTCGCCAGGTGGCGCCACACCAGGTTGACGACCGGTACCGCGAGGGTGGCGCGGATATCGGCGTACAGCGCGGCCACTTCGCCGCTGGCGTCGCGCTCGGCGATGGCGGCGAGTTCTGGCAACGGCTTCAGCTGGTCGGGTTACAGCGCGTAGGTGCGGTCGAGGTAGGCGATGATATCCGCCGATTCGGCCAGTTCGGTGCCGGTGTTCGGGTCGACCAGGTAGGGAATAGAAATCGTGCCGGCGCGTTCGAGCAACGCGCGCCGGTTGCGCGTACCCGGTTCGGCCGCCCCGGCAAACTGCTTGCGCAGCTGTGGCGGTATCCAGTCTGCTGCGCTTCGCCGGCCGACTGTGCGCAACAGGTAGGGCAGCTCAAGCTGGCATAGGCGCTCGCGGACCGGTCGAGCGAACGGGCTCGCTTCAAAGCTGTACAGCTCTAGCGGCTGCGCCGGCCGGCGCGATGGTTGCGCCTGAGTGCCGCGACCCAGGCGCGGCAGCGTGGCCATTGCGGAACCGATTTTGTGCACGGTGCTCATCTGCCAGTGCAACGGCAGCGGAGTACCGGCATAGGTTTCGAACAGGTAGCTCACGATCGCGTCCGATTCGTAGAGTCGCCGGCCGGTGTTGGGATCGAACAGAAACGGAAACTGTTCGCGACCGCCGTGGGCGACGGCCTCGCCGCGGTGGCGCTTGCCGCCTTTCGGGCACGGCAGGATCATGGCGTCGAGATCGAGTTCGGTCAGCGCCTCGCGGACCAGCCGGCAGTAGGGGCAGCCCTCGAATTCGTAGAGTTGCAGCGCTTGCACGGGCTGCGTGGCGGCCGGGGTGGTGATCACGCCAATACCACCACGCAGCAGCGTGCTGAGCATGGAACTGGCGATATTCAGATGGTGGGTCAGCGGCGCCTGTGTCATCTCGATATTCCTGTGGACGAGCGTCGATCATACGCCGGGGAAGGGGCGCGCGGATCGGTCGGCGTCAGCCAGGCCCGGGCGCCGCTAAGAAAGATCCGGACAGATCCACTACCATCGCCGGCACTGGGCTCAACTTTACCGCGAGGAGACCGCGATGCAATTCGGGATCGGCGTCAGTGCACACATCAAAAACTGGGAGTTCATCCGTTACGCGGAGGAACTGGGTTTCGACCGCGCCTGGGTCGGTGACTCACAGATGATCTGGTCGGACTGCTATGCGGTGCTGGCCCTGGCTGCGCACCACACCAGCCGGATACAGATCGGCACCGGGGTGGCGATCACCGGGACGCGCATCGCGCCGGTAACTGCTCATTCCATCGCGAGCATCAACGAACTGGCCCCCGGCCGTACCTTCCTCGGTCTCGGTACCGGCCACACCGCGATGCGGGTCATGGGCCAGGACCCGATGCGCGCCAAGGCGTTCCGCGAGTACCTGCGGGTGGTGCGGGCGCTGCTCGACGGTGAGGCGGTTGACTATACCTACGACGGCAAGACCCGTGAGATCCAGTTCCTGCATCGCGAGCAACGCTTTCTCAATCTTGACCAGCGTATACCGATCTACGTCGCTGCCAACGGTCCGATGGCGCTGGCCTCGGCCGGTCGCTACGGCGACGGTTTCATGACCGTCGGTGGCGAGCCGGAAGTTTTCCAGCCCAAACTCGCCGCCATCCATGCCGGTGCGAAACAGGCCGGCCGCACGCTGCCCGATGATTTTCACACCGCGTTTATCAGCACCAGTTGCGTTCTGGCCGCCAATGAAAAGCTCACCGATGATCGCGTGATCGATGAAACCGGTAGCTGGGTCGCCTGCGAACTTCACTTCTATTACGAAGTATGGAAAGACAACGGTGAGAACGACGCCCTCATCCCCGATCATTTCAAATCGATCTGGCCGGACTATCTGGCCCGGGTTGAACGCATGAGCCTGCCTGAGAACGCACGCTTCCGTCAGATCCACGACGGCCACCTGGTGTATCTGCAGCCGGAAGAACGCGCTTACATTACGCCTGCCGCGATCGAGGCCGGCTCACTGGTCGGCGAACCGGATGCCATCATCGAGCACGTTAAACGACTCGAGGCGGCCGGCATACGCGAAATTGCCTTGTGGCCGCCGATGGATAAGGAACGCAAGGTACTGGCCGATTTTGCCGAACACGTGATGCCGGCGTTCCGCTGAGCAGCTTAATTTGCCGAGACGTCCTGCTGGATCGACTCGAGGTACTGGATCAGGCGATCGATGCGCGCCTCGATCGCCGGTTCGCTGTCGCCGGCGAGGTCGAAGCGCCGGCCCCAGACCGGCATGTCGCGGGTGCCATGGAAGTCGACCGGGCGTCGGCCGTCGATGATCTGATAGACCACCGTCTCCGGAAACGCACCGCCGTTATTGCGGCTGAGCAAGGTGAGATCGCTCGGCCGCCGGCTCAGGGCATCGTGTATCGGCCCGTCCCCGCGACCGTCCTTACCGTGGCAGGCCGCGCATTGAATGGCGAACTCGCGCGCACCGGTCGCCTCCTGCGCGCCACAGTTGAGTGACAGGACACCGATAGCCAGCGCGACAACGAGCCTGCGAACGCGAATGTCCCTGATCCTCGCGTGGATCAAATCGCGCCGGAAACGAAATCGTCGACGGTCGCGGTTTTCAGCGCGGTGCCGCTTTTGTCGAGCACGTCAAACAGCTTGCCGTCGACTGCTTTGCAGCTGAAGTAAACCAGCGAGCCCTGCGGACCGCCGTATTCCATGTGCACGTCACCGCCCGGATTGGTCGCAAAAAACCCCGGCTGGCGGGTTTTGTGCACACTTTCGTGGGCTTTGGTTTCGACGACGTGGTGCTCACCTTCGAGCACCAGGACCGAGGTTTCACCGACATGGCAGTGGTAATGGCAGTACGAATCCGACTCCCAGCGTGACAGGAAGTCGATCCGCCCGTCCTGCTCATCGACGTGGAGTACGGCCACCGAGTAGTCGATCGGATAGTCGAAACGCGCCGACCCGGTAACCCGCACCCAGTTCAACGGTATATCGGCGTAGGTGTCGGCAAACTCGGCTGGGGTGGTGGGGACTTTCATGGGCGTTCCTGTTTGTTCTGCTGGCGTCAGGGTAAGAATTTTGAGCGCCACCGGCGGGCAATGCAACGTCGCCGAGCGCAGATGCCGGCGCCAATGGTGATCCGATTCAGGCCTGGCTTGCCTGAATCTCGCGCTTCAGCGCCGCGATCTCCGCGTCGATCTGTACCGGTTCGTGCAGGGTTCGGTGCGCCTGGCGGTACCAGTAGCGCGCGTTGTCGAGGTCGCCTTCGAGCAGATGCACGATGCCATGGGCCCAGCTTGCGAGCCGGCCGGATTCGTCCTGGACAATGACATGCGCGGCCTGCCAATCGTCAGCTTCCAGCAGTGCTACGGCCTTTTCGAGATCTGCCATGACTATCTCCTCAATCGATGTCCGGTATAGTTGCGCGCCTGACCCGCAACCGAGTGAGCCGGCCGACAGCGCCGCCCGCTTTGCAATGCCGCTCTTCGAAGATGACCGAATCCGAACATCATAGCCAGCCCTCGCCACTACTGACCGCGCAGTTCGCGATCCTGCTGGCAGCGACGGCGGTATTCGGCCTGTCGTTTTCGACCTACTTCCTGCTGCCGAAGTTTCTCGCCGTGGAGCTCGCCGCCGACGCCCTGACCATCGGCGGCGTCAACGCCGTATCAATGCTCGCTTCGGTGGTCGCCATGCCGTTCATCGGCGTGCAGGTAGACCGCCACGGGCGTAAAACCTTCGGCGTGATCGGCGCCCTCACGTTTGCCGCCTCCAGCGTCGGATTCCTGTGGGTGGACAGTGTCGGGCCACTGCTGTGGGTGTTGCGCGTCATGCAGGGCGCAGCGTTCACGCTTTACTACGTCTCGATATCCACGCTCGCGACCGACCTCGCACCGCCGCAACGCCTCGGGCAGGCCATCGGCCTGTTCGGCGCGGTGATGATCTCAACCAACGCGCTCGGCCCGGCGCTGGCCGAATGGGGCGCAGCGAATTTCGGCTGGCATGTCGTGTTCGCCAGCACCGTTGCGGCGGCGATACTGGCCGGGTTCCTTACCCAGTTGATCCGGGAAGGACGCAAAACCCAGACGCATCACGAAAGTACGAGCATGCTCGAAGTCCTGCGGCGACCCGGCTTGCAGCGGGTCCTGGTAGTTGCGGTCCTGGTCGGCTGGACGATGGGAGCCGCCTACACGTTCTACCAGCCGTGGGCGCTGGACCTCGGCTTTGAACACGTCTCCAGCTATCTGATCGGTTTTGCGATCTGCGCGATGTTGATCCGCCTCGGTCTGGGCGGGCTCGCCGATCGCCTCGGCCGCTTGCGCGTGGCGACGGTAGCCTTGTTCCTCTACATCGCCGCGCCGCTGTCGCTGATCTGGCTCGACATGTTCGGCTTGCTGCTCACCGGTGCCTTACTCGGTCTCGCGCATGGCCTGTTTTTCCCGGCCCTGAACGCGGTCGCGCTGGACTGTGCGCTCGACAGTGAGCGCGGCAAGGCCATGGCCACTTACCACGGCGCGTTCAACGTCGGCTTCGCCGCCGGCAGTTACCTGCTTGGCTACGTTGCCATGGTCAGCAGTTACCCGGTGGTATTTTCTATCGCCGGGCTGAGCTGCTTCGGCGCCTTCCTCCTGCTGACAACAGTGAAGCGAGGGCCGGTCGGCAAACACTAGCCCGGCGCCGTTTCTACGCAGGGACCTCCTAACAGGGTGGTGAAAAACGTCGCGAGGAAGGTCGGGCGCAAGGCGCGGGCGAGACGAGGACCGGAGTTTACTGGTGTAAATGAGGACCGTAGGCGAGTCCGCAACGCCGCGCACGGCCTCCGCAGTAGTTTTTCACCACCCTGTTAACACTCTGCTACACACCTCTGACAATCTGCTACACCAGCGCGGACAAGCGTAGCTAAGCTTCAGTTACAGGGCGGGGAAAAGGAGCGCAACATGTTAGTACCCCGAAATCATGTCCGGTCTGCCGCTACCAGCCACTGGCTGCACGCCAGCGTGCAGCATGTCCACGCACGGCTCGCCTTGTGTTTCCATGTCCTCCACATCGCCACGATCCTGCTCGGGCTGGCGGCCTCGTTCATGATGATGCGGATCGGGCGCGGCCGGCGACTGGCGCCGGCACACAGTTTGCCGCGAGTACGGGAAGTCAACGCCCGGCTATAACGTCGTCTAGCGCTGCAGGATCGTGCGCGCGTTGCTCGAGAACGCGTCGGTCGCTTCTTTATCGTCGACGATATTGCTTAATGCCTGTGGCACCTCGATGCCGCGCTGGCAGGCGGGCCGATTGCGGATCGCGTCGCGCCAGCGTTTCAGACCGGGCAGGCCGTCGGCCGATACCCCGGACCATTTGTAGGTCCGCACCCAGCACCAGTTCGCGATATCGGCGATGGAAAAATCGTCGGCCAGCCATTCGTGGTCCTGAAGTCGCCGTTCCAGGACCTCGAACAAGCGTCGGGATTCGTTTTGATAGCGCTCGATGGCGGCCGGGATCTTGTCAGGGAAATAGCGGTAGAACACGTTGGCCTGGCCCATCATCGGGCCGATGCCGCCCATCTGGAACATCAACCACTGCATGACCCGCGAGCGACCCTTGACATCGGTCGGCAGCAACTGCCCGGCCTGTTCGGCGAGGTAGACCATAATCGCGCCGGTTTCAAAGACCGCAAAATTGTCATTATCGGTGTCCACGATCACCGGAATGCGGCCGTTAGGGTTGAGTTCCAGAAACCACGGTTCTTTCTGGGTCTGTTTGCTCAGTTCGATGGCATGCACCTTGTAGGGGATGCCGAGTTCCTCCAGGGTCACCGAGGCTTTCCAGCCGTTCGGGGTGGCGGCGGTGTACAGTTCGATCATGGTGGTCCTCGTTGAATATTGCGATGGTCCAAGCAGGTAACGATCAGCCTTGCCTGATCGCCTCGATCGTCGCCTGCAGCACCTCGAGCGCGCGCTTGTTCGCGTTTTTGATTGTTTCCATCGATGGCGCTTCGACCGAGATATCGCCGATTTCGGCGAGCACGACGTGGACTTCGTCGTGGCCTTCGATCGCGGCCATGTCGCCCAGCCAGCGCTGCACGTTGGGATACGGGCTGATATCGAAAACATTGGTGAAGTGAGCCTGGGTCTGGCCGATCTCGACATAGGCGGCGAGGTCGGCGAGGGTGACGCTGTCGCCGACCAGGAAGCGATTGCGCACCAGCCAGCCCTGTTCCAGCGACAGCAGGCCGGCCTCGAAGTTCGTGCGGGCCGCGCTCTGGATCGCCTGCGGAATGTCGAGATCCTTGCGGATTTTCGGCGCCACCAGTCCGATCGAAGCGTCGCGGATCCGGCGATGATGATAATGCAGGTACCAGTCGACCCTGGCCCGCTGCTGCAGGTCGTGCGGGTAAACGTCGGTCCAGCCGTGTTTGCTGCTGAGGTAACACATGATCGCGTGCGCTTCGCCGAGCACGAAGCCGGTGTCAGGCTCTTCGAAACAGGGGATGGTGCCGCCGGGATTCTTGGCCAGGAAGGCCGGATTGCGACTACCGGATTTACCTGCCGAGCCTGGATTGATCAACACCATGTTGAACGGCAGCCGCTTCAGGATCATCAGCCACATGACCGCCCGCACCGGTTGCGAAAACGGTACGCCGTAAAGGATAGGAGCTGTATCTGCGTTCATGATCGATATCGCCACCGTCGCGCCAGGTGGACAGTATAGGATTTTCCGCGGTTCGAGGCCTGTTCGTCTCAGAGCCGTGGGTTCGCGCCGCACATCACTCCGGCCCGGACGAATAGATCGTGCGCTGGTGCAGCAGGACCCGATCCGTGCATCATGTCACAGCGTTGAGCAGCGCGGCTTTATGCGCTGACCTGCGCTGGCGACACTTGCGCATCGAAATATCCCCAGCAGGAAGGATGCAGCCCGCATGAAAATTACCCAAATCGATTTGAACTCCGCCATCCATAGCGCTGCCCGGGTTCCAGTTCCGACCCTGTCAGTGAAGTTCTGTTTGATTATCTCGATGCTGTGCCTGGGCCTGATGGGCACAAACTGTTTCGCCGCCGCGGCCGCGGAAATCGACATCAAGGTCGATGCGGCACTGAAAAAATTCACTCAGGAAGTGTCCGGGGGTGATGCTTTCCTAAGTAAGGCGAAAGGTGTGCTGGTGTTTCCCGAAGTCATCAAGGCAGGCTTCGGTATCGGTGGCGAATACGGTGAGGGCGCCCTGCGTATCGGTGGCAAAACGGCGGAGTACTACAACACCGCGTCGGCGTCGATCGGATTCCAGCTCGGTGCGCAGCTGAAAACCGTCGTGATCATTTTCCTCGAAGCGGCGGCGCTGGAAAAATTTCGCGCCAGCGATGGCTGGGAAGCCGGGGTCGACGGGTCGGTCGCCTTAATCGAGTTCGGCGCCGGTAAAGACCTCAACACCGTCAATATCGAGGATCCCATCGTTGGCTTCATCATCGGCAGTAAGGGCCTGATGTACAACCTCACGCTGGAAGGGTCGAAGATGTCGAAAATCAAACGCTAGCAGCGGGACAGGAAACGGGGACATTCCACGTTTCCAAGGAACAGGAAATGTGGAATGTCCCCGTTTCCTCGACGGTATGGTGAACACCAGCCAGCGCATTGTTGTCCTCGGGCTGTATAACTCAGGCACTAGCGCAGTTGCCGGGGTACTCCACCATCTGGGTGTGTACATGGGCGGCCCGCCGTTTTTCGGCGATTTTTACGAAGCCGCTGACGTCGCCGCCAGATTGCGACTATGGTGGCGCGAACCCGATCTGATCGAATCGACCGACGCCGATCAGCGCATCGCGTGGCTCGCGCGGTGGCTGGAGCGTCATGAACGTGACGGTCACAAACGCATCGGTCTCAAGCACCCGCTGCTTTGTTTGAGCGCGCCGGATATCGAATCCGCCTGGGGATCGCGGGTTCGCTATGTCTGGTCGCGGCGTCCGCTCGACGAATCGATAGCCGGGCTGACGCGGCGGCACTGGTTTGCGGACCCGGAAGCCATGCAAACGGTGCTATGGCAGGCCGTCACGCAGTTTATCGCCCACCATGATCACCTGACGGTACACTATGCCGACCTCGTTGAAGCGCCGCGGCGCACGATTGAAAGCGTGATGGCCAGCCTCGACATGTCGGCGAGCGAAGCGCAAATCGAGCGCGCCGCGGCCTCGATCAGGCCGCCACCGGCACCGCAACCTGGCGCCTACCCGCGCCTCTATTGAGCACAGCAAGCGGACGTCTATCGCGTCCAGTACAGGCGCGGTGCCGAGCCGGGCGCTCGCTCCGCTTGGCAAGCGGCAGTGCGAGCGTACAATCGACCCAACTCGAGCGCTTCCGGTAGCTTATGACGACGGCAAGGTCTCAAGACCGATTCTATTTCGTCTCCTTCATAGTCATGACGGCGCTTTGCCTTGGTGGCTTTGTCCCGACGTTTTTTCTCAGGCCGCAGTTCTTCGACGATCCGCTGCCGGTGTGGATGCATATTCACGGCGTGCTGTTCACGCTCTGGTATTTGATAGCGGTCCTGCAGTCGTGGCTGATCCTGAAAAACAAACAGGTGCTGCATCGGGAACTGGGTGTGGTCGCGGTAATTGTCGTCGTCAGCGGATTTATCCTTACTTACGTAGCGGTAGCGTATCTGGACGCGACTGGCCAGCATCTCACCGGCGGCGCAGGCTTCAGCAGCATTCTGACCTCGGCGTTTACCTGTTGCGTTCTCGTCGGCGTCTATTTTCGCCGCAAACCCGAGATACATAAGCGCCTGATGGTCCTGGCTACCGCGATACTGACCGTACCTGGCTTTGATCGCTTGATCCGAATAATCGTTCAGCCCCACGTCGCCGATTTCACCACGGAAAACGCGCAGACGATCGTGCTGTTTTTCGGCGTGGGTTTCGTGAGTTTGATGGTTTACCGGGATATGAAGCAATTCGGGCGGCCGTCGTGGGGTATACCACTGGCATTCGCATGTTTTTTTGTGGGCGGTACGTTCGGCAACGTGGTTGTCGAGACCGAGATGTGGGCCGCGATCGTGGCGTCGTTTGCGTCACCCACCGGCACCGGGCTTCCCGTTGCGCATTAACTAAAGCCGCAGGATGTCGGGTCATGATTCGTTCGGAGTTTGCTTGATCCCGCTGCCCGCCTTGCACTGTTCAACCGGCGTCCTGCTTGAGGCGCGGCATCACTTCTTCGGCAAACAATTCCACGCTGCGGCGGGTGCCGGACGGCGGTGCGCCGGGCAGGACCCCCATCAACACCAGGTGGGTGCACGGTGAGCGTTTGAGCATGTCGCGCAGCCCGGCGTAGACGTAGTCGGCGGTGCCGATGAAGGCCGGTTCACCGAAGAAATCGCAGGCCTGTTCGCGACGCAGCTGCTCGGGACTGGGTATGGCGCGCGAATCCTGGTCGTCGTTGTTGCTGTCGCCGGCTTCCACCGCCCAGTCGTAGTACAACTGCAGCATGTGATTGACCGGCGCGGCGGTGTCCTGCCAGGCCTGCTCTTTGCTGTCGGCGACGTAAACCAGCACCATCTGGCTGACGTGGTAGTCGTCCGGTTCGCGCTGATGCCGGCGTAAAGCCTCGCGATACTTGAGACGGTGATCGGCCGACACCCCGGCCAGATGACAGCCCATGCGCGCGGCCCGGTCGAGCGCCTTGTCGCCGCGTGCGCCGACCCACAGCGGGACCGGTTGCTGTACCGCCGGCGGCATGATGCGAGCGCCCTGCAGGTGATGGAATCGCCCTTCGAAGGTCACGTTTTCGCCATCGAGTAACTGCCGCAACAGTGGCAGTTGTTCGTTGAAGCGAGCGCCGCGCTCGCGCGGCGAAATGCCCATACCGTCGAATTCACCAACCCGGTAACCGAGGCCGAGGCCGACATCGATACGACCCTGGGAGATCACATCGGCGGTCGCGATGTCTTCCGCCAGCCGAACCGTCTGGTGCAAGGGCAGCAGCAGCACGAAGGTGCCGATGCGTACGGTTTTGGTCCGCGCCGCGATGGCGGTTGCGATCGGCAGCAGGGCCGGCGAATAACCGTCATCGACAAAGTGATGTTCGGTCAGCCACACGTGATCGAGGCCGAGGCTTTCGGAATAGACCGCCAGCTCGATATCGTCACGGTAAAGCTGCGTCCAGGAGCGCTGCGCGAAGGCCGGATTTCGGAACGGAAACAGGAAACCGCAATCGATGCTCATGATGGCCGGCCCTCGATGATGAGTGGAATGGCAAAAGACGGCTGCTACTGTAGGGCCTGGTCAAAACGCCTGTCCAGTGCGCGGCAATCAGCCTGCAAAAAATTATCCGCTCTCGCGGCGCCGCGCACGACCTCCGCAGTAGTTTTCACCTGGCCTGCAGCAGGGTGGTGAAAAACGTCGCGAGGAAGGTCGGGCGCAAGGCGCGGGCGAGACGAGGACCGGAGTTTACTGGTGTAAATGAGGACCGCAGGCGAGGTCCGTAACGCCGCGCACGACCTCCGCAGTAGTTTTTCACCACCCTGCTAGCCCACCAGGCGAAACATCAATACCCCGCCGATCATGACCGCGATGCCAAGCAATTCGATTGCTTTCAGCGATTCGCGAAAATACAGCCATGAGATCAGTAGAGTAAAAATCCCCTCTACCTGCGCCACGGCACGCACGTAGGAGGCGTTTTCCAGCGCGAACGCGGTAAACCAGCCGATCGAGCCGAGCGCGCTGGTCAGGCCGATAAAACTGATGATGCGCCGATTCGGCCAGATCTGGCGAAATACCCCGGGCTCTTTGAGCAACAACCAGGCGCCGACTACGACAGTCTGCATCGTGGTGACGACCACCACCGTCCAGCCGCCGCGCCACAAAAAGCTGCCCGGTTCGAGAAGCAGGGTCGCTTCGCGGATAAACAGGTAGGAGAAGGTAAACATCAGCGCGCACAGAAACGCGACCCCGGTGGCGCGCTCGAGCACAACTTCACGCACCGTGGTGCCGCCGGCGCGGAGCGCACGCGTGCCGAGCCGGCCGCCGAGCAGCAGCATGACCCCGGTCAGGACGACAAACAGTGCGCACCAGCCGATCAGCGACAGGCGCTCGGAAAAAAACGCCGAGCCGATGATAGCGGTCATCAGAATATCGCTTTTTGTCAGCATGGTGCCGACGGCAAAACTGCGCAAGGTAAACATGTGGATGAGCAGGGCGGTGGCCAGCACCTGGGCCGCTGCCCCGCCGAAGCAGTAGGCGACGAACGCGGGGCGAAACTCCGGCACCCCGCCTCCGTTCACGTACAGCACCGCGGCGAGGAACATGACCAGGAATGGCAAACCGAACAGCGAGCGGACATAGGTGGTACCCATGTTGGACATGCTCTGGTTCAGGGTTTTCTGTGCGGCGGTGCGTACCGCCTGCATCAGCGCGGCAAACACGCTGATCGGGATCCAGATGAGTTCCACGGTACCTCCACTTAGCGCGGCGCGACGATGGTAACAGCGCTGCAGGAACGGTAGGTCATTCGCTCAGTAAAGGCGTCATTTCGGCGCCGCTCCCGGGTTACGCGGTCGGCGGCATTGCGTGCTTGAGCCGCCTCCAAGCCGGGGTTACCGTAGAAGCATCCTGAAACACCTCATTCCGGACGCACGGACATGCCCATGAAGCTCTACACCTACGAAGAATCCGGCAACAGCTACAAGGTCAGGTTGTTGTTGTCGTTCCTGCACAGCGACTGCGAACAGGTGAACATCGACCTCATGGCCGACGAACAGCACCAGAGCGCCTATCTCGCCGTGAATCCTCGCGGCGAAGTACCGACCCTGGTCGACGGCGACATCACGCTGCGTGACTCCGCGGCGATCCTCGTATATCTCGCCCACCGGCATGGCCCCGCGCCGTGGTGGTCGGACAGTGCCGCCGAGCAGGCCGCGATCATGGAATGGCTGGCGTTCGCCGCCAGCTGGGTGCAGTACGGGGTGTTTACCGCGCGCGCCATCATTTCCTTCGGGATCTCGGGTAACGGACTGCCCCACGACTTCGACGAAGGCACCGAGGCCGCGACCATCCGTGGTCAACGTTCGCTGGAAATCCTTGACCAGCACCTGGCTTCCCACACCTGGCTGGCCTGTGGACGGCCGACGATTGCGGATATCGCGGTGTTTCCCTACGTCGCGCTGGCGCCGATGGGGAATATTTCGCTGCAACCCTATGCGGCGGTCAGGGCCTGGATCGAGCGCTTCAAGGCCCTGCCGGGCTTCGTGCCGATCGCGGGCCTGGATGACCCGGCGTATCGAAAGCCTTAGCTGGAACCGGAAAAAAGCTTTCCAGTTGGTGCAATCCACACCGTTCCGCGCGGCCTGTCAGGGGGTCCTGTACTCAGGCGCCGCCTCGACGCGCGGCGCGATATCGACGAAGGCGTCAAATCCCGATTGCCCGGTGCTGAACGGAAACAGCGTGGTGGCGTGATCGGAAATGACGCCGGCGCCACTGGTCAGATCATTGAGGCCCGGCCAGCCGTCGTGGATCCAGACCGTGCCGGGCGGCACGCGGTCGGTAACCTTGGCGTGCGCCAGGAACTCGCCGCGCTGATTCCAGATCCTGATCGCGTCGTCGTGGACAACGCCGCGCGCTGCAGCGTCAGCCGGCGCCACCCACAGGGTTGGCCGTTTGTCGCGCCTGGCCAGCGATGGCAAGGCCCGGCCGGCGTCGTAGAAGGCATGGAAATGGTTGATTGTCCGGCCGCTGCGTAACTCCAGCGGAAAAGCGCCCCGCGGCCGCGCGCTGTGCGTCGGTAAGGGTGAACAGCCAACCTTCAGCGCCTGTTCAGAATAGAACTCCAGCTTGCCCGACGGTGTCGCGAAGCGCAGATCGCGGTGCGCCACATGGTCGACGTTCAGGGCCGCCATGCCGCCGCTCGCTCGCAAGCCCGTGACCGTCAGGTGTCCGGTTGCCGGATGGTCGAGGACGGCGTCGAGATGCCCGGCGTCGTGATCCCAGGGATAAACACCGTCGACCTCCAGGCGCTCGGCAAGCTCGCGCACGATCTGCGTCATCGAACGCGCCTGACCGGCCGCCTCGACAAGCTTATCCATCAGGTAGACATGGGTGGCGGTGGCTTTCGCGCCGAGGTCTTCGAGCCAGTTGGTGGCCGGTAGCACGATGTCGGCGTAGCGCCGGGTGGTGTCGTTCATGAACAGATCGTGACTGACCACAAGATCCATCCCGGCCATGCCGGTCCCGATCCGGCCGGCGTCGGCAAACGAGGTGGCGAAATCCGATCCGAACAGCAACATCGTTGCGATGTCGCCAGCTTCGATGGCATCGACGATCGCCGACATCTGTGCCGGGACGTAGTTACCCGGCGGACGGGCGCCGGCATTGGTGATGTCGGCGAAGCCGTAACCATCGGTCATGCCGGCATGACGCGGCCCGAAGCCGGCGCCTTCGTAGCCGATTTTTCCGGTCAGTGCCGGCAGGCAGGAAATCGCCCGTGCCGCCTCCCAGCCATGCGCGTCCTTATGCATCGATGCGCCGCCGACCAGGATCATGGCGCGCTCGGTGCGTGCGTATTCGTGTGCGAAGGTTTCGATCCTGGCCGGGTCGATGGCACAGATATCCGCTGCCCAGTGCGGCGAAAATGGCAGCACGTGTTCGCGCAGTGCCTCGAAACCCAGCGTGTGTGCCGCGACGAATTCGTGGTCGAATAAATCGTCGCGGATGATCACGTGCATCATCGCCAGTGCCAGCGCTGCATCCGTGCCCGGACGGACCACGAAATGGTCGTGCGCCGCGCGGCACGCGTCGCTCACCCGCACGTCGATAGCCACAACCCGGGCGCCGCGCTTTTTGGCCTTCGCCACATGGCGCGCGGTATTGGGCTGACTTGCGTGGTTCGAACCCCACTGGATGATGAGATCGGCGTGCGCGCTCATATCCTCTTTGGTATTGGCCTGCAGGGCGCCGGTCAGGCCGATGCCGAAGCCGCCGAGCCCCCAGCAGATCATGCACGTATCCCACCACTGGCAGCCGTACATGTTGGCGAAACGCTGGGCGAGACCGAGGTTCGCCAGTGGACCGAAGTCATTCGACAACACGCCGTGTCCCGGCCACAGCGCGACGCGCTCACGGCCGACCTTGTTCATCGACGCAACGATGCGGGTCATGGCGGCGTCCCAGCTGATTTCGTACCAGCTATCCTCACCGCGCGTATCGCGCGCCAGCGGTGTCAACAGACGCGCGGGGTTGTCGATGATCTCGTGCGCAGCCAGGCCGCGCACACACAGAAACCCTTCGCTGTCCGGATTGGTTTTGTCACCGCGGATCGACAAAACCTTGTTGTCTTCCAGTTCCACCTCCATGCCGCAGAACGTCGGGTGACAGTTCATCGGACACATGGTGCGTTTGGTGCGCCTATTTAGTGTTGAGGTCATGGCATGTTCTCCCTGGCTCTTAACAGGGTGTTGAAAAACTACTGCGGACACCGTTTACCGCGTTGTGCACTCGCCTGCGGTCCTCATTTACATCAGTAAACTCCGGTCCTCGTCTCGCGCACGCCTTGTAACCGGTGTTCCTCGCTACGTTTTTCAACACCCTGTTAGACGACCGCCGGACGCCTGCCGCTGGCGAACGGAAAACGCTGGCGAAAATCGCCGGCGATCTCCTCAAACGTCATCCACTTCACACCCTCGTGCCCATTGATGTATTCGATCAAGCGTTCGAGCATGAGAATAACCTGCGGACGGCCGCTGACCCCGGGGTGGATGGTGAACGGGAATACCGCGTAGTCGAGTTCACGATAGACCCAATCGAACTGATCACGCCACATCTGTTCGATATCGCGAGGGTTGACGAAGCCGTGGCTGTTCGGCACCTTTTTCATGAACATCATCGGCGGCAGATCATCGAGGTACCAGTTTGCGCCGATTTCGACGAGGTCGATTTCCTTACCGTGGATGAGCGGCTTCATCCAGGTCTCCGCTTTCTGCGTGTAGTCGATCACGTTCCAGGTATCGCCGACGCGGGCGTAGAACGGCTGGAAATCCCGGTAACCCTGGCTGTGGTCATATTCAAATCCGTACTTCTGCAGCAGCGCAGCCGTGGACGCCGACATTTCCCACCATGGCGCCACGTAGCCGCGCGGCTTCCGTCCACTCAGGTTTTCGATGACCTCGATCGATTTCACCAGCACCGCCTCTTCCTGTTCCGGGGTCATGGCGATGGGGTTTTCGTGCAGGTAGCCGTGCGCACCGATTTCGTGGCCTTCGTGCGCAATCCGTTGCATCTGCTCGGGAAAGGTTTCGATCGAGTGTCCGGGGATAAAGAAGCTGGTTCGGAGGCGGTACTTTTTGAATAAGTTGAGCAGGCGCGTCGTGCCTACTTCGCCGGCAAAAATGCCGCGCTGGATATCCGACGGTGAGTCACCGCCGAGGTAGGAACCGATCTGACCGGCGACGGAATCGATATCCGTACCGAATGCGCAGAAGATCTCCTTGTTCGCGCTGGTTTTTGTTTGCGGTCGCAGCGCAGCGTCGGCCGGCTCGGCAGTTCGGGACTCGGCCCAGGCCAGTGGAGCGGCCACGGTGCTGGCGGCGAGTCCTGCCAGTCTGGCCGCGAAACGTCGGCGGTTGATCGGGTACATACGAACTCCTCCGTGCGGTTGAAAATTGTCAGGGCATTACGGTCCCCCGCTGCTGCCCGCGGCTTTGCTCGCGACCCTGGCGTCGAATCGCGACTTGTCGATAACGAAACGCTCGTGGGTGCCGCGACAGATCTCGTCGACCTCGTCGCGCGCCTCGACTTCGAATACGAGTCGACGGCCGTCAACTTCGATCAGCTTTACTCGCGCGGTCACTGCCATGCCCACCGGGGTCGCGGCGCTATGGCTGACATCGATGCGCGTGCCGACCGTCTGCTCCGTGGGCCAGTCGAGATGGGGGTTGATCGCTTTCAGGCACGCCCATTCGACGAAACCGACCATGAAGCCGGTGGCAAAAACCTCCGGCATGAGCTGGAATTCTTCGGCTTCGGGATAAAGCCCGCGCACGATCTTGGTGTCGGTCACGCGAAACGTGTGGGTATATGCCAGGCCCGGCTGCAGGGTCTTTTTCATCAAACACCTCGAAAACTCGAAAACCCCCGGTTACCCGCGTTGGCGGCCAGGGAAGCTCACTGGTTGATGTCCTCCAGTTCCTTGCCTTTCGTTTCCGACACCATCAACAGGATGATCGGTATACACGCGAACGGCACCAGCGCGACCAGCGCGACGGCCTGCCCGACCGATCCGAGCACCGCCGACAGGCTGCCGACGATCGCCGGTGCCAGCGCCATACCGGTGCGTCCGAGCAGATTATTGACCACCGCATTGCCGGTGCCGCGAATAGCGGTCGGGAATATCTCGCTGGTGATGGTCGCGGCGATCGGCCACAGGGCATGCATGCCAAGCACGACGACGTAGGCGACCGTGATCACGATGGCGGATTCCGCGGTGAAACACACGTAGGCGCTGATCGCGCCGATGGTGAAATAGAGCGTTGCAGTCATGCGCCGTCCGGCGAAGTCGAGCATCGGACCGGCGGTCGCATAGCCGATGATGGCGAGCGAATAGCCGAGCGTTAGCGCGTAGCTGACGGCGCCGGGATCCCAGCCGCGTTCGTTGGTCACGTAGTACGTGGCGCCGCGCATCGGCGCCATGCCGAACCCGATCAGCGCGGTGCGGGCCCGGCCCTGGACGGCCAGGCTCTTCTGCACCAGCCCCTCCTCGAGCACCGGCGTGGCCACCGCCGCCTCGGCCTGGTAGTGCCCGAGCACCTCGGCCGCGGCGAAGCGCACCGCGAACACCTTGTCGCGGGCGCCGACGACGAGCGTCGGCACCACCACCGGATCGTTGGCCAGCGCGCCCAGCTCGACCTCGGCCTGCCGGGCTCGACCTTGCGGTCGATGATCGCCTGGTCGAGCCGCGCCTTGCCGGCCGGATCGCCGACCGCGATCATCGATCCGGGACCGCCAGCACGCCGACCTCCCCATGCTGCTCGGCGAGCACGCGCGGCGTCCCCAGCGTGCCGGGATCCGCGATCGTCCCCAGCGCGCGCACCTGGTCGGCTTGCACGCCGGGATCCTTTTCGGCGAGCGCGGCCTCGGCGACCACGCGGCCGGCGTCGGCGCCCTTGAGCTTGCGCGCGCTGCGCGCGCGGCCGCCGGACGTGCTTGTCGGGATCGACGATCGCCCGCGCCAGCAGCGGCACCGCCTCGGCCTCGATCAGATCGCCGAGCACGCCGGCCGCCGGCCGCGCGCACCGCCCAGTCCTCGGCGCCGAGCGCGCCCGGTGGCCCAGTCGATCGACGCCTGGGCGAGCAGCTTCGGATCGAGGCCGACGATGAACACCAGCGCGACCTGCGGCCGCCGCCTGGACCGTGCCGTCGGGATCGTCGCTGCGGCAGCGGCAGCAGCGCGGCGACGCTGTCCTTCTCGCCGACGCTCGCCCAGCCCGCGCGCGGCGGCCAGGCGCCGGACCTCCGGCGCGGGATCGTCCAGCCGCTGGCCGATCAGCTCGAACCCGGCGTAGTCGCCCAGGCCGATCAGCGCCACCGCCGCGACCAGCCGGTTGGGCGAGGCGGCGTCGTCGAGCGTGCGCTTGAGCGGCGCGAGCGCCGCCTCGTCGCCCAGCCGCGCCAGGCCCTCGGCCGCGGCGAGGCGCGCGCGCTCGTTGTCGCCGTCGAGCAGCTGGTAGAGCACGGCGCGGGCGCGGTCGTGGCTGAGGCCCGCGAGCCGGCTGAGCAGGACCGCGCCGGCGTACGGGGCGATGTCGTTGAGGTCGGCCTCGCGCGCGGCCAGGCGCTCGAGCGCGTCGATCGCGTCGCGGTCGCCGGCGTCGCTGAGGCCGGCGAGCACCAGCGCCGCGCGGAACGACACCGCCAGGTCCTTGTCGCGCGCGTACTTGATCAGGCGCTTGCGCGCGTCGCGATCGCCGAGCTGGGCCAGCGCGCCGGCGTACCAGACCCGCAGCGGCGGCGGGCGCGTCCCGCTCGCGCGGGCCAGGGCGGCGCGCGCGCCGGCCGCGCCCAGCGCGCCCAGCGCCGACGCGGCGTGGCCGCGCACCTCGCCGTCGGGATCCTCGAGCGCCAGCTCGAGCAGGCGCAGCTCGCTGTCGCCGTCGCGGTCTTCGACCCCATCGCTGCCGTCGACGCGCACCCGCGGCTCGGCGTCGCCGAGCGCGGCGCGCAGCACGACGCGCGCGTCGCGGCCGGCTTGCTCGTAGTCGACGACCGGCGCGTCCGCCGGCGCCGTCGGGGGCGGCCCGGCGATCGCCGTGGGGTCGGCGGGGGGCGTCGTGCCGGCTGGCGCGGCCGGCGCGCTGGGGCCGTTCGCGGTGGCGCCGCCGCGGCCGCAGCACGACGACCGCGACCGCGACCGCACCGGCCACCGCGACGGCCGCGAGCAGCGGGACCAGTCCGGCGGCGCGCTGGCGCCGCCGCGGGCGCCGGCCGGTCCCCCG
>CALOBG010000086.1:0-13963 GCA_942490995.1 uncultured Gammaproteobacteria bacterium
GACCGATAGCCGACTCGACCCGCTCGATGGCCTCGAGATCGATGTTGCGATCGTAGGCGCGGGCTTCGGCGGCCTGTACGCGCTGCACAAGCTGCGCAACGAAAGGGGTCTCAACGTGCGCGCGTTCGATGACGCCGGCGGGGTCGGCGGCACGTGGTACTGGAATCGATATCCGGGCGCGCGCTCGGACACCGAAGTAACCGCCTATTGCTATTCGTTCGATCGGCAATTGTGGGACGACTGGCAATGGCCGGAACGGTATCCGCGACAGCCCCACATTCTGGCCTACCTGAACGAAGTCGCGGATCGCCACGATCTGCGCCGCAGCATCCATTTCGAGACCCGCATCGAATCCGTGCATTGGGACGACAAGACTTCGCGTTGGACGTGTACCACCGACCGTGGCGATACGTTTCGCGCACAGTTTGTCATCGAAGGTGTCGGTCTGTTGTCCTCGACCAATTATCCGGCCTTCCCCGGCAGTGAGGATTTTCGTGGCGAGATCCTGCACACCGCGCGCTGGCCGCACCAAGACGTGGACCTGAAAGGGAAACGCGTTGGCGTTATCGGCACGGGTTCGAGCGGTATCCAGGTCATCGCCGAGATCGCGCCGGAAGTCGAGCACCTGTACGTTTTTCAGCGCTCGCCCCAGTACGTGGTACCTGCCAAACACAGCGCCATCGCGCCGGAAACCCTCGCCGCGATCCGCGCGGACTACGAAGGGTACTGGAAGGGCGTGCTGGCGACTGCCACGGCGTTCGGCATCGAGGAAAGCGCGATCCCGGCGAGCAGCGTTTCCGCGCAGGAACGCGAGGCGATATTCGAGCGCGCGTGGCAGGCCGGCGGCGGTTTCCGTTTCATGCTCGGGACGTTCAACGACATCATTACCGATCTCGAAGCGAACCAGGCGGCGACAGATTTTATTCGGCGCAAGATCCGGGCTATCGTGAACGACCCTGCGGTCGCCGCCCAGCTTTCGCCGACCGATCTGTATGCCAAGCGTCCGCTCTGTGGCGACGGCTATTACGAAGCCTATAACCGCAGCAACGTCACGCTGGTCGACGTCAAGGCGCAACCCATTACCGCGATCACGTCGGCAGGGATCCGCACCGACGCCGGCGAGATCGAACTCGACGTCATCGTCCTCGCCACCGGCTTTGACGCGGTGACCGGCAATTACTTGAAAATCGACACGCGCGGGCGCCGCGGCGTCGCGCTCAAGGACAAGTGGGCGCAAGGGCCGCGCGCATTTATCGGGCTGACGATCGCCGATTTCCCGAACCTGTTCATGATTTTTGGACCGTTCGGACCGTTCACGAACCAGCCGCCGGTACACGAGTACCAGATCAACTGGATCGCGGATGCGATAGCGCACGTACGCGACAACGGCCTCGAGTCTTTCGAAGTCGAGACCGAGATCGAGGACCGCTGGATCGAGGAATGTAACGAGATCGCGGACACGACCTTGTTCCCGCGCGTCGACTCGTGGATCAACGGCGCCAACATTCCGGGTAAGCCGCGTGCCACGATGTTCTACATGGCGGGCATGGCGCCCTATGCCGAACATCTGAGCAGCCTGGCGAGGAACGGTTATCCGGGATTTTCCCTGCGCGGCGAATCCGAATGAAGGAACACAGCTTATGAAATGGACAATCGGCGATATCACGATCAGCAAGCTTCAGGAAGCCTTCTATCCGGCATTTCCGGGGCTGCTTGAAAACGTTACTCCGGAGATCGTCCGGCAGGTGCCATGGCTGGCGTCACCCTTCATTTCTCCAGACGGGCACCTGTCACTAAGCATCCATACCCTGATCGTCGAAACGCCGAGCGCAAAGCTCGTGGTCGACACCTGTATCGGCAACGACCGTGACCGCATGCCCTACGACGTCATGAGCATGTTATCCACCTCTTACCTCGAGGATATGCGCGCCCTCGGCTATCGGCCCGAAAGCATCGACTATGTGCTGTGCACGCATCTCCATTTCGATCATGTCGGCTGGAACACGCGCCTGGAGAACGGCAAGTGGGTGCCGACCTTCCCGAATGCCGCCTACCTGCTGGCGCGACGGGATCTCGAGCTGTTCGGTTCCGTCAGCGCCGACGAGCAGGACGAATTCCTGCAGATCCAGCGCCGCACCTACGAAGATTCCGTAAGCCCGATCCTCGATGCCGGACTCGCCAGGCCGGTCGATGGTGCGACCGTGGTATGCGAAGGGGTCAGCCTGGTGCCGAGCCCCGGCCACAGCCCGGGTCATTGTTCGGTACTGATCGAATCGCGAGGTGAACGGGCGCTGATCACCGGCGATTTTCTGCATCACCCGATCCAGTGCTGGGATCCGGTACTGTCGAGCGGCGCGGATTTCGATACCCCCGCCGCGATCGCAACCCGACGGCGCATGTTCGCGGAATACGCGGACCAGCCCGTGCTGATCATCGGTACCCATTTCGCCGCACCGACCGCCGGTCGCTTCGTGCGCGACGGCGACAGGTATCGGTTCGACATCTGAGCCGGGCAGCGAGCCTCGGATCTTCAGGCGAACCGCCCTCAGCGCAACGTCACCGGCAACGTCGCATATCCGGACACATGGGTGTGGGCGATCCGGGTCGCGCCCGGCGCAAGTTTGAGGCGAGGCAGTAAAGGCAGCACCGCCTGCAGCATGGCGCGCAGTTCGGCCCTGGCCAGATTGGTGCCGAGGCAGAAGTGGGCGCCGTAGCCGAAACTTATGTAATCGTTAGGGCTGCGGCGGATGTCGAACCGGTAGGGTTGTTCGAACTTGCTTACCGATCCAGCGCCGCAAAAAAGTCCAGTGACTGCTCGATGACGAAGGCCGGTTGTTCTTCCGGAATGAAATGCCCGCACTGCGGCACGATGCCGCCATCAACCTGTTCGGCGACCGCTTCCCAGTGCGAGCGTACGTCACCCAGGAACGTATCGCCCCCGTAAACCCGTACCGGGATGGTTAACGGGATCGTGGCGGCGGCGAGGTTGTCGGCATCCTCGCGCAGCCCGGTCGCGTACCATTGGAAACCCGCCCGGATCGATCCTGGCAGAGAGTTTACCCGCACGTACTCGGCGATGTCCTGTTCCGAAAACACGTTCGGGCTGTAGTTGAAATCGAGCGTGGTGAGGAAACGTCGCAGGTAGCCATCGATGTTCTGGCTGACCAGCATCGTCGCCCAGTCCGGATTGCCGCCATGAAAGAAGACGTGATTGATCTTCAGTGCCAGGGCGTGCGGAAAAGCTTCGCCGGCGCGGATCAGACCAGGGATCATGTCGAGTACAAACAGGCGTTGGACGAGTTCGCGATGATCGTAGGCGAGGTAGAACGCCACCGCACCGCCCCAGTCGTGGCCAATCACGCCGACGCGGTCATGACCGAGTTGGCGTAACAGTTCCGCGACGTCACTCGCCAGCGTGCGTTTGTCGTAGCCCGTCATCGGCTTCTCGGAGTCGCCGAGCCCGCGCAGATCGGGGGCGATCACCGTGAAACGCTCGGCCAGCGCCGGGATCACGTGGCGCCATTCGTACCAGCTCTGCGGCCAGCCGTGCAGCAGCACCAGCGGGTAGCCGCTGCCGGCCATGACGTAATGCATACGAAAGCCGTTGACGGTTTTCTGATGGTGTGTCCAAACGTCGGTCATTGCAGAGCCTCCTGCCGGTGTTGCTCGGACACCGGGTTGCGGGGCAGTCGACCCGGTGTCGTATCCGCCCGTTGCCACATCGTGTCGCCCGGCATTCTAACTGCCTCGAAGCACGGGACGGGCTCGTCGAACGCTGCGGATCCAGCCGCGTCGGAATGCATGCCTTGGTTGCAGGTTGCGAGGCCGCGGGGGCCGGGCTATGTTGGTTTGCCGGGCGCTCGCCCGGGCCGGCAGGGGCGTCGCCAACGAAAACTGATACCTGCCATTTCGACGCAGCCGTCCATAAACCAAAAAAAGCACCAGCGAGGGGATATTAATGAGCACGCAAACGCGTCTGGACAAAGGTCTCGAGGTCATGAAAAAGCTGTTCGGTCGCGCGCCCGAGCCGGCCGCACTCGACAGTGATTTCATGCAGGTTACCGTCGCCAACCTGTTCGGTGACATCTGGAGCCGTCCCGGCCTCAAGCTCGAGGAACGCAGCCTGATCACGATCGCGGCACTGACGGTGCTGGGTCGCGAGAATGAGTTGAAAACGCACCTGCGAGGGGCAAAGAATCTGGGTTTCCCGCGAGAGAAAGTCGAGGAGATCATGTTGCACCTCGCGCACTACGGCGGCTGGCCAACCGGGGTGGCGGGCTTGCGCCAGGTCAGCGCCGTGTACGGGGAGAAGCCCGAAGCCGATTGAAGAGAAACGCCGCGAGGTCCGTCATCGGCACCGAGCGTTTACGCCGGCTTCGGGCCGGGCTTCTTCAGCGCCGGCATTTCGATGCCGGCCGCCGCTTCGAGTACTTTCACGGTGGCATAGAAATCCTCGCTGCCCAGCCCTCGTGCGCGGGCCTGCTCATAGATATCTGAAGCCGCCTTCGTCATCGGTACGGGTGTGCCGAGCGCGTCGGCGGATTCGATCGCGACCGCCATGTCCTTGGCCGCGATCGAGAGGGCGAATACGTCGAGGTCAAACTTGCGCGACAGCACCAGTGGCGCGATGCGCATGAGCGCACCGGCCGAGCTGACCTTGAGGACCTCAACCAGATCGCTGGGGTCCATGCCGGCTTTTGCAGCCATCACAAAGCCTTCCTGCACCAGGACGCTGGCAGCGAGGAAAATCTGGTTGTTGACGAGCTTCGCCAGAGTCCCGGAACCGGCCGGGCCGAGGTAGAACACGTGTTTGCCAAACCGCTCGATATACGGGCGTACGGTTTCGAAAGCGTTTTTGTCACCGCCCACCATGATTGCCAGTGTGCCGTCCACGGCCGCGACTTTGCCGCCGGACACCGGTGCATCGAGATACTGGATCCCGATCGCTTCAGCAGCGGCGGCGATCTCGCGGTTCAGTGCTATCGAATTTGTCGACAGGTCGACGATGGTCTCGATACGGCCGCGAAGCGCCAGCAGCCCCCGGTCACCGCACACGACTTCCCGGATCTGGGTCGGACCGGGCAGTGACAGAAATACTGACGTGCAGTCCCGAGCGATAGCGTCGATCGACGCAGCGCGCCGAGCGCCCGCAGTTTCTAGTGCGCGGGTAGCCTCGGGTCGCGTGTCAAAAACGTGCAGCTCGTCGCCGGCGCCAAGCAGGCGCGTGGCAATCGGCCCGCCTATGGTGCCGGTGCCGATGAAGCCAAGTTCAGCCATGCTGGTTCGCTCCGAGGAATGATTTAAAGATGCGCCAAGGTGCCGAAGTGAAGCGGGCTATTCGAGCTGGAAACCCGCATAGCCGTTCGCCGCCACTTCATCGCATTTTTCGCGATAGCGCGGCAGGCCGCCGCCATAAGCAAGAAAGGTGCGCTTCTTACCGGGAATGTTGGCGCCCATGAACCACGAATTGGCGGTCGGGAACAGGGTGTCGGCGACCACTTCTTCGCAGTGTTGCTGCCACTGCCGTTCAGCGTCCTCGGTTGCGCTGATCCGCTGCAGCTTGTTGTTCCTGAGGTGGGCAATGCAATCCGTCACCCATTCCACGTTCTGTTCGATACAGCGCGGTACGTTGCAGAAGTTGGCGGCATTGTGCGGGCCGACAACGGTAAAAAGATTCGGAAAGCCGGCGACCTGCAAACCGAGGTAGGTCAGCGGGCCATCCACCCATTTATCACGCAACAGTTGTCCGTTCTGACCCCGGATGTCCATTCGGTTCAGCGCGCCGGTCACGGCATCGAATCCAGTCGCGAAAATCAGGACGTCGAATTCGTAGTCAGACTCGGAAGTACGCACACCGGTTTCCGTAATGCGTTCTATCGGAGTTTTGTGTAAATCAACGAGTTCGACATTAGGTTGGTTGTACACTTCGTAATAGCCACTTTCGAGCGGGACACGCTTGGTGCCAAAGCAGTGGTCACGCGGCGTGAGCATTTCCGCGACCCGGGGGTCGTGCAACCGCTCACGGATTTTACGGCGCACGAATTCCGCGATCGTCGCGTTAGCTTTTTCATCGGTCATGATGTCGTAGAAGTTGCCCAGCCAGAAACCGAAGCCCGGCTCCGCGTACAGCGCCTCGTAGATCGACTCGCGCTCGGCGTCGCTGACGTCGAATGCCGAGCGCGGATCGAAATCATGAATAAATGCGCCGTAGCTGGTCCGGCATTGCGCGAACATGTCGTCGTAGCGCGCCTTGAGTTCGCTTTGCTCGGCAGCCGAAATCGGCTTGTTATGCAGCGGGATGCAGTAGTTCGCGGTGCGCTGGAAAACCGTCAGGTGTCCGACGTTCTTGGCGACCTCGGTGATGAGCTGCACGGCGGTTGCGCCGGTCCCGATCACGCCGACGCGCTTGTCGCTCAAATCAATCGGCTCTTTTGGCCAGGTCGCGGTGTGCCAGCACAGGCCGGCATACGACTCGCGCCCCGGGATGTCCGGCGTATACGGCGCCGATAATACGCCGACCGCGGTGATCAGGAACGGTGCACGAGTGCGGTCGCCGGACTCCGTGGTGACAGTCCAGGTGTTGTCGCGGTCACTGAATTCGGCGGTCGTGACGCGGGCGTTGAATTCGATGTCACGCTTCAGGTCGAACTTATCGGCAACGAAGTTCAGATATTTCAGTGTTTCCGGCTGGGCGGCGAAATGTTCGCGCCATTCCCAGGTATCGAGTATCTCGCGCGAAAACGAATAGGCATAGGTGTAACTTTCCGAGTCGAAACGTGCGCCGGGGTAGCGGTTCCAGTACCAGGTTCCGCCAACCCCGGTGCCGGCTTCGAGCACCCGCACATTGAGCCCGAGTTCGCGCAGGCGATGCAGTTGATAAAGCCCGGAAATCCCTGCGCCGATGATAATGGCGTCAAACTCCGCGACGCCGTCCCCAGTGTGTTTGCGCGCTCGGCTGTTATCCGTGGCCATGTTCGACTCCCCTGGTTGGCGTGCCTGTCCAACAACCGACGCGTTACACGCGCGGCATCGTCGTAGTCAAAATGTAGTAGATGCTACATAATGCCGCAACGCCCGGTTTATGCAAGCGCATAGCCGGGGGCCAACGTCGATTACGTCGACCCTCACGGCGGCGCTGACTGGATGCCGGGTTCGGTTCACAGGCGGTTTACGCCGAAGCCTCCAATCAAAAGAGGTCCGCACCATGAACGCCAGCCCGGTTGATTTATCCGACGGCAGAAATTTCTCGCACGGATTTCCGCACGAGTTTTTCACCTGGTTGCGCCACAACGACCCCGTGTACTGGCACGAACCCACCGCGGTTACCCCCGATGGCGAAGGGTTCTGGGTGGTAAGCCGGCACGCGGATGTCGATGCGGTCATCATGGACCCGAAAACGTTTTCTTCGGACAAAGGCGGGACCCGCACGGCGGGCGGCACCACCATCAAGGACGAGGTTTCCGCCGGCAACGTCATGAACCAGACCGACGATCCGCACCACCGCCGGCTGCGCGCGATCGTCAACAAGGGCTTCACGGTCAAGGCGATCGCAGCGCTGGAAACCGAATTGAGGCAGCGCACGCGGGCGCTGTTGAGCGCCATCCCGCGCTCGCAGCGGTTCGATTTTGCGCTGCGCGTGTCGCGCGAGATCCCGACCCAGGCCATCTGTATCGTCCTTGGGGTGCCGGAAGACGACCGGCTGATGCTCGCCGACTGGATCGACCTTGGTATCGAAGCCCCATCGGATGCGGTGATTGCGATCGAATATACAAAAAAGCTGCGCCGCTACGCGCAAGGCCTGATCGAAAAGAAACGCGAGCAGCCACAGAACGATATTTTCTCGACCATCGTTCATGCCCAATTCGAAGCCGACGGCTCGACGCTGTCCGATCACGAACTGCGCTCGTTTTTCGGGCTGTTGTTCCCCGCCGGCGCCGAAACCACGACCCGCTCGATCAGTGGCGGGTTGCTCGCCATGATTGAAAACCCGGGATCCTGGGCGCGCCTGGCCGCCGAACCCACGCTGATCAAAACGGCCGTCGAAGAGATCGTGCGCTGGACGACGCCATCCTGTTACAAGCGCCGCACCGCAACCCGTGATATCGAAATGCACGGCAAACAGATCCGTGAAGGCGACAAGGTGACGTTCTGGGAAATGTCGGCAAATCGCGATGAAAGCGTGTTCGATCGGCCGTTCGAGTTCGATATCGCGCGCTCGCCTAATCCACACCTGGGCTTCGGCGCCGGCGTGCACTTCTGTCTCGGTTCATCACTCGCGCGTCTTGAACTCAAAGTGGTATTCGAGGAACTGGTGAATTCCGGTTTCATGTTCGTGCTCGATGGTACCCCGGAGTGGACATCGAATAATCGCCTCGTGGGGTTGAAAGCCTTTCCGGTCAAGGCGGTGTGAATGATCGGGCCCGGTACCGCCGTTCGATCCCGCATCGCACTGAACTCCTAAGGGCGCGTCATGCCGCAATCCAGTACCCGTATTAGACAGGATCGCCGCGCCGAGGTCCTCGAAACGATCGTCGACCACATGCTCGAATCCGGATTGGGCAACATGAGCTTGCGTGCGCTGGCCGGCGCGGTGGGTACCAGCGACCGGATGTTGTTGTACTACTTCAACGACAAAAACGATTTAATGCTGGCGGCGTTCGAACGTTTCGTGCAACGTCTGGTCGGTCGCCTGAGCGAAATACTGCCGCACGGCCGCCAACCCTTCGACGTGCTGCTCAAACAGATGTGGCTGATGCTCAAGGCCCCGGAATACGAACCGTACGTGCGGATCTGGTACGACGCGCTCGGGCACGCCTCGCACGGCGAAGCGGTGTACCTGTCGATGACGAATCGCGTCGTCGATGCGTGGCTGGAATACTTCGAATCGCGGCTCGATGCGCCGCCGGAGCAGCGACGGGAACAAATCGCCGGCCTTGTTGCCGCGGCGTGCGGGCTCGTCATGATGCGCTATATCGGCAGAGCCGATGAGGCTGATGTAGCAGCGGGCGTGTTGACGCAGAAAGTACGCCAGTCGAGATCCAGCCTGGAAAAGTCGGGGCCCGATTCAATCAGGGCGCGCTAAGCGTGCGCTGATCGGCACGCAGCGTTCGCTTTTCGATGAATGCTTGGAGAATCCTCAGCGAGAAAAAACCGATTGCCATTGTGCCCGTCGCGCGGCCTGGCGTGAGAGTTCGGCGTAGCAGTCGTGCAGGCACGCGCGGGCAGGTTCGCCGTGTACCGCATCGTGCTGGATGCGCTGCAGCGCCGCGATGCATTCACTCATGCAGGTCGCGGCGTTGTCGTTCAGGGCTTGCGCGTCCTTCAGGGTGAGGCTGACAGGACCCAGACCGCGACCGAGCTGCTCGACACGCGCGATCAGATTAGCGGTGCCGGTCACTGGATCCAGAATGGCCTGAGCCTGTGTGCACAGTCTGTGCAGGGTCGTCGTTTCCTCGTGCAGAACCACCGGTGCGCGATCGAATTCTTCGCCAAGTTCCTCCAGCACCTTGATCGCGGCACGCAGTTCACCCTGTTGCGCTCCAGCGACGTCAGGCAGGATCTCTGCGGCCAGATAGTCACGTAGTACCGCGAGCGAATCGAGCGGGCCAAAACTCATGTTGGTGACGTGGACACGAGACTATGGTCCAGTTGCTGTGCCAGGCGCGTTTCCAGCCACGGCAGGGCACGACGCAGCTGCAGGCAGACCGGGCGGATGCGGGGCAGGAGCTGAGTATCGGGCGCTCCGGAAATAAAAATCGCGGCGAGTTTGAACAGCGCAAACATGTCCCAGAAACGCAGCCGGTCGGGGTCGACGGCTTGACCTGCGGTCGCGGCGTAGCGGGCCAGGTAGTCCTCGCGTGCCAGCAGGCCGCCGACAATGTCGTCGCCGGTCGTCCACAGCATGGTCCAGGCCAGGTCCTCCAGCGGGTCGCCGAGATGGGCCATCTCCCAGTCGATCACAGTGATAGCACCGGCGCGATCGACGAGCAGGTTGTTGGCCTTGAAGTCACCGTGGACCAGGGCCGGCGTTACTGCCGGTGGCGCGTTGGCGCGCAACCAGCCGAGTGCGGCACTCAGCAGCGGGCGCGGTGTGCGTTGCCTGGTGACGTAATCTGCCCAGGTTTCGATTTCCTCGGCCGGCGTCCGTGCCGTGAGCATCGGTAGCTGATCGGCGCCGAGAGCATGGATTGACGCCTGCAGGGTGAGCAGCGACTGCGCCAGGGCCGAACGCTCGCCGGCGAAGTGGCCCGCGGCCAGCGTTTTGCGCAGGTCCGTGCCGTCAATGCGGGCCACGATCATGGCCGGCGTATCAAAGTGGCGGCACTGATCGTCGCACCACAGCGGCCGTGCAATCGGGATCCCCGCCTGCGACAGGGATCCCAGTACGGCGTATTCCTGCGCGAGCTCAACCGGCAGCAATGGATCCTGGAAGTCGCGCCGCAGCACCAGCGCTTCGCGCGTGGTGTCGTGGCAGGCATCGAAAGCCCAGGTTTCGTGCGATGCGCCCCCGGCCAGGCGCCGCAGCTGTTCGATCCGCACCGGCGCCTTTACCAGCGTGGTCATGACTTCGGCCAGGGCGAGGTGCAGGCTCGAGTGTTCCGCGGCGACGCTCGTCGCTGCATTCATGCGTTGAACCCGTAGCGTGGGTAGGCGCCGAAAACCTGAGTCTCGAACGTCCCGTAACCCACCTCGCCGTTGTCCATGTCCATGCGACACAAAACGTGGGTCGGGCCGATGCGTGACGTGATTGCAGTGTCGGTGAGGTCGTAGCTGACCGAACTTGCCCACGCCTCGCCCATGTAGGTGCCGTGACGCCAGGGATCGGGTCCGCCATAGCCGGTGCCGCCACGCAGATAGGCGCGACGCAGCGGGGAGAGCGTGACGGTACGGCTTTCACCGCCAGGTTCGACAAAACTGACTTGCGAACCGGCCAGCATTTCACGGCTTTCGAGGTCGAACTTCAGATCATGTTCGGCGCCTTCGAGCATCCGTATTTCACCACCGTTGGCAAAACTTTCAGTACGCCGCACGACTTCGATGTCACGTTTGCCCGAAGCAAACTCGCCGATACTGAAATGAACGCTGTAGTCGTTGAATTGCATCGGCGACCACATCCATAAGCTCGTGCGCGGCGCCTGTTCGCGTTTGGCCTGCAGCAGGCCGCGCGGTTCGCGCTCCAGTCCGATGGAACGGACGCCCCACGAGCGATCGCGCGCGCCCCAGGCGCTGCCGGGATCGAGGTCAAAACGCCGGCCGTCGACCTCGATCCAGCCGGCCCAGCAGCCGGTCTGGATGAAGCGCGTGCCCTGTTCCATCACCCGTCCCAGAGTACGGTTGAACAGCGGTGGCTCTTCGAACGCCGGTACCGCGCCTTCCCAGGTCAGGTCGAGAGCGACGGCCTCGTCACTGCGCTCGCATACCACGCGCAGGCGGCGCAAACCCTCGAGGACCTCGACGGTGAACGGACCGATATCTCGTGTATTGAGGCGGTCGTGTCCCAATTCGCGCGAGGCGCGGGTGGTGGTCTGTGTGTCGCCACAGGCGATCGAGGCGAACGCGTCGATTACCCCCAAGTTGGGATAACAGCCGATCCCGATCATGAAAAACAGTGCGTCGGAACAGGCATGGCCGGTCATGAAATGGCGATCATAGAAGCGCCGATCGCTGGTCGCCGCGTAGCGCACCGGCTCGGCGGTCTGGTGGATCAGGAAGTCGTCAGCGGGTCCGAGCACAACCAGACCTCGTCAGTTGGGTTTGGACTGCAGCACGCCGGCGGCGGCGAGCGCGTCGATGTCTGCATCACTCTTGCCGAGTAGTCCGCTCAGCACTCGGCGGTTGTGTTCGCCGAGCATGGGCGCCACGTATGGGTTGTCGTGCGGGTAGCGCGACGAGCGCACCGGATGTCCGGGGATCTGGAATTCGCCGGCGATGGGATCGTGTACGGTGCGCACCGTGCCACGGGCGACGAGGTGCGGGTGGGTCAGGGTTTCGTTGACGGACAGTACCGGCGCACACGGTACGCCGCAGTCATCAAGGCGCGCCACCGCGCTGTCGACATCGGGAAAGGTCTGCAACCAGGTCTCGATCGCGGCTATGACTTCCGCTTTATGTTCCAGCCTGGCGGCATCGGTCGCCCACGCCGGGTCGTCGATCCATTCCGGCCGCGACATCGCCTCGCACAGGTCGCGCCAATGCTGAAGGAAACCCATCACGATGATGTAGCCGCCGCTGGCCGCGAAGACGCCTGCCGGGCAGACATAACTGATATGGCTGCCGCCGCGGTGCGGCACCATGGCGCCGGTACTGGCCAGGCTCACGTTGACTTCGTGGTAGTGGTAGTAGCAGTCGAGGATGGCGATATCGAGATGCTGGCCTTCGCCGGTCGCATGTCGGTCGAGTAGCGCGGCCGCGATGGCGAACGCCGCCGTTGCACCGGTACTGGCGTCGCCGATCGCGGCGAGCGGAATACTCGGCGGCCCGTCCGGGTCACCGATCATGGACGTGATCCCGGAGTAGGCCTGGGCGATGAAGTCATAGCCCGGTTTCATGGCCAACGGACCGCTCTGGCCGAGCGCTGAGATCGAACACAGGATAATGTCCTCGCGCAGGGACTTGAGCACTTCGTAACCGAGGCCCATCTGGTCAATAATCCCGGGCCGGAAATTCTCGACCACGACGTCGCAATGCGGCACCAGCTCGCGCAGGATTTGGATTGCTTCCGGGGTGCGCAAATCGAGGCACAGGCTCTGTTTGTTGAGGCTTTGTTGAACGAGGTACAGGCTGCGCTCGTTGCGCACCTTGGTCATCTGGCGGGACATGTCCCCGCCGGGCGCGGCTTCGACCTTGATAACCTCGGCACCCATTTCCGCGAACATGCGGGTGCAGGTCGGGCCGGCGACCGCGCGGGTGATGTCCAGAATGCGGTAACCGGTCAACATGTGTCGTTGGGGTTTATTCACGATCAGCGTTCCCCGCTCAGACGAAACACCGGCAGCTTCTGGCCGTCAGGATGCTGAATGAAATCAAGTTCCACCGCCTGGTCGAAAGCGACCGCATCCGGATCGCAGTCAATAAGCGTCGCGATCATACGCAACCCGGCCTGTTCCTCGAGTTCGATTTCGGCGACCACGTAGGGTACCCGGCTGACCGCGGCCGGATGGATCGGATGGGTGATCACCGTCCAGCTGTAAACGTTGCCGCGCCCGCTGAGCGGTGCCCAGCTGAAGCCGTCGGCGGCGCAATGCGTGCACAGCGGCGCGGGGTGCCAACGGAATTTGTCGCACGCTGCACAGCGCTGCATCACCAGTCGCTTTTCATTGCAGGCTTCCCAGTAAGGCTCGCTGCCGTATTCCGGGATCGGGTAGGGAAACGCGTCCACCGTGCTCATACCTCGCCCCTCAGGATCATGGCCGAGGTCGGTACCGCGTTACCGGCACTGACGAACGCATAGCGTGCATCGGCAACCTGGCAGCGCGCGACACCACGCAACTGGCGTACCGCCTCGATGTTGTTCTGCATGCCATGCAGGTACCCTTCGGACAGGTTGCCGCCGCTGGTGTTGAGCGGCAGGTCACCGTCGGGCCACTGCAGGCGCCCGCCACCGACAAAGTCCTTGCCTTCACCGCGCTTGCAGAAACCGTAGTCTTCCAGCGCCATCAGCACCAGCGGGGTAAAGTGGTCATAGACGAAGGCGACGTCGATATCGTCGTGCGTGATCCCGGCGTCACGGAACAGGCGCCGCGCGATCACGGTCGACTCGCTTTCCGGCGAATCGAGATCCTTGACGATCGAGCGGTGGTTCCAGGCGCCGAGGCCGAGGCCGCCGGAAGAGATAAACACGCGTCGATGACTCCAGTCGCGGGCACGGTCCGGCGTTGTCACTACCACCGCCGCACCGCCATCGGTTTCCAGGCAGCAATCGAGCAGGCGCAGCGGCGCGGCGATCATGCGCGAGTCCTGGTGG